>NZ_JBQFQY010000002.1:0-764511 GCF_056537125.1 Ruegeria sp. CH10 | reverse complement strand
TCGAGTAAGGCGCGAGGGTGCGGAGATTATTCGTCGAATAATCTCGGACCCAACCGTTGACTCAAAGAAGGCCGTCCCAAACAGGGGCGGCCTTTTTCGTGCAGGTGTTCGTGGCATCAAAGCATTGCGGCGAGGAATGTAGCGACTAGTCGTACGCAGCATCCACGATAAACTCTACTTTCAGCTCGGGGCGGGCCAATTTGGCTTCACCACACGCGCGTGCCGGCGTGTGTCCAGCAGGAACCCACGCATTCCATACTTCGTTCAATCCGGCAAAATCGCTCATATCAGCCAGCCAGATCGTTACGCGCAGCATTTTTTCGCGTGAAGAACCGGCTTTTTCCAGCAGAGTATCGATTTTCTCCAGGCAAATCCGAACCTGTTCTTGGATCGTTTCGCCTTCGGCGACCTGTCCTGTAAGATAGGCAACGCCGTTGTGCTTGACGATCTTGGACGACCGCTCGCCTGTTTCGATGCGTTCAATCATTGGATATACTCTTCGTTGGTAGGTTAGGCGCTTGTTCATGGTCACAAGAGGCCGAACTTGGCAAATGTATTCTATTTGACTGGATTTCAGCAAAACTGAATTGACGATTCTCTATCATGACCGCAAACCACGTTGCATGCGGTTGGAGACATCAGCCAAACCGCACGACCTATTCGCAGTGTTGCCCTTTGGTATGACGCGTCTGGCCATGTTCTCTGCTGATCGAACAGAGACCGCCATGCCCAATTCGTATGCGTATGGCTCTAACAAAAATGGCGGGGAGTCCCCGCCATCCAAGTTTACTCAAGTCCATTGTTTCAGGACAACGCGCCCTCTGCCGCTGCACGAACAGCCCGGATGTTGTTGCCGTAGACGTCCGGGTTCTCGACGGACCCACCTTTGAACACAGCCGACCCTGCGACCAGAACGTCGGCACCTGCCGCTGCAACCAAGGGCGCTGTTTGCGGATCAACGCCGCCGTCAATCTCGATATGCACCGGGCGATCGCCGATCATCTGGCGCAGCTTGCGGACCTTGTCGGTCAGGTCGATGAATTTCTGCCCTCCAAAGCCGGGGTTCACGGTCATCACGCAGACCAGATCGGCCAGGTCCAGCAGATGTTCAACCGCCTCGGCCGGGGTGCCGGGGTTCAGGGCAACACCCGCCTTCATCCCGGCGGCGCGAATGGCTTGCAGGGTGCGGTGGGTGTGGGGTCCGGCCTCGATATGGGCGGTCAGGATGTCGGCCCCTGCATCAGCGTAGGCCTGAATGTAGGGATCGACCGGAGTGATCATCAGGTGCACATCCATCACCGTATTGACATGCGGGCGGAACGCTTTGACGGCGGGGGGGCCAAAGGTCAGGTTCGGGACGAAATGGCCGTCCATTACGTCCACATGGACCCAATCGGCGCCCTGGGCTTCGATGGCCTGAATCTCGGCTCCGAAATTGGCGAAATCGGCGGACAGGATCGACGGGGCGATCTTGATGGTGCGGTCAAAGCTCATGGCGGCCTCATGTCAGCAGAAGAGTCGCCGTCGCGTATACCGCCGCCGCCCCGCAAAGGGTAGCCCCCCGGCGTCGGGCGCCGTTACAAAACTTTCACGGCACTTACACAAAGCTGTTGAACGCTGTCTGTAGCTGACCGCCAACATGAATTGGGGGTGGCACGTGCTGCGTATCGAAAAACTGACCAAGCGCTTTGGCGACAATATTGCCGTGGACCGGGCCACGCTGGATGTGGACAAGCCCTGCATGATCGGGATCATTGGCCGCTCGGGCGCGGGCAAGTCGACCCTGCTGCGGATGATCAACCGTCTGACCGATGCCAGCGAAGGCGAGATTCTGTTCCACGGCAAGGATGTCACCAGGCTGAAAGGCCGGGACAAACGCGCCTGGCAGGCCGATTGCGCCATGATCTTTCAGCAGTTCAATCTGGTACCGCGCATGGATGTGGTATCGAACGTGCTGCACGGCACGCTGAACCGCCATTCGACACTGGCCACCATGTTCAACCTGTTCCCGATGGACGAAATTCACCGTGCCATCGACATTCTGGACCGTCTGGGCATTGCCGAACATGCCCCCAAACGGGCCGAGGCCCTGTCGGGCGGACAGCAGCAGCGGGTCGCCATCGCGCGGGCGCTGATGCAGGATCCCAGCATCATTCTGGCGGATGAACCCATCGCCTCGCTTGACCCGATGAACGCTCAGGTCGTGATGCAGGCCCTGCGCCGTATCCACGAAGAGGATGGCCGAACGGTCATTGCAAACCTGCACACGCTGGACACCGCGCGTCGCTATTGCGACCGCGTGGTCGGTATGCGCGATGGCCGCATCATGTTCGACGGCCTGCCCGAGCAACTGACCACCGGTGTCGCGCGTGAGATCTATGGCGCCGATGACAGCTTCTCGGAAGAGGCGACCTCGACCGAGATCGAGACGCTGGATGCCACCCAGAAAGCCCTGATGGAAGCCGAAGCGACCATCTAGGCCCACCCCCCCTTTCATCGACCGGCCGATGAAAGGCCGGTGCATCAAACTGGAGAGAGACAGATGAAAAAACTTATGGCTGCCCTTGTTGCGACCACTGCCATGGCTGCACCTGCAATGGCTCAGGACATCACCGAGCTGCGCATCGGCATTCTGGGCGGCGAGAACGCTCAGGACCGTCTGAACAACAACGAGTGCCTGCGCGTTTACACCGAAGAGGCACTGGGCGTTCCGGCCAAGCTGTTTGCCCCTGCCGACTATAACGGTGTGATTCAGGGCCTGCTGGGCGGCACCATCGACGTGGCCTGGCTGGGCGCGTCGGGCTACGCAAAAACCTACCTGTCCGACCCCGAAGCGGTTGAGCCGGTTCTGGTCAAGGTCAACACCGATGGCGGCTACGGCTATCACTCGATCGGATTTGCCCGCAAGGACAGCGGCATCACCTCGCTGGAAGACATGAAGGGCAAAGCCTTTGGTTTTGGCGATCCGAACTCGACCTCGGGCTACCTGATCCCGTCGATCGAGATCCCTGCGGCCACCGGCGCGACCATGGAATCGGGCGACTTTTTCGGTGAAGTGAAATTCACCGGCGGTCACGAGCAGACCATCGTTGCCGTGAACAACGGTGACGTTGACGGCGGTGTAACCTGGGCCGACGGTCTGGGCGAATGGGAAGACGGCTATCAGTCGGGCGCCCTGCGCCGCGCCGTGGACGCGGGTCTGGTCGACATGAACGATCTGGTCCAGATCTGGAAATCCGAGCCGATCCCGGAAGGCCCCGTTGTTGTCCGCAAGGCACTGCCTGCCGACGTCAAAGCCAAAGTGACCGAGCTGTGGGACACGCTGTCGGAAAAAGACCGCGATTGTTTCTACGGTGTGGCAGCGGGCGAAGCCAAGAGCTTTGATCCGATCACCCATGACGCCTACAAAATCATCATCGAAGCACGCAAGCTGAAGTCCAACTAAGCCTGCATATCCAATACGCGGGGTCCGGCGCACAGCTGGGCCCCGTTTTTCCACTCAGGAGCATTCCATGACAGACCTGACTGCTGGGTCCCCGACCGTCGATCAGATCCGCGACGACTATACCGCGATGGCGCGACGCAAGAGGGTCTATGGTGGTATCCTTCTGATCCTGTTCGTGGCCATGATGGCCGCAGGGTTCCGAACAGCCGACAGCCGCAACGCCGGCAGTTTCATCGACGGCTGGCACCGGATTCTGGACTACCCGGCCGAGGTTCTGTCCGAGGCTTGGGAAAAAATCGCCGAGATGCCCGCCAATCTGGTCGAGTTCTTTCCGGCGCTGGTGGAAACCCTGAACATCGCCGCCGCCTCGACCCTTTTGGGCACGATCCTGGGTACGTTTCTGGCGCTGATGTCGACCCGGGGCATGGCCTATTGGCCGTCGATGATCCCGCTGTTCCGGCGGATTTCGGACGTGTTCCGGGCAATTCCTGAGATCGTCATCGCGCTGGTTTTGATCTTTGTTCTGGGCGGTGGCCCGGTGCCTGCGATGATCGCCATCGCCATCCATACGGCTGGCGCGCTGGGCAAACTGTTTTCCGAGGTGAACGAAAACGCCTCGCTCAAACCGGTTGAGGGGTTGGCCTCGGTCGGGGCAAACTGGTCTCAGCGCATGTATCTGGGGGTGATCCCGCAGGTCGGGCCGAACTATGTCAGCTATGCCCTGCTGCGGTTCGAGATCAACATCCGCGCCTCGGCCATTCTGGGCTTCGTCGGCGCAGGCGGTCTGGGGTACGAATTGCGCAACGCCATGTCCTGGGGGCAGGGGCGTTATGATGAGGCCGCGGCCATTTTCATCCTTCTTTTCGTTACTATCGTCGTCGTGGACCAGATCTCTGGCTACCTGCGCGACCGTCTGGCCCACGGGTCGGAAAAAGGAGCCTCGGCATGAGCACCTTCGCAACCAATCTGACCGTCGATCAGCTCAAGTCCGAGGCAGATCACCTGTTCAGCCGCAAACGCCTTGTGAATTTCAGCCTGCCCGCGCTGGTGCTGGTCTATCTGGCCTATGTGTTCGTTGCCTTCGACGTGTCGGGTCTGGCCGCGCGAGCGAATTGGGAAAACGGCAAGACGCTTGTCTCGGACAGCTACAGCTACAAAACGCATGTCGAACGTGACAACCGGTCCGGCGAAATCACAGCGGCAATTGAGGGCGAGCGCAAGGGTGCTTATCCCGAAGGCACGGCCCCTGATTGGGTCACACTGGGCGAAACCACCGTGATCGATCTTGAGGACGGCCATGTCGTGCGCTTTGGTCCCGAGACGGTGGAATATGACATCCCCGGCTATGGCACTGTCCGCGCGACTCCGAGCCGTTCAGCTGGTGTGCAGGCGGAACTGCCTGCGGGCGACGTGCCGGATTGGATCAACCTGTCGAAAAACCGTCTGGCGATCAAAACCGATGCGGGCCGTCTGACCGTGACCCGCAACCGTTCCGAAGTGTTCCGGTATTTCACCGGGTGGGAGCTGTTCTTCTTCACCCTCGACAGCCCGTATTACGGCAAATCCTTCCCGCAGCTTGTCGGTCTGGCCGCAAATGGTGAGACAGGCGCGATCCTGAACGATTTTTGGACCAACAAGATGTGGCGGCATCAGGATGTGGCCTGGGCCATTTTCGAGACCATCCTGATGGCCTTCCTGGGCACTCTGGGTGCGGCGATGGTGGCCTTGCCGATGGCCTTTCTGGCGACGCGCAATTTCAACCCGCTGCGTTCGGTGCGCTTTGCCACCCGCCGTGTATTTGACTTTGTGCGCGGTGTGGATGCGCTGATCTGGACCGTGGTTCTGGCTCGCGCCTTTGGCCCCGGCCCGCTGACCGGTGCGCTGGCCATTCTGGTGACGGATACCGGCACGTTCGGCAAAATCTTCTCTGAAGCGCTGGAGAATGTGGACAACAAGCAGATCGAAGGCGTCCAATCCACCGGGGCCAACGCGCCGCAACGCTATCGCTTTGGTGTGATCCCGCAGGTGACGCCGGTGCTGCTGAGCCAGTTGCTGTACTTCCTCGAATCCAACACCCGCAGCGCCACGGTGATTGGCGCGATCACGGGCGGCGGGATCGGTCTGTTGCTGACGCAGGCGATCATCACGCAGAAAGACTGGGAAGAGGTGGCTTACTACATCGTCCTGATCATCCTGATGGTGATGCTGATGGATTGGTTCTCGGGCTGGCTGCGCAAGCGCCTGATTCAGGGCGAGGCCGGGGCCAAGCGCAAACCGCGCCGGGCCAAAGCCAAGCTGCAGTCGCAGGGTTGAGTTGGGATCACAGACGATGGCACGCCTGCGCCCGGATCACCCGTTCATTCACCCTGATTGCAAGGTCACGAACAGCAGTTTCGGGGAATATGTCGAGATCGGCGCAGGCAGCCGCATCGCCAATTCCGAGTGGGGGGATTACTCCTATTGCGACCGGACCTGCGATGTCGCCAATGCCCGGATCGGCAAATTCGCCAATATCGCCAGCTTCACGCGGATAGGTGCGACGGATCATCCGATGGAGAAAGCGTCGCAGCACCATTTCCTGTACCGCTCGGCAGATTACTGGGATGATGCTGAGGATGACCCGGAATGGTTCGCCCTCCGCGCCAGCCGGGTCGCCGTGATCGGCCACGATACATGGATCGGACACGCAGCGATCATCAAGCCTGAGGTCACAATTGGCCATGGTGCTGTGGTGGCTTCGGGCGCGGTGGTGACCAAGGATGTCGATCCCTACACGATTGTTGGTGGGGTAACTGCCAAACCGATCCGCCGCCGGTTTCCCTTGCACATTTCGGATCGAATGCTGGCCATGGCGTGGTGGGATTGGGATAATGCACGCCTGCGCGCGGCACTTCCGGATTTCCGCACCCTCAGCGCCGAAGCCTTTCTGGAAAAATACGAATAGTACCTTTGTGCCCTGTCCCGAAGGGCTCCCGCACCCGCAGGACCATCGGCTTCGCCGATCCCCCTTGGCGGCTTTGGGCCCGGCGCCGCGCAAAGCGCGGCGCTACGCCCAACGGGATGAACCCTCCGTAAGGAGGGTGAAGACGGGCGGGAGACCTACGCGGTTAATCGTCGTGCAGCGTCAGGGTGACGCGTTCCCCGGCAAAAGCCGTTCGCCCGTATTCAACAGGGACGCCGGACAGATCAGCGTTTACACCGGCTGAAAACAGAATCGGTGCGCCCTCGGGAAGGCGCAGGTGCAGGGCCTGCGTCGCCGTTGCGGCGCGTGCGGTCAGGCGGGTCGATACCCGTGTATAGTCTCCGACGCCGCATCGCTGCAGCGCTTTGGTCACCGATTGGGTGTCTTGCACAGATTCCAGGATGTTGGGCAGCCGGTCTGCCGGGAAAATGCTCTGGAACAGGGCGATGGGCTGGCCGTCAGCCAAAGACAGCCCGTCATAGATGTGCACTTCGTCGCCGGGGTTGAGCAGCAGGGCCTCAGCCTCAGTCTCATCCGCGACGCGGGTTGTCAGGGACAGAATCTGTTTGCCCGGTATCTTGCCGCTGGCCGAGATGCTCTTGTGGTACCTGACCCGTTTGCCAATCGGGTAGTCGGTGGGCCGCGCGGCGACAAACACGCCCGCGCCGCGCCGGGCATGTACCAGCCCCTGTTCGGCCATATCCGCCAGCGCCCGCCGTACCGTATGCCGGTTCACCCCATGCTGCGCGGCCAGTTGCGCCTCGGTCGGCAGGCGGTCTCCGGTGTTATAGCGCCCTTCGGCAATGTCCGATGTCAGGTTCAGCGCGATGCTTTTCCAAATGGGTGTTTTGCTCATGTCATCAAAATTTCACACGATCCCGGATTGCGGGACTCAGTGGAGGGTCGTATTATTTGTCTAGTTGTATAGTTCACGTAGACAACCCGGCCAAGAGGTTTCGATGGCGGATCAGCAAAATAATACTCATGCCGCGCGCAAGGCATGGATGGGCCTGTTGGCCCGTGCCCCGGAAGAGGCGTTGATGGACCTGTGGGGCGATGTCAAAGCTCAGCCCGGCTTTGACTGGCTGCGCGCCCCGGAAACTGGTGGCGTGATGGTACGCGGCCGCGCAGGTGCCACCGGCGCGCCGTTCAATCTGGGTGAGATGACCGTCACGCGCTGTTCGGTGGTTCTGAAGGACGGGACGGTTGGGCACGGCTATGTGCAGGGCCGGTCCAAGCGCAAGGCTGAGGCGGCGGCGCTGATTGATGCGATGATGCAGACCGAGGCCGCCAATGAATTGCGCGCGCAGGTCATCACACCGCTGCATCAACAGATGAACGCCGCACAGTCAGAACGCGCCGCAAAGGCCGCAGCCACCAAGGTTGAGTTCTTCACGCTGGTACGGGGAGAGGACTAGTGTCCACGCAAACACAATTCTCAGGCGGGTTCAGCGATGCGCCGATTGATGCCGCCCACGCATTTCGCGACGCAATGACCGTTATGGCGCGGCCGGGCAACATCCGCACGATCAGCGGCAGCCAGGCTCCGGCTCCTTTGTCGGTGGCGGCTGGCACGTTGCTGCTGACGCTGTGTGACCCGGATACGAAACTGCATCTGGCGGGTGAGCTGGATACAGACGCGGTGCGTCAATGGCTGACCTTCCACACGGGTGCGCCCCTTACAGATGCGGCGCAGGCGGATTTTGCCGTCGGCACTTGGCAGGCGCTTGGACCGCTGGCGCAGTACCGGGTCGGGACGCCGGAATACCCCGACCGGTCTGCCACATTGATCGTCGAATGTGACACCTTGCAGCCATCCGGTGCCGAACTGTCCGGGCCGGGTATCAAAGAGGTCGCGCATCTGTCGCTGCCGGACATCCCGGCGCTGCAGGCCAATGCGGCGCTGTACCCGCTGGGCTGCGATTTCTTTTTCACCTGCGGCGACAGGGTTGCGGCCTTGCCACGCAGTACGCAGATCAGGGCAGAGGGTTAAGCGATGTATGTAGCTGTCAAAGGTGGTGAAAAGGCCATCGACAACGCCCACGCCTGGCTGGCCGAAGAACGCCGGGGCCCGACCGATGTCGCCGAGCTGAGCATCGCGCAAATCCGCGAACAGCTGGCTTTGGCCGTGAACCGGGTCATGGCCGAAGGGTCGCTCTATGATCCCGATCTTGCCGCGCTGGCGATCAAACAGGCGCGCGGCGATCTGATCGAGGCGATCTTTCTGATCCGCGCCTATCGCACGACCTTGCCCCGGTTCGGCTATTCCAACCCGGTTGAAACCTGCGACATGACCTGCGACCGCCGCGTCTCGGCCACGTTCAAGGATGCGCCGGGCGGGCAGGTGTTGGGGCCGACCTTCGACTACACGCACCGTCTGCTGGATTTCAAACTGGCGGCTGAGGGCGAGGTTGCGCCCGCGCCCGAGGCCACACCGCGCCGTGAGCCGACCCCGCATATTGCGGAGTTCCTTAAGGGCGAGGGGATCATTCAGGACGAAACCCCCAGCGATGATACGCCGGGCGACCTGACCCGCGAACCGATGGAGTTCCCTTCGAACCGGCCCCTGCGCCTGCAATCGCTGACCCGCGGAGATGAGGGGTTTGTGCTGGGCATGGCCTATTCCACCCAGCGCGGCTATGCCCGCAACCACGCTTTTGTCGGCGAGTTGCGGATCGGCAAGGTCGCGGTCGAGATGGATATCCCAGAACTGGGCTTTGCCATCGATATTGGAGAGGTGGAGTTGACCGAATGTGAGACGGTCAACCAATTCAAAGGGTCAAGGACCGAGCCGCCCCAATTCACGCGCGGCTATGGTCTGGTTTTTGGCCAGAACGAACGCAAAGCAATCTCGGTTGCCTTGGTGGACCGCGCATTGCGCTGGGCGGAACTGGGCGAAGATAATGTGGGTGCGCCGGCACAGGACGAGGAGTTTGTCCTCAGCCATGCCGACAACATTCAGGCGACCGGGTTTCTGGAACACATCAAACTGCCCCACTACGTGGATTTCCAGTCCGAACTGGAACTGGTCCGCAAGCTGCGCCGCGAGGCCGAAGAACGGATCACGCCACAGGAGGCCGCGGAATGATGTCAGCGGGTCGAATGTTCCATTCGGGTGGTCCGGCCTGCGCTGCACCGGACCTGCCGGCGATTGCGCTCGTCGTTGCGCGCGGAACACACGGTATGCTCACCAACCGATTCCCACATGCCGTCCCGATCCCTGCGTTGGGCGCGATGGCGATGTTCGGCATGGCGGATATGTCTGAAAAGATAGGCCAAAATGGCCAAAAAGAGCACGGATATAAACAATACGTCCATAAAAACACCAAAAAACGAAAAGATACATCAAATGAATGACTATAATTTCGCATATTTGGACGAACAAACCAAGAGGATGATCCGCCGGGCCATCCTGAAAGGGCTGGCGGTGCCCGGTTATCAGGTGCCCTTTGCCAGCCGTGAGATGCCGATGCCCTATGGCTGGGGCACGGGGGGCGTGCAGGTCTCGGCCGCGACGCTGACGCCGGATGACACGTTCAAAGTGATCGATCAGGGCGCGGATGATACGACAAATGCGGTCTCGATCCGCAAATTCTTTGAGAACACGGCCGGGGTTGCGACCACCGAGGAAACCGAAAAGGCCACGGTGATCCAGACCCGCCACCGCATTCCCGAGGCAAAGCTGACCGAGGATCAGATTCTGGTCTATCAGGTGCCGATCCCGGAACCCCTACGGTTTCTGGAACCGCGCGAGACCGAGACCCGCAAGATGCACAGCCTTGAGGAATATGGGCTGATGCATGTGAAGCTGTACGAAGACATCAGCCAGCATGGCGCCATTGCGACCTCGTATTCCTATCCGGTGAAAGTGTCGGACCGCTATGTGATGGACCCATCCCCGATCCCGAAATTCGACAACCCCAAGCTTGAGATGGACGCGATCCAACTGTTCGGGGCCGGGCGGGAACAGCGCATCTATGCGGTGCCGCCGCATACCCGTGTGGTCAGCCTGGATTTCGAGGATTACCCGTTTGAGGCGATGAAGGCCGATCATCCCTGCGACCTGTGCGGTGCCGAAGACAGCTATCTGGATGAGGTGATCATGGATGATGCTGGCAACCGGATGTTTGTCTGCTCGGACACCGATTACTGCCGGTCGCGCCGTGCAACAGGGCATGAAGGGCGCTTGGGCAAGGAGGACGCGGCATGACCCCGCTGTTGCAGGTACAAGGTATCGAAAAGCGCTATGGCGCGCGGATCGGGTGTTCGGACGTCAGCTTTGATCTTTTCCCCGGTGAGGTGATGGGCATCGTCGGCGAAAGCGGTTCGGGCAAGTCGACGCTGCTGAACTGTCTGGCGGGGCATCTGGAACCCGATCAGGGCCGCGTGGTATTTGATACCCGCACAGACGGGCCGGTGGATACCGTGACCATGTCCGAGCCCGAGCGCCGCATGCTGGGGCGCACCGACTGGGCCTTTGTCCATCAGCATGCGCGCGACGGGTTGCGCATGTCGGTCAGTGCAGGTGGCAATATCGGTGAGCGTCTGATGGCCGTTGGCGACCGTCATTATGGCGATATTCGCGATAAGGCGATTGACTGGCTGGGCCGGGTTGAGATTGCAGAGGGTCGCGTCGACGACCGTCCGACCGCCTTTTCGGGCGGGATGCAGCAACGCCTTCAGATCGCGCGCAATCTGGTGACGGGTCCCCGTCTGGTGTTCATGGATGAGCCGACCGGCGGGCTGGATGTCTCGGTTCAGGCGCGTCTGCTGGACCTTCTGCGTGGATTGGTGCGCGAAATGGGGCTGAGCGCCATCATCGTCACCCATGATCTGGCCGTGGTGCGGCTGTTGGCGGATCGGCTGATGGTGATGAAGGACGGCCATGTGGTTGAGACGGGCCTGACCGATCAGGTGCTGGACGATCCGCAACACGCCTATACGCAGCTGCTGGTGTCCAGTGTTCTGCAGGTTTGATTCCGTATTTGGGACGAGAAGAAGCGATGATTGAACTCAAGGATGTCAGCAAGAGCTTTACCCTGCACAATCAGGGCGGGGCGGTGATTCCGGTGATGCAGGGGGCCTCGTTACAGGTGGCGCCTGGCGAATGTGTGGCTCTGACCGGCGCGTCGGGGGCGGGCAAGTCGACCCTGATGCGGGTGATCTACGGCAACTACCTTGCGGCCTCGGGGCAGGTGTTGGTGGGCGGTCTGGATGTGGCAAAGGCCGAACCGCGCGAGATTCTGGCCCTGCGCCGCGAGGTGCTGGGCTATGTCAGCCAGTTCCTGCGGGTGGTGCCCCGTGTGCCGACGCTGGAGGTGGTGGCCGAGCCCTTGCTGGCCATAGGCCACGACCGGCAGGCGGCGCTGGACAAGGCGGCGGGGCTGTTGGCGCGGCTGAACATTCCCGAACGGCTCTGGTCGCTGAGCCCGACGACGTTTTCAGGGGGTGAGCAGCAGCGGGTCAATATCGCGCGCGGGTTTGCCCATGATTACCCGGCGATGCTGCTGGATGAACCCACGGCCTCGCTGGACGTTCAGAACCGCGAAACGGTTCTGTCGCTGATCGAAGAGGCCAAGGCGCGCGGCGCGGCAATTGTGGGTATTTTCCATGATGTGGGCGCGCGCGACCGGGTGTGCGACCGCGAGATCAATGTCTCAGATTTCACCCCCGGACTGGCCGCATGACCTTTGCGCCGGTAATAGCGGTGGTTGGTCCCTCGGGTGTTGGCAAGGACAGCGTGATGGAGGCGCTGGAGGCACGCGCGCCGGGTATCAAACGGATGCGCCGGGTGATCACGCGGCCTGAGGGCGAAGAGGGTGAGGATTTCGATCGTGTCTCCGTCGCGGCGTTTCAGCAGATGGTGGACGAAGACGCCTTTGCCCTGCATTGGCCCGCGCATGGGTTGTTCTATGGCATACCCAAGGACATCAACGACCTGCGGCATCAGTCGGATGGGGTTCTGGTGAACTTGTCCCGTTCTGTCCTGTTGCGCGCGCAAGAGGTGTTTGGTGATCTGATCGTGATCTCGCTGACCGCCGATGCCGAGGTTTTGGCACAGCGCCTGTCATCGCGCGCCCGCGAATGCGCGCAGGAACAGGCGCGGCGGCTGGCACGGGCCAGCGCGCCTTTGCCCGACGGTTTGACGCGCGTGGTCGAGATCGACAATTCCGGCCCGCTGGAGGCGACCATCGCCGCCATCCTGCCCCAGCTTCAGCCAGAGAGGGCGTAGCGATGGATCAGGTGAAACCGACCATCCTCGGCCTCGCCCATCAGGGCCAGATCGGTGATGGGAAACGGCGCGGGCAGCAAGGGGGCAAGCTGCGCTTGCAGTGCGTCCTGAACCGTGGCCAGCGTCGGTTTGTCGAGCTTACCGCTGAGCGTGATGTGAAAGCGGAAGGCGTCCATCACGTAGGGATAGCCCCATTGCGCCAGATTGGCCTCATGCGCGGGCGACAGGCCCGCGGCGCGGCGACGGTCCAATTCAGCCTGCGGGGCAGGGGCGCGAAAGCTGTCCAGATCCCGCACGCAGGCGGCAGCCAGCGCGTTCAGCGCGGTCTCGTCCCCAATAGGACGCAAAGCCAGAAACCGGCCAAGGCGGGCAATCTCCAAACCGTCCAGCGTGACCGGGGGCTGCGCTTGCGCCAGCCGCGCGCAGGCATCGGTCAGTGCCTCAAACGACTGCCCGTCCTGCAGACGAAAGGGCGGTTTCATCGTCGCATGCAGCCCGTATTTGCGCGGCACCTGCGTGACGGCGGTCACGTCCACGCCGGGGGTCACAGGATGCGCAACCGTTTCGCCGGTTTCCATGTCCCAACCCAGCCAGCTGGTTGCGAATTTGGTCCATTCGGCCTTGGCCGGTGGCGCAAAATAGATCGCGTATCGCGTGAATGTCACATTGGCCTCCTATGCGTGGCCTACCCAATAGCTCAGAGTGTGTGAAGTTCAGATGACAGAAGAAATGATCCTTGCCAATGCCACACTTGTTCTGCCGGATCAGACCGTTACCGGCAGCCTGCGGATCACCGGCGAAACCATTGCCGAGGTTGCCACGGGGACAGCGGTTCCGGCGGGGGCCATTGATTGCGGCGGAGATTATGTGTGCCCCGGTCTGGTTGAATTGCATACAGACAATCTGGAACGTCACATCCAGCCTCGCCCCAAGGTCGACTGGCCGCATGCGGCGGCGATCCTGGCCCATGATGCGGAACTGGCCAGCACCGGGATTACCACGGTTTTCGACGCGATGCGTATCGGCTCGATCCCGTCTGGCAACCGCTACAAGAAATACGCCCGCGAACTGTCGCGCGAGCTATGGGAGCTGCGCGAACAGGATGCGCTGAAGATCAGCCATTTCCTGCATTTGCGGGCCGAGGTGTGCTCGGAAACGCTGGTGGATGAGTTGGACGAGTTCGGGCCTGAGGATCGCGTCGGGCTGGTCTCGCTGATGGACCACACGCCGGGGCAACGGCAATTTCGCGATATGACCCAGCTTGAGGCCTATATGAAGGGCAAGCACGGCATGAATGACGATGACTTCCTGCAGCATGTCGCCCAGCTTAAGGCGTTGCGGGATAGGTTTGGCGACCACCACGAGGTTGAGACGGTCAAGGCCGCCAAACGTTTTGGCGCAATGCTGGCCAGCCATGATGACACGACGCAGGATCAGGTGGCGGTCTCGGCCGGTCACGGCATCACGCTGGCGGAATTTCCCACCACGGTTGAGGCTGCCCGTGCCTGCCACGATCATGGCATCAAGGTGATGATGGGCGCGCCGAACGTGATCCGGGGTGGGTCGCATTCCGGCAACGTGGCCGCGCAAGAGCTGGCCGATCTGGGCCATCTCGACATTCTGTCTTCGGACTATGTGCCCGCCGCGCTGCTGTTGTCTGCTACGCGGTTGGGCGAGACATGGGGTGACATGGCGCGTGGGTTGCGCACCGTGACGCAGACCCCGGCGCGGGTTGTCGGGCTGGAAGACCGCGGAGAGCTGCGCGAGGGTGCGCGCGCCGACGTCATCCGTTTTCGCATGCGCGAAGGCGCACCTGCACTCAACGGTGTCTGGTCGCGCGGTCGTCGCGTCGCCTGACAGGGCGCGTTAGGTTAGTCTGATCAGGCGCGGTAAAACAGGTATCGGTCCGGCGCGATGGTGTCCGGGCCGCTGATCTGTTCAAACCCCACCAGAGGCTGACCTGAGATCAGCAACCCACCGGGCTGCATCACCTGCGCGATCAGGGGGCTGAGGCGTGCGGCCTCGGCCACATCGTCTTCCTTTATACCACGCCCGAAATCGTAATGCGCAAGGGCGATCTTTGACCCGCCTGAGGCAAGTTTTTCCAGCATCGGTTCCGCCTCACCCTGCAGAAAATCCTCGGCCGGGGGGGTGCTGGACGGGTGGCATTGCAGGACCCGGTCCATCACCCAGATGCGCCGGTCAGGCAAGATCTCTCGCAGGTGGTCATAGGTACGGCCATTGCCCAGGCCCATGTCCAGAACGTCTCCGGCTGCGCCCGAGATCTGACCGGCGGCCCAATTCAGCCCGTCGCGTTGGGCGGTCAGGCGGCGAAGCATGGAATCCAGTCGGCTCATTCAGGGTCTCCGTTTCTTTGGGGCGCGGGCAGGGTCCAGACACTGCCCGGACCGTCAAGCAGTTTGCGTAGTAGTTCTTCGGTAAAGGTCCAGATTGCGGGATCATGGACCAGATGATGAGTCAGAACACCGAAGGGTTCATCATTGTCGGCCCGCCCTTCGCGGCGATCACGCAGCAGGTTTGCGGTCTGCGCAATCAACCTGTCCGCGCTGACCAGCCCACGTGTTCCACGCCAGTCAATCGGGTCCAGATGGGTGTTGATCTGCTCCAGCCCCGGCGCGGGCCTTCGTGTTTTGCGCGGCGTTGCGGTTGAGATCACGCGGTAACCCAACCCGGGTAGCTCCATTGCGACTTCGGGGGCGATCCGGTTCCAGGGCGGAACGAAGATCGGTTGCAAGCGGTCTCCGAACAACTCGCGCAACTGATCGACCCCCGCCTGTGCATCGGTGAGTACGTCCTGCATCGGCCGGTGCAGCCGAAACTCGGATTTCTTTTCGTCGGCCGGGGCGTGATTTTGGTGCGCCCAGCCATGTACAACGGGGATCAGGCCCGTGTGATCACCTAGATAGTCAACCAACCCTGCATCGGCATCGCGGGGAATGATCGCAAGATGAACTGGCAGGTCCAGCGCCTCGGACATTTGCGCCAATGCCTCCAGCTGAGGGGTTTGGGAAACCGCATCATCGTCCCGCCACCACAACGGTAGGGTCAGACCCGCAGCCTGCCAAGCGTCCAACTCCAACTGTAAGAGTGTCCAATCGGAGGTCATGCCCGCTCCCTCAACCCACATGCTATCTCAACCGATCTGGCGGCCCCGTCAAACCCCTTTTCAGCCATCGGGCGCGCGCCATTTTCGATGACGGCAGCAACCGCTTGCGCCAATGCCTCACCGTCCAACCGGGCGCTGGGCAGCACCCCGATACCGGGCAGTTCCGACAGGCTTTTGGCGCGCAGGGTCTGCTCAACCTCATTGCCATCGTCGAATGGCACAAAAACGGCAGGGGCTCCGGTTTGCAGAACGTCCAGCGCTGTGTTGTACCCGCACATACTGACCGAGGCTGCCGCATGGGGCAGCATCTGGCGGAAATCCGGGCGTACTGGTTCCAGCGTTACGGGCGCGGCGCCAATCTCTTGTTGCAACTGCTCAATGCGCGCGGTGGCATCCTGGCCGCCCACCAACAGGCGCCAGCGCCTGTTGGGCATCTTTCGGGCGGCCTCGATGGCTGCGCGAAAGATCGGCTGCCCCACCGAACCACCGCCTGCGCTGACCAGCACTTCGCCATTGCCTGTGCCCTCCGGGTGCGGAGTCGACGCCTCGGGGGCGACAAACCCCGTATAGAACAGCCGCTCTCGCAAGCGGTCGGACACGGGCCAGCTGACCTCCAGCGGAACCATCGACGGGTCGGAATGGACAAGAATGCCGTCATAGAATTGCGATACAATCTGGTCCGCGCGCTCGGCCTTGGATGGCTTGGACGGCGGGGCCAAAATATCTCTGACCGAGCCCAGAATAGCAGGGCGTTGCGCAAGCGTGCCCGCAGCTTCAAGCAGGGCAAGGAATTCCGAGGACAGCACGCGGCGACCAAAAGGGAACAGCTCTGTGACCAGAATATCCGGCGCAAAACCCTGCACGGCCTTGACCAGCGCGGTTTCGCGGGCGGCCAGATAGGCTTCGTCAGCCACGTCTCCGCTTTGCGTCAGCAGCCGGGTGAAATTGGTCCCGTCCGACCGCAGCGGGGGCAGGCCCAGCAGGGTCATCCCCGAACTGTCCAGTTGCGGTGCGGGCATCCCGCCCGAAACGGCAAAAACCTCATGCCCTGCCCGCAGAAAGGCCCGGCCCAAGGTCAATGCCCGGCTCAGATGCCCGGTTCCCAGCAAATGGGTCACAACGATCATCACCTTCATGAGGCGATCTCGGGTCTGATCAGACGGATGGGGTCCGGCAGCGGGGTCATGGTCGACATATCAACGATATAAAGACGGTTGCGCTTGATTTTAAAGGGGGCGGGGCCGTTGAAATCCCAACCCCAGGCCCGCGCCAGTATGACCCGCATGATGCCGATATGGCAGACGGCCACCGTGTCGCCTGACAGGGCGGTCAGCCAGGGTTCCAGTCGCGCCCAGACCTCGGCCGGAGATTCACCGTTGGGGGGGCGGAACTCCCATCCCCAATCCTCGATATGGCGATAGCCGCTTTTGGGATCTGCGATCAGGTCCACGCCGCGCAGACCCTCCCAATCGCCCCAGTTCATCTCGGTCAATGCCTCAGATGTGAGCGGCGCGCGCCCTGCCACCAGTTGCGCCGTTTCACTGGCCCGCAGCAGGGGGCTGGACCAAAGCACGGCCTCGTCCCAAGGCGCGGGCAGGGAGGACGCGGCGAGCTCGGCGCGGGCGTCGGCATCCAAAGGGATGTCGCTGCGCCCCTGAATGCGACCTGCGCGGTTCCAGTCTGTGTGCCCATGCCTCAGCAATGCCAATCGGGTCATCCTGCAACCTCCACCAAAGGGCGCACCGCTTGCCAGAACCGATCCGTCGCGGCGGGCATGAGGTGACGTTGTGCAACATGGGCACGGGCTTTGGCCCCCAGTGCGCGGCGCAGCGCTGGCGCGTCCAACAGTTCGCGCAGGCGCGCGGCCAATCCTTCGGGGCCCGTGGCAACCGAGGGGTAATCGGCGGGGGCCAGCACGTCCCGTACTCCGGGCCTGTCCTGCGCAACGACGGGCACACCGCTGGCCTGCGCCTCAAGGTAAATCATGCCATACGCTTCGTTTACGCCGGGCCAGATCAGGACTGATGCGGTTTCGTATTCCCTTTGCAGCCGCTCGCGGTCGCATTGTCCCAGAAAGCAGACTTTTGTGCCGAAGGGGGCCATCAGTGCTTCGACCTCGCGGCGCGCGGGACCGTCGCCTGCAATGCTCAGCGACCAGTCGCCGGGTAGCAGTGCGAGTGTCTGCGCCAGCAACGTATACGAGGCCAGTTTGTCGCCATGCCGCATCATGCCGACAGTCAGCATCGGCCCCTCGCAGGTCGATGTAGCGGGCAATTCCGACAGGGGCAGAAAGGGTGGCAGCTCAACGAGGGTTTGATCCCCGAACCGCTCCCGCTCCAACGTGATCAGATCGTTGGCGGTGTGGTAAAAGATCACCTGAGCCGCATCGCAGGCGTCATGCGCGGCTTGGGCGAACCCGGCCCACGGGCCGTTCAGGCGGCTGGTCGCGCGGGTGCTTTCCAGTTGAACATAAGGGATGTTCCGGGCGGCGCAGACACGTGGGCCAATCAGGTCCGGCGCTTTGTAATAGTTGTGGTAAGTCACCCAGAGGTCTGTGCCCGCAGGCAACGCGTCGATCACCCGTTGCACCTCGGCATCTGCCGCCAGACGCAATGCGCCCTGCGTTTGGGCATCCCCGTGCTTGTCATAGACCCGCAGGCGCGAGGCGAGGTCCACGGTATCCCCGTGCGCGCCAATCGCCGCGATCAGGTTGCGCGCCATCTCACGGTCACCCGAGGGCACCGGGCTGTCGGGCGCTTTCATCGGCGTGTAAAAAGCGACCCGCGCCATCACTCGGTGTCTGCGCCAAGGGCGCGCAGCCGTTTGGACAAGCGGGCGATTCCGGGGTCCATGCGGAACTCGGCGATCAGGCGGTCATAGGCGGCGCGCGCCATGGCGGCGGTTTGGCCAGGCTCTGCGGCCATGCGGGTAACAGCCATCGCCAATGCGGCCGGGTCATCGTCGGACAGCAGTCCATGCGTTCCGGTTGCAATGAATTCAGGAATGGCCGAAACCGGCGTGGACAGGATCGGCAGCAGCTGCGACGCGGCCTCCATCAAAACATTGGGCAGGCCGTCACGGTCGCCATCCTCGGCGATCCGGCTGGGCAGGACGAACAGATCCGCCCTGCGCATCTCGGCGATCACCTCGGGCTGGTCGCAGGCGCCTTTCCACGTGATCCGATGTGACAGGCCCGCGGCCTCGGCCCGGGCGCGCAGGGCATCCCCCAGCGCGCCGCCGCCGATATGCGTCCAATGCCAGTTCAGCGTGTCGGGCAGCATGGCAAAGGCATCGATCAGGCGGTCAAAGCCCTTTTTCTCAACCAAACGTCCCACGGACAGCATGTGAAACGGCGCGTCCGGCGCGCGCAAGACCCGGTCGGGTGGGGCGGGAAAACGACCAAGGTCCAGCCCGTGATAGATCAGATCGACCCGCGCGGGATCATCGGCCAGACTGCGCAGGTGTTCGGCCCCGATGGCGGTACAGGTCGCCCCAAAAGCAGCGCCATGGGTGTGCGCCTGCAGTTTTTCGGCCTTCTCCCACTCGGGCGAGGTCCAGATGTCCTTGGCATGGGCCGAAAAGCTCCACGGAAGACCGCGCATGATGGCGGCGTAACGGGCAACGGACGACGGTGTGTGCATGAAATGCGCATACATCACGCGTGTCTCGGCAGGCAGTTCAGCGGCCAAAACGCAGGCCTGACCAAAGCGGCGAATGCGGTTATGGGTTGGATCACGCCGCAGGTCAGCACGCCAGACCCGGTAGGCTTCGGCATAGCCGGGCAAGACCTGCGCGGCCCGGCGCGCGGCCCAAACGCGCCCGGGCTCCTGGTACAGGTATTCGGGCAGGTAGTGCACCTGCCCCCGGAACCGGTCATGCAAGGGATGGCGTTTGACATCGGTCGGATGGCGCAAGGACCAGATGTCAAAGCTGTGCCCGGCCTCCTGCAAGGCGACCAGTTCCTGTGCGATGAACGTCTCGGACAGGCGCGGCCACCCTTTGACCAGCACCGCCAGTTTCGGTTGGCGAGTCGTCATCCGGTCGCCCGTTCCTGTTCCCGGCTCAACAGGGTGTCGACGCGGCCGGTCACATAATCCAGCCCGTCCAGCAGACCGCTCTGGATCGCCTGAGACGGGGCCGGTTGCTGCGGCAGGTTCCGGATCGCCTGTATCATGGCCTGCGGTGTCAGCCCGTCGCGCTTTTCGTCCAGCATGCGCACCAGGCCCAGATCCTCGGCGCGCGAGGCGCGGATCCATTGCTCCAGACGCGGTGTGGTGCGCGGCACGATCACGGCGCGTTTGTCAAAGGACAGAACCTCGCAAAAGGTGTTGTAACCGCCCATGCAGACAACGCCGGCGGCCCCGGCAAACAGCGTTTCGATCTGCGATTCAAAGCCAACGGCAGTCACCCGACCGTTCAGAGCGGCCACGCGGGCCTCAAACTCATCACGCAGCTCGCCAGACAGGAAAGGACCATAGACCAGCACCGCACGCGGCGACAGGGTCGGGTCCTGCTCATAGGCTGACAGGACAAGGTTCACCATCGCTTTGCCATCCCCACCACCACCGGGGGTGATCAGGATATAGGGCTGTTCGGGGGGCTCTCCGACCGGACCAAGATCGCGGCGCAGGTAGCCTGTCCAGTGAATGCGGGATTGTGTGGCCGGTTTCAGAGGCAGGCCCAGCGTCGGGTCATAGATAGACCGCAGACCATAGACCCAGATTTCGTCATAAAAGGTCTCAGCCGCAGTCAGCGCGTCTTTACGGTCCCATTCCGCGGCCAGAACCTCGGGCTCGTCCAGCACGTCGCGCAGGCCAAGCACCAGTTTGGTGCGCTGTGAATGGCGAAGGATTTCCAGGGTGGGCAGCAACTCACCCCGGAACCCGGTGGGTTCTTTGTCCACGATCAGCATATCGGGGTCGAATTGCTGCACAGCGGTCTGGATCAGCCCCGAGCGCAGCTCGGTCACTTCGTCGATCCCCATGCCGATCGTCCGGGCCGCATATGAGCCGTCGGCGCGTTTGGTCACGCCCGGCAGTCGCACGTGATCCACCCGACGCGGAAAGGTGAACCGACCCGCAACCGGAGACCCGGTCAGGATCAGGGCCGATGCGTCCGCATTGGCTTGCGTGATGGCTGCGGCCAGCGCGCGCGAGCGGCGAAGATGACCCAATCCGAATGTGTCATGACTGTAGAACAGGATGCGCGGCGCCCGGCCGTTGGTCGTATTGTTTATTCCTAGGCTCATGCCTTCGCCTGCCGTCTTTCTCGGTGCAAATCCGCGCGTTTACATCCGTTACCGTATATTCTTTGCCGCCGCTTGCCAAAGGAGGTGACGGGAATGTGCAATTTCGGCAAGCATTGCGAAATGGCAACATCTCGGTCAGCGGGCGTGAAAACACCCCAAAACCCAAACCTAAGGTCGCCAATTCGCCCGGCGCACGGGCTTGGTCATATTCAGTTTTTCCCGGCTTGCAAACACCGTTGTCGCCCCCGGTGCAGCAGGAACACGAATTGATACCAATTTAAGGACGCGAAAGGCGGAATATTTGAATAAGCACAGGCGCTTTTGTAACCTGTGGCGCAACATGTGATTTGGATAGACCACCCGATGCAACTTAGACGACTGGCCGCAATTGCCCTGATGATCTGGGCATTCACTGCGGCGTTCATCCCTGCGGCGATAGCTCAGACGCCCCTGATCCCTGGTTATAACGCGGGCTCATCCACCGAAGCCGACACCAGCGATCCCAGCGATCTGGCGGCGGCGATCCGGGCGGCGACAGAAGCAGGCGCAAGCGTCATTGTCATCGACAGCGCCGGTCAGATCGTGTCCTCGGGGGATGAAACCACTGCCGCCGCTGCTGAGGCGGCCGATCCGATGGCCGAGGGGTCGCAACTGATGAAGGCGCAGGAAAGGTTTTCAACCTTTCGGGCCTCTTTGGAATCGCGCCTTCAGGCTCTGCCGTATTCCGTGTTCGAAGTGCAGTACATCCTGCGTCAGACCAGCCCCGATGGCCGTATTCAAACCTATGTCGAGGTGTTGTTCTGGAACGTTCTGTTCCTGCTGCTGGGGCGCTGGCTGTCGACCGAGATTTACGGCAAGCGCATAGCCAAACGATTTGTGGTCGCGCGGTCCAAGGAAGACCCGCAAGGCTACAGGGAAAAGATGCCGTTTCTGGTGTTCCGCTTCTTTATGGGGATCGGCGGCACCATCTTTGCGATGCTGATGGCGCTGATCGTCGGGTTTTTGTTCTTTGGCGAAGCCGGAAACCTGTCGGTCCAATTCACGGTGACGGCGATTTTTACCGCCTTTTTCCTGTCGCGCACCGTGTCTGATTTGTGGCGCATGGTCCTGTCGCCGTATCTGAGCCAGTACCGGTTGCCGCCCTTCTCGGACCGGGATGCAAAGCGGCTGTATATCTGGGCCTCAGCGCTGGCGACCTATGATATCTCGGTCGTGCTGTTCGCGACCTGGGTGGCGGATTTCGGGCTGAACTATAATGTCTATGCGCTGGTCTACGGCGGGCTGACCATGTTCGGTGCGCTGGGCAACGTGCTGATGATCCTGTTCAATGCGCGCGCGATTTCCAACGCTATTCGCGGCGGACGGGCGCCCGATCAGGTGTCGTGGATTTTGCGGTTTATCTCTTTTGCCTGGGCGCCGGTCCTGATCGTCTACATGGTCTTCAGCTGGTTCAAACTGGCAGTTGATCTGGTGCTTGAGAACGAAAACTCCCTGCCGATTGTGGCCAGCAGCTATGCGATCTTCATGTCGGTTGTCGTGGCCTATGGGGCGATGAATTATCTGCTGGAGCGGTATTTTGACCGCAACCGGCAGATCGAGGAGATGAATGCCGACGAGGACGCAGACGAGCCGAGTGACGAGACCCCCGAAACCGTTGAGGCCGAAAGGCGCAGGCATAGCATTGTCACCTATGAGGACCTTGCCCGACGTGTGGCCGGTATCCTGGCGTTTGTCGTTGGTATTTACGCTCTGGTGGTGATCTGGAACCCCGATGCCAGCTGGAGCGAGGATTTGCCGATCGAGCGGTTCCTCGATGTGATGGTCATCATGTTCATTGGCTATATCCTGTTTCATTTCTTTCGCATCTGGATCGACTCGAAAATCGCCGAAGAAGTCGATGACGGTACCGACGCAGAGCTGGGCGATGAGGGCGGTGAAGGCGGGCAAAGCCGTTTGGCCACCTTGTTGCCCTTGTTCCGTGGGGCAATTCTGGCGGTTGTTGTCGTGACCATTGTGCTGATCGCGCTGATGGAGCTGGGCATCAATGTCAGCCCGCTGTTTGCGGGCGCGGGTGTGGTGGGTCTGGCCGTTGGGTTCGGTTCGCAAACACTGGTGCGGGATATCTTTTCGGGCGCCTTCTTCCTGTTGGACGATGCGTTCCGCAAGGGGGAATATATCGACATTGGCGATGTGAAGGGGACGGTTGAGAAAATCTCGGTCCGGTCTTTCCAACTACGCCACCATCTGGGGGCGCTGAACACCATCCCGTTTGGAGAGATCAAGGTTCTGACCAATTATTCCCGCGATTGGGTGATCATGAAACTGCCCCTGCGCGTGACCTATGACACCGATGTCGAGAAGGTGCGCAAGCTGATCAAGAAGCTGGGTCAGCAATTGCTGAGCGATCCGGTGATTGGCGACAACTTTATCCAGCCGCTGAAGTCGCAGGGTGTGATCGAGATGCAGGATTCCGCGATGATCATCCGGGTCAAGTTCATGACCAAGCCGGGGGATCAGTGGCTGGTGCGCAAGAAAGTGTATCAGGAAATCCGTGAGTTGTTCGCGCGCGAGGGCATAAAGTTTGCTCACCGTGAGGTCACCGTGCGGCTGGCCGAGGGCAAAGACCCCGAAGACCTGACTCCGAAAGAGCGTGAGGCCGTGACCGGCGCGGTTCAGGCGGCGATTGACGAGGATTACCTTGATGACATTGGCCCCGGCGGCGGGGATGACCGGTAGGGGCGGCTCCCGCCCTTTTGGGCTGCGTTTCTGACGAAACGCCACCCAAAGCGTTGGGCCGGGCCGCGCGTTCCGCGCGGCGGGTGCATCACGCGGACAGGGAGGGCCAGATTGGTTGGGACGTGCCCAGTTTCGCAGCCGGTATGGGCCAGGACATCTGCGCATCCCCCACGGTCAGGGCCGGTTTCAGGCGATGGCCCGGACCCCAGCCGGAAGCCTCGGACTGTTGGTTGTAGTCAGCGGGTGCTGCACCGGTGATCTCATCGCTATCACCCGACTTGGCCAGTGCTGCCAACAGCTCGGCCGTGCGGGCCAGTGAAAGCTGCGCGAGCATGATGGCATTGCCCGAGGCGGCCTCGGCCATGGCAGACAGGACAGCAGCGGCCATCAGGTAACCCGTGGCGTGATCCAGCGCCTGAACGGGCAGAGGTGTCGGCCTTTCCGCCTTGGCCCAGTTTCGGCCCGCATCCGCGATCCCCGCGCTCATCTGGACAAGGCTGTCAAAGCCGCGGCGTGTTGACCAAGGGCCTTGCCAGCCATAGGCGTTCAGGGTGACCTCGACCCGGTTGGGGGCCAGCTCATCCCGTTTGGCTTTGGTCAGCCCAAGCGCATCCAGCGCGCCGGGGCGGTAGCCATGAACGAACACATCCGCCTGCGCCAGCAGCTCTTGCAGCTTTGTCAGGCCAGTGGGCGATTTCAGGTCCAGATAGGCGCAGTGTTTGCCCAGAGAAATGTCGGGGATTACACCGGGCTCGTCCCATCCGGGCGGATCGATGCGCAGGACCTCGGCCCCAAACCCCGCCAGCGTGCGGGTGGAAACCGGCCCGGCCAGAACCCGCGTCAGGTCCAGAACCCGCAGCCCGGCCAAGGGGCGGCGGGCCGTGGCCCCGGGGCGGTCGCGCAAGGTGATCTGCCGTGGGCTGTGCCACCCGATCAGCGGATCGCGCGAGACCGAGCGCCCCTGGGGATGGTCCAGCCATTCCGTGCGGCTGCGCATGGCGGCCGCAACGCCGCCCTCGGCCACTATTGCGGTTTCAAGCTCGGCGATCGACCAATCCTTGAGCGCCTGAGAGACAGCATCGCGATCACCACGCGTACCCAGAACCTTGAGGGCGGCGGCTTTGTGGCGGGGCAGGTTCGTGTGCAGCCTGATCCACCCGTCCGAGGCCTGGTAATCGCCCGCTATGGCATCCCACAGGCTGGGCATATCCCACCCGTCCGGCTTGAATGAGAACCCGTACCACAGCGAGGCCAACCTGTGATCCACCGTTGGTTCGGGCATGTTTGGCGCAAGGTTCAGGGCGACCATCAGTCGGGCCAGCTCCTGACCGACCGCTGCGAAACTGGCGGTTGCCAGCTCGGACACGGCAAAGGCGCTGGGCAGGGCACCCTTTCCGGTCGACACATAACTGTCCGAGGCGGGAAGGGCAGAGATCAGGCTCATTGCTGATAGGGGTCCAGGCTGTCGCGCAGACCGTCACCGAGGAAGTTGAACGCCAGAACCACGACGATGATCGGCAGCATCGGGATGGCCGTCCACGGGTAGATCTCGATCGAGGCCAGGTTCTGCGCGTCATTCAGCATCACGCCCCAGCTGACCGCCGGCGCCCGCAAGCCAAGGCCCAGGAAAGACAGCGCCGTTTCCCCAAGGATCATGGCCGGGATCGACAATGTGGCCGAGGCGATCAGGTGTGACATGAAGTTCGGCAACAGGTGCTTGCGGATCACCCGGCCCGAGCTTGCACCCATCATTTCCGCCGCGCGTACATATTCCTCTTCGCGCAGCGACAGGAATTTGGCGCGCACGGATCGGGCAAGGCCCGGCCAATCAAGTATCCCGAGGATGATCGAGATGATGAAGAACACCGCCACCGGGCTCCAGTTCGAGGGCACCGCGGCGGACAGGGCCAGCCACAGGGGCAGTTCCGGCAGGGATCGCAGAACTTCGATTACGCGGTTGATGACCCAGTCGATCTTGCCGCCGAAATAGCCCGCCATGGATCCGAACAGGATGCCCAGAACGAAAGACACGGTGATGCCGATCAGACCCACGGTCAGCGAAAGCTGCGCACCATAGAGGATGCGGCTGAAGATGTCGCGGCCCAGACGGTCCGAGCCCCACAGGAACAACGTGGCCCCTTCGGGCGCGCAGAACAGATGCGTGTTCGAGCGGATCAGCCCGGCCAGCTTGTATTCCGCCCCTTCGCAGAAAAACTCGATCGGGCGCGGATCGCTTGTGTCGGTCACCGCTTTCCACTGGAATGTCTCAAGATCTGCTTCGATTGTCGTTGGGTAGACAAAAGGACCAAAGAACTGCCCTTCGTGAAACCAGTTAACGCCTTGGGGCGGGGCGTAGAGATGCGCGTCGTTACGCTCATTCGCGCCATAGGGGGCGATGAACCCGGCAAAAGGCAGCATCAGGTAGCAAAGCAGCAGAAAGATGCCCGAGATCAGGCCCAGCTTGTGTGTCTTGAACTTGCGCCAGACCAGCACCCAATTGGGCGCGTCCAGATCAGCGCGCTCAAGCTGTTGCAAGGTGGCGTCGGCGTCAAAGGGGGCGTCGTCCACATAGCGACCGTCGGGATGCTTGCTCATGCCTCACGCCCCTCGTACCGGATACGCGGGTCCAGCATGACCAGCAGGATGTCGGAAATCATGGTGCCGATCAGGGTCAACAATGCCACGAACATCAGGATGAAGGCCGACAGGAACTGATCCTGCGTCTTCAGCGCCGTCAGCAGGGTAGGACCAATAGTCTGGAGGCCCAGCACGACCGAGACCAGAACCGACCCGGAAACCATCGAGGGCAGCAGGTTGCCGATATCGGCCACGAACGGGTTGAAGGCCACGCGCAGCGGGTATTTCGTCAGCATCCGCGAAGGGGCCATGCCCTTGGCAACGGCGGTTTCCACATAGGGTTTGCCCAGCTCATCCAGCATATTGGCCCGCAAGCGCTGCATCATCGCCGACGCCCCTGATGTGCCGATCACAAAGGTTGGAACAATCAGGTGGATGAGGATCGATTTCACCTTTTCCCAACTCATCGGCTGGCCCTCGAAAGAGGGGTCCATCAACCCGCCGATGGGCAGGTTGAAATATTGGTGGCCATAGTAGAACAGGATCAGCGCCAGCAAAAAGTTCGGTGTCGCCAGCCCCAGATAGCCCACAAAGGCTGAGGTATAGTCGATCCATGTCCGCGACCGTGCGGCGGCAATCACCCCAAGCGGCAGGGCGACCGCATAGACAAACAGGATGGCCGCCAGATTGACCACCACGGTCAACCAGAGCGTATCCCCCACTATGTCCGCGACGGGGCGGTCAAACTCAAAAGACCAGCCGTAATTGCCCTGAATCAACCCCTCGAACCCATGGGGACCGGGCCAAAATCCCATCCAGATCAGATATTGCTCCCACATGGGACGATCCAGGGCGTATTCGGTGCGCAGAAACTCGGCCTTGGCCACACCTGCGGATTGGCCCGAGGCCTGAAGCTCGGCGATTTGGTTGCTGAGATAGTCGCCCGGCGGCAGGTTGATGATCACGAAGATCAGAACCGACACCACCAGCAGCGTCAGCAGCATCGTGAAAAAGCGATAGACTGCATAGCGCAGCATGACCATTTAGCTGCTCCTGATCAGTCGGCGAAAAAGAATTCGTCCGGCCGGTGGATGCCGAAATGGGCTCCTGGCTCCCACGCCCACATGGCCTGTTCGGGCACGTTCCGCAGGCGGTTCGACACCACAATCGGTTGCGGCGCACCGTTCAGGATACCAATCGCATAGAGCTGATCTGCGTGGATGTTCAGCATCTCGGCCCAGACGGCCTCACGCTCTTCATCCGTGGTGGCGATCTCCCAATCATGGGCCAGTTGCATCAGGCGTTCAGCTTCGGGCATGTCGGGGGCTTCGCCGACATCTCCGCCGGTCTGGTAATACTGGCCCCATTTCGGCCAGGCCAGAAACACCTGATCGGTCGGTGCCAGATAAGCCGGAGAGGTATGGGCCTGCGGAATGCCGTCATCCCAGCCAAACCAGACCGACGCCATGGTGTTGCCTGCAAAGACACGGTTACGCAGGATATCGCGGTCCAACGGACGCATCACCAGATCGACACCAATCTCGCGCCATGTGTCGGTGACGATTTGCAGCGCGTTTTCAACCTCTTGCCGCTCGCCGGCGGTTTCAATGACCAGCTCCATCGGGCGTCCGTCGGGCAGCAGGCGGATGCCATATTTGTCGCGGTTGTTCAGGCCGGCCTCGTCCAGAAGCGCGTTGGCTGCTTCGATGTCAAACTGCGCCCAGGCCTGCGCGTTTTTCTCGTCATAAAAAGGCGAAGCGGGCAGAACCGACATGGCACCGGGTTGGGCCAGTTTGAAATACAGGGCCTGATTGATGGTGTTTCGGTCAATGGCCATCGACAGGGCGCGACGCACGCGGACATCGCGCAGAACCTCGCGCCAGCCGTCATCGGCAAAGTTCAGGTTCGGATAGATCGCAATCTGCGAGGCCACGCCGGTTTTCCACAGCAGGGTTTTGTAGTTCCCGCCCGCCTCGCCTTTTTTCAGGATCGAGGCATCGCGGAACGCCAGACCACGCCCCTGCAGATCGGTTTCGCCCGCATTCGTCTTGGCGGCAACCAGACCGGGGGCCACGATCTCCATCTCGACCACATCGATATAGGGCAATTGCACGCCCTTGCTGTCGATACGGTGGAAATAGGGATTGCGTACAAAATTGTGCCGGATTTTCTTGCCCGAGCTGGCGTTCAGCCATGGCTGCAGCGTGGGCAATTCGTGGTTGTCGAACTTGTACAGATTGTCCAGCTTGTTGTGCAGCGCCGCCCAGCTTTTGACGCGGGTGTCTTCGACCAGAAAGGCCAGTTCTTCCGCTTCGGCATAATCCTCGTGGTACTGTTTCAGAAACTCAGCCGGGCGATAGATGAAAGGGGGGCGCGCCTGTGCCAGCGATTGCAGAAAATCGGGGTTGGGGTCCGCCCATTCAAAAACAACGGTTGTTTCGTCCGGAAAGCTGACGGTGGGCGTCTTGCCCTCGACAATCAGAAAGTCCGGCGGGCCCGAGGGGCTGAGAAGTTCGTTATTGGCAACATCCTCCCACCAATAGCGGAAATCCTCGGATGTGAAGGGCGAACCGTCCGACCATTTATGACCTTCGCGCAGATTCAGGGTGAATTTGCGGTTATCCTCATTCTCAAAGGATTCCAGCAGATCAGGGACGATTTCGTAGTTTTCGTTGAACCCGACCAGGCGCGCATAGCCGTAGACCACCATCTGACGGATGTCCTTATTGCGCGTGATCATCGTGCGTAGCGTGCCGCCCTGTTTTCCGAACTCACGCCCTTTGGCAGCCATGTCAACCACCAGCGGTTCATCCGGCAGGCGGTCCTCAACGGCGGGCAGATTGCCTGCGGCCACTTCGCTGGCCCAGAACGCGCTTTCTTGCGGTGTCGGTGTATCGGCCGTGGCGGGCCCCATCCATGCGATGGCCATCGTGGCGGCCAGTAACAGGGGGCGAGTGGTCTTAAACATGGCATCTTACCTTGTGTCCGGGCTCCATCTCTACCAGTGAAGGTATCACGGAGTCGGTAAATCGGAAGGCGTCTTCCCAACTGTCTGGCGAACCAGCGCCCAACGCAACCAATTTCAGGTCGATGGGCCGGTTTATGTCCGGTTCAGGCTGAGCAGCAATAAGCGCCTTGGTGTAGGGGTGACTGGGATTGTAGAAAAGCGTCTCGGGCGGGGCCTGTTCAACGATCAGACCCCGACGCATCACGGCAACCTCATCGGCGATGCGTGCCACAACCGCCAGATCGTGCGAGATGAAAAAGTAGGACAGGTTCAGGCTGTCCTGCAGGTTTTCCAGCAATGTCAGTATTTGTTCCTGCACTGACACATCCAGCGCCGAGGTCGGCTCATCGCAGACGATCAGTTGCGGGTCCAGCATCATGGCGCGGGCAATGGACAGGCGCTGACGCTGGCCGCCGGAAAAGGCGTGCGGATAGCGTTTCAGCATGTCGGCGTTCAACCCGACCCGTTGCAGCATCTCGGCGGCTTTGTCCCGTTGTTCGGAGGTGGTGCCGATCCTGTGAATTTCCAGCGGTTCGGTCATCGCATCCTGAATGCGCATGCGCGGGCTGAGTGAGCTGTAGGGGTCCTGAAACACCATTTGCGCCTTGCGCTGAAACGCGGTGCGCTGGGCGCGGGTCATCTTGTGGACCGTGATCGGGTCTTGGGTGTCTGAGCTGCGGAACAGTACCTCTCCGCCGGGGTCGGGCGGCTCGGCGCCAAGTGCGATCCGGGCGGCGGTGGTTTTGCCCGATCCGCTTTCCCCCACAATCGCGAGTGTCTTGCCGCGCGCAAGGTTCAGATCGACACCGCGGCAGGCGTGGATCAGGCGTTCCCCCTGCCACCCCTTGCTGGAGCGCATGGTATAGGTCTTGGACACGCTCTTCATCTGCAGGATCAGGTCTTCGTCCGGCATGGGCAGCCCAACGGCGTCCTTGTCGGGGATCGCGGGGGCGGCGTCGAACAATTGCTGCGTATAGGGATGCGCGGGGGCGGTCAGGATGGGGGCGGCGGCCCCGGCCTCCATCACGCGGCCCTTGTGCATGACGACAACCTGTTCGGCCATATTGGCCACAACGCCCAGATCATGGGTCACAAGGATCAGTGCCATGCCGGTTTCGCGCTGCAATTCTTTGATCAGCCCCAGAACCTGCGCCTGCGTTGTCACATCCAGCGCTGTGGTCGGCTCATCCGCGATCAAAAGCTCGGGCTTGGCGACCATCGCCATCGCGATCATGGCCCGCTGGCGCATGCCGCCGGACAGTTCGAACGGATAGGAATCATAGGCGCGCTGAGGGTCGGGAAACCCAACGCGCTCAAACTGCGTCAGCACCTCTTTGCGGGCCTGCGCTTCGGACGCGCCGCGATGCAGCCACAGAACTTCGGACACCTGATTGCCGATCTTATGCAGGGGCGACAGGGACCGCATCGGTTCCTGAAAGATCATCGAAATGCGATTGCCCCGAATCCCGCGCATCTGCTTTTCGCTGATCTGCGTCAGGTCGTCCTTGCCCTTGGAATCATTCAGAATAATTGTACCGCTGCGAATCTGCGCTGTCCGAGGCAAAATCCGAAGAGCCGCCCGGCACGAGATCGTTTTGCCCGATCCGGACTCACCCACCAGCGCCAGCGTCTGACCAGCCTCGACGTCAAAGCTGACACCTTTGACAACGGGCTCACCCGTCCCGAATCCGATACTCAGATCGCGGACAGACAACAACGCAGTCATGCGGGTATTCCACCCGTTAGGCCGTAGCTCGGCATCGGCTTGATCAACTCCCCGTGTTTTTTTGCGCAGTTTCGCGCGGTTGGCCCCGACTAGTCAAACACGTTCTTGGGCAGAAATGTCGCGGTTTTGTGAAACCGACGCCAATTTGCCTACACAAAGTCTTGAGGATTTGCCATCAAAAGCCGTGTCGGCCCCATCTGAATACCGACAACTATCAAGGAGAGATTTCCCAGTGTCCGACGAACAAAGCCGACTGGATCTATTCATCGACCGTATGGTGTCGCAGCGTGCCTGTCTGGATTTTGCCATCGCTGAAACCCGCGGCATGACCGGGCCGGTGTTCGAATTGGGCCTGGGCAACGGGCGTACATATCACCACATGGTCCAATATGTTAAAAACCGCCCTGTTTACGTGTTTGAGCGCGCGGTTGCATCGCATCCGGATTCGACCCCGCCCGAGGATCGGGTCATTTTGGGCGATGTGCGCGAAACGCTGCCTGCGTCTCTGGATCGGTTCGGGGCAACCGCCAGTTTGATTCATGCCGATCTTGGCGGGCATAACCGGGAAAAGAACGATGCCTTTGCCCGTTTTGTGTCGCCCTTGATCGAACCGCTGCTGGCCGAAGGCGGGCTGATGGTGTCCAGCGACCGGATGTATTTCGACGGGCTGACTGAACTGCCTCTGCCGCCCGGCGCGGTCGACGGGCGGTGTTTCATCTATCGCAGGTAAGAGGACGCCATGCTGTTCTACGATTGCTCAACCGCCCCCAACCCGCGCCGCGCCCGCATGTTCATCGCGGAAAAAGGGCTGACGATCGAAACGCGCGAGATCTCAATCGCCAAGGGCGAACAAATGAGCGAGGCGTTCAGAGCCGTCAATCCAAATGCAACCCTGCCGGTTTTGGTCACCGAAGATGGTACAATTCTGACCGAGAACCTCGGGGTCGCCGCCTATCTTGAGGCGCAATTTCCCGAACCGCCGCTGATGGGGCGCAGCCCGGACGAGAAAGGTCTGGTTCTGATGTGGAACAGCATCATCGAACAACAGGGCGGCGTGCCAATTGCCGAGACGTTGCGCAACACCCATCCCGCCTTTGCCAACCGCGCGATTCCCGGGGCCGGGAATCACGCTCAGATCCCCGAACTGGCGCAAAGGGGGGCGGCGCGTGTGGGTCAATTCTTTGACCTGCTCGAAGCGCGGCTATCGGAAAGCGCCTTTATCGCGGGGCCCGAGTTTACTTTGGCCGACATCACGGGGTTTGTCTTTGTCGATTTTGCCCGCGTGATCAAACGGCGGATTCCGCAGGAAAATCCAACCACTTTGGCGTGGTTTGAAAAGATCGCCACCCGGCCCAGCGCTCAGCTTTAAAGACAGGCAAAAGCGGTGACCAAGCCGTGTGATCGGAACTGTACAGAAATGTCTAGACAGATGTGAACAGTGCATCTAGCGTTCTGTCCGAGTCATGTGGCGGAGGGCAGGATGAAATCTCAGTATCGCGTTGTGGTCATCGGGGGCGGCGTCGTGGGCGCCTCGGTCCTGTATCATCTGGCCAAGTTCGGCTGGTCGGATGTGGTCATGCTGGAGCGGCGGCGGCTGGCCTCGGGCTCTTCGTGGCATGCGGCGGGCGGGGTGCACGCGCTGAACGCCGATCCGAACATGGCGTCGTTGCAGTCCTACACCATCGACCTGCTGAGCGAGATCGAAAAAGAGTCCGGCCAGAATATCGGCCTGCACATGACCGGCGGTCTGACACTGGCCGGTACGCCGGAACGCTGGGAATGGCTGCAGGCCAATTATCGCATCTTCCAGTCCATCGGGATTGATGACTGTGAGCTGCTGTCCCCCGAAGAAGCGCAGAAGCGTTGCCCGATCATGTCCACCGATGGGGTGCTGGGCGCAATGTGGGCGGATCGCGAGGGCTATATCGACACGACCGGCACGGTGCAGGCTTATGCGACAGCGGCCAAGAAGCGTGGGGCTGAATACTATGAAGAAACCAAGGTCGAGGAACTGATCCAGACCGCCGATGGCTGGCAGGTCGTTACCGACCGGGGCACCATCACCTGCGAGCATGTGGTCAACGCGGCGGGCCTGTGGGCCAAGCAGGTGGGACGCATGGCAGGGGTTGAGCTGCCGGTATCCCCGTTGAAACACCACTATCTGATCACTGATACAGTGCCTGAAGTAGCCGAGGCTGAATTTGAGATGCCGATGACCGTGGACCTCGAAGGGTTCACCTATATGCGGCAGGATCAAAAGGGTGTTCTGGTTGGTATCTATGAGATCGATCACGAACACTGGGCCATGGACGGCGCGCCGTGGAACTATGGCGAAGAACTGTTTCAGGAACAGCTTGACCGGATCGAGAACGAGCTGACGCTGGGTTTCGAACGCTACCCCTCAATCCAGAATGTGGGTATCAAGACATGGGTGAACGGCGCATTCACCTTCTCGCCGGATGGCAACCCTCTGGTCGGGCCAGTGCCGGGCAAGCGGGGCTATTGGTCGGCCTGCGCGGTGATGGCCGGGTTCCTGCAGGGCGGTGGCGTCGGCAAAACGCTGGCCGAGTGGATGATCCATGGTGAGCCCGAGGCCGACGCATGGCCTATGGACGTGGCGCGCTATGGCGATTTTGCGCAGAACAAACGCTATATTCGTGAGACCACGGGTCAGTTCTATTCGCGCCGGTTCGTGATGACCTATCCCAATGAGCAACTGCCCGCGGGCCGTCCACTGAAAATGGCCCCCGCGCATGACGCGATGACCGAGGCCGGGTGCAAATGGGGCGTCAGCTGGGATCTTGAGGTGCCGCTCTATTTCGCGCCGAAAGGGTTTGAAGAAACACCGACCCTGAAACGCTCGAACGCGCATGATATTGTGGCTGAGGAGTGCAAAGCCCTGCGCGAAGGGGTTGGCCTGCTGGACATCTCGGGCTTTTCGCGATTCGAGGTGACCGGCCCGAACGCCGAGGCGTGGCTGGATCAGGTCATGGCCTCGAAACTGCCTGCGCCGGGTCGCGCCAAGCTGGCCCCGATGTTGGGTGAGAACGGTCGCCTCAAGGGCGATCTGACCGTGCTCAACTGGGGAGATGGCACCTGGTGGATCATGGGCAGCTATTACCTGCGCGCCTGGCATATGCGCTGGTTCGATGACCATATGATGGATGGCGTAGATATTCGCGATCTGGGCGAAGAATACTGTGGGTTCGCCGTGGTCGGTCCGAAATCGCAGGCGGTGGTCGAGAAGCTGGCAGAGCAGGACATCTCGGGCCTGAAATTCATGGGGTGCGGTAGCTTCGACATTGGCCTCGTCCGTGCCCGCGTCGCACGCATGTCGGTGACGGGTGAGAAAGGGTACGAGATCAACTGCCGCTATGGTGATCACATCAAACTGCGCCGGATGCTGCTTGAGGCGGGCGCAGATGAGGGCATCCGCGAGTGCGGTTTCAACGCAATGCTGTCCACGCGGTTGGAGAAGAGCTTTGGCATTTGGTCGGCGGAATTCACGCAACTCTATACGCCCGGGATGACGGGCATGGATCGCTGGATCGACTGGGATAAGGATTTTGTCGGCAAAGAGGCCGCTCTGGCCGAACGCGATGGCAACGGCCCGGCGCAGGTTCAGGTGACATTGGAGGTGGACGCGCTGGATGCCGACGCCAGTGGGTATGAACCGATCTGGTCGGGGGGTGATCGCGTGGGTTTTGTGACCTCGGGCGGCTATGGGCACTATACCGGCAAATCGCTGGCGATGGCTTTGGTTGACCGGGACAAGGCCGCACCGGGCACCGAGCTGACAGTGCATGTGGTTGGCGTTGAACGGCCCGCACGGGTCATCGCGCCGTCGCCCTATGACCCGCAAGGCAAGGCGATGAGGGGCTGATGGTGATCTCGCAAACGTCAGAACGCGGCCGCAGACGGCGGGGGCGCGGGGCCGAAGCCGCGCCGCCCCCCAGCCGCGATGTGAACTATCGCCAGTTGCAGAACCCCTTTCCGCAGATGGAGGTGTTCCCCGCAGACCAGATCGCGGATATGCACGAGACCGCGCTGCGCCTCCTGCAAGAGCTTGGGGTCAAGGTCCTGCTGCCCGAGGCGCGACGTATCTTTGCCACCGCAGGCGCGCGTGTGGATGAAGATAGCGAGATGGTCTTTATCGGGCGCGATATGGTTGAGGCCGCTGTTGCCTCGGCCCCTAAATCCATCAAGTGTCGCGCCGGTGCACGCCGTCGCGATTTCACGTTGGAGCTGGGGTCGCTGGTGTTTCAGCCGGGGGCAGGGGCACCCAATGCCACCGATCTGGAACGCGGGCGGCGACCCGCGACAGGGCGGGATTATCTGGAATTTCTGAAACTGACCCATCATTTCGATGTGTTCCAGATGATCTCACCCCAGGTCGAGCCGCAGGATGTGCCGACCCATCTGCGCCACTATTTCACCACACAGGCGCAGATGGAGCTGACGGACAAATTCCCGTTCTTCTTCTCGCGCGGGACGCCGCAGGTCATGGATTGCTTTGAAATGCTGTCCACCGCGCGCGGGCTCAGTGATGAGGAGTTCCGCGCAAACCCACATTGTTATACGATCATCAACACCAACAGCCCGCGCACGCTGGACATTCCCATGGCGCAGGGGCTTATCGATTTCGCGCGGCATGGCCAGATGTCCATTATCACGCCCTTTACTTTGATGGGCGCGATGGCCCCGATTACGGTGGCGGGCGCGATCACGCTATCCCATGCCGAGGCTCTGGCGGCCCTGACCCTGACCCAATTGACCAACCCCGGAGCGCCCGTGTGTTATGGGACGTTCACCAGCAATGTGGACATGAAATCGGGCGCGCCGGCCTTTGGAACGCCCTCGCATTTTCAGGCATCGCTGGCCGCCGGACAACTTGCGCGGCATCTGGGCCTTCCGTGGCGGTCGGCCGCGGGATCGGCCTCGAACATCAACGACGTTCAGGCGGCGAATGAGAACCAGTTTGGCCTGTGGGGGGGCCTGATGGCCGGGGCCACCGTGATTATCCACTCGGCAGGGTGGTTGGAGGGGGGGCTGTCTGTTTCTTTCGAAAAGCTGATCTGTGACGCCGAGGTCCTGAACATGGTGGCCGAGCTTTGCGCAGGGGCGCAGGCAGGCCCCGCCGAGATCGGCTTTGATACAGCGCTAAGCGAGGTTGACCCCAGCGGGCACTTCTTTGCCACAACCCAGACGATGGAGCGGTACAATACGGAGTTTTATCAGCCCCACGTCCATGACTACGCCAATTTCGGCACCTGGACCGAGCGCGGTTCGGTCGATGCCAATCACCGCGCGACGGGTGTATGGAAGGACATCCTGGCCAATTTTGAGCCGCCGCAACAAAGTGACGGGCTGGATGCCCTGCAGGATTTCATCGCGCGCCGGACCGCCGAGGGCGGCGCACCACCGGAGAGCTGAATGAACACCAAACCCATCCTGCATCGCGATGACCCTGACGCCGAACCTTTGGTCGGCAATATCAAAGTCACGCGGGACGACTGGCTGAATGTCGCGATGGACGTTCTGATCTCGGACGGGGTCGAACAGGTCAAGGTGATGAACCTGGCCGAGCGTATGGCCGTGTCGCGGTCGTCTTTCTATTGGTACTTCAAGTCCCGACAGGAACTGTTGGATGCGTTGCTGACCAAATGGCAGGCGACCAATACGGCGGCCCTGATCGCACAATCCGAACTGCCTGCGGCAACGATCACGGCTGCTGTCTGCAATGTGCAGCGCTGCGTGGTGAACCCCAACCTCTTTGACACCGCGCTGGATTTTGCGGTGCGCGACTGGGCGCGGCGGTCGGGCAAGGTACGGCGGATGCTGGACCAGTCGGATGCACGACGGCTAGCGGCCTTGCGGGCCATGTTCATCCGCTATGACTATGAGGAGACCGAGGCCGAAACGCGCGCGCGTGTCCTCTACTACATGCAGATCGGGTACGATCTGGCGCAGTTGAATGAGCCGATGTCGCTGCGGCTGTCGCTGGTCTCTCACTACCTGTTTGTTTTCACCGGTGTTGAACCGCTCGCCGAAGAGATCGAGGAGTTCAGCGCCTATTCGCGGTTTTACTGGGAGAAGAACACGCCATGAGCCAACCTGACGCAATCATCATCGGCACCGGTGTGATCGGCGCCGCCATCGCATTCGAGATGGCCAAGGCGGGGTGGAAAACCCTGTCACTGGACCGCAACGCTCAGGTCGGGCATGGATCCACCGCCGGGTCTTGCGCCATCATTCGGATGCATTATTCGACCTTCGATGGCACCGCGTTCGCGTGGGAGGGGTACCACTACTGGCGCGACTGGGCCGACTATCTGGGCCTGCCTGCGGACGCCAATCTGGCGCAGTTCCGCGAGACGGGGTGTCTGGTGATGAAGACCGACGCCAACGGGATGCTGGACAAGCACATGAAAAACAGCGCCGATCTGGAGTGCCCGTTCGAGGAGTGGTCGCCTGAAAAGATTACCGAGCGGCTGCCGGTTTATTCCTTGGACAGTTTCACACCACCGAAACGCATGGATGATCCTGAGTTCGGCCAACCCAACGGGCGCAAGATGCAGGGCGGGGTGTTCTGGCCGCAGGCGGGCTATGTCACCGATCCGGCCTTGTCGGCGCAGAACCTGATGGATGCCGCCAAACAGCACGGGGCCGAGGTGCGCACCGGGGCCGAGGTGGTCGAGATTCTGACCGAAGACGGGCGCGTGGCCGGGGTCAAGCTGGCCTCGGGCGAGGACATCCGGGCCAAGGTGGTGGTGAACGTGGCCGGGCCGGGCTCGGCCATCATCAATGGTATGGCGGGTGTGCTGGAGGATATGACCATCGAAACCCGTCCCTTGCGGCAAGAGGTGGTGCATGTCCCCGCACCTGAAGGATTCGATTTCGAAAACGACGGCACCATCGTGTCGGACAGCGATATTGCGCTTTATTGTCGGCCCGAACATGGCAACCATATCCTTGTCGGCTCGGAAGACCCGGAATGCGACCCGCATCAGTGGTGCGAGGATGACGTGCATTACAACCGCGACTTCACCGATCAATGGACGACGCAGGCGATGCGCTATGCGCAAAGGGTGCCCAGCCTTGGCATACCGTCGAAAACGCGGGGGGTGGTTGATTTGTATGATGCCTCGACCGACTGGATTCCGATCTATGACAAATCCAGCCTGCCGGGGTTCTACATGGCCTGCGGCACCAGCGGCAATCAGTACAAGAACGCACCGATTGCGGGCAAGATGATGGCCGCGCTGATCGACTATTGCGAGGGCGGCGCGGATCATGACGCGCAACCGCTGCAATTCGAACTGCCCTATATCAAGCGGACCATCGATGTGGGGTTCTATTCCCGCAAGCGCCCGATCAACGAAGAAAGCAGTTTTTCGGTTCTGGGCTAGCCGACCGCTCAAAAAGCTCTAACATTCATGGGGCCGAATAAGACGGAGCCCGGAATGACCGAGCCGACGAACCGAGTTCTGATACTGGGCAGCGCACCAAGCGCAGTGGCCGCCCGCGCGTGGCCACGCGCAGCCTTTACCCATATCGTCGCCATCAACAATGCCTGGCGCGTCCGACCCGATTGGGACGTTTTGATCCACCCCGAAGACTTTCCACCCGAAAACCGACCGGCGCAGATTGACCGCGATCAGCGGATTGTAACCGCGCGTGATTATGTTCCCGCGCAGAACCAGTATGGTGGGTTTGTCTATGCGGGCGGAACGATGGCGTTTACGGCAGGGTACTGGGCCTTGTCCGCCTTGCGCCCCAAAGTCCTGGCATTTTTCGGCTGCGACATGATCTATCCGGGGTCGGGCCAGACCCATTTCTATGGCACGGGAACAGCTGACCCCTTGCGGGCCGATGTCACCCTCAGGTCGCTAGAGGCGAAATCGGCGCGGTTGGCCCTGTTTGGCGCGGCACAGGGATGCCGGATCGTCAGGCTGTCCCGGCATGAGAGCCGATTGGTGTTTCCATCCGTCACGCTCGATACGCTCGACGACACCGATCTGACTGCGACCGACGCGATGGCGCCCATTCAGGCGGCAGAGGAGCAATTGGGCTACTACGTTCCGTCGGGCCGGTATTGGGAGGTTGCTGATCGGTTTGATCCTGCAAAGCTGGATGCATTGGACCGTCGCTGGTTGAACGCCTATCGTTCCACGCCGCTGGAGGATGTGGCCTAGCCCATTTAGGTCGTGAAAGTCACCCAGGCCCAGACCATGGCGACATAGGTGAGATTGTGCATTAACTGATCCAACCCTGCTGCACGCCAAAACGCGGCCTGAGTGGGCGAGAGGTTTTTCTTTTCCGAATAGCTGGCTTTGGCAAAGTCGATGTTGAAATGCACGATCCATTCCAACCCGACGATGATCACGATGAACGGCCACGGGGCCCCGAACAGCACAAAAACAATGACTGATCCAAGCACATGCACGCCGGCATGCTGCGCCCGGCCCCAGTGAAAATATGTTCCACGGCCGGACAGCATTTTGGGAGTCTGGAGGTAATAATCCGCAAACATATGTTTGATCTGCAACAAGCAGAGCATCAATAACACTGCGCCTATACTGGCAGTCAAATTGTTCCTCCCGATATCGTCCCGTGGCAAACTTTAGGGGGTGATCCCTTTTTGCGCAAATAAACTTGCTCACATCCGGCGAATATATGATCAAACCGGAAACCGTTTGCGTCAACGGTCGAGTTTGCTGTAAATTCAGAGTGTTGGATTTGCGGCACTTTCGTCACGATAGGATCGATGATCCATAGCAGGGGCAGGTTCCATAGAACGTTCGATTTTCCAGTTCATTTGGAAGTACTCAAAACGCGATCAGTTGATCCTGCTGGCCGTCACGTCAACGCTTTTTCCGCTGTTGTACCTGACGCTGGAACTGCCAAAGCGGATCATCAACGACGCCATCGGTGCCTCCAGCCCTGTTGTCAGTGTCATGGGCTATGACCTGCCGCAGACAACCTTTCTGATTCTGCTCTGCGGTGCGTTTCTGCTGGCCGTACTAGCGCACGGTTTGATGAAAATGCGCATCAACACCATGAAAGGTGTCCTGAGCGAGCGGATGCTGCGCCGGTTTCGCTATCAGTTGATCAACCGCGCCCTGCGTTTCCCGCAACCCTATTTCGAGCGGGTCAGCCAGGGTGAAATGGTCTCGATGGTCACCGCCGAAAGCGAGCCGATGGGCGGTTTGATGGGCGATGCAATCAGCCAGCCGGTGCTGCAGGCCGGGCAGATGATCACGATCCTGTCCTTTCTGTTTTTGCAAAGCGTGTGGTTCGGGCTTGCCGCCGTGGCGCTGATCCCGCTGCAGGCGTGGCTGATCCCCAAGCTGCAGCGCCAGATCAACCTGCTGAACAAGAAGCGTATTCAGGAAGTGCGGATTTTGGCCGCGCAGATTGGCGAAAACGCGGCCGGGGCCTCGACCCTGCGCGCCAATGGCGGTTGGCGGTATCGCCGGGCGATGATTTCGGAACAGTTGGGGCGTTTGTTCGGCATCCGGTTCGAGATCTACCAGAAAAAGTTCTTTATGAAGTTCATCAACAACTTCATCTCGCAGCTGACGCCTTTCATGTTCTATCTGGTGGGCGGTCTTCTGGTGTTGCAGGGCTCGGTCTCGCTGGGGGCGCTGGTGGCGGCCCTGGCGGCTTACAAAGACCTGAGCTCGCCTTGGAAAGAACTGCTGACCTATTACAACCAGACACAGGACATGTCGCTGCGCTGGGATGTGGTGATCGAACGGTTCGCGCCGCCGGGCATGCCGGATGAGACATTGTTCGAAGGTGAACCCAAGGCGCGCCCGCATCTGAACGGGGACATCGTACTGGATCAGGTCTCGGTTCGGGATATGGATGGCAATCAGGTGCTGGACGATCTGAACCTGACCTTCGCGGGTGGCCATACCATTGGTATCTCTGCCCCCAGCGAAGAGGATCGCCGCGCCGTGGCCGAGTTGTTGACACGCGAAATCCTGCCCAGTTCGGGCCGGGTTGAAGTCGGGGGCGAGAACCTTGCGACCCTGCATCAAAGCGTGGTGGCCGCGCGCATCGGATATGCCTCGTCACGACCGATCATGTTTCAGGGGACATTGGGCGATAACGTGATGATGCCGATGCGCCTGAAACCGCTGGCCTCCCAGGCCGAGGACCCCGACTTTGCCGAAACGCAGCGCGCAGGTAACAGCGCCGATCCATTTCGCACCGAATGGCTCGACCCGTCTCTGGCCGGTTTGAATACCCCGGATGAGTTGCGCGACTGGTGGCTGCATCTGATTGATGGGATGGGGTCCGGGGCGGCGTTGTTCCAGCGGGGGGCTGAACAGGTCTTTGACGCGGATGCGCATCTGCATCTGGCCCGCAAACTGGTTGAGCTGCGCCCTCTGGTTCAGAACGCGGTGCGCGAGGCCGGGCTGGATCAACAGGCGCTGGTCTTTGACTGGTGCACATACAACCCCGCTTTGCCGGTTGCGGAAAATCTGCTGTTCGCCACGCCGCGGGTTCCGGTCACGCAAGAACTGCTGGCCCAGCAGACCGTTTTCCTGGGTCAGCTGCGCGAGCTGGGCTTGGATGAAACTCTGATCAACCTTACGCGGGATGTGACCGAAATGCTGCGCCAGATCTTCGGACTGGACGGCACGGATCACCCGCTGTTCCGCAAGCTGGGGCTTGAGGCCAAGACCTATGAGACCGCGCTGGAACTGGTCGAGAAAACCCGGAACGAGGGCGTTTCTGGGCTGAATGACGAACAGCTGGCCAACCTGCTTGCGGTGCCCTTTGTGATCTCGGCGGAACAAATCGGGCCTGCCTTTACCGATGAGTTGAAGAACCGCATCCTGGAGCTGCGCCACAGCCATTCGGCAAAACTGCTGGACAGGTTGCTGGACGTGTTTGTGCCACTGGACAAAGACGCCTTTGCGCCGGGTCTTACGGTGTTGGAGAACGCCTTGTTCGGCAAGGTCAGCCAGATCGGCGGCGGTCGGTCGGATGAGGCACGCAAGGTGATCGTCGATGTGCTGGATCAAAACGGCGCGCGGCCCTTGGTGGTTGAACTGATCTATGACGTCCCGGTTGCAATTGGTGGCCAGAACCTGCCTGCGGTCTTTGCCGAACCGCTGGCCTTTACCCGCGCAACGATCAAAAAGCCGGATATCCTGATACTGGAAAACGCGCTGGCCAGCTATGACATGGCCACGCAGGTTGCTGTTTATAAAAACCTGCGTGAACTGTTGCCGGACACAACGGTCATCTACCTGAACGACCAGTTCGAAAACCCGGACGTGTTCGACATGTATGTCGAAATCCGCCAAGGTCGTGTGGTGACAGATGAACGGGATACCAAGGTCGCAGAAGACGGTGCCGCTTCGGCCGATCTGGCGCGCAAGCTGCGCGCGCTGGAGCAGACCCCGCTGTTTTCCGGCCTTGATCGTAGACAGCTGCGCCTGCTGGCCTTTGGTGCACGATGGTTCGATGCGAAACCGGGCGAGGTTGTGTTCCTGAAAGACGATCAGCCCACCGACGGTGCCTATGTGGTGCTGGAGGGCGAGGCAGGGCTTTACCTTCCGCAACCCGAAGATCCTGATCAGTTGATCGTCAAGGTCGGCCCCGGCGCCCTTGTGGGTGAGCTGGGCCTGATCCGCAAAGAGCCCCGCGCACTGAGCATGATCGCTGAAACACAATTGTCCTGCCTGCGCATTGGCGAAGAGGAATTCCTGGCCGTGGTTGAAAACGATGCCGCGACGGCGTTCAAACTGATGCAGGTGATCGCGGGCTACGTGTCGAACTAGAGCGTTTCGGGTTTTACCTGAATCACTCTGCGAAGCGAATGTCCCGAGAACGCCGCAGGCGTGGCAGGGTATTCATGTCTCAAGTTAAACCCGAAACGCTTTAGGCATCCGGCTTGCAGAACAGATCGTAAAGCAGCCCGATGACCTGCGCCGTGTTGCCATCCCGCAGCGAGTAGTAAATCGCCTTGCCCTCCCGGCGGGTTGAAACCAACCCATCATGGCGCAACCGGGCCAGCATCTGGCTGACGGCGGCCTGACGGATTTGCAGCAGCTCCTCAAGTTCGCCCACTGACTTTTCGCCTTCGCCCAGATGGCACAGGATCATCAGGCGCCCCTCATGCGCCAGCGTTTTCAGGAAGGCTGCGGCCTCGGCGGCGCTGGCTGTCATGTCCGCAGGCTTTTCGGGGCGGTCAGTCCGGATGTCTTGGGTCTGAGTGGTCACGCAGGGCCTATCTTGCAACTGAAAGTCGTTGAAATATGCCCCAGACCGTAGTTGTTTGTCACCCCTCGGTCGCCGGGGCACCGCCTTGGAACGCATTCCCGTTCGCATAGTCGCAGGGGTCTTCCTGCATTTGCAGATGTAAACCGTCGCCTGAATAAGGGTGCGCGCGGGCCAGATCTTCGTCCACTTCGATGCCCAGACCGGGCGCGGTCGGGGCGGTGACGAACCCGTTTTCGACGCGCAGCGTGCTTTTGATCAGGGCGTCGTGGAAGGGTGTCTCAATCGTCTCCAGCAGCAGCAGGTTCGGGATTGAGGCCGCCAGATGAATATTGGCCGCCCATTCCACCGGCCCGGCATAAAGATGCGGGGCCATCTGGGCGTTGAACACCTCGGCCATGGCGGCGACTTTCTTCATTTCCCAGATGCCTCCGGCGCGGCCCAGAGCGGGTTGCAGAATCTCAGCCGCATCTGCGCGCAGGACGGCACCGAATTCCGCCTTGGTGGTCAGCCGCTCGCCGGTTGCCACGGGGATGCGGACATTGCGGGCGACGCGGGCCATATCTTCGATCATATCCGGCGGTGTGGGCTCTTCGAACCAAAGCGGAGAGTAGGGCTCCAGCGCCTGACCCAGACGGATGGCCCCTGCGGTGTTGAACTGGCCATGGGTGCCGAACAGCAGATCGGCCTTGTCACCCACGGCTTCGCGGATCGCTTTGCAGAACGCCACGGACATTGAGATATCGGACATCGCAGGCATATGCCCGCCTCGGATCGTGTAAGGCCCGGCCGGATCGAATTTCACGGCGGTGAAGCCCCGCCGCACCATCTCGGCGGCGCATTCGCCCGCTTGTTCGGGCGAGGTCCAGAAATCGGTCAGGTTATGCTGGGGCAGGGGGTAAAGGTACGTATAGGCGCGGATGCGTTCATTCATCAGCCCGCCCAGCAGGGCATAAACCGGGCGGTCGCGATCCTTGCCCAGAATGTCCCAGCATGCGATCTCAAGCCCCGAGAACGCGCCCATGACGGTCAGGTCGGGGCGCTGTGTAAAGCCGCTGGAATAGGCGCGGCGGAACATCAGCTCGATATTCTCAGGGTTTTCGTCCTGCATATGCCGCTCGAACACATCGCGGATCACATGGCGCATCGCATCCGGCCCAACGGAGGAGGCATAGCATTCGCCCCAGCCTGTGATCCCCGTATCAGTGGTGAGCTTCACCAAAATCCAATAGCGCCCACCCCAGCCGGGCGCGGGCGGGGCGGTGACGATAATGTCGAGGTCCTGCAGTTTCATCCGCCATCACCCCCTGTCGAACAGGATCACGTTGCGCTTGGCCGATCCGGTCTTGGTGTCCTCGATCGCCTCGTTGATCTGGTCCAGCGACCACCGGCCAGAAATCAGCTCATCCAGTTTCAATCGTCCCTGAGCATAGAGATCGATCATCCACGGGATATCGCGCTGAATGACCACATCGCCCATTTTCGACCCGACCACGCCTTGACCCAGCGCCGCCAGCACCACCGGTTCATAGGTGGACATATCGCCCGAATGCGGCATGCCGATCATGATGGCCTTGCCACCCCGGCCCAGATAGCGGGGGGCCTGATCATAGGCTGGAATGGCCCCGACAGTGATCAGAACCGCATCTGCACCGCGTCCGCCCAGCGCTTTGAACGCCGCCTTCCACGGTTCCTTGAGGCTGGCCAGAACGCCATGGGTCGCGCCGAATTCCTTGGCGATTTCCAGCTTTTCTTCGGTCATGTCCACGGCCACGATGCGCCGGGCCCCGGCAAGGCGGGCCCCCTGAATGGCGTTCAGCCCAACACCACCCGCGCCGATGACCACCACGTCCTGCCCGGGCCGCAGTTGGGCCGCGTTCACTGCCGCACCAACCCCGGTGATCACTCCGCAGGACAGCAGGCTGGCCACGTCCTTGGGCATGGTTTCAGGTATCTTCACGATCTGACGGTGGCTGACCACGACCTTTTCAGCAAAGGCCCCGCAGGCCATCGCCTGATCCAGTGACCCGCCATCCGCTGTGCGCAGCGGGCCGTTGATCGAATCATAAGGCGTTTCGCAAATCGTCGGCTGACCACCCGCGCAAGAAGGGCAGGACCCGCAGGCGCGGATCAGGGTCACAACGACCGGGTCACCGGTCTTGAAATCACCAACCGCATCGCCGGTCGCGGTGATCACTCCCGCAGCCTCATGCCCGTAGACGGCCGGCAGATGGCCGCCCCAGGCCCCGCTGGCAAAGGTGATGTCCGAATGGCAGATCGCCACGGCATCCAGCGTCACCTCAACCTCACCCGTGGCCGGAGGGGCGATTTGTATGTCTTCGATGACCAGAGGTTCGTTAAACGCCCGGCACACGGCGGCTTTGATGGTTTGCATTCCTGTCCCTCTTTCCCTTTCGTCCACGGTGACGCGGGACGGTTTGGGCTGCAAGGCGGAAACCGTCAGAAAAGCGTCGTTCTTACGCCACGACAGGGCGGGCCCGCAAAAACAGGGCGCACCCGACGCACATCAGCAGCAACGCCAGCAGGAACGGTGCCCCGGGCAGGTAGACCGGCGCGTCCGGCTTGACGAACTGGGCGAACACCGTGGTCATCACAAGTGGGGAAATCACCATCGACAGCGCATGCAGGGATGTGAGCACGCCCTGAAGCTCGCCTTGTTGCGAATCCGGCGTGGCGCGAGAAGTCAGGGCCTGTAACGCAGGGGTCACCACGGCCCCGATTGCGGTGACAGGGATCAGCATCAGGGCGATGAAGCCATTGGTCAGGACGCTCAGCAACAGGAAGCTGATGATCTCAAACGCCATGCCGCAGATGATCGTGACCCGTTCGCCAAGATAGCGGGTCGCGGGTCGGATCAGGCCACCCTGAACGGCGGCCATGCCGATGCCGTAGACGCCCAGCGACAGGCCGATCATCTGCGGGGACCAGCCGAAACGCTCGGTGGTGAAATAGGCCCAGATGGCGGGGTAGACGTAGATCGACACGGAATACAGGAAGTAAACCCACAGCAACGGGCGGATACCGGGCAGGGCGGCGATGGCTTTCAGCGAGTTCACCGGATTGGCCCGGCGCAGGCTGAAGGCGCGGCGCGTTTTGTCGGTGACTGTCTCGGGCATCACCAGCAGGCCCGCCAGAAAGGTCAGGCCAGATAGGGCCGCCGCAGCCCAAAAGGGCGCGCGGGTGCCGTATTCGCTCAGCAACCCTCCGATCACCGGGCCCAGCACAAAGCCGATCCCGAAGGCCGCGCCCAGAAGGCCAAAGTTCGCGGCCTTTTCGTGGGGCTTGGACACATCCGCCATGAAGGCCGCCGCCGTGGCATGGGTGGCGGCTGTGATACCGCCCACAATCCGCCCGATCAGCAGCAGCCACAGGCTGCCCGCGACCGCCATTACCACGTAATCCAGCGCCATCACGCAGAGCGACACCAGCAGCACCGCGCGCCGTCCATAGGCGTCAGAGAGGTTCCCTAGAATCGGGCCAAAGATAAACTGCATCGCGGCAAAGGCGGTGCTGAGCACGCCACCCCAGATCGCCGCATCCGCCAGGGTTCCGCCCTGAACCTCGACAATGAGGTCGGGCATGATGGGCAGGACAAGGCCAATGCCCATGGCATCGACCATAACCGTGGCCAGAACAAACAAGAAAGGCAGGCGCATCAGGACCGCTCGTTGGGTTGCACCCGGACCCTAGCACGTCTGCTTTACCTGTGAAGCACCCGTGACGCAGGGTTACGCGGTGGGCAGTTTCCGTTCCAGATCATCCAGAATTTCAGCCAGATGACGCGGATGCGAGAAAAACGGGGAATGAGAGCTGTTGATCGTCGCGCGCAAAGCGTCCGGCGCGATGTGGCTCATCTGTTCTTGGTACTCCGGCGGGATGGTGTGATCGTCCGTGGCGCGGATATAGGCCTTTGGAACGCGCGCGAAATTCTCGGATAGCGACAGCGGCGTGTCCTGTGGCGCGATGGCCTGCGGGCACAGACGAGCAAGCGCACAAGGCACCGTCTCGGGCGGGCAGTCGTGATAGAACAGCGCCTGTACCCGGTCCGGCTTGACCGTATAGGACAGCCCATCGGTGGATTTCTCAACCGCATCGGTGATCAGCTGGCGCGGGGCGCGTTTGCGCATCTCGATCATCGACAGGCCGTTTTCGGGGACATAGGCGCACAGATAAATCAGTGCGCGCATGGCATCGGGCTTGGCCTCGGCCGCGGCGCTGATCGGATAACCGCCCCAGGAATGGCCAACGATGATCGTTTGCGGGGTCGAGGCCGCAAGGACCGCATCGCGGCACCCGTCCAGCGTGACATCGGCAATCGGGGTCGGGTCCGCGCCGTGGCTGGGCATGTCGATGGCGCGCGCGGTGTGGCCCAGAGCCTCAAGCGCCGGGATCAGATCGCGCCAGCACCAGGCACCATGGCCAGACCCGTGAACCAACAGAAAATCGGCCAAAACATTCTCCCTCAAATATGTCCGATATCCGTCAGAAAACCACGCAGCAGGGCGGCGTATTCTTCCGGTTGTTCGACGCAGGGCAGATGGCCAGCCCGGCGCATCAATTCAAATTTGGAACCGGGGATCAGATCGACCGTTTCGCGGACCAGATCGGGCGGGGTCGAGCCATCCTCGCTGCCCGCAATCCCCAGCGTGGGCAGGCGCAGCCCGCTGGTGGGGGTGTAGAAATCAGTGCCCGAAATGGCCGCACAGCAGCCCAGATAGCCGTCCACTGGTTGCCGCACCATCATGTTGCGCCACAGCAGATGATCCGGCGACGCGCGGAACGCTTTGGAAAACCACCGCTCCATCGTCGCATCAGCCAGCGCCTCGATCCCGCCTTGCCGCACCGCATCCATCCGGTCCTGCCAGATTGAGGGGATGCCGATCTTGGCCGCCGTGTTCGACAGCACCAGCGCGCGGATCTGGTCCATGCGTTTGACGGCCAGCCCCTGCGCGATCAGCCCGCCTATGGACAGGCCGACAAAGACGCAATCGCGCACGTTCAGATGATCCAGCAGAGCCTCGGCATCGCGTACCAGTGCACCCATGGAATAGGGTGCAGGGGGCTGTGACGACAGCCCGTGTCCGCGCTTGTCATAGCGGATTATGCGCAGGCCCTTGGGCAGATGCGGCAGCATCGCATCCCACAGGCGCAGATCCGTGCCCAGTGAGTTGGCAAAAACAACCGGCGCGCCGTCCGGGTCGCCGTCCAGACGATAGTGCAGTTGCACCTCGCCCATATCCAAGATGTGCATGACTCAATCCCCGGTGTCACACGTTCAAGTCTCAAAATGACCTAAAACGGGTCATTTGTCAGGTCAGGAATGCCAGAGCTTTGGCAAAGATGTCGGGATCGGCATTCCCGCCCGAGGCCACGACGATCACCGCGTCGCCCTCAATTTCGTCCCGGCGAAACAGGGCCGAGGCCAACGCGACCGCACCGCCCGGTTCAAGCACGATTTTCAGACGCAGGAAGGCATGTGCCATAGCCTGCAACGCCTCGTCCTCGGAAACTGACAATCCCGGTCCGCAGAGGCGGTTCAGGATCGGAAAGGTGATCTCTCCGGGCTGGGGCGTCAGGATGGCGTCGCAGATATTCCCGGCCGTGGCCGCGTTGCTTTGAACCTGCCCCGTGGCCAGCGAGCGTTTGACGTCATCGAACCCCTCAGGCTCGGCCGGTCGGGCGCGCAGGCCGGGGGCGTGCCCCTCAAGCGCCAGCGCGATGCCTGCGGACAGCCCACCGCCGCCGCAGCAGACCAGAACATCGGCCTGTTCCACACCCATCGCAGCAGCCTGACGCGCGATCTCAAGCCCGGTTGTGCCCTGTCCGGCGATCACCTGAGGTTCATCATAGGGACGGATCAGTGTCAGGCCGCGTTCTCGGGCCAGTGCCTCGCCAATCTCTTCCCGGCTTTCATTGGCGCGGTCATACAGGACGACCTCGCCGCCCAAGGCGCGGGTGTTGTCGATCTTTAGCTGCGGGGCATCCGCAGGCATGATGATCACCGAAGACGTCCCGTGCAAGGCCGCCGCATGGGCCACGCCCTGCGCATGGTTGCCCGAGGAAAAGGCGATCACGCCGCGCTGCCGATCCGCTTCGGGCAGGGCCGAGATCGCCGACCACGCGCCGCGAAACTTGAAACTGCCGGTATGTTGCAGGCATTCGGGTTTCACCAACACCCGGCGTCCGGCCAGTTCGTCCAGAAAGGGCGAAGTCAAAAGGGGCGTTTCGCGAACATGGCCTTGCAACCGTTGGGCTGCGGCCTCGATCATCTCCAGCGTGCTCATGCGGCGTCCAGTATTTTGTGAATCAGGTCCAGTGCGGGTGGTTCATCCAGAAACGGAACATGCCCGCGACCCGGAACCTCAACCGAGATAAGGCCGGGGTGTCGTTGGTGCATCTCGGCCAGAGTTTCTTTGCCCAACACGTCCGAGTTCGCACCCCGAATAACGCCGGTCGGGATGTCGCGCAGCGCTTCGAAGAACATCCAAAGGTCCGGGATCGCCCCGGCGGCGGCCTGTTCCAGCAATGCTTTGCGCAGGTTCGCGTCATAGCGCAGCGCCAAGCCTTCACCGGATTGTTCATATTGCACCTCAGCCTGTGCCCGCCACCGGCTGAGCGGTACGTCGGGAAATTGCGGGGCCATCACATGTTGCAGGGCCTGCGCGGCCTCATCATAGGTCTTGGCCACCGGCGCACGGCCAACGTAATCCATGATCTTGGCCATGCCCGAGGTTTCGATCACCGGCCCCACATCGTTCAGGACAACCGCCGACAACCTCTCGGGGTGGCTGGCGGCCAGCGCCATGGCGATCAGCCCACCGCGCGACGTGCCCAGAACGGCCACGCGGTCCAGCCCCAGATGGTCCAACAGCTCAATCGCGTCATGAGATTCGCGCAGCACGTTATAGTTCATGAAATCCGGGTCATGGTCCGACCGCCCACGCCCCCGGTAATCCATCATGATCAGGCGACGGTCGGACAGATGCGGAGCCACGAAGGAGAAATCCAGACTGTTGCGCGTTAGCCCCGCCAGACACAGCACCGGAGCCCCGGTCCCGGTGTTGCTGAAATACAGGCGTTTGCCGTCAGAAGTGGTGAAAAAAGCCATTAAACTCCAGCCAGTTGAGGGATCGTCGTCAGGTCGGACAGTACATGTGCTGGCGTCCATGGCAAGCGGTCCATCGGCTCGCCCGCGCGATTGACCCATGCGGTCACGAACCCATAGCCGCTGGCCCCGGCGGCATCCCATCCGTTCGAGCTGACGAACAGCACCTCATCGCGGGTGCCGCCAAAGCGTTTCTGCACCAGGTCATAGACGCTGGAATGCGGTTTGAAGATGCCGACGCTTTCGACCGATAGCACATCGTCCAGTACATCGCCGATCCCGGCTGATTGCACGGCGCCGTCCAGCATGGGTAGCGACCCGTTGGACAGAATCGCGGTATTCAGCCCTTTGGCTTTCAATTCGGCCAGCATCTGAGGCACCTCCGGATAAGCCTGCAACTCCCAATACAGGTCCAGTAGGCGTTGGCGCAGGGTGGCGTCCCCGTCCAGTCCGGTGGCCTCCAGCGCCCAGTCCAGCCCGTCTTGCGTCACATCCCAGAAATCCGCATGGGCGTCTGTGATTGCGCGCAGCCAGGTGTATTGCAGTTGTTTCAGCCGCCAGTGATTGGCCAACTCGGGCCATTTCTGCTGCAACTTCTCGAACCCCGGCTCGGCAGCGGCCTGCCGTGCTGCGGCGGCGACGTCGAACAATGTGCCATAGGCATCGAAAACGCATGTGGTGATTGGCATCAATTCCCCTCCCTCGGTTGCGGGCAGGTTGGCACAAGAGTTCATGGGGCAAAAGAGGGAAGGGTTTACATTACCGTGTCACCCCCTAGGGTTGGCCGCTTAACCCTTTGACGGCCGGAGGCCATTTATGACCGAGATCAAGCAAGGCGACACCGTTCGCATCCACTACACAGGCACGCTGTTGGACGGCAACGTGTTCGACAGCTCTGAGGGGCGCGACCCGCTGGAGTTCGTGGTCGGGTCAGGCCAGATCATTCCGGGGCTGGATACGGCCATGCCCGGCCTGACAGTGGGTGAGAAAAAGCGGGTCGAGATTGCCTGTGTCGATGCCTATGGCCCGATCAACCCCGCCGCCCGTCAGCAAATCCCGCGCGAAGGCATTCCGGCCGACATTCCGCTGGACCCCGGCACCCAGTTGCAGATGCAGACACCCGACGGGCAGGCCGTGCCGGTGACCGTGGTCGAGGCGGATGAGGCAACCGTGACGCTGGACGCCAACCACCCACTGGCAGGGCAGGATCTGATTTTCGATATTGAGGTTGTGTCGATCAACTGACCGGAATTGTGTCAGTCTTTTGGATCAGCCTGTGATCAGGCTGGTCCAGGATGTGAGGGCGGTGCGCACATCTGCCTGTGTGAAAAACACGAACAGCATCAGCAGCATGGTCAAGCCAAGCAGGGCAAGCCGCCCGCGCTGTCCAAGGAAACCCTGTTTGCGCCGGGACGCCCGCGAGGCGTTTGCGAGGATATTGTCAGCTTTACTCATACCGCTATCCCTGCCCGCGAAAAGTGGTCAAAACTTGGCGCGGGCGGGGAAAGATCGGGTCACATGTGATCGGGTTGTGGCATGCCCAGAACGTGGAAGCCGCCATCAACCTTGATAATCTCGCCCGAGGTGCAGGCACCTGCGTCCGAGGTCAGGTAAACGGCGGTGCCGCCAACCGCCTCAAGCGTGGCGTTCGACCGCATCGGCGCGTTCTGGTCGCAGAACTTGTAGGTCTTGCGCGCGCCGCCAATGGCCGCCCCGGCCAGTGTCTTCATCGGACCCGGCGAAATGGCGTTGACGCGGATGCCTTCGGGGCCAAGATCATTGGCCAGATAGCGCGTCGCCGATTCCAGCGCTGCCTTGGCCACACCCATGACGTTGTAGTTCGGAACAACCCGATTCGAGCCCTGATAGGTCAGCGTCAACAGCGTGCCGCCATTGTCCTTCATCAGCGGATAGGCGCGGCGGGCCACTTCGATAAAGGAATAAGCCGATACATCCATCGAATGTTTGAAATTCGCGCGGGTCGTGTTCAGAAAGCGCCCGGTCAGTTCCGATTTGTCCGAGTAGGCAATCGCGTGCACCACGAAATCGATCGTCGGCCAGCGTTCGCCCAGCTCATCAAAGGCACGGTCCAGCGAGGCATCGTCGGTGACGTCTGCGTCCACCATGAAATCGCTGCCCAGGCTCTGCGCCAGCGGCTCTAGCCGTTTTCCGAATGCTTCACCCTGATAGGTGAAGGCCAGTTCGGCGCCCGCCTCGTGCATGGCCTTGGCGATACCCCACGCGATCGAGCGGTCATTCGCCACGCCCATGATCAGGCCGCGTTTGCCTTTAAGAAGATCCGACATCACATTCACCCGTTATACTTTGACAGAACCATGGACCCGTTCGTGCCACCAAAGCCAAAGCTGTTGGTCATCACGCTGTCCAAACCTGCGTTTTCAACTACTTGAGTAGCAATTTCACCGGGCTCGATGCCTTCGGCCAGTGTGTCGACATTGATCGACGGAGTAATAAAGTCATTGTCCAGCATCAGCAGGCAGAAGATCGCCTCCAATGCGCCAGCGGCGCCCTGTGCGTGGCCGGTCATCGACTTTGTCGACGAGATTGGCGGCACGTTGCCCGCGCCAAAGATGCGGCGGACGGCCTCAACCTCACCCACATCGCCGACCGGGGTCGAGGTGCCGTGAGCGTTGATGTAGCCGACCTTGCGGCCTTCGGGGACTGTGGACAGCGCCAGGCGCATGGCACGCTCGCCACCTTCGCCGGACGGGGCCACCATGTCGTGGCCGTCCGAAGTGGCAGCATAGCCTGTGACCTCGGCGTAAATTTTGGCGCCGCGCGCAAGGGCGTGGTCCAGATCCTCAAGCACGACAATACCTCCGCCGCCCGAGATTACGAACCCGTCGCGATCCTGGTCGAACGCGCGCGAGGCTTTGTCGGGCGTGTCGTTATATTTGGACGACATCGCGCCCATCGCGTCGAACAGGCAGGACAGGGTCCAGTCCAGCTCTTCACCGCCACCTGCGAACATCACGTCCTGCTTGCCCAGCATGATCTGTTCTGCCGCGTTGCCGATGCAATGCAGCGAGGTCGAGCAGGCCGAGGTGATCGAATAGTTGATGCCCTTGATCTTGAACGCGGTCGCAAGGTTGGCCGAGATCGTCGAGCACATGCATTTCGGCACCGCAAAGGGCCCGATCCGCTTGGTCGCACCGGTTTTCAGCACGGTCTGATGCGCGGTCAGCATGGCGCTTGTGGACGGGCCACCGGACCCGGCCACCAGGCCGGTGCGCGGGTTTTGAACCTGATCTTCGCTCAGACCAGCATCGGCGATGGCCTGAGACATGGCGATATGGGCATAGGCCGCGCCGGGGCCCATAAAGCGCAGGGTGCGCTTGTCCACGTGCTCGGCCACATCAATCTTGAGCGTTCCGGCAATCTGGCTGCGAAAGCCGTGCTCGACCATCTGTTCGTTGGCTTCGATGCCGGACGTGCCAGCCTTTAGCGAGGCAAGAACCTCTTGGGCATTGTTCCCGATAGAGGAGACAACCCCCAAACCGGTGACAACTACTCGACGCATGTGCGTGCTCCTTATTTCAGGCCGGTCCGGCTCAGGCTTCGGACAGAACGACTTTCATGTCTTTGACGTCGTAAATCATTTCGCCGTCCGCTTCGACGATACCATCTGCCACGCCCATGGTCAGGCGGCGGGTCTGGATCGCCTTTTTGAAATCGATTTTGTAGGTCAGCATCTTGCGGTCCGGGCGCACCATGCCGGTCAGTTTGACCTCACCTACGCCCACGGCCATGCCGCGCCCCTGCCAGCCCCTCCAGCCCAGGTTGAAACCGGTCAGCTGCCACAAACCGTCCAGTCCTAGGCATCCGGGCATGATCGGGTTGCCGGGAAAATGGCAATCAAAGAACCACAGGTCAGGGGTGATATCGAACTCGGCCAGAACATGACCTTTGCCATGGGCGCCACCATCGCCTGAGATATCCGTAATCCGGTCCATCATCAGCATCGGCGGGGCGGGCAATTGCGCATTGCCGGGGCCGAATAATTCGCCACGGGCGCATTTCAGCAGATCATCCTTGTCAAAGCTGCTCGGGAATTGGGCCATTCTGCCGCCTCTCCTGCCAGGGGTCCGTTTCTTACATTTGGCCTCACCTAGCACCCGCATGCAAGGTCCTGCAAGAGCGGTTGCCGACATCCTGTTGTGTTCAGGGCATTCCTTGCGAATGAATTTCATTTGAAATTACCTGCCCTCAGCCCCTATATATAGGGCAGCAACGAACGGGTATCGGATACATGACACCTCAAAGCCAGAGCAGAGCCACAACTTGGTTAGTAGACGCCGGATTGCGTCCGACGCGTCAGCGAGTGGCCTTGGCCGAACTGTTGGTCGGGGATGGCCTGCACCGCCACGTCACCGCAGAAAGCCTGTTTGAGTCGGCGAAAAAGAACGGCGATGCGGTGTCGCTTGCGACTGTCTACAACACGTTGCGCGCCTTTTGCGATGCAGGGGTGTTGCAGGAAATCACCGTGGACGGTTCGAAAAGCTATTTTGACACCAATACCCACGATCACCCGCATTTCTTCTGGGAGGAAGAAGGCCGGCTCAGCGATGCCCCATCCGAGCAATTGGTGATTCAGCGCCTGCCCGAAGCCCCCGAGGGGGTTGAGATCGCGTCCGTGGATGTCGTGATCCGGTTGCGCAAGAAATAACATCACGTCACAAGCTGTGCCAAAGCGCGCTCGGCCGTGGCAATCTGTGTACCCGCCGGGCCGGTGCCGTGCCGCGCCAGCACCACGGGTTCGGCAGCGAACGGGTCCGAAATCGGCAGGCTCCGCAGAGGCATCTCATCATAACTGAACCCGGCGGGCGGGTTGGCATAGCTGACCGCGACGCCTTCGTTATTTGCGGCTAAACTGCGCTGAATTTCCAGCGACGCCGCGCGATGGGCTACTGTCGGGTTTTCCCCGATCTGCCGAAAAAGCCCCAACATATGATGGGCCGACAGCCCTTCATCGGACAGGATCAGTGGGTATTCGGCCAGGTCCTTGAGGCTAAGCTGGTCACGCGCCGCCAGAGGATGATCCGATGCAAGCAGCGCATGAGGTGCGCTTTTGAACAGGGTTTGCCGGGTGAATGTCGCGTCCATGCTGAGCCCGTAGGTGACGGCCAGATCGATTCGCCCGTCGATCAGGCCCGTGATCAGCCCTTCGAAATCATCGACCTTGTAGGATATGGCCACGTCCGGCATTCGGGCGCGCAGATGGCGCAGTGAGCGAGCCAGCAGAAAAGGGGCTAGATCAACGAAACAGCCCAGGCGCAGCCGCGCTTTGCGAGCGTTGGCCTCTTTTGCGTTCTCCAGCATTGCTGCGTTTGCCAACAGGCTCTCGGCCTCTTCGATGAAGCTGCGCCCTTGCGGCGTCAGCGCCATCGCCGCTCCGCGCCTGCGGGCAAACAGGGGATAGCCCAGCTGATCCTCGACCCGGGTCAGCGCGTTCGACAATGCTGGCTGCGAGACATTCAGGTGCTGCGCCGCCGCAGACAGGCTGCCATGCCGTCCGATGGCACAGACATATTCGTATTGGCGCAGGGAAATGTATAACATGAGCTTAAGTCTATCTTTGAAAGATATGACTTGAACAGAGGACTTTCCCGTGTGCACATCGCAAGCCTTACAGGTACGGAGACAGACATGACGCACCCTCTGGTCACGCAAGAGATGATCGGCACCTATCAGCGGGACGGCGTTGTCCTGATCAAAGGGCTGTTTGCCGATCATGTCGAAGCGCTACGCGAAGGCGTCGCGGTCAACATGGCCGAGCCGGGGCCTTATGCGTCAAACAATGAAAAAAGGGGCGAAACCGGCCTGTTCTTTGATGATTACTGCAACTGGTCGCGGATTGATCAGTTCCGGGACGTGATCGAGACCTCTCCGGTGGCCGAGGTTGCGGCAGATTTGATGCAATCGAAGACCGTGCAGATGTTCCACGATCATGTTCTGGTCAAGGAACCCGGTACCTCGATGGCGACCCCATGGCATCAGGACGGGCCGTATTATTTCGTCGAAGGGCAGCAAACGATCAGCTTCTGGTCGCCGCTCGACCCGGTGACACAGGCGACTTTGCGTTGCGTGGTCGGGTCGCACCGTTGGGAAAAAGAGGTGCTGCCGACCCGTTGGGTCAGCGAAGAGGGGTTCTTTCCCGACGAGGGTCAATACATCCCTGTGCCCGACCCGGATGCTGAGGGTATGAAGGTTGTCGAATTCGCGATGGAGCCGGGCGACGCCGTGGCCTTCAACTATCGCACGCTGCATGGTGCGCGCGGCAACCAATCGGACTGCCGCCGCCGGGCCTTTTCGCTGCGTTTGGTGGGGGATGATGCGCGTTATGTGGAACGTCCGGGCCGCACGTCCCCTCCGTTTCCGGGCCATGACATGACACCCGGCCAGCGCCTGCGCGAAGACTGGTTTCCGGTCCTGCTACGGCGTTAGGGCCTTAGAACCATTGGCCTGATTCGATCAGGCCAAGGTCCAGCAATTGGCCTGACGTCCACTGGAACGGCACCGAGTTGCGCCAGCAAAAAGTCGGTATGTCAAACGTGGAGCCGGCGTTGGTCTTCAACGCCTTGGCCGCCCTGAACGAACAGATCGCGGCGGTCATGTTGTGATGCCACGGGCAGGAATAGGTGTTGTATTCTGGTTCGTTGAACGTGTGGTCAGGGCGCCATTCCAGCCCTTTGCGCGATTTGAACAGGGCGATCCTGTCAATGCGGCGGCGTTCATAGGGGATGTGATCCTCGAACCGCCAGCGCAGGCCGCCGGACATGTCCAGCTGACGTTCAACCGGGTGGCCTTCGGCGTCGTGGCGGCTGTGGGCATAGTATCCGGTGCAGTCCAGCATCGCGCGGTCCGGGGAAACGCCGTTGGGAAAGGCGTTCAGATCGTCGGCATACAGATCGACGACATGGCTCAGCATCGCGTCGCGGCGTTCTTCGGTGTGGAAGGCCAGCAATTCTCCGACCGTGCGGGTCTCGCAAAACGGAAAGAACAGGTATTCAGCGTTGAAACAGTAATACATCCACAGGCCGGGCGCGGCCTGAATGATCCTGTTGATCGTCTCGAACACGACCTTGCCGGGCACGCAGGCCAGGGTAACGCGATGGATGCGCTCGGCCAGTTCGGGGTCCAGCGGGAATTCCTGAGGCATAAAGGCGATGACGGAGTTGAACCCCAGATGCAGGTGATGGCGCAGCGTGCTGTCGAGCTCGACCATATCCTCGGCAAAGATCAGCGCGACGGGGCCCTTGGCCAACGCCGATTTGCCTGAACTCAGGAAGGTATCGAGTGAGTCGTATTGCATCGCCTGTCCGGTTCCACTTTGCTGGAATCTGCGGCCAAAATCGGGTAATCCCCGCGGCATTGCAAGCGGCGTTCGTAAGGTATAGACGACGCCGATCCCGCGAACGCAAAGGCCATACCCATGTCAGAACCCAAAAAGCTGTACATCAAAACCTATGGTTGCCAGATGAACGTCTATGACAGCGAACGCATGTCCGAGACGCTGGGTGGGCAGGGCTATGTCGAAACCCAAAACCCCGATGATGCGGATATGATTCTGCTCAATACCTGCCATATCCGGGAAAAGGCCGCCGAAAAGGTCTATTCCGAACTGGGCCGGTTCAAGGGATTGAAAGCAGAAAAGCCCGATCTGAAGATCGGTGTCGCGGGATGTGTTGCTCAGGCCGAGGGCGAAGAAATCATGCGTCGTCAGCCTCTGGTCGATCTGGTCGTGGGGCCGCAGAGCTATCACCGTCTGCCCGAGATGGAAGCCAAGACCCGCACCGGAGCCAAGGCGCTGGACACGGATTTCCCTGAGGAAGACAAGTTCGAGAAACTGAAAAACCGCCCCAAGGCCAAGCGTGGCCCGACGGCGTTCCTGACTGTGCAGGAAGGCTGTGACAAGTTCTGTGCCTTCTGCGTGGTGCCCTATACCCGCGGGGCCGAGGTCAGCCGCCCGGCAGATCGCATCATCCGCGAGGCGCAGGATCTGGTCGAACGCGGCGTGCGCGAGATCACGCTGCTGGGTCAGAACGTCAATGCCTATCACGGTGCGGGTGCGAATAGCGACATGACGCTGGCCGGTCTGATCTGGGAACTGAACAAGGTCGACGGGCTGGAGCGCATCCGCTTTACCACGTCGCACCCCAATGACATGGCGGATGACCTGATCGAGGCGCACGGGACGTGCGACAAACTGATGCCCTATCTGCACCTGCCGGTTCAGTCGGGATCGGACCGCATCCTGAAACGGATGAACCGCAGCCATACCGCCGAAAGCTATCTGCGCCTGATCGAGCGCATCCGCGCGGCGCGCCCGGATATTGTGATGTCTGGCGACTTTATCGTCGGCTTTCCCGAAGAGACCGAAGAGGATTTTCAGGCCACCATGGATTTGGTGGAACAGGTCAAATACGGCTATGCCTATTCCTTCAAATACTCGACCCGCCCCGGAACACCGGCGGCTGAGCGGCCTCAGGTAGATCCGGTTGCCGCTGATGAACGGTTGCAGCGCCTGCAAGCCCTGATCACGCAGCACCAGCGTGAAATTCAGGACGCAATGGTGGGTCGCAAAGTGCGCGTTCTGTTCGAAAAAACAGGTCGTCTGCCCGGGCAAATGGTGGGCAAGTCCGAGTATTTGCACTCGGTCCACGTCTCAGGCGCCGATGTCGAAATCGGCGATTTGCGAGAGGTCATGATCACTGCCTCCGGGGCCAATTCACTGGCGGGTGAGCTGGTCTGATTTTCGCCTGAAAGTGCTGTCAGAAAGCCATAGTTGGCCCGTGTTTCGAATTTTAACTCTTGATTCACGACCAAAAACTATGTTCCGAGAAAGGCCAGATTTTTTCGGGTCGGGTGCGTCACGCCGGAAAGATCCAAAAACGTTCTGGCCCATTGGAAAGGTTGGAGCGATGGAGGTTACGAGTGAAAATTCTAACGCGTTTCTTTGCACCAAAGGGCTGGATTGTTTTTCCGGTTTCTTTGCTGATTTCGGTGATGTCCAGCGCCACAACCGCAGGCAATATTGAACCGGGGTTAAGCGATCCTCCGGTCATCAGCCCGATACGCTATGGCAGCGATGTGAAAGCGTTTTACCTGGGTCTGAGTGGCGGATATGCGACCGACGGAACCGACAGATTCGGTCTGAGAACACCGACCGATCTTTTCGAAGTCGGAGAGCTGGACCTGAGCGGCAACTATGGTGGTATCCGCGCGGGCTGGCGCGGGGTGCTTCCTTCCTTTGGTGGCCGCGACTATGTCTATGGCTTTGAACTGGGATATGATTTCGGAACGCTTGACGATGAAGTCATGACTCAGATCGGCAGCACCACTGTTTCCGGCGGGTCCGAGGTTTCAGACATTTTGTCCCTGCGGTTCCGCAACGGTCTGACCAACAAAAGTGGCCGGATTCTGTACTTTGTGACGGCCGGTTTTGTACAGGGCGATGTCACGACCTCAAGCAGCCTGACCTCTGGCGCGACGACACAATCATTTGGGGAAAGCGACAGCCGCAACGGGTTTTCCGTCAGTGTCGGAGCGGAGCACAAGCTGAGCAAGGATTGGTCCATCACCGGTGAATTCGAATATGTTCAATTCGAGTCGCAGGATGTTGTGTTTGGCAATGGGCTCTCGACGAAATCCACCCCACGTTACCGTGGGCTCAGATTCGGTCTGAATTACACGTTCTGACCGTTTGGCGTCTACGTGTCAGCGCCGCTCGGCGATTTTGTCATCCGTTTCGGAAAATTTGATTCTGTGGCTTGCGCCCACCAAGAGTTGTTGTCTACGCTCAGGGTGAAACGCCAAGACAGGAGAACGGATTGGCCATCGGTGCCCTGACCCCACCGCAAGATGACATGCCCCAGCGTGAGGCATTTGTTGAATTCCCTGACAACCGGTTGCTGATTGATTTGTGCGGCGAATATGACCGCAACCTCACCGAGATCGAACAAAAACTGTCTGTGCAGATCGTGCGCCGTGGCAACCAGCTGGTTGTCATGGGCGATGAAGATTCGCAGAAACAGGCGATTGAGGTGCTGCAGGCCCTCTATACCCGGCTGGAAGGCGGGCGCGACGTCGAGGCGGCCGATGTGGATCGCGAACTACGTATGGGTGGATCGGAAACCGGGACCGGCAGCCGTGATGGCGACCAGCTTGAGATGTTCAAGGGCGGCACCGTTGAGATCAAGACCCGCAAAAAACTGGTTGAGCCTCGCACAGATGCGCAAAAAGCCTATGTGCAATCGCTGTTCAACAACGAGCTGGCCTTTGGAATCGGTCCCGCAGGGACGGGCAAGACCTATCTGGCCGTTGCGGTTGGTGTGTCGATGTTCATCGGCGGCCATGTGGATCGCATCATCCTAAGCCGACCGGCGGTCGAAGCGGGCGAAAAGCTGGGCTATCTGCCCGGTGACATGAAGGACAAGGTCGATCCTTACATGCAGCCGCTCTATGACGCGCTGAATGACTTCCTGCCCGGCAAGCAGCTTGCCAAGCTGATCGAGGAGAAACGAATCGAAATCGCGCCTCTGGCCTTCATGCGCGGTCGGACGCTGGCCAATGCGTTTGTCGTGCTGGATGAGGCGCAGAATGCCACCACCATGCAGATGAAGATGTTCCTGACCCGTCTGGGCGAAGGCAGCCGCATGGTGATCACCGGCGACCGGTCGCAGGTTGACCTGCCGCGCGGGGTTCAGTCGGGGCTGCAAGACGCGGAGCGGCTGTTGAAAACGATCCCGAATATCAGCTTCAACTATTTCACATCGAAAGACGTGGTGCGCCACCCGCTTGTCGCCGCCATTATCGAAGCGTATGAGGCCGATTCAGGCCGTGAGACGGGGTAATCGTTCCGGGCTGCAGGCTTGGGACGGGATCGCATGAATCTTGAAGTAACAATCGAAGATGCGCGCTGGCAGGGGCTGGAACCCCTTGCCACGCGGGCGGTTGCGGCAGTGCTAGCCCATTGCGATCTGGATGCGGATCTGTGCGAGATCAGCCTGCTGGCCTGTGACGACGCCCGCATTGCGGAATTGAATGCCGAGTTTCGGGAAAAGCCGACGCCCACCAATGTGCTGAGCTGGCCCGCCGAAAATTTGGCCGCGGATCGGCCGGGCGAGGCCCCACTACTGCCCGAGCCGGATTTCACCGGAGAGATTCCGCTGGGCGATATCGCAATCGCCTATGACACCTGCGCGCGTGAATCGACCGAGGCAGGCAAGGCGATGGATGATCACGTCACGCATTTGATCGTTCACGGAACATTACATCTGTTGGGATACGATCACATTCGTGATGCTGATGCCAATTTGATGGAAGCGGTTGAGGTCGATATACTTGGCAAACTGGGTATTGATGACCCATATAATGTGTAGACAGGCCATTCAGGCCGATTATTTGGAACGGGAATATGGGCGATACAGACGGCAGTTCTATGGCGGCGCAGAGCGCGCAACCGGAGAACAGCGGTGAAGAGGTCAGAGAGAAAAGCGGATTTTTTTCTCGAATAGTGGATGCGTTTTCTCCTCAGGGTGAAGATGAGGAGCAAGTGGTCAATGGCCATGACGCCGATAAGGCGCAGCCGCGCGGCATGATCAACTTGCGCCGTATGCGGGTGGAAGATGTCGCCATCCCGACGGCCGAGATCATATCGGTCCCGTCAACCATCACCAAAGATGAACTGGCCCAGGTTTTTCGCGACAGCGGTCTGTCCCGCATTCCGGTCTATGATGGAACGCTGGATACGCCTTTGGGGTTTGTGCACCTCAAGGACTTTGCTCTGACTCACGGGTTTAATGGGGGCGGGGCCAAGTTTGATCTGGTGTCGATGCTGCGCACGTTGCTGTTCGTTCCGCCTTCGATGCCGATCGGCGTGCTGCTGACCAAGATGCAGACCGAGCGTCGCCATATGGCGCTGGTGATCGACGAATACGGTGGCGTTGATGGTCTGCTGACCATCGAGGACCTGATTGAGCAGGTTGTCGGTGAAATCGCGGATGAGCATGACGCCGATGAAGACCAGCTGTGGCTAGAGGAAAAGCCGGGCTGCTACATCGTTCAGGCCCGCGTGCCCCTTGAGGATTTTGAGGCCGAGATCGGACGCTCGCTGACCAGTCACGAGGATGTGGATGAAGAGGAGATCGACACGCTCGGCGGCCTCGTTTTCATGCTGTCGGGCCGTGTGCCTGCGCGGGGCGAGGTTGTTCTACATCCCGAAGGCCCTGAATTCGAAGTGATCGACGCCGATCCCCGCCGGATCAAGCGTTTGCGCGTCATGCTACCGGATCTGGCTGTATGAACCCTGTGAAGGGCTGGTCGTTTTGGGTAAGGCTCCTTCTGTCGGCCCTTTTGGGTGGGATAGCCGCATTTGGCCTTGCGCCCTTTGGCATTTGGGCGGCAACGCTGATCGGGCTGGTGCTGCTGGCGCCGTTGTTTCTGTCCACCGAGACACGTGGCCGCGCCGCATGGATCGGGTGGGCCTTTGCCACCGGGTATTTTACCCATGGCCTCAGCTGGATTGTTGAGCCGTTCTTTGTCGATGCGCAACGGCACGCATGGATGGCACCGTTTGCCCTGATTTTCATGGCAGGCGGGCTGGCCTTGTTCTGGGCGCTGGCCTTTTGGCTTGCGCGCCGGCCGGGACGGTCTGCCGTCGCGCAAGCTGTTTTCCTGTCCGTCAGCATATCCCTGTTGGAATGTGCCCGCGGTTACGTGCTGACGGGCTTTCCGTGGGCGGGTCTGGCACAGGTTTGGGTCGACACTTCGGCAATGCAGCTTTTGTCGCTGTTTGGGCCTTATGGCCTGGGGACGCTGACCTTGCTGATGACACTGCCGCTAGGTGCAGCATTGAGCCAGCGCCGTGGATTCGCGTTGCCCTTGGTCCTGACCCTTGGGTGCGTTGGGTTGGCGCTGGGCCACGCGTCAACGCGCCCGGTCGTCACCGAAACCGATCACATCGTGCGCCTGATCCAGCCCAACGCGCCCCAGCATCAGAAATGGGACCCGGACTATGCCCCGCTTTTCTTTGCGCGACAGATCGAGTTTACCGCCGCGGACCCAAGACCTGATCTGATCGTATGGCCCGAAACCTCGATCCCGGCCTGGCTGGGAAGTGCAGGACTTTATTTGGATGCGGTTGTCGATGCAGCCCAGGGTACGCCGGTGTTTCTGGGTATCCAGAGGGGAGACGGGCCGCGCATCTACAACTCGCTGATCTACCTGGATGAACAGGGGCAGCAAGCTGGCCTGTATGACAAACACCATCTGGCCCCGTTCGGGGAATATGTGCCCTTTGGCAACCTGATGGCGCGGTTTGGCATTCACGGGATGGCGGCCACGGCCGGGCATGGTTTCAGCTCGGGCCCGGGCGCCGCGCTGATGGAGGCGGGCAAGCTGGGCCGGGCCTTGCCTCTGATCTGTTATGAAGCGGTGTTCACTCAGGATGTGCTGTCTGCGCCGGGACGTGCCGATTTTCTGCTTCAGGTGACCAATGATGCATGGTTTGGGACGCGATCCGGACCGTTTCAGCATCTGGCACAGGCCCGGATGCGGGCAATCGAACAAGGTTTGCCGATGATGCGCTCTGCCAATACCGGCGTCTCGGCCATGATTGATCCCTTGGGGCAGGTGACGGAGGCGCTGGCGCTCGGGCAGGCCGGGTACGTGGATGCCCCGCTGCCTGTGCCATTCGAACCCACGATCTACGCCCGGATTGGGGATTGGCCAATTTTCGCCCTGCTCATTGCCGTTGTGGCGCTGCTTTGGCGCAACGCCCGGCGGGCGGCGGCATAAATACCGATTGACCCTTTTGAGCTTGGGGCGTATCCCCTCGCATGCCCGTCACAACGGCTTCCTGGCGTGATGGGGAAATCTAATGGAGCACATTCATGTCCCGACAGAACTACACTTTTACTTCGGAGTCCGTTTCCGAAGGGCACCCGGATAAGGTTTGCGACCGCATTTCCGACGCCGTACTTGACGCATTTCTGAATGAAGAACCCGAAGCGCGCGTGGCGTGCGAAACCTTTGCAACGACGAACCGCGTTGTCATCGGTGGAGAAGTAGGTCTGTCTGATCAGGAAAAACTGCACGATTACATGGGCCGCATCGAAGAGATCGCGCGCGCCTGTGTGAAAGACATCGGTTACGAGCAGGACAAGTTCCACCACGAAACCGTCGAGGTGACGAACCTGCTGCACGAGCAATCCGCGCATATCGCACAAGGCGTGGATGCGGCCGGTGACAAGGACGAAGGCGCAGGCGACCAGGGCATCATGTTCGGTTACGCCACGACAGAGACGCCCGCGCTGATGCCCGCACCGATCCAGTATTCGCATGCGATTTTGCGCCGTCTGGCCGAAGTCCGCAAAAACGGTACCGAGCCTGCGCTGGGCCCGGATGCCAAATCGCAGCTGTCCGTTGTCTATCGCGATGGCAAGCCCGTTGGCGTCAGCTCGATCGTGCTGTCGACGCAGCATTTGGATGAGGCACTCAGTTCGGATGACATCCGCGCTATTGTTGAGCCCTATATCCGCGAAACCCTGCCCGAAGGCTGGCTGTCGGCCGAGACCGAATGGCACGTGAACCCCACCGGCAAGTTCGTGATCGGTGGCCCGGATGGCGATGCGGGCCTTACCGGCCGCAAGATCATCGTGGACACCTATGGTGGCGCTGCGCCGCATGGAGGCGGTGCGTTCTCGGGTAAAGATCCGACCAAGGTGGACCGCTCGGCCGCATATGCCGCGCGCTACCTGGCCAAGAACGTAGTTGCCGCCGGTATGGCAGAACGCTGCACCATCCAGCTGAGCTATGCGATTGGTGTGTCCAAACCTCTGTCGATCTACGCGGATACGCATGGAACTGGTCAGATTGCCGATGCGGTGATCGAAAAAGCCGTCGGCCAGGTGATGGACCTGACCCCGCGCGGCATTCGCGAGCATCTGCAACTGAACAAACCGATCTACCAGCGCACGGCGGCCTATGGCCATTTCGGTCGTGAACCGGATGCCGATGGCGGCTTCAGCTGGGAACGCACCGATCTGGCGGACGCACTTAAGGCCGCCGTCTGATCGCTGTCAAAAGGTGCGCCCTCACGGGCGCGCTCTTCTTCTTGTTAAAAATACGGCGGGGGGTCGCAGCTGGTTGCGCCATTGGTCCGAGAAACCAATGGCGACGGGCTGGCCCCCACTTCCACCCCTTGCCACAAGGTCAAGCCCGCAGTAGAGGGCACCGACATGAGCACCCAGACACCCCAACGCCCCCGCAGAAACTTTTATGGCCGCTTCAAGGGCAAGACCCTGAAGCCCAGCCAAAAGACGTATCTGAGCGAAGACCTCGATGCGCTGTCCCCCGGCGCGGTCGATTGGGACAGCAATCCCGAACGCAAGCCGCTGGATCTGCAGAAGCTGTTTGGTGGGCGGGACGTCTGGCTTGAGGTCGGCTTTGGCGGTGGTGAGCATCTGGTGCATCAGGCCGCAAGCAATCCCGACATCGGCATCATCGGGGCCGAGCCTTACATCAACGGCGTCGCCATGCTGTTGGGCAAGATCCGGCAGGCGGGTGTCGAAAATCTGGCGGTTCATCCCGGTGACGCGCGCGATCTGTTTGATGTTTTGCCCGAGGCCAGCATCTCACGCGCCTTCCTGCTCTATCCCGATCCCTGGCCCAAGACGCGGCACCATCGCCGCCGCTTCGTGACGCCCGAGCATCTGGAACCGCTGGCGCGAGCGCTGAAACCGGGCTCGATCTTTCGTGTGGCCACAGACATTCCCGACTATGTGCGTCAGACTCTGGAAGAGGTGCCGCGCGCCGGGTTCGAATGGCTGGCAGAACGGCCCGCCGATTGGCGTGAACCGTGGGAGGACTGGATTTCCACCCGTTACGAACAAAAGGCCCTGCGCGAAGGGCGCACGCCGCATTACCTGACCTTCCGCCGCAAGGACTGATTGCCGCTGGACCATCTGGCCCCAATTCGCTAATCGGCTAAGGCACTGATAGCGAAAACAGGAGCCCCCATGTCCGGACACGGCACGCCCATCCCGATGACCTCGCATCCCTGCGGTCCGCTGACCGGAACGGCAGAGGTGCCCGGCGACAAGTCGATCTCGCACCGGTCGCTGATCCTGGGCGCAATGGCGGTGGGTGAGACGAAGATTTCCGGCCTGCTTGAGGGCGAGGATGTTCTGGACACCGCCAAGGCGATGCGCGCCTTTGGGGCCGAGGTCACGGATCACGGTGGCGGCGAATGGACGGTGCATGGCGTTGGCGTCGGCGGTTTTGCCGAGCCGGATCAGGTGATCGATTGCGGCAACTCGGGCACAGGTGTGCGGCTGATCATGGGCGCGATGGCGACCTGTCCGATCTCGGCCACGTTTACCGGCGATGCCAGCCTGAACAAACGCCCCATGGCGCGGGTGACGGATCCGCTGGCTCTGTTTGGCGCGCAGTCGGTTGGGCGCTCGGGCGGGCGTTTGCCGATGACCATCGTAGGTGCGGCGGAACCCGTTCCCGTGCGCTACGAAGTGCCGGTTCCGTCGGCGCAGGTGAAATCTGCCGTCCTGCTGGCGGGTCTGAACGCGCGGGGCAAAACGGTCGTGGTTGAAAAAGAGGCCACCCGCGACCATTCCGAGCGGATGCTGGCCGGGTTCGGCGCAGAGATCACCGTTGAGGATACCGATGAGGGGCGGGTGATCACCCTGACCGGGCGCCCTGAGCTGAAACCGCAGGTCATTGCCGTGCCGCGCGATCCGTCAAGTGCGGCGTTCCCGGTGTGCGCTGCGCTGATCACGCCCGGCTCGGATGTGCTGGTGCCGGGGATCGGCCTGAACCCGACCCGTGCGGGCCTGTTCACAACGCTGCGCGAGATGGGCGCGGACCTGACTTATGAGAATGAGCGTGAAGAGGGCGGCGAACCCGTTGCTGACCTGCGCGCGAAATACTCGCCCAACATGAAGGGCATCAACGTGCCGCCCGAGCGCGCGGCCTCGATGATCGACGAATACCCGGTTCTGTCCGTGGTTGCGGCCAATGCAACGGGCACCACGATGATGGGCGGCGTGAAAGAGCTGCGCGTCAAGGAAAGCGACCGGATCGACGCCATGGCGCGTGGCCTGCGCGCCAATGGCGTGACCGTGGATGAGGGCGAAGAATGGTGGTCGGTCGAGGGGCTGGGCATTGGCAATGTTCCCGGTGGCGGCACTTGCGAGAGCTTTCTGGATCACCGCATCGCCATGTCCTTCATGGTGATGGGCATGGGTGCGAAAACGCCGGTCTCGGTGGATGATGGCGGTCCGATTGCGACCTCGTTCCCGATCTTTGAGCCGTTGATGGCATCACTGGGGGCCAAGGTGGAACGCACGTGAGCTTTACGGTTGCCATAGACGGGCCTGCGGCGGCGGGGAAAGGGACGATCTCGAAAGGTGTCGCGGCGCATTTTGGCTTTGCGCATCTGGATACCGGGCTGCTTTACCGTGCCGTCGGGCGGCGCACGCTGGAGGGGCTGGATCCCATCGCAGCGGCGCAGGCTTTGACGGCTGAGGAACTGGAGCAGGGCGATTTGCGTACCGCAGAGATTGCGCAGGCGGCCTCAAAAGTGGCGGTTATCCCTGAGGTGCGTGCCGCCTTGGTTGATTTCCAGCGCGCCTTTGCGCGGCGGGTTGGGGGTGCGGTTCTGGACGGGCGCGATATTGGCACCGTGATCTGCCCCGAGGCCGAGGTGAAGCTGTTCGTCACCGCCAGCGCCGAGGTTCGGGCCGAACGCAGGTTTCTTGAACTCAGCGCCAAGGGTTCGGACGTGACGCGTGATCAGGTTCTGGCCGATGTGCGCGAACGCGATGCGCGGGATGCGGAACGCAGCACGGCCCCGATGAAACCGGCCGAAGATGCGGTGCAACTGGACACCTCGGACCTGAGCATTGCGGACGCTTTGGCGCAGGCTATCGCGTTGATCGAACAAAAAAAGCCCGCGACGCCGTAACGCCGCGAGCCTTCGCTTGGGGACGAATTACAGCTCGCCGACGGCGACGCTTTTGATCTTCGACCATTGGCCATCAGCGGTTTTTGCCGTGCCGGGTACGTCTTTCAAAAACGCGGCGCGGGTTTCGGCGTTCAGGAACAGATACAGTTTGCCGTCTGCAACCAGATACTGATCCGGGTCGCCGTCGAATTTCTTGCCGACCGACACGCCGAACGAACAGAAACCCCCATGCTGGGGCAGGTACGCGGCCGGGTTGGCCTCGAATGCCGCCAGATTTTCGGCGGAAGTGAAATAGTAGGACGCGCCGTCATAGGTCGCGGAGTGCGTTGCAAAGCCATCGACCGGGTTGCCGTCGTTCACCAGCGCAACAAGATCGACACCATGCGCGGCCAGCGGTGCGCCGGCAGCCGAGATGCCGTTCGATACGTTGATTTCATCTGCGGCAAAGGCCGGGGCGGCGATCAGGGGCAGGGTGGCGATGAGGGTTGTCAGAACCAGAGACTTCATGAGGATTTCCTTTCCTGTTCAGCGTTGGATCAGCCGGGCGGCCAATCGCTGAAACATAGTTAGGGGACGTGTTTTGAACGGGCTATCGCAGCAAGACCAGCAAGCCTTGCAGATCGTTCAAAACACCGGAGCTTCAGGAAATACTCCTCACCAAGCTTTGTTTGGCCAGTTATCCGCCGCGCTCCTATGCTGAACCCATTGCCTGCAGGAGAGAAGTGATGATCCGACTAGCCCTAATGCTGATTTTCATGGCCGGAAGCCTGGCGGCTCAGGACGCCCCCGAGGTCGAGCCGCCGATGGACTATGAGCGTCTGGGAAAGATACTGTTCGCGCTGGACCCCGAGGCTGAACCCAGCGGGCCGGGGTTCCAGCTGACGGTCTCGGATGTGCCGGTTCTGGTCGTCACGGACACCAATGCGGACCGGATGCGCGTGATGGTGCCGATCCGCAGCGCCGATGGGCTGACCGCCGAGGATATGCAGCGCATGATGCAGGCCAATTTCGACAGCACGCTGGATGCGCGCTATGCGATTGCCAACGGGACATTGTGGGCAGCCTATATTCACCCCCTGTCGCCTTTGCGAAAGGACCAGCTGATCTCGGGTCTGGCACAAACGGTGAATACGGCCAAGACGTATGGATCGCTCTATTCCGGTGGCGCGCATCAGTTTGGCGGCGGTGACAGCAACAACCTGCAACAGGAACTGATCGAGGACTTGCTGAAAAAAGGCGAGGAAATCTGATCTCGGTTTTTGGACCGCGACCGCTGTCCCGCGAATTCGGGGCATGTCCGGTTTGACTTGCAGCCCAAGTGCGAACCCGCTATAGAGCGCGCGTCGACAAGGCGATTTGAGCCATAAAACAATGAGACGAGCAGGGTCGGAAGCAACCGGCCCTCTTTGTTTTGTGGCATATGTCAGTTCGCCTGACCAATCCATTAAGACCGGCGGAGACAACCGCTCGGCCAGCAAAAACGTACTGTAAAGGAAAATGACGCCACATGGCTAACGCATCCATGGAGGAATTCGAAGCCCTCCTGAATGAAAGCTTCGAAATGGACACGCCCGAAGAGGGTTCTGTTGTCAAAGGTAAGGTTCTGGCGATCGAAGCCGGCCAGGCCATCATCGACGTCGGCTACAAAATGGAAGGCCGCGTTGATCTGAAAGAATTCGCAAATCCCGGCGAAGCCCCTGAAATCGCTGTTGGCGACGAGGTCGAAGTATACCTGCGCGCCGCAGAAAACGCCCGTGGCGAAGCTGTCATCTCGCGCGAGATGGCCCGCCGTGAAGAGGCATGGGACCGTCTGGAAAAAGCATACGCCGACGACCAGCGCGTCGAAGGTGCTATCTTTGGTCGCGTCAAAGGTGGCTTCACCGTCGATCTGGGTGGCGCAGTTGCGTTCCTGCCCGGCTCGCAGGTTGACGTTCGCCCCGTGCGCGACGCTGGTCCGCTTATGGGTCTGAAGCAGCCGTTCCAGATTCTGAAAATGGACCGCCGCCGTGGCAACATCGTTGTATCGCGCCGCGCCATCCTGGAAGAATCGCGTGCCGAACAGCGTGCCGAAGTTATCGGCAACCTGTCCGAAGGTCAGACCGTCGAGGGTGTTGTCAAAAACATCACCGAATACGGTGCATTCGTTGACCTGGGCGGCGTTGACGGCCTGCTGCACGTCACCGACATGGCATGGCGCCGTGTGAACCACCCGTCCGAGATCCTGACGATCGGCGAAACCATCAAGGTTCAGGTCATCAAGATCAACAAAGAGACCCACCGCATCAGCCTGGGCATGAAGCAGCTGCAGGAAGATCCGTGGGATCTGGTTGCTGCGAAATACCCGCTGGGCTCGGTTCATCAGGGTCGCGTCACCAACATCACCGACTACGGCGCGTTCGTCGAGCTGGAGGCCGGTGTCGAAGGTCTGGTGCACGTGTCCGAGATGTCCTGGACCAAGAAAAACGTCCACCCCGGCAAGATCGTTTCGACCAGCCAGGAAGTCGACGTCATGGTTCTGGAAATCGACGGCGCCAAGCGTCGCGTGTCTCTGGGCCTGAAGCAGACTCAGCGCAACCCGTGGGAAGTGTTTGCAGAAACACACCCCGAGGGCACCGAGGTCGAAGGCGAAGTCAAGAACATCACCGAATTCGGTCTGTTCATTGGCCTCGAAGGCGACATCGACGGCATGGTTCACCTGTCGGACCTGTCCTGGGACGAGCGTGGCGAGGATGCGATCCAGAACTACCGCAAAGGCGACATGGTTTCGGCCGTCGTTTCGGAAGTTGACGTTGAGAAAGAGCGTATCTCGCTGTCGATCAAAGCCCTGGGCGGTGACAAGTTCGCCGAAGCCGTGGGCGGCGTGAAGCGTGGCTCGGTCATCACCGTTGAAGTCACCGCGATCGAAGATGGCGGCATCGAGGTCGAATACGAAGGCATGAAGTCGTTCATCCGTCGTTCGGACCTGAGCCGTGATCGTGCCGAGCAGCGCCCCGAGCGTTTCAACACTGGCGACAAGGTCGACGTCCGCGTTACCAACGTTGACAGCAAGACCCGCCGTCTGGGCCTGTCGATCAAGGCACGCGAGATCGCCGAAGAGAAAGAGGCCGTGGAACAGTACGGTTCTTCCGACTCGGGCGCATCGCTGGGCGACATTCTGGGTGCCGCGCTGAAATCGGGCGACTAAGCCCGGGCGCATCCCTAAGACGAATTTCGGCCTCGCACCCCGGTGCGGGGCCGTTTTTGTTGCGAATCAATATGTTCCGATTTGCGGGCTTTATTCGCCTGTGGCACGTACATTAGGGGCTGAATTCGCGCGAAGAGGCAAGAAATCGCGTGAGTTTGAGGCAAATTCAAGACCGAATGGTCAGAGTCAACGTTCCCCCGAACCAAGTTTTTTTCTATACTGTTCAAAATAATAGAGATGATTAATCGGTCGCCTGGGAGGGTAGCGCATATGATCCGTTCAGAATTGATTCAGAAAATTGCCGACGAAAACCCGCATCTGTACCAGCGGGATGTCGAACGGATCGTGAATACCGTCTTCGAAGAAGTGACGGATGCCATGGCGCGCGGCGACCGGGTTGAGCTGCGCGGTTTCGGAGCATTTTCTGTCAAACAACGCGATGCGCGCGTCGGTCGAAACCCCCGTACTGGCGAGACCGTGCAGGTCGAAGAAAAATGTGTTCCGTTTTTCAAAACTGGCAAGTTGCTTAGGGACCGATTGAACGGTAAAGCCTAGGGCATGATGCGCTATATCCGATATGCTTTTCTGGCGATTCTGGGGATCGTTCTGATTTCGGTTTCGCTGGCCAACCGCGAGACGGTTGAACTGACACTCATGCCGGAACCCTTTGCCGAGCTTGTGGGTTTCAACCTTGGAACCTCGCTGCCGCTTTTCGTGGTGGTTCTGGGCGGCGTCGTGGCGGGCCTGATCATTGGTTTCCTGTGGGAATGGCTGCGCGAGCATAAGCACCGTCGGGATGCCACGGCCAAAACCAGCGAAGTGCGCAAGCTTGAGCGTGAGGTCAAAAAGCTCAAGAAAAAGCAGAACGAAGGCAAGGACGACGTTCTGGCCCTGCTGGACGAAGCCAGCTAAGGCGCTTGCATGACCGATACTGCTGTCAAAATCTGCGGTCTGACCGCCCCTGATCACGTGCGCGCTGCGGCTGAGGCTGGCGCGCGTTATGTGGGGTTTGTCTTTTTCCCAAAATCGCCCCGGCATCTTGACGTCGATGCCGCCGCCGCGCTGGCCCATCTGGTGCCTGCCGGGATCGCCAAGGTGGCGCTGACGGTGAATGCCTCGGATGAGGAACTGGACCGGCTTGTCGCAGATGTGCCGCTGGACATGTTGCAGTTGCATGGCAAGGAAAGTCCCGAACGTGTGGCCGAGGTCCGCGCGCGGTTCGGTCTGCCGGTGATGAAAGCGATCGGTGTGGCGGATGCCGATGATCTTGCGGCGATTGACCTTTATTCCGAGGTTGCAGATCAACTACTGATCGACGCGAAACCGCCATGCAATGCGGAATTGCCGGGTGGTAACGGGCTGGCCTTTGACTGGCGGTTGCTGGCCGGGCGCAAATACTGGCGGCGTCCATGGATGCTGGCCGGGGGCCTGACTCCGGACAATGTGGCCGAGGCGATGCGCATGACAGGGGCACGGCAGGTGGATGTGTCCTCGGGGGTAGAGAGCGCGCCGGGCGTCAAGGATGCCGGTCTGGTTCGGGTCTTTGTCGACGCCACGCGCTAGGCCTGGCAGTTACGTTTTGCCATGGCAAATCCCGATGCTACCTCCTATGAACAACGGGTAAGATGACGGAGACACCCATGGCCAACGATCTTTTCAATTCCTTCATGTCCGGCCCCGATGAGCAGGGCCGTTTCGGCATCTTCGGCGGGCGGTTTGTCAGCGAAACGCTGATGCCCCTGATCCTGTCGCTGGAGGAGGAATATGAGAAGGCCAAGGACGACCCCACCTTCTGGGCCGAGATGGACGACCTGTGGGCGAACTATGTGGGTCGCCCCTCGCCGCTGTATTACGCGGAACGTCTGACCCAGCATCTGGGCGGGGCCAAGATTTATTTGAAACGCGACGAACTGAACCATACCGGCGCGCATAAGATCAACAACGTGCTGGGTCAGATCATTCTGGCGCGGCGTATGGGCAAGACCCGGATCATCGCCGAAACCGGGGCAGGGCAGCACGGTGTGGCCACCGCCACCGTCTGCGCCAAGTTCGGGCTGAAATGCATCGTCTATATGGGCGCCCATGACGTGCAGCGTCAGGCCCCGAACGTGTTCCGCATGCGCCTGCTGGGGGCCGAAGTGATCCCGGTGACGTCTGGCCGCGGTACGCTGAAAGACGCCATGAATGACGCGTTGCGCGACTGGGTGACCAATGTGCGCGACACGTTCTACTGCATCGGCACCGTGGCCGGGCCGCACCCTTATCCGGCGATGGTGCGGGATTTCCAGTCGATCATCGGCAAAGAAGCCAAGGAACAGATGATGAAGGCCGAGGGCCGCCTGCCCGATACGATCATTGCCGCCATCGGCGGTGGATCGAACGCGATGGGTCTGTTCTATCCGTTCCTTGACGACAAAGACGTCAATATCATCGGCGTTGAAGCTGGCGGTAAGGGCGTGAACGAGAAGATGGAGCATTGCGCCTCGCTGACCGGTGGTCGGCCCGGTGTGCTGCATGGCAACCGCACCTATCTGCTGCAGGATGATGACGGACAGATCCTCGAAGGCTATTCGATCTCGGCCGGTCTGGATTACCCCGGCATTGGCCCCGAACATTCGTGGCTGCACGATATTGGCCGCGCGAAATATGTCTCGATCACTGATAAAGAGGCGCTAGAGGCGTTCCAGCTGTGCTGCGCGACCGAAGGCATCATTCCTGCGTTGGAACCCAGCCACGCGCTGGCCCATGTCATGAAGATCGCGCCCGATCTGCCCGCCGATCACCTGATCTGCATGAACATGTGCGGACGCGGGGACAAGGACGTACAGACCGTGGCCAAGTATCTGAACTTTGACATGTCCGACACCGAAGGCCGCTCGGCAGACTGACCACCGCAGGAGGGAAACCCATGAGCTATATCGCCATGAACCGCTTTAAGGTCCGCCCTGAGGCTGCCGCCGAGTTTGAGGCCATGTGGAAAGAGCGCGAAAGCCGTCTGAAAGAGCTGGACGGGTTTCAGGAATTCCGCCTGCTGAAAGGCCCCGAGGGCGAAGGCTATCGCCTGTATTCCAGCCACGTCATCTGGAATAGCGAGGATGATTTCCGCGCCTGGACGAAATCGCAGCAATTCCGCGATGCCCACAAGAATGCGGGCAACAAGGGAACGCAGTCTGCATTGATGGGCCCCCCTCAGTTCGAAGGGTTCGAAACGGTCCTGCACGAAAGCCGGTAAACACACACAGCCCCGACCCGCGTCGGGGCTTCTTCATACGACGGCGATCATTGTGCAGCGTGTTGTTGCAGTATCTCGAACGGCACGATTTGCAGGGCGCTTTGGTGTGTCGCCTCAAGATTGACCTGCGGCGCGCAGCCTTCGTCATGGGCCTGCAGGAAACGCCCGGCACACAGGCACCAACTGTCGCCGGGCTTTAACCCGGGAAAGTCGAACTCGGGGCGTGGTGTGCTCAGGTCGTTTCCGACATATTTGGAATAGGCCAGAAACTCGGCCGTCATGACCGCGCAGACCGTGTGGCTGCCCTGATCTTCGGCGCAGGTATTGCAGGCCCCATCGCGAAAGAACCCAGTCAAAGGGTCGGTCGAACAGGCGGCAAGCACGCCGCCCAAAACGTTTACGCTGTCCAGTTTTTGCATGTGATGACCTTACAGGCTTTGGGCGATGCTGCGAAACATTTCTATGTTGGCCTCGTTGACACCGGGGTCGCGAAACTTGCGGTCTGCTCCGGTTGAGACGATCAGAACACCGCGCGGCTGATCGAAGTAGATATATTGCCCATAGACGCCACGCGCCAGAAACTCGCACTCATGCGCGCCCACGGGGATCCACCATTGATAGCCATACCCGATCTCTCCTGGCTCGGTCGGTGCGCTGGGTTGCACGGATTCGGCGATCCAGTCGGCGGGGACCAGTTGTTGGCCATTGTGTTCGCCGTTTTGCAGGATCATCTGCCCAAAGCGGGCAAAGTCGCGGGTGGTGAAGTTCAGGCCGCCCAGAACAAAGGCTACTCCGGCCCCATCGGCGACGTAATACCCATCCCGCTCCAATCCCAAGGGCTGGATGATCTTTTCGGTCAGCAACTCGCTGACACTGCGCCCGGTGGCGCCCCGGATCACCATACCGACAACATGTGTGTCGATGGATACGTATTGCCATTGCGCGCCCGGTTCCACGAACGTGTCCTGCAATGAGGCGGCGAAGTCGTCCAATTCCCCACCCAATGCCACAACGCGGCCCATGCGGTTGATGTCGGATTTGGGGTCCAGATAATCCTCGTCAAACGTGACGCCGCTGGCCATGTTCAACACGTTGCGGATCGAGGCCCCATCATAGGCCGTGCCCGCCAGCATCGGTGCATATTGCACCACCGGATCGTCCAGCGACCCGATTGCCCCTTCGGCCATCAGGATGCCGAACAGCGCCGAGAGATAGCTTTTGGCCACTGACCACGAGATGCGGCGATCCTCGGGCGTGGTGCCCAGATAGTATTCCTCGAACCGGATCTGGCCGTCCTGCATCACCAGCAGAGAGGTCACGGCCCTGTCTTCGATCCATTGATCAGTGCCCTCGGGCAGATCGAACCCTGACCCATAGGGCAATTCCCAGGTCGGGCCATCCCCACGCGGGAGGTCGACTGTCAGGAAAGCCTCATCCATATGGGAGAAATTGTAGACGATCTTATCCTCAGAGAACAAAGAGTTCACAGCCATAAGGCGCTGAATTTCTTCGCGTTTCCAAACGCCGACAACAATCGCGGCCAGAACCAGCATCAAGGTGATGCGCAGCACCCATTTCAACAGCGTTCTCATATGTCTCCTCCCATATGTATGGGGCATTGGACCGCGCGCGGTGTCATTCCGCAATCAGGACGTTACGGCAAGGGCAAAAGGCCTATTTGAACTTGTCCAGCAGCTTTTGCATGGCCGACCTGTCGTCAACTTCGGGTTCCGGCTCTGATTTAGGGGCTGTTTTTTTGGCCTCGGCCTGTGTTTTGGAGGACCGGGGTGGGGCGGTGCGCTGGGCGACCGCGTTCATGAACTTGCCGCCGTCGCCATCGGCCAGATGACCTGCGCCATCCGAGACACCGCGCAGCACATCGTCCAGCCAATCAGCATCGGCCTTGGCAAAATCGCCCAAGACATAGGGCGAAACCATCTCTTTTCGCCCCGGATGACCGATCCCCAAACGTACCCGGTCATAGGCGGGGCTGATATGCTCATGGATCGACCGCAGCCCGTTATGCCCTGCATGCCCGCCACCCGCCTTGACGCGCACCTTGCCGGGGGCAAGGTCGAGCTCGTCATGAAAAACGGTCACATCGGTCGAGTCCAGCTTGTAGAACCGCATCGCCTCGCCCACGGCCTGGCCCGAGCGGTTCATGAAGGTTTGCGGCTTGATCAGCAGGACCTTTTCGCCGCCCAGACGCCCCTCGGCGATTTCGGCCTGAAACTTTGATTTCCAGGGGCTGAACCCGTGATCTTCAGCAATGCGGTCCACAGCCATAAAGCCAATATTGTGCCGGTTGCGGGCGTATTTTGATCCCGGGTTCCCCAATCCGACAAACAGTTTCATGGTCTCGTCCTTGTATGCTGCAGCAGGTTGATGCCACGGAACGCGCCCGGTTTCCAGCGTAGGCGGCAAAAGAAAACGGGGCCCGAAAAGGCCCCGTTTCAAACACCAGACGCTGTGTCCGGGTTTATTCTTCGGCTTCTTCCTGGCCGACGACTTCAACCTCGTCTGCGGCCACTTCTTCGCCTTCTTCATCGTCGCTGGTCGACAGGCCAGTCGGCGCCGACACGTTCGCGATTACGAAGTCACGGTCGATGGTCGGCTTGGTGCCTTCGGGCAGATCAACCGACGAAATGGTGGCAACGTCGTTGATCTCCATGCCGGTCAGATCGATGGTGATCTTCTCAGGAATGTCACCGGCGGTGCAGACCAGTTCAACCTCGGGACGGACAACAGTCAGAACGCCGCCCTTCTTGATGCCGGGCGCTTCTTCTTCGTTGATGAACTCAACAGGGATGAACAGCGCGATCTTGGTGGTCCGGCGCAGGCGCATCAGATCCAGGTGGGTCGGCAGGTCTTTGACAACGTCACGCTGAACGTCACGGCAGATGACGCGAACGTCTTCGTGGCCTTCAACCTTCAGGTTCCACAGGGTCGACTTGAACCGGCCCGCTTTCAGGCGCTTGAACAGGACGTTGAACGGGATATTGATCGGCAGCGGATCTTTGTCGCCACCAAAAACAATGCCCGGAACCATGCCGTCGCGGCGTGCTTGACGAGCGGCGCCCTTGCCTGTCCCCGTCCGTTCCAGAGCTACGAGATCAGGAATCTCACCAGCCATGATAAATCTCCAAATGTTAGGGCGGGCATCCTCCAAGGCTGTATGCCCGCGTGAAGCCGCGTCCTTAGCTTGATTCACCGGATTTGGAAAGGGCTTTTTAGAGCCAAGCTTTTTTGCGAGGCTCTGCCTCGCGCTCCGGGATATTTGAGGCCAGATGAATAAAGGATCCTTACTTCATCTGGCTAAAAAAATCCCGGGGGAGTCGCCCGGAACGGGCGGCGGGGGCAGAGCCCCCTAACTGCGGGATTACTCCTGCCAGCGGCCTCCGAAATCTTCGGGGACCAGCAGGTTATGCCGACCAAGGCCGTTCACGTCGCGCTCACCACACAGGGCCATTGTCGTGTCCAGTTCTTTCTGGATGACGTCAAGCGCGGTGGTGACGCCCTTTTGCCCCATGGCGCCCAGACCATAGACAAAGGCGCGGCCGATATAGGTACCTTTTGCGCCCAGCGCCAAAGCTTTCAGAACGTCCTGGCCGGACCGGATGCCGCTGTCGAGATGAACTTCGATATCACCACCCACTGCGTCCATGATTTCCGGCAACATCCGGATTGAGCTGAGCGCGCCGTCCAGTTGCCGTCCTCCGTGGTTCGAAACGACGATAGCGTCGGCCCCAAGCTTGGCGGCCATTTTCGCATCTTCGGCATCCAGAATACCTTTGAGGATCACCTTGCCGCCCCATTGCTCCATCAGCTTTTCAACCTTGGCCCAATCCAGACTGGGGTCGAACTGTTCCGCTGTCCAGGCCCCCAGTGACGAGGCGTCCGAGATGCCGTCCACATGACCGACAATATTGCCGAATTCGCGCCGGTGCGCGCCCAGCATCTCGATCCCCCAGGCCCATTTGGTCATCAGATTTGCGATGGTCTTGGGTGTCAGTTTCGGCGGTGCAGACAGGCCGTTTTTCAGGTCTTTGTGCCGTTGCCCAAGGATTTGCAGGTCCAGTGTAATGACCAAAGCCGAACATTTTGCATCCTTGGCGCGCTGGATCAGGCGGCTGACGTAATCGGTGTCCTTCATGGTATAAAGCTGGAACCAGAAGGGTTGGGACGTGTGCTCGGCCACATCCTCGATCGAGTTGATGGACATGGTGGACAGCGTAAAGGGAACGCCGAACTCTTCGGCGGCTTTGGCGGCCTTCATCTCTCCATCCGCGTGCTGCATGCCGGTCAGCCCAACCGGCGCCAGCGCCACAGGCATTGAAACGTCCTGACCAATCATTTGCGATGCAGTTGAGCGCCCAGCCATATCCACAGCCACGCGTTGCCGCAGGCGGATGTCCGAGAAATCCGAGCTGTTATCGCGGAAGGTCTGCTCGGTCCAGCTGCCACTTTCGGCATAATCGTAAAACATCCGGGGCACGCGGCGTTCGTAAATGCGGCGGAGGTCTTCGATTGTCGTGATAACAGCCATGTTTTGACGCCTTCGTATTTTTGGTCAGTTTTTCACGCCAATTTCTAACATGACAGGGGCCCACGTCCAGTGACCAAAAAAACCGCAGCAGGCCTATGCCGTGCTGCGGTTCGAAAAACACTCGGATACCGAGGGATCAGGCGGAATGCGCGCCGTCTGAAAGAGATTTTACAAAGTCCAGCACCTCGGGCACTGGTTTGCCCGCCGCGATCTGGCTGACAATCGCAGATCCGACAACAGCTCCGTCCGCGACGCTTGCTATTGCCCTGGATTTTTCGGGCGTGTTGATGCCGAACCCGACGATCACGGGCAGGTCTGTGGCGGATTTGATCCGGGCCACTTCGGGGCCGACATTTGTGGCCTGCGCTTCGGCGGCACCGGTGATACCGGTGATCGAGACATAATAGACAAAGCCCGACGTGTTCTGCAGCACGCGGGGCAGGCGTTTATCATCGGTTGTAGGTGTCGCAAGGCGGATAAAGTTCAGACCGGCGGCCTGAGCAGGCAAGCACAGTTCGTCATCTTCTTCTGGTGGCAGATCGACGACAATCAGGCCGTCGATCCCGGCCGCTTTGGCGTCGGCCAAAAAGGTATCGACGCCACGGCTGTAGATCGGGTTGTAATACCCCATCAGAACAATCGGGGTGGTGTCGTCGGTCTCACGAAAGGCGCGGGCCAGATCGAGTGTACGCTGCAAGGTCATGCCGCCGTCCAGTGCGCGTTGCCCTGCGGCCTGAATGGTTGGGCCATCCGCCATCGGATCGGTAAAGGGCAGACCCAGTTCGATCACGTCAACACCCGCAGCAGGCAACCCCTTTACGATTTCAAGCGAAGTGTCGAAATCGGGGTCGCCCGCCATGATATAGGCGACAAAGGCTTTTTTCCCGTCGGCCTTCAGGGCGGCGAACTTGGCGTCGATACGTGTCATCAGCTATCCTTGCAATCGGCTTTGGACCTGATGTGCAGTACCTTTGGCCGGAAATCAATCCCAGCCGCTCAGATTGGCTCAGAAGCCCAGATGATAGCGCAGGAACAGGGCATTGGCACCGGGATTGAAGCTTTCGGTGCTGGCGTTCGACAGGTGGGTGACCGCCAGCGAGACCTTGTTGCCGCTGTCCAGAGTGTACCCAACCCCCAACAGGCTGCGAATCTGAAAATTGCCGCCCAGATCGTTGTCATCATTCGGGGCGTTATAGTAGCCGGGCATCACGCTGAGTTCGGCAAACCAACGATCCGAGAACGTATAGACCCCGATAAGACCCGCCCCAATATGCGTGTCGCCATCCGTATCCACTGTCAGTGCTGTGCCCAGACCTGCGCTAAAGCGATTGGCCTGATGAAAAGGGCTGTGCTGATATTCCAGGGAAAAGATCGCCTGGTCCTCGCCATTGCTGTTAGAGAAATCTGCATAGCCGGCACCAAAAACGACGGATTGGGCTTGGGCGGCTGTGGCACCAAGCAAAAGGACGGTTGAGAGAAATAGGGATTTCATTTCTGGGTCTTCTCGTTGTCGTGTTCTTTCTGATACTTGGGTACGATGGGTGGGGGGGCACAACTCACGCAAGTGCAAATTCGGTCACAGATTGGTTATGTTGCAAAACCGACTCAGACAGGTTTTGACGCTCGGGTTGCGCATTTCACCTAACCTGCCTAGAAGACGCCGTCATATCGTTTCAGGAGGCCATGATGGGCTTTAAAATGGGAATCGTGGGTCTGCCGAATGTGGGTAAATCGACCCTGTTCAATGCGCTGACCAAAACCGCTGCCGCGCAGGCGGCGAATTTCCCGTTCTGCACCATTGAACCCAATGTGGGCGACGTTGCCGTACCTGACGACCGGCTGGACAAGCTGGCAGCGATTGCGACCTCGAAACAGATCATCCCGACACGCATGACCTTTGTGGATATTGCCGGTCTGGTAAAGGGGGCCTCGAAAGGCGAAGGTCTGGGGAACCAGTTCCTTGCCAATATCCGTGAGACGGACGCGATTGCCCATGTGTTGCGCTGTTTCGAAGACGGTGACGTGACCCATGTGGATGGCCGCGTGGACCCGGTGGCCGATGCCGACACGATCGAGACCGAGCTGATGCTGGCCGATCTGGAAAGCATCGAAAAGCGCCGCGCCAATCTGGTGCGCAAGCTCAAGGGCAATGACAAAGAGGCGCAGCAGCAGGACCGTCTGCTGGCCACCGCGCAAGAGATGCTGGAAAACGGCAAACCCGCGCGCTTGGTTGAGGTCTCGGACGAGGACGCCAAGGCGTGGAAGATGCTGCAGCTGCTGACCACCAAGCCGGTGCTTTACGTCTGCAACGTGTCCGAGGAAGAAGCCGCCGAGGGCAATGAATACTCGGCCAAGGTCGCCGAAATGGCCGCGGCGCAGGGCAATTCCCACGTCATTATCAGCGCCAAGATCGAAGAAGAGATCAGTCTGTTGGAAGACGACGAGGCCGAGATGTTCCTGACCGAAATGGGTCTGGAAGAACCCGGCCTCGACCGTCTGATCCGCGCCGGTTACGACCTGCTCAAGCTGGAAACCTATTTCACCGTCGGCCCGAAAGAGGCCCGTGCCTGGACCATCCGCACCGGCACCGCCGCGCCGCAGGCCGCTGGCGTGATCCACGGTGATTTCGAAAAGGGCTTCATCCGCGCCGAGACCATCGCCTATGACGACTATATCGCCGCCAATGGCGAGCAGGGCGCGAAAGAGGCGGGCAAGATGCGGGCCGAGGGCAAAGGCTACATCGTCAAGGACGGCGATGTGATGCACTTCTTGTTCAATACCTGACACCAACCGTGCTCTGACGGTTCGCAATACTGGTTCTACATAGTCTGGACAGATGCGGTTTGGCATATATGTCTTATGCCGGCCGCTGTTCTTTGCGGTTGCTGCAGAACCTGTTGGAGACTTTAAGTATGTCAGACGCCCCCGGGCTCACACCTCCTATTTCGTGGTCCACGCGGCTTGGGTTTCTTTTGCTGGTCATGGGCGGCGGCATTCTGATCGGCACAGTAACAGCGCCGGGCGCTTGGTATGCGGGTCTTGCCAAGCCTGTTTTCAATCCTCCGAACTGGGTTTTCGGACCGGTCTGGACCGTTCTGTACCTCCTGATCGCCATGGTTGGATGGCGGTTATTCACGTGGGATCGGGGAAGCTTGCTGATGAAGCTTTGGTGGGCGCAGATGGGGTTGAATTTCCTTTGGTCTCCGGCGTTTTTTGTCCTGCATCTGCCGTGGCTTGCTTTCGCTATTATCGTGTCGCTTTTCGCCGTGATAACGGGATTGATACTCGGACTTTGGCACAGGGATCGGGGGGCGGCGCTTGCGTTCATACCTTATTTGGCTTGGGTCGCTTTTGCCACAGCGCTCAATTTTGCGATTGCGGTCCTCAACTGATTGTCGTGCGGAGCCACAGCACCTCTTTTTACGCAAAGGTTATGCGGCTAGGGTTTGGGCCGGACATGCACCGGGAACTGTAAGACGTGATCGAAATCCGCGACCTTCAACTGCTCAGCGCGCTTGCGCGGCACAGACATTTTGCCAAGGCGGCCGAGGAATGCGGGATTTCGCAGCCGGCCTTCTCGATGCGGATTCGGAACCTTGAGGATCGGCTGGGTGTTTCAATCGTGCGCCGGGCCAACCGATTTCAAGGTCTGACCGAAGAAGGCGAGATGATCGTCCAGCGGGCGCGGCGTATCCTGGATGACACCAAAGCGCTGGAACAGCAGGTTCTGGCGGCCAAGGGCGAGATCACAGGCACGCTGATGCTGGGTGTGATTCCCACAGCCATTGCCTTTACCGGACGCCTGATCAAACGGCTGCGGGACGCGCATCCGCGCATTGTGACCCGGATCGAAACCATGTCCGCCAGCGCGATCCAGCACCGTCTGGATGAGGGCAGTCTGGATGCGGGCATCACCTATGGCGACAGTATCGGCCGGGATTTGCGTCAGGTTCAGCCCCTGTACGAAGAGACTTATGTTCTGCTGGCCCCGGCGCATATGATCGACAGCCCGGACCCTATCCCATGGGCCCGCGTCGCGGATTTCCCGCTCAGCCTGCTTGAGCCTCAGATGCAGAATCGCCGTATTCTGGACCGGATATTCGCGGAACAAGGGCTGCATCCCGATGTTGTGGCGGAAACCAGCGGCTTTACCGCCTCGATGGTGATGGCGCGCGAAGGGTTGGCGGCCACGGTGGTCCCGCGCGTCTTGGTGCGGGCGCTGGGCGATCTGAAGGGGACCAAAGCGCTGTCTTTGGTCGATCCGGTGGTCAGCAAACCCATTTGCCTGGCCACTTTGACCCGCGACCCGGAGCTGCCCACAATCGAGGCGTTGCGCGCTGTTGTCGCCTCATTGCGTTGATAAGTTTTCTTTATCGTGCGATTGAGATAAGCGATTTGACGATATGCTACTCTGATGAGAAAGAGTCGACTCTCATACGGAGGAAAGCATGGCACCCTTGGACACCAAGCCATCCGACGCAAAACAAGGCGTTTGGAAGTCAGGTAAAGGCAAAGGACGGCACACACCAAAAGGCCGTCAATTCACAGATCAGGCACAGGCCGACATTCTTGGTCTGCTGGGCGACCGCCCGCGTCGCCGTGATCTGCTGATCGAATTTCTGCATTTGATTCAGGATGAATACGGCCATATCAGCGCCGATCACATCGCAGCACTTGCGGTCGAGATGCGGATTGGCCAGGCCGAGATTTATGAGACGGCGACCTTCTATGCCCATTTCGATGTGGTGAAAGAAGATGAGGTGCCTCCGCCCGCGCTGACCATCCGTGTGTGTGATTCGCTGTCGTGTGAAATGGCCGGTGCCCAGCAACTGCAAAAGGCGCTGGAAGACGGGCTTGATCGGTCGCAGGTGCGTGTCCTCCGCGCGCCCTGCATGGGCCGCTGCGATACCGCTCCGGTTTTGGAGATCGGGCACAACCATATCGACCACGCGACCCCTGAAAAGGTGCAGGCCGCAATTGCTGCCGATGACACCCATGCCCATGTGCCGGACTACGAAGCCTTTGCCGCCTATGAGGCCAACGGCGGTTACGCCAAGCTGAAAGAGCTGCGCGAAGGCGGCGATTGGGAGAAGGTGCAGGAAGACGTTCTGTCCTCGGGCCTGCGCGGTCTGGGCGGCGCTGGCTTCCCGTCGGGCAAGAAATGGGGCTTTGTTCGCATGAACGAAGGCACCCGTTATCTGGCCGTGAATGGTGATGAGGGCGAGCCCGGCACGTTCAAAGATCGCTATTATCTGGAACGCACGCCGCATGTATTTCTTGAGGGCATGTTGATCGCCGCCTGGGCGGTCGAGGCACAAACCTGCTTCATCTATATGCGCGACGAATATCCGGCGGTTCTGGAAATCCTGCGCCGCGAGATTGCCGCGCTGGAAGAGGCCGGAATTGTTGAGCCCGGCTATATCGATCTGCGCCGGGGGGCTGGTGCCTATATCTGCGGCGAAGAATCCGCGATGATTGAATCGATCGAAGGCAAAAAGGGCCTGCCGCGTCACCGTCCTCCGTTCGTGGCGCAGGTTGGGGTCTTTAACCGCCCGACCTTGGTGCACAATGTCGAGACGCTGTACTGGGTGTCGAAGATTTGCCGCGAAGGGCCGGAATGCCTCAACAGCACTGAAAAGAACGGCCGCAAGGGTCTGCGCAGCTATTCGGTCTCCGGACGCGTGGCGCAGCCCGGTGTTTACCTGCTGCCTGCTGGGTCGACCATTCTGGACGTGATTGATGCCGCTGGCGGTATGGCCGAAGGGCAGACCTTCAAGGCGTATCAGCCGGGTGGGCCGTCCTCGGGTCTGTTGCCTGCGTCGATGGACGATATTCCGCTGGATTTCGACACGCTGCAACCGCATGGCACCTTCATCGGCTCGGCCGCTGTGGTGGTTCTGTCCGATCAGGACACCGCCCGCGATGCGGCGCTGAACATGCTGCGGTTTTTCGAAGATGAAAGCTGCGGCCAGTGTACGCCCTGCCGTGCTGGCTGCGAAAAGGCGGTGAAACTGATGCAGGCAGACAAGTGGGACACCGATCTGCTGGAAGACCTGTGTCAGGTCATGGGCGACGCCTCGATCTGTGGTCTGGGGCAGGCGGCCCCGAACCCGATCCGCCTGGTCATGAAACACTTCGCTGACGAAATCTGAAGGGAGACAGAGCCATGCTAGACGCAAGCCCAACCAAGACCGTCACCTTCAACCTGAACGGCGAAGATGTCACCGTGCCCGAGGGCTGGACCATCTGGGAAGCCGCCAAGGGCCAAGGGTTCACCATCCCGCACCTGTGCCACAAACCGCAGCCGGGCTATCGCCCCGACGGCAACTGCCGCGCCTGCATGGTCGAGGTGGAGGGCGAGCGCACGCTGGTTGCCTCGTGCATCCGTCCTGCGGCGGACGGTATGGTCGTAAAGACTGATAGCGACCGTGCCGAGAAATCGCGCGCCATGGTCATGGAACTGCTGGTCGCCGATCAGCCCGAGGAAGCCCACGACACATCCAGCCATTTCTGGGACATGGCCAAGCTGAACGATGTCAGTGACAGCCGTTTCCCGGCGAAAGAGGCCGAGAAAATTCCGTTGCTGGATGACAGCCACGTTGCGATGCGCGTCAATCTGGACGCCTGCATCAATTGCAACCTCTGCGTCCGCGCCTGCCGGGAAGTTCAGGTGAATGACGTGATCGGCATGGCTGGTCGTGGTCACACGGCGCAGGTGGTGTTCGATCAGAACGATCCGATGGGCGATTCAACCTGTGTGGCCTGTGGTGAGTGCGTTCAGGCCTGCCCGACCGGTGCGCTGATGCCTGCCACTGTGCTGGACGACCAGCAGAAGGGTGACAGTAAGGATTACGACTCTGAAACCGAAAGCGTCTGCCCCTTCTGCGGCGTGGGCTGTAAAGTCTCGCTGAAAGTGAAGGACGGCAAGGTCAAATATGTCGAGGGCATCAACGGCCCCGCCAACGAAGGACGCCTGTGCGTCAAAGGCCGGTTCGGCTTTGACTATATCCACCACCCGCACCGCCTGACCAAGCCGCTGATCCGGCGCGAGGACGCCCCCGAAAAGGGTCTGAACGTCGATCCCGCGAACCTGTCGACCCATTTCCGCGAAGCGACATGGGAAGAGGCGATGGACCTTGCGGCTTCCAAATTGGTGGCCCTGCGCGACGAAGATCCGCGCAGTGTTGCGGGCTTTGGCTCGGCCAAATGCACCAACGAAGAAGCCTATCTGTTCCAGAAGTTCATCCGCCAGGGCTTCCGCCACAACAATGTCGACCACTGCACCCGTCTGTGCCACGCGTCGTCCGTGGCCGCGCTGATTGAAAACGTCGGCTCGGGCGCGGTGACGGCTGCGTTCAATGACATCAAGGACGCCGACGTGGCGATCATCATCGGGTCGAACCCGATTGAAAACCACCCCGTTGCGGCCACCTATTTCAAGCAGTTCGCCAAGCGCGGCGGCAAGCTGATCGTGATGGACCCGCGCGGCGTTGGAATGCGTAAGTTCGCTGACGAAATGCTGCAGTTCCGTCCGGGCGCGGATGTGTCGATGCTCAACGCGATCATGAACGTGATTGTCGAGGAAGAGCTCTATGACAGCCAGTACATCCACCGCTGGACCGAGAACTGGGAGGCCGAGAAAGAGCATCTGCGCCAGTTCACACCCGAGGCGATGGCCCCGATCTGTGGCATCGAACCCGAACAGCTGCGCCGCGTCGCGCGCATCTTTGCGCAGGCCAAGGCCGGTCTGATCTTCTGGGGCATGGGCGTCAGCCAGCACATCCACGGCACCGACAATTCGCGTTGCCTGATCAGCCTTGCTCTGATGACCGGCAACGTTGGTAAACCCGGCGCGGGTCTGCACCCGCTGCGCGGTCAGAACAACGTGCAGGGGGCCTCGGACGCGGGTCTGATCCCGATGTTCCTGCCGGATTACCAGACCGTGACGGACGATGGCATTCGCGCCAAGTTCAACGAGGTCTGGAACTCGGACGACTTCTCGAACGAGAAGGGCCTGACGGTGACCGAGATCATCGATCAAGCCTATCAGGGCAACATCAAGGGCATGTACATCATGGGTGAAAATCCGGCCATGTCTGACCCGGATGTGAACCATGCTCGTGACGCGCTGGCCAAGCTGGACCTGATGATCGTGCAGGACATCTTCCTGACCGAGACGGCGAACTATGCCGACATCATCCTGCCCGCTTCGGCGCTGTATGAGAAGAACGGCACCGTGTCGAACACCAACCGTCAGGTCCAGCGGGTACGTCCGGCCGTGACACCTCCGGGTGAGGCGCGCGAGGATTGGGCGATTACCGTTGAACTGGCGCAGCGCATCGGTCTGAACTGGGATTACACAGATGTATCTCAGGTGTTCGATGAGATGAAACTGACGATGAACTCGCTCAACAACATCACATGGGACCGCCTGAAGACCGAGACGATCACCTATCCGTCTCTGTCGGAAACTGATCCCGGTCAGTCCATCGTGTTTGGTGACGGTTTCCCGCGCGCGGACGGCAAGGCCAAGTTCACCCCGGCCAGCGTCATCCCGCCCGATGAGGCCCCGGATGACGAATACCCGATGATCGCCACCACCGGCCGTCAGCTGGAACATTGGCACACCGGGTCGATGACCCGCCGGTCCAACGTTCTGGACGCGGTTGAGCCCGAGGCGAACTGCTCGATGAACCCGCGGACCCTGAAATTGATGGGGATCGAGCCGGGTGAGATGATCCGTTTGACCACCCGTCGCGGCTCGATCGAGATCATGGTGCGCGCCGACCGGGCGATTGCCGAGGATATGGTGTTCATCCCGTTTGCCTATGTCGAGGCGGCGGCGAATATCCTGACCAACTCGGCCATCGACCCCTATGGCAAAATCCCCGAGTTCAAATTCTCGGCGATCCGGGTCGAAAAGATCGAAGACGCCATCGCGGCAGAATAACTCTGAAAAGGCGGCCCAAGTGGCCGCCTTTTTCTTTGACAGCAAGATATTGTGACTTTTTGCGTTGCTACGAGATCTGGGGGATAAGAAAATGACCACACCTCCCGCCGGGCATGACGGCCCCTATGACGCGCCGGTCGAAGTTCGGGGGTTTCGCGTCTTGCCGGAATGGATCGATTATAACGGCCATATGAATGTCGGCTTTTATGGCGTGGCGTTTGATATGGGGCTGGAACGGTTGATGATCGACCATCTTGGGCTGGGGGAACCACAGGTCACAGCATTGGGGCAGGGGCCGTATATCCTGCAATCGCATATGAATTTCCTGCGTGAAGTGCAGCAGGACGAGCCGTTCTACTACCGGTTTCGCATGCTGGACGCCGATCACAAGCGAGGCCATTATTTTGCGCAGATGATCTCGGAAACGGACGATGCGCTCTGCGCCACACAAGAGGCGTTGTTCATGAATGTCAGCCATGACACGGGACGCTCTGCGCCATATCCGGACTGGGCTGCAGCGCGACTGGCCCGCATGGTGCAAGATCATGCCGAATTGGACACCGCGCCGCAGGTCGGACAAGCCATTGGTATTCGGCGCTGAAAGGCGTCAGTAGTCGCGCTCAAAGAACACGCCCAAACCGGTTTCACCGCGCCCGTCCACCGTGCCCCGAACGGTGAAATTGTCGTTCACATCCAGGTTCAGGTTCACTTCGGTATCGCCCTCGGTGTTGACGGTGAAATCGGTGTAGAGGTTGTCGCTCAGATAGGCACCGGCACCCAGACGCCCTGCGCCGCCTTCGCTGGCGCCGATATCCACCGTGTCCACCCCGGTCGAGTCGCGCAGACCCTTGGTCGCGTCCCCGCCAGCGCCGCTCAGCTGTGCCAGCGAGGCGGCCATCTGGGCGATCACAAAGGGTGAGATTTCAGAGAAACGGTTCCCGAACAGCAACAGGGCCAACGCCTCTTCGGGGGGGCGTTCGGGGTCAGAAAAAACATCGACCTCAGGGGCGTTCAGCGGTCCTGCGATTTCAATCGTGGCGGTCCCATCTGACGTGCTGGCCGAGGATTCGAACTCGATATAAGGGGTCAGGTCGCCTTGCAGGGTCACAATCCCTTTGGTCAGGGCAAGCCTGCGGCCCAGAATGTCAAAGTTACCCCGGATCAGTTCGATCTGCCCGGACGGGATGACCGAGGCCGTGGTGCCCCGAATGAAAATGCTTCCGCCCAGCTCGGCGTTGACACCGCGTCCGCGTACAAAGACGGCACGCGGGGCCAGCAGGCCGATATCCAGCGATATGCGCGAGTCGCTTGGGGCTGCGTCCTCTTCCACCACCAGACGGGCGCGTTCGCGGGTGATAAAGCCGGCTTGGCTTTCGTTGATATGTTCGATCTCGGGGATAGGGGCCGCACCGACTGCACCAGAGGCGGCGGCCAGATTGATGTTCGTTTCCTCAAAGGTGATCTGACCCGACAGGGCGCTGTTGCCTGCCAAAGCTCCGGACAGGGTGATCTCACCATTCAGTTGGGTTTCGTAAAGCAGCTTGTCGGTCAGCACCAACTGATTCAGCCGCGTGACGATGTTGGCGTTCAGCGGCGGGGTCAGGTCGATGGGCCCCGAGACAGTGAAATTGCCGCCTGCGCGCATACCTCCGCTCAGCGAAATGGTCGCGCGGCTTTGCGCCAGATCGACCGAGCCGCTGATGCCGGTTATCGTTTGCCCGATCTCAGGCAGCGCCAGTGACGTGCCCGATGTGGTGATCGTCCCGCTGAGAGAGCTGAGCGCAGGTTTACCCTTGAGGCGTAGATTGTGCCGGGCCGTGCCTTCGATCTGGTTGGGCGTGATAAAGAGATTGGCAATCCCCAGATTAACACCGCCCTGTGCCTGCAGGTCGGCCTCGCCCGAGTTTTCGTCGAACGTGCCTTTGACGGTGCTGTTGATGTCTGCGGGGCCATTGGCCGCGCCATCGATGGTCCAGACGCCGTTGCTGCGCTTGGCATTGCCGTTTGCTGTCACCGAACCGGGGAATTCGGGCGCAAATCGCTCAATCCTGTTCAGCTTGGCCTCGAAATCCACATCTGCCGAGCCATCCGCGTCAACCGTGCCGGTCGCGGCCGCGTAAGAACTTTCTGGCCCACTCAGCCGCAGCGTACCTTCAAGCCCAGCGCTGGTTGGGGCGGCATTGCCCTCCAGTGTCAGCGGGCCCGAGGCCAGGGTTGTCACCCGCGCCAGATCATCCAGCCGGGCCGAGAAATCCACCCCCCCGGCCTGACGATCAAGCTGGCCGGATGCGTTGGCGGACAGGGCGGTGCCCTGCAGGCTGAAGGTGCGGATATCCACCGCGCCATCGCCCCGCTCGGCGTCGACGGTCAGCGTTGTGCGGCCCTGCACCAGCTTGTCGACCAGTTCGATACCGGTCTGTATGTCATCTGCCTGAACGCCGCCCTGCACATCAAAGGTCTTGCTGGCCAGCGTCGCGTTGCCCTTGGCATTGGCCAAGATCGAGCCGCCCAAATCCAGTTGGGCCAGCCCGGAAAACAGCGACAGGTCGGGGGCGTTCACACGGGCGCTGCCGTCTATGGACAGATCGCCGGTCGGGTCATCGATGGTAGCTGCGACCTGCGCGGTCAGGGCGGTGCCATTCACCGTCGCCTGCCGGATATCGATCTGATCTGCGGTGCGCGCGCCATCCCATTTGAGTGTGGTGGTGCCGGTCAGCAGGGGGTCAATCTCGGACATGCCGGTTGTGACATCCTGCGCAGTGACGCTGGCGGTTCCGTCGAATTCCAGCGTCTGTACGGTGCCTTTCCCATCCAGTTGCGCCTGCAGCGCACCGCTGAGGTCACGCTGGGCCAGCCCGGAAAAGACCGACAGATCGGGTGCATTCAGACTGGCCTGGCCATCGATGGTCAGGTTGCCATCGGGTGTTGTCACATCGCCGCTGGCGCTGGCCTGTGCCGCCTCGCTGTTCAGGTCAAATTCGCGAATGGTGATGCCGTCGCTGCCACGGCTGGCGTCCAGTGTGATGGTCGTCTCACCTTTGATCACCGGATCGATATCGTCGCGCCCTGTGACCAGATCGCGCCCTTCGATGGTGACCTTGCCATCAAAGCTGTGCTCCAGCGGCGAGCCGGTTCCTTCCACGCGGGCTGATGCCGTTCCGCCCAGATCAAACTGCGCCAGCTCTGAGAAGCGTGACAGATCGGACGCCTCAAGCGTGGCCGATCCATCCACCGTCAGGCCCGTTGTCAACCCGTTGATCAGCGCATCCAGCGCCAGCGTATAGTCGGTTCCCACCAGCTCAAACCCCGACAGGTTCACCGACTGATCGCTGCCGTAGTCGAACTGCCCGTCCAGAGTGACCCGGTCCCCCAGCGCAATGTTCAGGGCCTGATCGCTCAGGTCGATTCCGTCGACGATGGCCTGCAGATCACCGGTCACGGTAAAGGCGTCGCCCTGTTCCAGCGTGCCTTGCGCCGTGATCCGGGCATTGTCCAGTTTCACTTGCGGTGCTGCAAAGGCCGAGGCGGTCAGGCTCAGGTCCCACAGATTGCCGTTCTTTTGGTCGAACAGCGCCGAAACCTGAGCCGCCTCGATCGAGGTTTCACCCCCTCCGCCCGGCAGAACCACCGTGTCGCCCTCGGGCGGGGTGATCCGACCTTGCAACGCGGCCAGTTGCAGGGTGCCGCCCTCTGCCAGTTGCAATTCACCCTTCAAATCCAACGCCTGTGTGGTCAGTTCCAGATCGGAAATGTCCAATGCGCCGTTCGGTTTGGTCTGACCGTCGACAAAAAGCCGGGTCTTGGTGCCAAAAAACGGGTCAATATCCTCGGTCAGGAATGGCGTGAGGTCGCCGCCCAGATCGGCGGTAAAGGCGATCCCGTCCGCTGCGCCGCTTTCCGCGGCCTGAAGTTCGACCTGACCCGTCAGTCGCGGCTGCTTATCGCTGCTCAGGGCGATGTCGGCGATAAAATCGGTCAGTGGCCCCTCGCCCTTGATGGTCAAACCAATCGGGGGGCTGTCGGGAATTTTCAGCGCGGTCGAGATCAACCCGCCCTCGGCCTCGTTCACATCCAGATCCAGCGTGATCTGACGCGATGAATTCTCGAACCCGGCCGTCAGCCGCACCCGGTCGCCTGCGCGGTCCAGACGGGTGACGTCGATGTTTGTGTCCAACGCCCCATCCGCCAGCGACAGGTTCCCGGTTACCGACAGCGCAGCGGACACACCGATCAGGGGTTCACCCAACAACAGCTCATCAATGCGGATTTCGCCGATTTCGACCGAAACGGGCAATTCGGGCAATTGAAAGGGCTGGGTTTCAGCCGACGGCGGCGGGGCCTCTTTCGTGGTGGTGCCGGGCGCGCGGGCAATGTCGATCTCTTGCGCGGTCAGAGTGTTGACCGAGAACCGCCCCCGGATCAGGGCCAGCCGGTTCCAGTCCAACTCGGCGTCCTTGATGGTCAGCCATACGCCTTCATCGTCGGACACGGTGATCTCTTGGATGGTCGCACGTGCGCTCAGCGCGCCTTGCAGGCCCTTGACGGTGACGTTCTGATCGTCACCCGACAGCGTGTCCTGCAGGAAACGTTCCAGCATGCTGCCGCCACCATCCTCGTCTTGTGCGAAGGCGGGCGGCGCGGTCAGGATCAGCACCGTGGTGACAACCGGATATGCGTATTGCCGTATCAAAATGCCTGTCCGATCCCGATATAGAACTGCAATCCGCTGCCCGTGTCGCCCTGCACCGGCAGGGCCAGGTCCAGACGCAGCGGGCCAAACCCACCCAGATCATAGCGCACACCCAGCCCGGCGCCCGAATGAAATTCCGCATCATTGCCGATGAAAGATGACGTATCCACGGTTCCGAAATCGTAAAACCCAACCAGAGAGATCGCGTCAGTGATTTTTCCCCGAACTTCACCCGACAACCCCAGGAAGGATTTGCCCCCGGCCACGCCCCCATTGACGGGAATGCCGAGGCTTTCAAAAGGTTGCCCGCGCACTGTCCCAGCCCCGCCCGAGAAGAACAGGAAATCTGGTGTCACACCATCCAGTTCCGGGCCAATCACAGATCCCAGCTGTACCCGGCCCGCCAGAACAATGCGCCCACCGGTGCCAAGGCTGGTATAGGCGCGACCATCGGCAAACAGCCGGATGCCGTTTTCAGTCCCGCTGAGCCCCGCAAAGGGCATGGCCTGCGCGTCCAGATAATAGCCCCGCGTGGCGCTGACCTTGCTGTCGCGCTGGTCCCACTCGGTCCGGAAAGGCAGGATGAAATAGCGAAACTTGCGCCCATTGCCAAAGGCGTCATCGGCGTCGGAAAACTGGAACCCGGCTGAGGCTTCGGCATATAGCCGATCCGAAAACGTACGGCGGGCACCATAGGCAACCGAGGCCACGCTGACATTGTAGTTCTCGGTATTCCGCCGCTCCAGCAGGGCGCTGTAGAACGTGTTGTCATCCGGGCCCAGCCGGTCGGGCTGATCCAGACGCAGGCCGATGCGACCATCCAGATCCTCCGACCCACCGATATTGCGCAGCGCGGCCTCGAACCGCAGGCGTTCGGCGCGGCGAAAGACGTTGCGATGCGTCCAGGTCGCGGTCACATCCAGCCCGGCATTTGACGCCAGTTCAACGCCAAAGGTCAGGCGACGCTTGGGCAGGTCTTCGAAGGTTGCATCGAAATCCAATGTGCCGTCGGGATTGGGGGTCTCACGTTCCTGAATCGAGACGACGCTGAACGTACCGGTGCGGCGCAGCCGGGTGCCCACCTTTTGAATTGCGGCAGGGGAGTAGACTTCACCCTCCGGAAAACCCGCGATCTTGTTGATCGAATGATGGCGCACATCGGTGTCACCCTTGATGAACATCCGGCCAAAGGTCAGGCGCGGTCCGGGGGCCAGATCAATCTCGGCATCCAGCCGGTTTTGCGCATGGCGGGCGATGACGGTCTGACCCTCGACCCCGGCCTTGGCGTGACCAGCATCGCGCCAGCCCTGAACCCCGGCAGAGGCGGCCTGTTGAATGGCGCCGGTTGTCGCCAGTTTCCCGGGTGCGAAGTCTTCGGGCAGGATCGTGTCGGCGGCAAGCGGGGCAACACGTGCGGTGCCGAATCTGAAGGTCGGGCCGGTCTCAATAGAGATCACAGCGCGGTTGAACGCATTGGGCACAGTGAGCGAGCTGATATCCGCGGCCTCTGTTCCATCCAGCTTGATGCTGACGACCGGGCTGAAGTACCCCTCATCATACAAAATCTGCACGATGGTGCGATAATCGGACAGGGCGGCTGACAGGATTTCCAGCGGCGTTTCAAGCCCGCGGTCTTCGGCGGTTACGACCGAAGATGTCTCCTCGATCCGTTCAACCAGAGCCTTTGGTGCGCCGGGCGCAGACAGGGTTGTTTCCAGTGCTGCCAGGGACGAGGGCAAAACGGTGGCGACCATGCCGGCAAGGCAAAGTTTCAAGAAGCCCCGTGGCTTGCTGTCCCGCATCTATTGGCTCCAACTGCCCCAAGTCGAAATCTGTTTTGCCGCGCGGTGCCGTGCGACGGCTGATTGACTATCAGTTAGACCATCAGTTGTGATGCAGGGAAAGAGCTTATCGAAGGCGGGATGGAATTAACCGGGCCTGTTGTCGTCAGGACCCGGCATTGCGAAACCAACGGATGATCGCTTGACGATCCTCGGGTTCCATATAGGTGATATTGGCGGGCGGCATGGCATGAGTCACACCTGCTTGCAGGTATATCTGCTTGGCGTTGCGGGCAATGTCCCCCTCGGTTTCCAGCAATACGCCTTTCGGGGCCCAGAGAATCCCCTCCCACACCGGTTCGCGCGCATGGCACATGGAGCAACGCCCAAGGACGATATCATGCGCTTCGTCGAACCCGTCGGCAGCGGCGAATTTCTGTTCGAACGGTGTCAGGGGCTGTGCCTCGGCCTCTTCCAGAGGTTTGTACATCGGCGCGGTGGACAGCCACATGATGGCGATGAACAGAATGGCGGTGACAGCCCAGGTCCAGGTCGGATTCCCAGCACGGGCATGGCAGGTGTTGAAGTAATGCCGGATGGTCACGCCCATCAGAAACACCAGCGCGGCGATGATCCAGTTATACTCGGTCGCAAAGGCCAGCGGATAATGGTTCGACAGCATCAGGAACACCACCGGCAGCGTCAGATAGTTGTTGTGGGTTGACCGCAGCTTGGCGATCTTGCCGTATTTCGGATCGGGTGTGCGTCCGTTTTTCAGGTCATCTACCACGATGCGCTGGTTCGGCATGATGATGAAAAACACATTGGCCGTCATGATCGTGGCGGTGAACGCCCCCAGATGCAGCATCATCGCGCGCCCGGTGAAAATCTGGTTGTACCCCCAGCCCATCGCCACCAGCAGCACAAACAGCAGCACCATCAGCAGGGTCGGGTGCTGCCCCAGCTGCGACTTGCAGAGAAAGTCATAGACCAGCCAGCCCACCGTCAGCGATGCCGCCGAGATCAGGATGCCTTGCCACAGCGCCAGATCGGCCTTTTCCGCGTCGATCAGATAAAGCTCACCCCCCACCCAATAGACGATCATCAACAACGCAGCACCGCTGAGCCAGGTGGCATAGCTTTCCCATTTGAACCAGGTCAGGTGGTCGGGCATGCGTTCGGGCGCGACCAGGTATTTCTGGATGTGATAAAATCCGCCGCCATGCACCTGCCATTCCTCGCCATCCGCCGGGCCGGGTATGTTGCGGTTCAGGCCAAGGTCCAGTGCGATAAAGTAAAAGGACGATCCGATCCATGCGATGGCGGTGATCACGTGCAGCCAGCGCACGGCAAACGCCATCCAATCCCAGAACACGGCGAATTCGAACATAAGGGGCCTCTCCGACAGGGTCCTGTCACACTAGGCAAACGGGCTTTTCTTCGGTATTCCCGTATATTGTCAAACTGTATCAAAAAAAACGATAAGATGTCCTATCTCGACAATATCCGTACCTTTGTCCGTGTTTATGATCTGGGCAGCATGTCCGCTGCGGGGCGCGACTTGCGGATTTCGCCCGCCGTGACCTCGGCGCGGATTTCTCAGCTTGAGGATCATCTGGGCGTCCGGCTGTTTCAGCGCACCACGCGCAACCTCAGCCCGACCGAGCAGGGCCGGGCGTTCTATCCCGGCGCGGCGGCTGTTCTTGAGGCAGTGGAGGATGCCGAGGCGCAGGTTACTCACCTGACCGAAGCGCCGCGCGGATCTTTGTTTGTTGCGGCGCCTCTTGGGGTGGGGCGGCGGTTGCTGGCCCCTCACGTGCCGGATTTCCTTGCAGACTACCCCGAGATCGACGTGCGTCTGCGCCTGACGGATCGCTCTGTGGACCTGACGACTGAGGGGTTGGATCTGGCGTTTTTCATCGGTCAGCCCGAGGACAGTACCCTGCGCATCCGTAAGATTGCCGATTGTCAGAGAGTGCTTTGCGCCGCGCCGGAATACTTGCAACGCCGGGGTATGCCACACACAGGGGCAGATTTGATTTCAGGCAAACACGAATGCCTGAACCTGCGGTTTCCGGGGGCGACGGAGTTTCAGTGGCAGTTGGACACCCCCGAGGGCCCAAAGCGCTTTGCCGTGTCGGGGCGGTTTGAGTGTGATGATGGCGACGTGCTGACGGATTGGGCGTTGTCGGGGCAGGGGATCGCCATGAAGCCGGTATTCGAGGTTGCCGAACATCTGAGCACTGGACGTTTGGTACCCGTCGCGACCGAGACGCCCCCGGTACCGGTTCAGATGGCCTGTCTTTACACCCATCGCCGCCATCAGGACCCCAAGGCGCGCCTGTTCATGGATTTCATGATCGCGCGTATCGGGAAGGTGGTGCGCAGTTCGGAAGCTTCGGGTTAACAAAAGCTCCCGCTCCTGTTTGCGCCCTCCGGGCGCGGCACAGCGTTGGGCTTGGCGCTGCGGCTGTGCCGCAGCGCGGTCGCGAAGGGACATCTATGGTTCGTTTGAATTTTAGTGCAGCCGCGCCACGCCTGAAAGGCGTGGCGCCCGGCCCAACGGGAAGCGCCCCGCAAGGGGCGACTGACGGGCGGGAGCCTCGGACGTTGCGGCTCAGCTGCCCCGGTAGGTTGAATAGCCGTAAGGTGAGAGCAATAGGGGGACGTGATAATGCGCTTCCGGGTCGGACATGCCGAACCGGATTGGCACCTCGTCCAGAAACAGGGGGTCTTCGGCGGCCTGACCTGATGCGCGCAAATAGTCCCCGGCATAGAATACCAGCTCGTAACGGCCTGTTTTGAAATCCTCTTGCGGCAGGATCGGGCTGTTGGTGCGGCCGTCTGAATTGGTCTCTACCTCAGCCAGTTTGCGGCGGGTGTCCCCGCTGACCTCAAAAAGCGCGATTTTCAGCCCTTGGGCCGGGCAGCCGCGTGCTGTGTCCAGAACATGGGTCGTCAGATAACCTGCCACCGGGCTCTCCTGTGTTTTGTCTTTTGCTTTGGTCCAGTCTGACGCAAAGTTCATAACAGTGGAACTGCCGAAAGAACCGGAAACAGCGTTCGGATTAGTTTGATAATCCCCGCGCCCGTTCCGGGGTAAGGCTGTTGAAACGCTTAGGAATGGAAGAGAGCATGCAGCCGCCCCGATACCCTCGTGACATGATTGGATATCGTGCGAACCCGCCCGATGCAAAATGGCCGGGTGGCGCGAAGATCGCCGTCCAGTTCGTTCTGAACTATGAAGAGGGGGGCGAGAATAACGTTCTGCACGGAGATGCCGCATCCGAGGCGTTTCTGTCCGAGATCGTCGGCGCCGCGCCTTGGCCGGGGCAGCGGCATTGGAACATGGAATCGATCTATGAGTATGGCGCGCGCGCGGGGTTTTGGCGGTTGCATCGGTTGATGCAGGATGTGCCGATCACGGTCTACGGGGTGGCGACGGCTTTGGCCCGGTCGCCGGATCAGGTGGCCGCGATGAAGGCCGCGGGGTGGGAGATCGCCAGCCATGGCCTGAAATGGGTCGAACACAAGGACATGCCCGAGGCGCAGGAACGCGCCGAGATCGCCGAGGCCATTCGCCTGCATACCGAAGTTGTGGGCGAGCGCCCCCGAGGCTGGTACACCGGGCGCTGTTCGGAAAACACCGTGCGGCTGGTGGCCGAAGAGGGCGGCTTTGCCTATGTGGCCGACACCTATGCCGACGATCTGCCCTATTGGATGCAGACCAGCGGGCGGGATCAGTTGATCGTGCCCTATACGCTGGATTGCAACGACATGCGCTTTGCCACGCCGCAGGGGTTCAATGCGGGGGATCAGTTCTATTCCTACCTCAAGGACAGTTTCGACGTGCTTTACGCCGAAGGTGAGGCAGGGGCACCCAAGATGTTGTCGATTGGTCTGCATTGCCGCCTGATTGGACGACCGGGGCGGGTGATGGCGCTGAAACGGTTTCTGGACTACGTGCGCGGGTTCAATGACGTGTGGTTCGCCACGCGGCTGCAGATTGCCGAGCATTGGGAGGCACATCACCCACCAGCGCGGCAGCCGAAGCCCTCGCAGATGGAGCGTGAGGAATTTGTTGCCGCCTATGGTGGTATCTTTGAGCATTCGCCGTGGATTGCGGAACGTGCGTTCGATTTGGAACTTGGGCCTGCGCATGACACCGTTGGCGGGTTGCACAATGCGTTGGCGCGTATGTTCCGGTCCGCCTCGGACGCGGAACGTCTGGGCGTATTGACGGCGCATCCGGATTTGGCTGGCAAATTGGCGCAGGCCAAACGTTTGACGCAGGAAAGCACGTCCGAGCAGGCCTCGGCCGGGTTGGATGCTTTGACAGATGAAGAACGCGCGACTTTCACCGATCTGAACCAGCGCTATACCGAGACATTCGGGTTTCCGTTCATCATTGCCGTGCGCGATCACGACAAAGCCTCGATCCTGCAGGCGTTTCAGCGGCGGATCGCGCAGGATCGAGAGGTGGAATTCGCTGAAGCCTGCCGTCAGGTTGAGCGCATTGCGGAATTCCGGTTGCGGGATGTGCTGCCCTCATGACGCGCCGGATCGTTGCCAAACCGCTGACGGCTGAGGCGTTCGCGCCTTTTGGGGATGTGATCGAGGTTTCCGGCGAGCCGGACAAGATCATCAATCAGGGGCAGTGTGGTCGGTATCATGATCGCGCGGCTTTGTCGTTTTCCGAAGGGCGCGCGGGCGTCAGCCTGTTCAACGCCAATCCGCGCAGCCTGCCGTATCAGGTGGATATGGTGGAACGGCATCCGGAGGGAAGTCAGACGTTCATTCCGATGACGCAGCATCCGTTTCTGGTCATCGTTGCCCCGGATATTGAGGGGCAACCGGGTGAGCCCGTCGCGTTCATCACCGCGCCCGGACAAGCGGTGAATTATCACCGGGGCACGTGGCACGGAGTTTTGACGCCGCTACATGCGCCGGGTTTGTTCGCGGTGGTGGATCGGATCGGAGAGGGAGCCAATCTGGAAGAGGTCTGGTTCGATGCGCCTTATGAGGTCGTCGCTGGATAAAGCGCGCTCCCGCCCGGTCCCGGGCGCATCAAAGATGCTTAGGACCCGTTGGGCCGGGCAGCGCGCGGGCAAGCCCGCCCGCTGCGGTTGGCGCCGGTTCAGGACGCCGCCATCAGGCGGGCGACGTCGAGCATGCGCGCGGAAAATCCCCATTCATTGTCATACCAGCCGAAGATACGGACTTGAGTGTCGTCGACCACGCGTGTTTCAGGGCCCGCGATGACCAGCGATTCAGGTCGGGTGCGCAGGTCGGACGACACCAGTGGCTGATCCGTCCAGCCCAAAACAGGCGACTGGTCGACGGCCTTACACAATTCGGCCTGAAACCGATCGGCGGACATGCCGCGCTCAAGCGTTGCTACCAGATCAACCGCGGACACGCTGGCGGTTGGCACACGCACCGCCGCGCCCGAGATACGGCCCGCGAGATGGGGCATGACGTCATCGATCAGATGCGTGGCACTGGTGGTGGTCGGCACCATCGACAGCGCTCCGGCGCGTGAGCGTGCGAGATCCCCGCGTGGGGCATCCACCATGGGCTGGCTGTTCGTATAGCAGTGGATCGTCGTCATATGAGCCGAGGCTATACCCGCGATTGCGTCCACCACCTTGACCAGCGGAGCCAGGCCGTTGGTTGTGCAAGAGGCATTCGATACGATCCGCGCATCGCCCAGCTGATCCTCGTTTGCCCCCAGAACGATGGTCACCTCGGTCGCGGGTGATGGGCCCGAGATCAGCACCTTGCGCGCACCCGCAGTCAGCCCTTGGCCGGCCACGTCTGACGTGCGCGCCACACCGGTGCAATCCATCAGGACATCTACGCCGGTCAGATCGACGCGGGACAAGTCGGGGCTATGGCTCAGGGGGATCGCGCGGCCATCCACCACAAGGGTGTTTTCGGTGGCCGCAACCGAACCCGGATAAGGACCAAAGGTGCTGTCGTATTTGAACAGATAGGCACAGGTTTCCAGCGGTGCGATGTCGTTGATCAGCACCAGTTCAACATCACTGTCCTGCGGCAAAGCCAGAAGCTGCCGCAGGATGGTGCGGCCGATGCGGCCGAATCCGTTGATCGCAAGTTTCATGCGCAAGCTATGGCAGTGGCTTGCGCCGATCTCAATGCCCGTTTCGGGCCTGTGTCAGTTGCAGCTGACCTGCGAAAAGAACTGGCCTGAGATATTCTGATACATGCTGGCCGTGATCGGCTTGCAACCGGTGGCCGCCTGAATGGCTGCGATGGCCTGAACGGTGCGCAGGCGCGGCGGCGGGCCAAAGGGGTTGAGGTTGTTGTTTTCCCGCGTGGCGCGGTAAACCACCGGCTCGTTCGAGACCTGCGTGACCGCCCATGTGCGGCTTAGGACGGATACCGTTTTGGTTGCCTCTTTGGCGGCAACAGGAGTTGCCTCCACGGCCGTCAGGCCAATTACAGCTGCCAGTGCAAGCAGGGATCCGCGCAGTACCATTGAACAATCTCCAGTGTAAAAAACTGCTGTTATTTCACCAGATTCAGGCGCTGCTGTGAAGCCCTGCACCGCAAAAAGCTGCTGCCGCGCCTAGCGTTTGGTCGGGGAAAGCGGCATGTGCCGGTTCACATCTTTGTACAGCAGGTAGCGAAAACGCCCCGGCCCGCCCGCATAACAGGCTTGTGGGCAGAAGGCGCGCAGCCACATGTAATCGCCTGCCTCGACCTCGACCCAATCCTGGTTGAGCCGGTAAACCGCCTTGCCTTCCAGCACGTAAAGCCCGTGCTCCATCACATGGGTTTCGGCAAAAGGGATGACGCCGCCGGGTTCAAAGTTCACGATATTGACGTGCATGTCGTGGCGCAGATCCTGCGGATCAGCAAAGCGGGTGGTGGACCAGCGGCCCTGGGTTCCCGGCATCTCAACCGGGGTCACGTCGCGTTCGTTGGCGATGATCGGGTCGGGGGCGGGTAGGCCGGGTACCGCCTCATAGGCTTTGCGGACCCAGTGGAACCGGGCTGTGTCATCCGCACGGTTGTGCAGGGTCCAGTCCGACCCGGCCGGAATATAAGCGTAGCCGCCGGTGTCCAACTGATGATCCGAGCCGTTCAAGGTGAGTGTCACCGTGCCTTCAACCACAAACAGCACGCCCTGCGCCTGCGGGTCCGTTTCGGGCCGGTCGCTGCCGCCGCCGGGCTGAACCTCCATGATGTATTGCGAAAAGGTCTCGGCAAATCCGCTGAGAGGGCGGGACAGAACCCAAAGGCGGGTCTTGTCCCAAAACGGCAGGGCGCTGGTGACGATGTCGCACATCGTGCCCTTGGGGATCACCGCATAGGCTTCGGTGAACATGGCGCGGTCGGTCAAAAGCTGGTCCTGACCGGGGTGACCGCCTGTGGGCGCGTAATAGGTGGGATGTGCCATCGGATGCCTCTGGTTCGTGGTTCCGGCACTATGGGCGGATTGCGGTGCCGGTCCTAGCGGGGCTGCGCCGATAGGTTTGTTCGGGATTATTTGAAGGTCGAACAGCAGGGCTTGGCCCTACGTCTTTGGCGGTATAGTCTTGAATGCAAATCTATTTCAGCAAAGCGAGGCGATCATGAAAGCCTGGATTTCTTCTTCTCTGGCGGCGGTGTTCATTCTGGGATCAGCCGTTGTAGTACCGGCAAAGCCCTTATCGCGAATCATCGCGGAAACCGGATTGAGCCCGGATGATTTCACTTTGCTGACCACTGCGGCAGATGCTCTGTTTGAAGGGGGCACGCCGCAGGTTGGCAAAGAAGCAAGCTGGGCCAGCACGGAAACAGATGCCAAAGGCACTGTCACCGTGCGCGATGTGCAGGGCAATTGCGTTCATCTGCAACACTTTATCGAACCCCCGAACACCGATGATATTCGTGAGGTCAGAACCCGCCGGTGCCGGGATGCGAATGGCAATTGGGTTCTGACGCCCTGATCCGGGGTCAGTAACCGCGCACCCTGTCGACCTCGTGCAGCAGGGGTTCCCCGGCGCTGAGACGGCGGAAGTTTTCCCCCACATCCGACAGGGCATTACCCAGATGCCAGCCCGAAACATGCGGTGTGATGGTCACGCCGGGATGCGCCCAAAGGGGGTTGTCTGCGGGCAGAGGTTCGGTCGCGGTCACGTCCAGAACGGCATGGCCGGGTGTGCCACGGTCAAGCGCCGCCATCAGCGCGGCCTCGTCAATCAGATCGCCGCGACCGGCGTTCAAAAGCTGACTACCGGGTTTCATCGCGGCCAGCATTTGTGCGTCAAACAACCCTTTGGTTTCAGCGGTCGACGGCAGGATCGCGCAGACATGATCGCATTGACCCAGCATTTCGGGCAGGGCGGCGTCCCCGTGCAAGCAGGTGACACCTTCGATCTGCTTGGGCGAACGGCTCCACCCCATTACCTGAAAACCCACAGCTCGCAGCATGTTGGCGCTGCGCGTGCCGATATGACCCAAACCCAGAACGCCTACCACTGTATCGGGTGCATAAATCGGTTCTTTCGGCAGCCATTCGGCGCGGCGCTGAGCCTGTTCGTGAAACACCATGTGGCGCTGGTGCCGCAGGACATAGGCCACAAACCACTCGGCGATTTCCTGCGCGGGCGCATCGGGCTTCAGCCGCGCCACCCGCACATGTGCAGGCAGGCTGGGATGGCTGACGATCGTCTCGACCCCTGCGCCCAGCTTTTGCACCAGTTGCAGGTTGGGCAGGCGTTTGGGGTGATCGCCGCTGAGCGTGGCCACGGCGATCATTGTGATTTCGGCGGGATCGCCCAGAGTATCCGGTGTGCGCACATCCAGACCGGGGTGAAGCCGCAGAATGTCGCGGGCAATATCGCTGTCGCGGATCCAGTCAGACAGCCCCGTTTCGATCAAAAGTGCCATGAAGCGCCCCCATTGGTGTATCTGGTGGTTTCGTCCTGTCGCCGACTGGACATTCCCACCGCAGCTAAGTCATTCTTTGGCCGAAGGTAAAGCCCGATCCCAGGATCGGCTGAGCAGGCAAGATCAACACATGTTTGAGGCGACCCATGACCGGGACATCTGAGCAAAGCCGTCCGGCCTATTTCCACCTGCGCGACGATGGGGCCTTTGTGGGCAACAACCCCGCGCGCGGCCCTTGGTCTGCCGATCACTGCCACGCCGGGCCGGTCAGCGGCCTGATCGTGCGCGCCGCCGAAACCGAGGTGGGCCCCGAAAAGATGCTGACCCGCCTGACGGTCGATCTGTTGCGACCACTGCCCCTGTCCGGGTTGCGTGTGGCAGCGGAAACCACGCGCCACACCAAAACGCTGGCGACCACCCGCGTGACGGTCCACGATCTGGACGACACGCTCTGCGCCACCGCGACGACCATGCATCTGGTGCGTCGTGATCTGGGGCCGGTTCCCAATGTGACAATCGCGCCGCCCCGGTTGGACGATGCGGTCACAGGCCCCTTTCCGATTGGCCAGGTGCGCCACGATCTGCCGGGTTTTGCCAATCATTCGGACATTCTCTACCCCAAGGGTGGCAATCAGGGCGCAGGTCCCAAAACGGTCTGGATGCGCACGCCCGCGCTGCTTGAAGGCGAGGCGCAGTCACCGATTCAGGCGCTGTGCCCGCTGGCCGATTGCGGCAACGGTATCTCATGGAATGCGCCTACCACCGAGATGGGGTTCATGAACACCGACCTGACCGTACAAATCCATCGTGAACCGGTGTCGGACTGGATGGCCTCGGATTCGATCTGTCATTGGCAGCCTTCGGGGATCGGTATGTCTCAATCCGTGCTCTATGACACCCAAGGGCCCGTGGGCACTGCGCTGCAAACGCTGATCCTGTTCCCGCCTGCGTGAGCCGTTGGCTGGTTTCTGCAAACAAAGCGTGAAACGCATTGCCGCGCCTTGGCCCAGCCCCTATCTTTCGCCCATGCGCTGGATCTTACCCCTTTTAAGCTGCTGCCTCGCCGCCCCGGCCATGGCGCATCCGCATGTTTTCATCGACACCGGGGTCGAGTTCATCGTGGACGACTCCGGCCAGTTGACCCATGTCCGCGTGACCTGGGCCTATGATGAGCTTTATTCGCTGTTTCAGCTGGAAGAGTTGAAGCTGGACCAGGATGGCGACGGCGTTCTGACAGAAGGCGAAAAGAGGTTTCTGACCGGGTTCGACGCGCAATGGGACGAAGGGTTTTATGGGGATTTCGTGGTCTTTGCTGATGGCGAACGCGTGGCCTTGTCCCGCCCGCTGGAACCGACCGCCACGACCGAGGACGGGCGCATCGTGTCCTCTCATCTGCGCGCAGTCGAAGGAGGGGCGGTCTCAGCAGCCTCTCTGACTGCAAAAGCCTATGATGAGACCTATTACACCGCATACGAAGTGACCCGGCCAGTTACGGTTTCTGGTCCCGCGTCCTGCGAAATCAGCCGGATTGATCCCGATATTGACGGAGAGCTGGCCCAGATGCGGGCCTTTCTGCTGACGCTGGATGCCAATTACGACCTTGAGGAAAACGATATCCCGCTGGTCGGAGAGAACTTTGCGACCGAGATTTTCGTTTCATGTCCAAATACCTGATTGTTCCGGTCGCCCTCGCCATCGGTCTGCTGCTGTGGTTCTGGGGCAGTGGTGGCTTTGACAGTCTGGCCGCCTGGGCCGCTGGTGAGCAGCGGGATTTCCAGAACCAGATCGCCCGCGCCCTGCGCGCCGCCCGCGCCGAGCAGCCGCAGGCGGTCGCGACCCTGCTGACGGTCTGTTTCGCCTATGGCTTTTTCCACGCCATCGGGCCGGGCCACGGCAAGGTGCTGATCGGGGGGTACGGCCTTGGCCGCCGCGTGGCCTTTTGGCGTTTGTCGGCGATCAGCGTTTTGTCCAGTCTGGGGCAGGCGGTGACAGCTATCTTGCTGGTCTATGCCGGGGTTCTGATCTTTCAGATGTCGCGCGAAAGCCTTGTGGGCACGACCGAGCAGGTCATGGCCCCGATCAGCTACGCGGCCATCGCGGCCATTGGCCTGTGGCTGGTGTTTCGCGCCATCCGAAGCTTTGCGCGGCGGTATAAGGCCGAGACCGCACATCACCATCATGATCACAACCATCATCACCATGACGGTGTCTGTTCCGATTGCGGTCACCGCCATGGCCCCACGGCGGACGAGGTCGCGCAGGTCGGCAGCCTGCGCGAGGCGGCGCTGCTGATCGCGGGCATCGCGGCGCGGCCTTGTACTGGTGCGCTGTTCGTTCTGATCCTGACCTGGCAGATGGGCATTGCATTCGTGGGTATCGCGGGCGCCTTTGCAATGGCGTTGGGCACCGCGCTGGTTACAACACTGGTTGGCTGGACCTCGTTTGGACTGCGCGGGGGATTGCTGGCCTCAGCCTCGGCCACGCGGTTTGCCTCGGTGCTGGCTCCGACGATTGAGCTGGTGGCCGGGTTGGTGATCGCCGTGATCGCCAGCGGTCTGCTGATGCGAGCGATCTAGTCGAAGACCGGTTCCGGGTATCCGACCCGCGCCAGATACAGCCCCTGCGGCGGGCAAACCGGCCCGCAGGCCGCGCGGTCCGCAGCCTCAAGCGCGTCGCGCACATCTTCGGGCGTCCACGCGCCTGCGCCCACGCGTTCCAGTGTGCCGACGAAACTGCGCACCTGATTGTGCAGGAATGACCGGGCGCGCACGTGGAAATGCACCTCGGGGCCGGAAAAGCCGTCAACCTGCTCCACCCGCAGTTCATCCAGCGTTTTGACCGGGCTGGCCGCCTGACAGATCGAGGATCGGAAGGTGGTGAAATCATGCCGCCCGATCAGCATATCGGCCCCGGCCTGCATCGCGTCGACGTCCAGCTGGTGGTTGATCTGCCAGACCTGCCCGGCCTCATGGGTGGCAGGCGCGCGGCGCATGAGGATGCGGAACAGGTACTGACGCTCCAACGCCGAAAATCGGGCGTGCCAATCGTCATCGACCTGCGCGGCCCGGACGATGGCCACAGGCTGCGGCTTGAGGTGATAATTCAGCGCCTCGGACAGGCGGAACGGGTCCCAGTCCTTGACCAGATCGCAATGGGCCACCTGACCCAACGCATGCACACCCGCATCGGTGCGACCTGCGGCGGCGATGGTGTGATCGCCCGGCTGTATGCGCGACAGGGCCTGTTCAATCGCGCCCTGAACGGACGGCTGATCCTTTTGCCGCTGCCATCCGGCGAACGGTTCCCCCTGGTATTCGACTTGCAACGCGTATCTAGGCATGGGGTGCTGGTAACGCGGCGCGCAATCACGGGCAAGGGCCGGAAAGCGCTGGTATGTGCTGCAGTGGCTACCTATCTTGGACGAAACGATAAAAGCGGGGCGACAGTTTGGTCATCTCATCCCTGGCAGACAGTCTTGTGCGCGGTGTCGAAACAATCGGCGACAGCGTGTCCGAGACCTTGTTTGAGCCGGTTATACGTCTGGGCGTCACGGGTCTGGCGCGGTCGGGCAAGACGGTGTTCATCACCTCTCTGGTCGCCAATCTGCTGGACCGGGGGCGCATGCCGGGGCTGGTCGCGCAGCAAGAGGGGCGGATCAACACCGTCTATCTGCAACCGCAGCCCGACGATACCGTGCCCCGGTTCGATTACGAAAACCATCTGGCTGCGCTGACCGGGCCGCAACCGCATTGGCCTGACAGCACCCGCGCCGTGTCCGAGCTGCGCCTGTCATTCAAGGCCCGCCCGTCCGGCTTGCTGGCCGGATTGCAGGGACCGCGCACCATCCATCTGGACATCGTGGATTACCCGGGCGAGTGGCTGCTGGACCTTGCCCTGTTGGACAAATCCTATGAGGTCTGGTCGGCCGAGACTCTGGACCGCATCGTCCGGCGATCCGAGGCTCAGGCGTTTCTGGCGCAGGCCAAGGCGGCTGATCCGGAAGGTGCGCATGATGAACCTGTGGCGCAGGCGCTGGCCAAAGCCTTTGCCGACTATCTGAACGCCGCGCGGGAGGCCGGGTTCTATGACTGCACGCCGGGGCGGTTTTTGCTGCCGGGCGATCTGGCAGGCTCTCCGGTGCTGACCTTTGCCCCCTTGCCGGTCGATGGTCCCGCCCCGCGTCGCAGCTTGCATCGCGAAATGGCCCGCCGGTTTGAGGCGTATAAGGCGCAGGTGGTGAAGCCGTTCTTTCGCGACCATTTCTCACGAATTGACCGGCAGGTGGTTCTGGTCGATGCGCTGGGCGCGATCCACAAAGGGCCACAAGCGTTCGAGGATATGCGCCGCGCCATGGCCGACATTCTGGCCGCCTTCCGCCCGGGTCGCAACGCGTGGCTGACGCAGCTGCTGCTGGGCAAACGGGTCGAACGTATCCTGTTTGCCGCCACCAAGGCCGATCATCTGCACCACACACAACACCCCCGCCTGACCCATATCATGGAGGCGCTGACCCGCGATGCCCGCGACCGGGCCAGCTTTGCCGGGGCTGAAACGGCGGCGCTGTCGTTGGCAGCGCTGCGCGCAACGACCGAGGAAATCCGCACCCATAACGGGGCAGAGCTGCCCTGCGTGCGCGGCACTTTGATGGACGGTAAGCAGGCGGCGTTTTACCCCGGAGATTTGCCCGAAGACCCGGCCCATCTGTTGGGGCCTGCCCGCAACGGGGCCGACAGCTGGTTGGGTGAGGATTTCGGCTTTATGGCCTTTGCGCCTGCGCATCTGACATTGCGCCCCGGCGACGGCCCGCCGCATATCCGGCTGGATCGCGCCGCGCAGTTCCTGATCGGAGATCGGCTGTGAACGTGACTCTTCGACCCGCGCGCACCACCGATGCGGGCCGTATCGGAGAGATCCTGCATACGTTCTCTCGCGATAACGATTGGATGCCGGTGCTGCATTCGAGCGCTGAAACCATCGGTTTTTGCGGGTGGATGATCGATCAGGGCTGGGTCACCGTAGCCGAAGAGGAGGGCGCGGTGATCGGCTTTCTGGCGCTCAAGGGAACGCAGGTGCATTCCCTGTACCTGACACCTGCGCGGTGCGGGCGCGGGATTGGGCGGCGTTTGCTGGATCATGCAAAGTCGGGCCGGGCCGAGCTGTCTTTGTTCGCGTTTCAGGCCAATCCCGGCGCCTGCCGGTTTTACGAACGCAACGGCTTTGTCGAGGTTGCCCGCAGCGATGGGGCAGAGAATGATGAAAACCTGCCGGACATCAAATATATCTGGCGCAGGGAAGGGGCGGCGGATGGCTAAAGGTCCGGTACTGATTGATCTGGATGCAGAGGAACCTGCCGCCGACGTGGCGCAGGCCCCGCCGGTGCCCGATATTGCCCCGCCACGGGGGCAGGCGATGCAGACGGCGGCGCGGTTAGCCGCGCGCAAACCCTCGGCCCTGTCGCGGTGGTTTTGGGGTTTGGCTCTCGCGGTGGTCGGGGCCGTGGTCTTGGTCGCGGCCTGGGATTTCGTGAATTCGCTGCTGCTGCGTGCGCCGATTTTGGGCTGGGTGGTGAGCGGTCTGATCGCAGCGCTTGTGCTGGTCGCGCTGATCATCACGGTGCGGGAACTGGCCGCCATCGGACGGCTGTCGCGCGTGGACTGGATGCGCCGCGCTGCGGATGCGGCGTTGGCGGATGCGGATCTGGCGCAGGCCAAAGCGGTCACCAATCGCCTGATCACCTTTTATAAATCCCGCGACGAAACCCAATGGGGCCGGGACCGCTTGTCTGAGCGCATGGGCGAGCAATTCGATGCGGCAACCCTGCTGACCCTGGCCGAGGACGAGGTATTGGCCCCCTTGGACGCCGCCGCCAGTCGCGAGGTTGAGGCCGCCGCCCGTCAGGTCGCGACCGTGACAGCCCTTGTGCCGCTGGCGCTGGCGGATGTGGTGACGGCGCTGGCGGCGTCACTCAGGATGATCCGACGGGTGGCCGAAATCTATGGCGGTCGCGCGGGGTTTTTGGGCAGTTGGCGGCTGACCCGTGCGGTCTTTGTGCATCTGGTCGCCACTGGTGCGGTGGCGGTGGGCGATGACCTGCTGGAACCCGTTCTGGGCGGCTCGGTCCTCAGCAAGCTTTCGCGCCGCTTTGGCGAGGGGCTGGTGAATGGTGCCCTCAGCGCGCGGGTTGGCGTGGCCGCGATGGAGGTTTGCCGACCCCTCCCGTTTTCCGAACGGCACAAACCATCGACGCGCGGGATGATCAAACGGGCGCTCAGCGGGCTGTTTTCCAAAACTTGACCTGACGCAAAGTCACTTGGCCCGGGAACCTGCATAACGGAACCCGGAGCCAGCCATGACCGATCACGGACACAGCCAGCGGGAAATTGCAGCGCGGATCAACGCTCCTCCGGGGCGGGGGGTTCTGCGCGATGTGGTTTACGGCGGCATCGACGGGTCGGTCACGACCTTTGCCATCGTGGCCGGGGTCGCGGGGGCGGGGCTGTCCCCGTTCATCATCGTCGCGCTGGGTCTGGCCAATGTGCTGGCCGACGGGTTTTCCATGGCGGCCGGGAATTACTCGGGCACCAAGGCCGAGCTGGACAATATTCGCCGCATCCGTGCCATCGAGGAACGCCATATTGATCTTTACCCCGATGGGGAACGGCGTGAGGTGCGCGAGATTCTGGCGCAAAAGGGCCTGTCGGGTCGGGTTCTGGACGAGGCCACGGATGCGATCACCGCCAATCATGATAACTGGATTAACCTGATGATCGAAGGTGAATACGGGCTGGGCAGTGTTGACCCGCACCCGTTTAAGGCCGCGATGGCGACGTTTATCGCCTTTCTTGTCGCGGGTATGGTGCCGTTGTTGCCGTTCCTGTTCGGTCTCGATCGGGCTTTTACCTTATCGGCCTGTATGACCATGGCGGTATTCTTTGCGATCGGAGCCTTCAAGAGCCGCTGGTCCCTTTCCCCTTGGTGGCGGTCAGGGTGCGAGACTTTCCTGATCGGTGGGGCAGCGGCGATGATCGCTTATCTGGTGGGGTCATTGTTTCATCCCTGACGGCCAAGATTGTCGCAGCGGGTCGTATAAGGCTGGTCACTGTCGCCTCATTGGCTAGGCTGACCTGGATTGGGTTTACGGATTGAGCGATCAGTGCGGCTTGTGGATAAAAATATCCTTGTTCTGGGGGCTTACGGTTTCATCGGCGCGGCGGTGACGCGCGCGTTGCTGGGCGAAGGGGCGCGTGTCGCGGGTTTTGTCCGCAGTGGCAAGACTGGGGCGCAGGTTCTGCCTGACGTTCGGCGGGTGACAGGCGATCTGCGGTCGTGTTTGCAACCCAGCGATTGGGAGGTTCCGCTGACAGGCATCGCCTGCGTGGTCAATTGTGCCGGTGCTTTGCAGGATGGCCCGGCGGATGACCTTGAGGCCGTGCATCATACTGCGATTGCGGCGCTGGGTGCTGCTTGCGCGGCCAAGGGGATCGCGGTGGTTCAGATCTCGGCCATTGGGGTCGAAGCGGATGCTGACACCGATTTCATGCGCACCAAGGCTGCGGGTGACGCGGCACTGCGGGCCTGTGGTGCACCTTTGTGGATATTGCGGCCCGGTTTGGTGATCGGACAATCTGACTATGGCGGCACGGCGTTGCTGCGCATGCTGGCTGCCGTCCCTTTGGTGCAACCCATCGCGCATCCAAAGACCCCGGTGCAATGCGTCGGCATGCCGGACCTGTGCCGCGCAGTGACCGAAGCCGTTGCACAGGACTTACCGCAGGGCACTTATGATCTGGTCGAAGAGACGCCGTTCCCCCTGTCTGACGTACTGTCCGAGACGCGGCGCTGGATGGGATTCCCGCCTGCGCGAAAAACTGTTGTCATGCCAGGCTGGGCCACCGACCTGACTGCGCGCATAGCGGATGTATTGGGGCATCTGGGGTGGCGTTCTCCCCTGCGCAGCAACGCGATGACGGTGATGGCAGACGGGGTGATCGGCGACCCACACCCCTATCGCGCGGCTATGGGCCGCTCGCTGGCCAGCTTACCACAGATTTACGCCAGTCTGACCTGCGCACGAGAACATCGTCTGGCGGCCCGAATGGCCTTGCTGATGCCGGTTGTTGTCGCTGTGCTCAGCCTGTTCTGGCTGCTGTCCGGCCTGCTCGGGTTGATCGGTATCTCCAAGGCAGCGGCGATCCTGACAGGCGCGGGATGGAGTATGGCGATGGCCGTCGCCAGCGTCCTATTCTGGTCTTTCGTCGATATTGCGCTGGGTCTTGCGATCCTATGGCGACCTTGGGCTGCGCGGGCGTGTTTGGCGCAGGTTGCGGTGGCGCTGTTCTATGTGCTGGCCGCAAGTGTCTCTACCCCCGACCTGTGGCTGGACCCGTTGGGCCCGTTGGTCAAAATCTTGCCGGCGATGACCTTGTCGCTTGTCGCGTGGCCTCTGTTGCAGAGCCGATGATGGACCCGGACCTGATCCTGCGCTGGCTGCACGTGATCGGAGCCTGTGTTCTGCTGGGCACCGGCGCGGGTATCGCGTTTTTCATGCTGATGGCGCATCGCACCGGGGATGCCCGATTCATTGCGCAAACGGCGGGGATCGTCGTGCTGGCTGATCTGCTTTTCACCACCACCGCAGTTGTTCTGCAGCCCGTGACCGGAGGGCTGCTGGCATGGAGGCTGGGATGGTCCCTGACCGAAGGATGGGTGATGGCCTCACTGGCGCTTTATGCTGTGGCCGGGCTGTTCTGGCTGCCGGTGGTCTGGATTCAGCTCCGCCTGCGGGCGTTGGCGCAAGCGGCGGCTGATTTAGGCCATCCCCTTCCCAAAACCTATCACCGGTTGTTTCGCATTTGGTTTGCGTGCGGGTTCCCTGCCTTTGCCGCGGTGCTGATCATTATCTGGCTGATGATTGCGCGCCCTTCGATTGGTTGGGTTTGAATATCTCTGAAACCTGTGGGATTTCTGACTGTTGCACACTGCGCTGCTCGGATAGCCTGTTGCGGCAACCACCCGGAGTTTCCCTTTGGAATCCTTGCTTGTCCTTGTCGGATTGATCGTGCTGGCCATACCGGTGGCCATCATCGTACTGATTTTTTCTCACCTGCGTTTGCGCCGCCGGGTTGAGCAGCTAGAGCATAAAATCCGCGCGACAGGTGGGAAGCTTCTGGAAACACCCGGTGTTCCCGAATACCCGAAACCGCGCGAGACGACCGAAAAACCGGACGCACCGGCAAAACCCGCCCCGTGGTCCAGGCCGCAAAAGGTGGAACCTGTGGCAGAGGCATCACCGCCAGCTGCGATTGTGTTCCGCGAAGACCGCCTTTCGACACTAACGAAATGGCTGCGAGAAAACTGGTTCTATGTGGTCTCGGCGCTGTCGCTGGCTCTGGCCGGGATTTTTCTGGTGCAATATGGGGTGGAAAACGGCCTTTTGCCGCCAACCGCGCGTGTGCTTGCGGCGTTGGGGTTTGGCGTGGCCCTGATCGCGGCCGGAGAGGTCATTCGCCGCAAATACGGCGATGACGAAAGCTCGGCGACCGCCTATTTACCCTCGGTCTTCTCAGGCGCGGGCCTGGTCACCTTGTTTGGCGGAATTCTGGCCGCGCGGCAGCTATACGATCTGATCGGGCCCGAAGCGGCGTTGGCCGCGATGGTCATCATCGCCCTGGTGGGCTTGGTGTTTGGCTGGTTTCACGGGCCGTTATTGGCTGCCATCGGTTTGATCGGCGCATTTTCCGCCCCGTTTGTGGTTGGCGGCACCTCAGAGGATCCAGGCTGGCTGTACGCGTATTTCTTTGTGATCGCCATGCTGGGTTTGGGAATTGATACAGTGCGGCGCTGGGCGTGGGTGTCGGTTCTGACGCTGTTCGGGGCCTATTCTGCTTGTTTGCTGCTGGTCTTGTCCTCACCTGTGACCGAGCCGGATTACCTGATCTGCGTCACCGCTCTGGCGGTGATTGCCATTGCCATCCCCAACAGGCGCATCTGGCCCGATCATGCCGGGCCAATGATCAGCCAGATCATCGCGCGTAAAAAGGGCGGTGCGTGGCCCGAGTTTCCAACGCGTCTTGGGTTTGGCGCGGTTGCTGTGTCCTCGGCTATTCTGGCGATACACTGGGCCGATTCCGTGGCCGAGTTCTGGCTGGGCGTTGCCTTACTGGCGGGTCTGACATTGGGGGTGATGCTGTGGGGCAGGCGGGCTACGGCGTTGCAGGACGCAACCCTGTTGCCAGCGCTTGGCCTGATCTGGTTCGTTCTGGTGCACGGGTTGGACAATGGCAGCGCGCTGCGTCAATTCGTCGAAACATATGCTGAAACAGCCGAAGCCGATTACCCCTGGGTGGTGACACTCCTGACCCTATTGGGTGTGGTGATCTCGGTTGCTGCCGCGTGGCGGTCGATGCGGGCGCGCGGGTTTGCATCTGTCTGGGCCGGGGCCGCTGCAGTTTACGCGCCTGCCTTGGCCATCGCGCTTGAGGTGGGTTGGAATCCTGCAGACACAATCGGCGCATACCCCTGGGCCTTGCACGCAATTGCGCTGGGTGTGTTGATGGTCGCCTTTGCCGAACGGTTTGCCCGCGTAGATCAAGATGACCGGATGCGGGCGTCTCTGGCGACATTGTCGGCCTTATCCTGCCTAAGCTTTGCCTGCGTCATCGTGCTCAGCTCAGCGGCGCTGACGATTGCCTTTGTGGTCATGGTCGTTGTTGCCGCTGCATTGGACCGCAAGTTCACATTGCCGCCGCTCAGCTGGTTCATCTGGACCGGTGTGTTCACTGTGACCGTGCGGCTTGTGCTGAACCCCGGGTTGCCCTGGGCCAGCACGGCCCCGGTGGTCGAGATGGCGCTGGTCTACGGCGCGGCGACCGTGGGTTTCGTGATTGCGTGGCTGCTGATCCGGTCGATGAACCGCCCTGTCGCCATCCTGCTGCTGGAAAGCGCGGCCTGGGCGAACGGAGGTATTCTGGCGTCACTGCTGTTGGAGCGCTGGTTGCAGAGTTTCGGTGAAGGCACCGCAACCAACAGCCATTGGGGGCTGGGTCTGCTGGCCATCATCTGGCTGCTGCTGGCATTCGCGCAGGTGCAGCGGTTTGAGCTTGGCGGCAAGCTGAACTATGCCCGTTATGGGTTGATGGCGTTTTTCGCAGGGCATGGCCTCTTTAGGCTGGTTCTGGCGCTGGTTGAGGCGAACCCGTTGCTCAGCACGGTCGCGCCACCCGTTTTGGGACCGCCCGTGGTGAACACGTTGGTCGTGGCCTATCTGCTGCCTGCACTGGCTATCGGCTTTTCAGTCTGGCGTATCCATGCGACGCCGCTGTGGCTGAGGCGCAGCAGCTATGGTCTGGCAGCGGCTTTGGCAACCGTGTGGCTTGGGCTGATGATCCGCCATGTCTGGCAAGGGGCGGATGGCATGTTCGAAGGCAACGGCGTGACCCAGCCCGAGCTTTACACTTATACCATGGCCCTGTTGGGGATCGGCGCGGCCCTGTTCTACCAGTCGCTGGCGCGGCGCTCTGATCTGATGCGCAAGGTGGGGCTGGCGGTGATTGGGCTGGCCGTGGCCAAGGTGTTCCTGATCGACATCGCGGGGCTGGGCGGGCTCATCCGTGTGTTCTCGCTGCTGGCCTTGGGGCTGGCTTTGGCCGGTCTGGCGTGGCTCAACCGGTGGGCGCAGTTGCGCCATTCGCCGCATGGGTCGGAACCTCTGGACCATTGAGAGCGGGCGTCTTATAAGCGCGGCCATGTATGACCGGATGGCCATCATTATTCGAATTATATCCCCGGCGCTCTGACCCTCTGAGACGCCGGGCAAAGGTGTTTGAGACTTCGCACCGACCGCTTCGATCCATACGACGACAAGATCATCCAAAGGACGCCCCAAATGTGCGCCGACACCACCCAGACACCTGACTATAAAGACACGCTGAACCTGCCCAAAACCGATTTCCCCATGCGCGCTGGCCTGCCCAAACGCGAACCCGCATGGCTGGAACGGTGGGAGACCATCGGCGTCTATGACCGCCTGCGTGAGAAAAAGGGTCGGACGCCATTCACCCTGCACGATGGTCCCCCCTATGCAAACGGTCACCTGCATATCGGCCACGCACTGAACAAGACGATCAAGGACATGATCGTGCGCTCGCATCAGATGATGGGCCATGACGCGCGTTACGTGCCGGGTTGGGACTGCCACGGCTTGCCGATCGAATGGAAGATCGAAGAGCAATACCGCAAGAAGGGCAAGAACAAGGACGAAGTGAACGTCGTCGATTTCCGTCAGGAATGTCGCAAGTTCGCCGAAGGCTGGATCGATATCCAGCGCGACGAGTTCAAGCGCCTGGGCATCACTGGCAACTGGGCCGATCCCTACATCACCATGGACTATCACGCCGAGGCCGTGATCGCCGATGAGTTCATGAAGTTCCTGATGAACGGCACGCTCTATCAAGGGTCCAAGCCCGTGATGTGGTCGCCGGTTGAAAAGACCGCTTTGGCCGAGGCTGAGGTCGAGTATCACGACAAGGAAAGCTTCACCATCTGGGTGAAGTTCAAGGTGGTGAATGCGGGTGATCTGGATGACGCTTTTGTGGTGATCTGGACGACGACCCCTTGGACCATGCCGTCGAACAAGGCGGTCGTCTATGGCAAGGACATCGCGTATGGCCTCTACGAAGTTACCGGCGCGCCCGAGGAATGCTGGGCCAATGTAGGCGACAAATTCCTGCTGGCGGACAATCTGGCTGCTGATGTGCTAGGCCGCGCCCGTTTGAACGACGACCAGTGGACCCGTGTCCGCGACGTGACCGCCGATGAGTTGGAAAGCGTCCAACTGACCCACCCGCTGGCCGGGGCCGAGGGTGGCAATGGCGAATGGGATGACATCCGCGATTTCCGCGCGGCTGAATTCGTGACCGACACCGAAGGCACTGGCTTCGTTCACTGCGCGCCCTCGCACGGGATGGAAGAATTCGAACTCTATCGTGATCTGGGCATGTTGGAGCAGGTCATCACCTACAATGTGATGGACGATGGTAGCTTCCGCGCTGATCTGCCGTTCTTTGGCGGCAAATACATCCTGTCCCGCAAGGGCGGTGAAGGTGACGCGAACAAGGCGATCATCGACAAGCTGGTCGAGGTCGGCGGGCTGCTGGCGCGCGGTAAGATCAAGCACAGCTATCCGCATTCCTGGCGCTCGAAAGCGCCGATCATCTATCGCAACACGCCGCAGTGGTTCGCCTCGGTCGACCGTAAGCTGGACGATGGCATGGGACAGATGGGCGACACCATCCGCGAACGTGCCCTGCGATCGATTGATGAACTGGTGAAATGGACGCCGCAGACCGGTCGCAACCGTCTGTATTCCATGATCGAGGCCCGCCCGGACTGGGTTCTGTCGCGCCAGCGCGCCTGGGGCGTGCCGCTGACCTGCTTTACCAAGAAGGGGGCTTTGCCAACCGACGCGGATTACCTGCTGCGCAACGAAGAACTCAACGCCCGCATCAAGGCGGCTTTCGAGAAGGACGGCGCGGATGTCTGGTACACAGACGGCTTCAAAGAAGCGATCCTGGACGGCATCGCCAACCCGGAAGACTACGATCAGGTGTTCGACGTGCTGGACGTGTGGTTCGACTCGGGTTCGACCCACGCTTTCGTTCTGCGCGACCGTGAGGACGGCACCGAAGACGGCATCGCCGACGTCTACATGGAAGGCACCGACCAGCACCGCGGTTGGTTCCATTCGTCGATGCTGCAAGCTTGCGGCACCAAGGGCCGTGCGCCCTATCGGAACGTTGTGACCCACGGCTTTACGCTGGATGCCAAGGGCAACAAGATGTCCAAATCGCTGGGCAACACCATTGTGCCGGAAGAGGTCGTCAAGCAATACGGCGCCGACATTCTGCGCCTGTGGGTGGCCCAGACCGACTATACCGCCGATCAGCGGATCGGGCCGGAAATCCTGAAAGGCACCGCCGACAGCTATCGCCGTCTGCGCAACACGATGCGGTTCATGCTGGGTTCGCTGGCTGATTTCTCTGAGGCGGATCGGGTTGCGCCCGAGGATATGCCGCGTCTGGAACGCTGGGTCCTTAGCCGTCTGGCCGAGTTGGATGAACAGGTCCGCAAGGGCTATGCCGCGTTCGATTTCCAGGGCGTGTTCAGCGCTGTGTTCACTTTTGCCACGGTCGATCTGTCCTCGTTCTATTTCGACGTCCGCAAGGATGCGCTGTACTGTGATGGTGACAGCCTGCGCCGTCGCGCGGCGCGCACCGTGCTAGACATCCTGTTCCACCGCCTGACCACATGGCTGGCCCCGGTTCTGGTCTTTACCATGGAAGAAGTCTGGTTGGAGCGGTTCCCCGGTGATGACAGCTCGGTCCATCTGGTGGACTTCCCCGACACGCCTGCGAATTGGCGTCACGAAGCGATGGAAGCCGCGATGGCCAAGGTCCGCCGTGTTCGCCGCGCGGTGACTGCCGCGCTGGAGGTTCAGCGCCAGGACAAGGTCATCGGATCCAGCCTTGAGGCCGCGCCCATCGTCTATGTCGAAGATCAGGAAACCCGCGATCTGCTATCGACCTTTGATGTAGATGACATGTGCATCACCTCGGGCCTGACCGTAACGGGTGATCCAGCCCCGGCCGAGGCGTTCCGCGTGCCGGAAATCGAAGGCGTAGCCGTGGTGTTCGAAAAGGCCGAGGGCGACAAGTGCCAACGGTGTTGGAAAATCCTTCCCGATGTGGGCCGCCACGCCCACGAAGGCGTCTGCGGACGCTGCGACGAGGCGCTGAGCTAAGATCAAACCCCCGGCCCAACCGCCGGGGGTTTTTCGTTGCGCAGGGCCGGGCGATCTGAAAACCTGCGCCCATGCCTACGATCGCCGTGCAAACTCAGTTTGGTCGACTTGGAGTCGAAGAGACCGACGGGGCCATCACGCGCCTTGTGTGGAATGGGGTGGATGATGGCCCCGTCACGCCCCTGTTGCGAGAGGCTGCAGCTCAGTTACAAGCCTATGATCTGGGGCAGCTAGACAGGTTCGACCTGCCGTATCGCGTGGCCGGGTCAGATTTTCAGCGGCAGGTCTGCGATCTGATGTTTGCGATTCCGTTGGGTGAGACGCGCACCTACGGAGAGATCGCCAAAGAGTTGGGACAGCCGCCCCAGCCAGTCGGGCAGGCTTGTGGCGCGAATCCCATTCCGGTGATCATTCCCTGCCATCGCGTGCTTGCAGCGAATGGTCTGGGCGGGTTCTCTGGTGACGGCGGTATTGAAACCAAGGTGGCCCTGTTGCGGCATGAACGGGCGGCGGGTTTGCTGATCTAAGGTCTGGAATTCTATTGCAATCCCGGCGTGCGAAGCCCAATTTGTATCATATCGAGAATTCAAAGGACCCGATTTCATGACCGCTCAGACAGACCCGGCCACAACTAAAAAGGCTATCATTGACCGACTGATGTCTTTGGAAGAACAGGAGTTGGCGACCGCGCAAGCCCATTACGATGCGTTTCTAAAGGATTCTCAGCTGGATGACCGGGAAGGCCATGACAAGGATGACATTGCCGCCTCGCGCGAGAATGCGGATCTGGCGGCGGCCTTTGATGCGCCGGTTCATGCGCATCACGCCAAGATTGATGTAATTGAAAACACCGATTTCAGTGTCACCAAAACGGTGCAACCCGGGGCTGTGGTCAAATTCAACAACCGGCGCTTTGTCGTCTGTGTCTCGACCACCCGCTTTGATGTGGATGGCAAGACCTATATGGGCATCTCAACCCAAAGCCCGATTTATTTGGCCATGGTCGGGCTGCAGGAAGGCGATGTCTTTACCCATAACGGGACCGAGTTCGAGGTTCAGGAGGTTCTGTAAGCTGCGCTTTTGCGCTGCGGAATGATCTGCTGCGCAATTCCTGCGAACACCAGATACAGGCTGGTGATGACCAGCCCCCAATGGGCCCAGCTTTCCGGATGGAAATCAACCCATGCGGCCCAGCCCGCGAAAAAGGTCCAGGCCAGGGCCATCGGTAGTGTGATTGCGCGCCAGCGCTGTGTGCGCACCGGGTGCACGAATTTCAGCGGCAGGAACATTGCAAGCGACAGCAATGAGACCAGCAGCAGGATTACCCAGAAATTCGGCTCCAGCGCGAAAACCACAATGACGAACATGTTCCAACAACCAGGAAACCCGGAAAAGGAGTTGTCCTTTGTCTTCATACGCGTGTCGGCGAAATACATCGCGCTGGCGAAAGTGATAACGATAATCGCGAACCAGCCAGTCCAGCCATCCATCAGCCCCGATTTGAACAGGGCAAAGGCCGGGATGAACACATAAGTCAGATAGTCGATGATCAGATCCAGCAACACGCCATCAAATTCCGGCGCGTTCTTTTTCACGTGGTAATGGCGCGCCAGGGGGCCATCGATGCCGTCCACGATGAACGACACCACCAGCCACAGATACATCAGGCTCCATTTTTCTTCGACAGCGGCCAGCATGGCCAGCATCGCGAACACAGCGCCTGTTGCAGTGAAGAGGTGAACGGAAAGAGCTTTGAATCTAAGTGTCATGCGTGTGTCATGACCGATGCGTTGACCAGATGCAAAGCAAAAAGCCAAGGCGGCAGTTCTAACCGTGGGGTGGCTTGGGATTGAGCATTTCAAAATGCGCTTAGGGCAGAATATGAGGCGTGGTTTCAGATTCTGTGATATTCCCGTCGCATCCGTTTAGTAACCTTTAACGCGAGGGAAGTATCGAATTGCTCGCCTTTGGTTGAGTAATTATGCGCTGAACTATCAAGAAGAAAACGACGGAATACATCTAAAATGAAAATTGCACCACTTTCGACTATTGTTCTTTCTCTGGCCTGCGCGGCCTGTGCGACAAAGTCGGATAAAATCCTGAAAGCCAAAGATCATGCAGCGAATGTCAACTTCGCCTCGGAGCAGGCAGAGCAGGATGTGGTCGGGTTCCGTGCAACCAGTGTGCGCGTTTCCCGCGACGGAAACTCCAGCATTCCGGCTGTCTGTGAACTGGTCGGTAAGGGGTTTGACGCCAAAGTGACCACGCCGAGCATCGTGAACCTTCCCAGCTATGGCAAAGGGACACAGCCGATTGAGGTAAACTGTCTGGTGGATGACAAGACCCACACCAAGACTGTGAAACCTGCCAACCTGTCGGCCGATAACCGTCAGGCCAACGCGATCGGCGCGGGTATTCTGGTCGGCGGTGTGATCGGTGGTGCTGTGGCCGGATCAGTGGCTGGCGAGAAGGAAGGTGATGCCTACGGGTACAAGGCGATCAAGCTCAATATCGAGTAACTAGGCCTTGGGATGCGCGCGGTTGTAAACCTCCATCAACCGCGCGGTGTCCACGGCCGTGTAGGTCTGTGTCGTGGAGAGTGAAGCATGGCCCAAAAGCTCCTGAATGGCGCGCAGGTCACCGCCGGCAGACAGCAGATGGGTGGCAAAGCTGTGGCGCAGGGCGTGGGGCGTTGCAGTCGCAGGCAGGCCAAGCTGCATCCGGGCCTTGGCCATGACCCCCTGGATGGCGCGTGGATTCAACGGGCCGCCGCGGACCCCGCGAAACAGAGCTTTGTCGTTGGCTTGCGGATGTGGGCAGAGCTGCAGGTAGTGATCGACGGCAGAGCGTGCGGCAGGTAGAACGGGTACGATCCGTTCTTTGTTGCCTTTTCCAATGATCCGCAGCGTGCTTGGCAACGGGGCGTCGGCGCCGGTCAGTGACAGCGCCTCGGAAATACGCAGACCGCATCCATAAAGCAGCGTGACGACTGCGACGTCGCGGGCCGAGACCCAATCGCTGGTCGATTGCAGCTCGACCGTTTCGATCATGGCGCGGGCGGCGTCTTCTGCCAGAGGTCTCGGCAGTTTCTTGGTGAATTTGGGCGCGCGCGTCGACAGAACTGCGGTGGGTTCGAACCCTTCGCGTTCGGACAGCCAGCGGTAAAAGCTTTTGACGGCTGAGAGTTTGCGCGCCAGCGACCGCGCACCGACGCCCGAGGCCCGCTGATCGGCCATCCAGGCGCGCATGTCAGACACAGTGATCCGTGCCAGCGCGGCCAACCCCTGCCTTTCGCTGTAATGCAGGGTCATGAAAGCCAGGAATTCTGTGACATCCCCGCGATAGGCGTTTTGCGTATTCTCGGATCGTCCGCCCAAGGCCCCCAGACTGTCCAGCCAATGCTGCAACGCATCGCGGCAGGCTGGGGAGATCAGGCTCATGACAGCCAGTGACGCATAGACCGTTCGAACACGCCGGCAAAGAAGGACAGCAGATCCGTGCCCAGTTGCGGCGTAAAGTGGTTGGCGTCCTTGGCCCCCATGACGATCATGCCGGGCAAACGACCTTCGCCAAGGTTCAGCCGCAGGCAGGCCTCGGACCGGAACTGGTTGGCTTCGGGGCCGAAAATGCGCGGGCTGGGGTTTACTGCGGGGCGCAGAACAACCTCGCGGGCAGGGCCGCCGCGATCCTGGCTGAGATAGGCGTCGACGGTTCCGGGTTCGACCACCGTCAGCACGCCGCCCAGCTTTGCGATTGCCGGGTCTTCCTGCAAAGCGGTGGTTTCCAGAACCAGAGTGATATGATCCACACGCAGGATCTCGGCGATCTCACCGCCAAGCGTGCGCAAAAACTCCTCGAACTCGACCGGTTCCAGTAGCCTAAGGATGGCGCGGTGAACTTGGTTGGTGCCTGCAAGGTTTTCATAGGCCGCCGCAATGACCGAGCGGTGGGTGTCTTCCAACCGGTCCAGCCGCGCCTCAAGCCGCTGCATGGCGATGCCGCGCAGGTCGATGACATTGTCGCCGCGCGCCTGTTCGTTTGCGGTGACAAGCGCCAGCATCAGATCCTTGTCGTCCAGAACGGCATCTGGTTCGGCCAGAATCGCGGCGCGAAGATTGTCCTTGAGTTTGGTGTTGCTGCTCATGTCCCGTCCGTCTTTTTTTGTTGGCCGCCTTATAACACGGGTCGCGGCAATTGCCTTGGGAAAAATGCAAGCAAAAGTGGATTTCGTACGGGGCTGTGTCGGGAAAGCTCCCGCCAGCGAAACACTGATCAGTGATCAGCATTTAGCTGTTGGGCCGGGCGCGGCGCCTGACGGCACCGCGCGGTCGCTCAAGAGATCAGAGGATTTTCTGACCGGTCTTGGCCCAGTCGGCCAAGAAGGTTTCCAGACCTTTGTCGGTCAGCGGGTGATCGGCCAGTTTCTTGATCACGCCCGGAGGGGCGGTGATCACGTCGGCACCGATGCGTGCGCTGTCGGTCACGTGGTTCACGGTGCGGATCGAGGCGGCGAGGATTTCGGTCTCGAACCCGTAATTGTCATAGATCTGGCGGATATCGGCGATGAGCTCCATGCCATCCAGGTTGATATCGTCCAGACGCCCGATGAAGGGCGAGATGAAGGTTGCGCCCGCTTTGGCGGCCAACAGCGCCTGGTTGGCTGAAAAACACAGGGTCACGTTGACCATCTGGCCTTCGTCAGACAGGGTTTTGCAGGTTTTCAGGCCCGCCCAGGTCAGCGGCACTTTGACGGCGATGTTGGGCGCGATCTGGGCCAGCTTGCGGCCTTCGGCGATCATGTCATCAGCTTCGGTCGCGACCACTTCGGCGGAGACGGGGCCGTCGACCAGATCGCAGATCTCTTTGGTGACTTCCAGAATGTCGCGGCCCGATTTCAGGATCAGCGAGGGGTTGGTGGTGACGCCGTCCACCATGCCCAGATCGTTCAGTTCGGCGATGGCGTCGATCTCGGCTGTGTCTACGAAGAATTTCATGAGGGCAGTCCTTTGATGGGTTGGCCTTGGTCGCGGATGGCTTTACCCCAATAACACCGATGCTGAAACCCCCGACCCAAGGATATGCGGTGCGCGTACAGGAGTATTTCGACCACGGTGAACTGGTGGCGGTGCTGACTGCGCAGCCGCTGGACCGTACGCTGGATTACAAAGCGCCCGAGGGCGGGTGTTTCCTGGGCGCGTTTGTCGAGGTGCCCTTGGGGCCGCGCAAGGTTCTGGGTGTGGTCTGGGGGCCGGGGCAGGGGGGCTTTGATCTGGCCAAGGCGCGCTCGGTGATACGGGTACTTGAGGTCGCGCCGATGCGCGAAGAGATGCGGTTGTTTCTTGGCAAAGTGGCCGATTACACGCTGACGCCGATGCCTGCGATGCTGCGGCTGGCAACCCGCGCGCCGGGGCTGGGCGATCCTCCGTCAATGCGGAAAATCTATCGCTTGGGCGGCGCGGAACCGGACCGGATGACGGATGCGCGGACCCGCGTGCTGGATGTGCTGCGCGACTATGGCGGTTTGGCGTTCACGTTGAAGGAACTTGCGGAACAGGCCGGGGTGACGTCTTCGGTCGTGAAGGGCTTGGTCAAACAGGGCGCGGTGCGCGAGGAGGACAGCCCGCGCGATCTGCCCTATCCGCATCTTGATTCCGATCTGCCGGGGAAAGCGCTGACCGAAGATCAGGCCACCGCCGTTGCGCGGCTACAGGCGGGCCAGCGGACGGGCGACTATGGCACAACGCTGCTGAAAGGTGTGACAGGTTCGGGCAAGACCGAGGTTTACCTTGAGGCGGTCGCCGAAGCCCTGCGCATGGGGCGGCAGGCGCTGGTTCTGCTGCCCGAGATCGCGCTGACTGCCGAATTCCTGACACGGGTCGAGGCACGATTTGGTGCGCGACCGGCCGAGTGGCATTCGGGCGCGACCATGACCGAACGTCGCCGGGTCTGGCGGATGGTCGGGCAGGGGGATGCGCAATTGGTCGTGGGGGCGCGGTCCGCTTTGTTCCTACCGTTCCGCGATCTGGGCTTGGTTGTCGTCGATGAGGAACACGACACCTCGTACAAACAGGAAGACGGGGTGCATTACAGCGCGCGGGATATGGCGGTGCTACGGTCGTCAATCTGCGGGGCGCGGGTGATTTTGGCCAGTGCGACGCCGTCGCTGGAAAGCTGGGCGAATGCCGAGGCCGGGAAGTATCAACGGCTTGATCTGACGGCCCGGTTCGGGGCGGCAGTATTGCCCGAGATGAAGCCAATCGACATGCGCGCCGAGCAGATGCAGCCGGGGACGTGGATTTCTCCGTCGCTGCGGCAGGCGGTGCGGCAGCGGATTGAACGCGGGGAACAGTCGCTGCTGTTCATCAACCGTCGAGGGTATGCTCCGGTGACGCTGTGCCGGGCCTGCGGAGAACAGATCGCGTGTGACCATTGCGATGCGCGGATGGTTGAACACCGGTTTCTGAAGCGCTTGATGTGCCATCAATGCGGTGAGACGAAGCCCATGCCGGACACCTGCCCGTCCTGCGGGGTCGAGGGCAAGTTGGCCCCGGTCGGGCCGGGGATCGAACGGTTGGCCGAAGAGGCTGAGGCGACCTTCCCCGATGCCAAGATCGCGATGCTCAGTTCCGATCTGTTCGGTTCAGCCCGTGCATTGAAGGCCAAGATCGAAGAGATTGCCGAGGGCGATGCGGATATTGTCATCGGCACGCAACTCGTGGCCAAGGGGCACAACTTTCCCAAGCTGACATTGGTGGGGGTGATTGATGCCGACCTTTCCTTACACGGTGCGGACCTGAGGGCCGCCGAGCGGACATTCCAACTGATGCGGCAGGTTGCGGGGCGCGCAGGTCGGGCGGATAAGCCGGGGCAGGCGCTGTTGCAGACCTTTCAACCCGAGCATCCCGTGATCCGCGCCATCCTGTCAGGCGATGAGGAAGGGTTCTGGAAGGCCGAAGCCGCCGGGCGTCAGGCGGCAGGCGTGCCGCCGTACGGGCGGATGGCCGGGATCGTGCTGTCCGGCCCCGAGGTTGGCCCGGTCTTTGACATCGGCAACGCCATGGCGCGCAACGATGCAACCCTGCGTGAAATTGGGGCGCAGGTCTTTGGGCCCGCGCCTGCGCCGATCGCGCGTATCCGGGGGCGGCATCGGGTGCGCCTGTTGGTCAAAGCCCCCAAAGGCGCGCCGATTCAGGACGCCATCGCCCGCTGGATCGCGCCCCTGCGCCTGAAGGGCGATATCCGTCTGACCGTGGACATCGACCCGCAGAGCTTCTACTGACCCTGCATCAGCGCAGAGCCGCTGTGCGCCTACCCTCTCGTCAAATCGCGAAAATGGGCGTAGAGCAGGTCCCATGCTGAAACCCATGCCGCTTTCCGAGGCGCAGAGCCTTCCGTTCTGGCGCAGGCCCATCACGCTCTTGTTCGTGATGGCGCTGACCATGCCCATTGCCTTCAACGCATGGAGCGCGCTGCTGAATAACTTTGTCATCGAGGTGGCGAATTTCGACGGTGCGGATATCGGCCTGCTTCATACGGTGCGTGAGATACCGGGTTTTCTGGCCGTCGGCGTGATTGCGGTGATCATATTCGTGCGCGAGCAGGTTCTGGCCATGATCTCGCTGATGATGCTGGGGGTCGCCACTGCGGTCACGGCGTGGTTCCCCAGTCTGGGTGGGCTGCTGTTTGTTACTTTGTTCAGCTCAATCGGGTTTCACTACTATGAAACGGTGAACCAGTCGCTGCAATTACAGTGGTTGCCCAAGGATCGGGCGCCGCAGGTGCTGGGCTGGCTGGTGGCCATGGGTTCGGCGGCGACAGCTGTGGTTTATGGCCTGATCGTGCTGACATGGGATCGGTTCGACCTGTCCTATAATTTCGTCTTCATGGCGGCAGGCGGCGTAACGGCCCTGTTGGCGCTGTTCTGTCTGCTGGCCTATCCGCAATTCAACGCGCCGACCCCGCAGACCAAGAAACTGATCCTGCGCAAACGCTATTGGCTGTATTACGCGTTGCAATTCATGGCGGGCGCGCGGCGGCAGATATTCGTCGTTTTCGCAGGCTTTATGATGGTCGAGAAATTCGGGTTCGAGGTGCATGAGCTCACCAGCCTTTATCTGATCAATCTTGTGATCAACATGGCTGCGGCGCCCATGCTGGGCAAAGCCGTGTCCGTGTTCGGGGAACGCCGCACGCTGATCTTTGAATATGCCGGTCTGGCCATCGTTTTCGCAGCCTATGGTGGCATCTACTGGTTCGGTTGGGGCGTGGTGCTGGCGGCGATCCTTTATGTGATCGACCATGTGCTGTTTGCACTGGCGCTGGCGCTGAAGACCTATTTCCAGAAAATTGCCGACCCGGCGGATATCGCGCCCACGGCTGCTGTGGCCTTTACCATCAACCATATTGCTGCGGTGTTCCTGCCCGCTCTGCTTGGATTGCTATGGGTCGTCTCGCCCGGCGCGGTCTTTGGGTTGGCGGCTGCGATGGCGATGGTGTCGCTGGCGCTGTCCCTGCTGATCCCGCGTCATCCTGAACCAGGCAATGAAACCATCCTGTCGAAATACGCGCCTGCCCCTGCCGAATAAGCCAGCGCTTGACCTTGCCCGTTCATGGGCCTAGGCGCTGTTTCAACTGAGACAGGAGGCCCCCATGCCCACATTCACTGCCCTGACCACCCTGACCGGGAAGAAAGCCGCCGAAGGGCTGGGCGAAGCGATGGAGCGTCTGGATCCCGAACCCACCGGCGTTGGCGTGTTCGAGGTCGAGGACGGCTCGGGCCTGTGGGAAGTGGGCGGCTATTTTACCGAAACTCCTGATGAGACCGCGCTGGCGGTTCTGGCCGCTGCATTTGAGGCCAAGCCCTTTGTCGTCTCGGAACTGCCCGAAACCGATTGGGTCGCTCATGTGCGCCGCGAACTGGCCCCGGTTGAAGCTGGCCGGTTCTTTGTCTACGGCAGCCATGACGCGGACAAACTGCCCGATGGGCGCATCCCGCTGTTGATCGAGGCCGCGATGGCCTTTGGAACGGGGCACCATGGCACCACGCTGGGATGCCTCAAGGCGCTGGATCATTTGCTGGACGATGGGTTTTCGGCGACCAAAGTGGCCGATATCGGTTGCGGCACCGCTGTACTTGCGATGGCGGCGGCGCGGGTGTGGGACGGTGACATCATCGCCAGCGACATCGACCAAGTGGCCGTCGATGTGGCTGTCGCGAACCTGAAAGCCAACGGCATGGCGGGTCAGGTTCACTGTGTCGAGGCCGCCGGATTCGATCATCCCGACCTGCAATCCCATGCGCCCTACGATCTGATTTTCGCCAATATTCTCAAAGGTCCATTGGTCACCCTGTCCCCCGAAATTGCAGCGAATCTGCGAGCAGGCGGCTATGCGATCCTGTCGGGAATCCTCAATGAGCAGGCCCAAGACGTGGTCTCGGTTTATCTCCAAAACGGCTTCAATTTGGCTAAAGAAACCCAGATTGGTGAATGGACGACGCTAATCTTAAGCAAACAGGGCTAAAATTAGACCATTTGCAGGAGTTTCGTGGATTCTTGCCTCTTTTTTGTCGCAATATGTACCTACCGTCTAATTGTGGAAAAGGGGGGCGGTTTTTCGGAGGCTGCCATGACGACAAAACATGTTGAATTTAATCAGCGCGTTCATCGCCTGAACAAGAAACACGCAAAGCTCAGCCGTGGCTATCGTGCGACCATGCGCAAAGACGGGCTTGTGGTCATGAAACCGCAGCGGGTGAAATCTGCTTTGCCCGTAAAGGCATTGCTGGTGTGTCTTGTTGGCTTGTTTGCGTTCAAGACCTTTTTGCTGACAAGCCTCGGCGCGACATCCTACCAATATCGCATCGATGCATTGGCAGAGGGCACAGCCGTTGAAAAAGCCGGCGCATGGGTTATGCAAATCGACCCGGCATCCGAGTTTTTTGCGGCCCAGATCAACAAGTTTCTTCTGTAACTGAAAATACAGTTCCAAAAAAAACGCCGCGCAACCATGGCTGCGCGGCGTTTTTCGTGCCCCGAGGGAGAACAGGGCAAGTGAGTGGTGGTTAAACCTTAGCGACCACCGTCTGCAACGACGTCAATATCGCCGCGGCACATGCCGATATCTTCCAGCTCGCGGTCGCTCAGACCATTCAGCACATTGCGCGTGACGCGGGCGTCATTCCATTCGACAACGGCATTCACGACCGATGCGAAGACGGCGCCGATACGGCTAACAAGGCCGAACGAGCCAGTGGTAATGCGGGTGGTGTCCAGTGCAGCCATATCCTATGTCCTTCTGGTTAGTGTTACGTTTCTGATCCTTCGATCTGAGCGGCATCTAGTGATACGGATTTGCCAAAGCAAGAGCGAAAAACGCATAGGACACATGCGTTTTTCGCATGGGTAAAAAACCGTTAAAATGCCTAATTTATTGGCCATTTTTCGTTCAAAAACATGTCGAAATCAGACTTTCTGCAGTCGCAAACAGATCATTTTGTCGCCGCGAGAATAGGTCTGTCGTTTTCTGACGTTTGTTCAATTCGGTTGGAAAATGTTCACGCTTCGTGCTAATCGGAAAGAAAGATCACAAAAACCCGAGCAGGGCGAGGCACAATATGCGGATTTTGGGCATTGATCCGGGGCTTAGAACCCTGGGATGGGGCGTCATCGAATCGCATGGCAGCCGCCTGAGCCATGTGGCCAACGGGCTATGCAAGTCAGATGGCGACGATCTGGGCGAGCGGCTGTTGTCCCTGCACAATCAGATTGTCGAGGTGATCGCGGAGTTTTGCCCTGATCAGGCGGCCATTGAACAGACCTTTGTGAACAAGGACGGGGCCGGGACGCTCAAGCTGGGGCAGGCGCGGGGGGTGGCGTTGCTGACGCTGGCGCAGGCCGGGTTGCCGGTAGGGGAATATGCGCCCAACCGGGTCAAGAAAACCGTCGTCGGCGTGGGACATGCTGAAAAGGAGCAAGTCCTGCATATGGTCAAACTGCAATTGCCGGGGTGTCAGCCCAAAGGCGCGGATGCGGCGGATGCGCTGGCCATTGCCATCTGCCATTCCTATTACGGTGCAGCGCCTCAGGCGCGGATAAAAGAGGTGCGGGCATGATCGGAAAACTCACCGGGCGGCTGGACTATCGCGCTGCGGATCACGTGCTGATCGATGTACGGGGGGTTGGGTATATCGTCTTTTGCTCGGACCGGACCATGGCAGCGCTGCCGGGTGTGGGTGAGGCGGTCTCGATCTACACCGACATGGTCGTGCGCGAAGACCTGATGCAGCTGTATGGGTTCCTGTCTCTGGTCGAGAAGGAATGGCATCGTCTGCTGTGTTCGGTTCAAGGGGTCGGGGCCAAGGTTTCGCTGGCCATTCTGTCTGCGCTGGGGCCGGACGGGGTCAGCCGTGCAATTGCCCTGGGTGACTGGGGCGCGGTCAAGGCCGCCAAGGGCGTGGGGCCAAAGACGGCGCAGCGCATTGTGCTGGATCTCAAGGACAAGGCGCCCGGAGTGATGGCGATGGGCGGGACTGTGACCGAGGCGCTGGACGGATCAGAGCTTGAGGTCGTTGAACTGGCCGAGCCTGTGTCCGCACCCAAACGTGCACCAAAACCGCCATCGGGCAATGCGGCGGCTTCGGCTGGTGCGTTGTCGGCGCTGTCAAATCTGGGCTATGGCCCGTCCGAGGCGGCCTCGGCCGTGGCCGAAGCGGCTGCCAGCTTGCCGGACGCAGGTGAAGCCGAACTGATCCGCGCGGCGCTCAAGCTGCTGGCACCGAAAGGCTAAGTGAATGACCGACGCCGATCCCACCCTGCGCCCTGACCCCTTGCCCGAGGATAACGACCGCGCTCTGCGCCCGCAGGGGCTGGATGAGTTCATCGGTCAGGCCGAGGCGCGCGCCAACCTGCGTGTGTTCATCCAGTCGGCCCGTCAGCGGGGCGAAGCGATGGATCACACGCTGTTCCATGGCCCTCCGGGGTTGGGGAAGACGACGCTGGCGCAGATCATGGCGCGCGAGCTGGGGGTGAATTTCCGCATGACCTCGGGGCCGGTTTTGGCCAAGGCGGGGGATTTGGCGGCGATCCTGACCAATCTGGAATCGCGCGACGTGCTGTTCATCGATGAAATCCACCGCCTGAACCCCGCAGTCGAAGAGGTTCTGTATCCGGCCATGGAGGATTTTGAGCTGGACCTTGTGATCGGCGAAGGCCCGGCGGCGCGGACGGTGCGGATTGAGCTGCAGCCCTTTACGCTGGTCGGTGCGACGACGCGCATGGGTCTGCTGACCACGCCTTTGCGCGACCGGTTTGGGATTCCCACGCGGCTGCAATTCTACACGGTGGATGAATTGCATGAGATCGTCACCCGGAACGCCCGCAAACTGGGCGCGCCTGCCGATGATGAGGGTGCGCGCGAGATCGCCCGGCGGTCTCGTGGGACCCCGCGGATTGCCGGACGGCTGCTGCGCCGCGTTGTGGATTTCGCCATCGTCGAGGGCGATGGGCGGATCACCCGAGAGTTGGCCGATGGGGCGTTGACCCGCTTGGGCGTGGACAATCTGGGCTTGGACGGCGCGGACCGGCGGTACCTGACGCTGATTGCCGAGAACTATGCGGGCGGTCCTGTTGGGATCGAGACCCTGTCGGCGGCCTTGTCGGAAAGCCGGGATTCGCTGGAAGAGGTGATTGAGCCTTATCTGTTGCAGCAGGGGCTGATCCAGCGGACCCCGCGCGGGCGCATGTTGGCGCAGAAGGCTTGGACGCATTTGGGAATGGCGGCTCCGCGTGGGCAAAACGATCTGTTTGGTTGAAGCGGTGTGCCATATTTTTTAAGCCTCCGGCGGCCGTATTTGGAACGAGAAGAAGGTACAGGGCGTGACACCTGATGAGATCGAGGCGCTGTTTACGCGCGAAAGCGGTGAGTTTCTGTTCGCCCGTTGGGGGCGGCCGATCGTGCCTATTGTCTTTGGGGTTGAGGATGACACTCTGACCACTGTCAAAGGCGCGTTCGAGGCTGTGGTGGCGCTGGCCGGGCACAAGATGGCCGAAACCGACCCTGAATTGGGCGCAAATTGCATGGTCTTCTTTTTCCGCGACTGGCAGGAATTGCTGGAGGTGCCCGATCTGGACCGGCTGATCCCGGACCTTGCGCCTTTGGTGGATCGCTTGGTGGCGGCAGACGCCAATCAGTACCGCGTGTTCCGGTTCGAAGAGGACGGCGCGATCCGGGCTGCGTTTGTGTTTCTGCGCATGGACGCAGAGCTGTCCAAGGTACCTGCCGAAACTTTGGCATTGAGTCAGGTGGTACAGACCATTCTTTTGTGGTCGGATACCGCGTTTCGCGCGCAATCACCTTTGGCCGTGGCCGGAGAGACCACGGTGTTGCGGCCTGACATAGCTGAGTTGATCCGCGCCGCCTATGACCCGGTTCTGCCGGGGGCAGCGCAGGATGCCTCGCACGCCTTGCGTCTGTTTGCGCGGATGCAGCCGTTGCAATAGCGCCTAGGCGTTGGATTGGCGGAAGGCTGTGATCAGGTCGCTGCCGTTTTCGAAAAAGGCGTCCTGTCCGACAAGGTTGGTTATGCCGTAGCGGTCCAGTTCTTTGCGAACACCCGGGTCGGTCAAAAGAAAAACCAACCGGATATCGCGCGCCTTTAGCTGGTCGTGAATGCGCCGCAGTGTGTAGCCCGCGGTAAAGTCGATGTCGTCCATCGATGACGCCTCGATGCAGAACCAGCGCAGCGGCGGATTGGGTTGGTCGATCAATGCGGTGACCTCGTCCGACAGGCGTTGCGCGTTGGCGTAGTAGAGACTGTGAGAAAAGCGATAAATCATAAGCCCGGGTTCGACCTGGCCGGGTTGCGCAATCGGGGCCGCGTGCCACCCGCCATCGCTGCTGCGGATGATGACGGCGTTTTTGGGCCGGTAGCCCCGACGTGTGTGGTCGATCAGGGACAGGACCATGGCGAAGATGATCCCTTGTTCGACGCCCACCAGAACCACGACGGCGGCGGTGGCAATGGCAATCCAGAACTCGGACCGGGCTTGTCGGTAGATGGCGGCAAGACCCTTGAGGTCGATCAGCTTGAGCCCGATCAGGAAAACCACGGCAGAGAGGGCGGCGTTGGGCAGGAAGGCCAGCGGCCCGGTCAGAAACAGGATTACAATCAGGACGACGGCCACGGTTGTCAGTTGGGCGATCTGGCTGCGCCCCCCGGCGCTGGCGACCATCTCGGTCTTGGTGGGGCTGCCGTTGACAACGAACGTGCCGCTGAAGGCCGCGCCGAGATTGGCGAGGCCCAGCCCGACCAGATCGGTGTTCTCGCTGAACCTGTCGTCGTACCGTGCAGCATAGGCGCGCGAGGTGGCGGCGCTTTGGGCGAGGATCACCACGAAGATCGAAAGGGCCGTGGGCAGGAGTTGTTTGAACAAAGCCCAGCTCCACGTCACATCGGGGATCGACAAGGCGGGCAGGCCGCCCGAGACGGGCCCCAAAACCGCGATGCCTATGGCGCTAAACTGGAAGGCCCAACTGCACAGGATAATGCCCAAAATGGCCAGCAGGGCGCCCGGTACCTTGGGGGACAGTTGCTTGCAGATGACTACAACCGCCAACACAGACAGGGACACCAATACGGTTGGCCAATGTGTCTTGCTGACGTTCTGAGTAACATCGCTGAGCTTGGCGAGTGCGCCGTGGCCTGCGCCCTCAATCCCCAGCATTCCGGGCAATTCGCCTGTTGCCACCTGAATGCCGACGCCGGTCAGAAATCCCACAAGGACGGTGCGCGATAGGAAATCGGCCAGAAACCCAAGGCCTACTAAGCGGGCAGCGATCAAAAGCACGGCGGCGATAAGGGCCAACAGCGAGGCCAGCGCCAGATATTCCGACGATCCCGACACGGCCATGCCCGCCAGGGCCGAGGCGGTGATGGCGGCGGTCGCAGAATCCGCCCCGACGACCAGATGCCGCGATGATCCGAACACTGCGAACAAGGCCATCGGGATCAGGATCGTGTAAAGTCCGGTCACCACAGGGGTGCCCGCGATTTTGGTGTAGCCCATGACCTCGGGGATCGCGAGGCAGGCGAATGTCAGCCCGGCCAGAACCTCGGTCGGGACCGAGGATCGGTCGATCGGCAGAAGGCCCTGCAGGATTGGAAGCAGAGATTTGCCTGTGTTCCGGCGCGATCCTGCCATTCAATCACCTGTTACAGTCTGGTCCCAATATGAACAGGTTAGTCGGCAATGCTTTGGAATTCGATACTCGCCAACCTGCAGACGTTAAATTGTTCCACCGTCGGGATTGCAGGAGCGTCATTGCATGTGCATCTGTAAAGAAAGCCCTAGGCTGACCCGAAAATTGATCTGAGTAACCATGACCGACACTCCCAAAGCGCAAGACACGCATATCTATCCGGTTCGGGTTTTTTATGAAGACACCGATATGGGCGGGGTGGTCTATCACGCGAATTACCTGAAATACATCGAACGGGCCCGGTCAGACTATGTGCGACGTTTGGGAAATGATCAGAACGCCATGCGCGATGACGGGATCGTCTGGGTGATCCGCCGGATTGAGGCGGATTATCTGGCGACGGCCAAGTTTGATGATGAGCTGATTGTCGAGACCCGGTTCCTGTCCCGCTCGGGGGTGCGGCTGACCATGGGTCAGCTGATAAAGCGGGGAGAGACCGAGATTTTCCGCGCCACCGTGACCGCCGTGTGCATGAATGCGCAGGGCAAGCCGGTGCGGCTTCCGGCAGAGATTCGCGCATTGCTGTAACAAATTGCAGCGCTGGGGTGGTTGTGTTGGCTTTTCACGACCATCTGGGTTAGCGTTTGGCAAAACAAGGCCAAACGAATGGCCATCAGGCAAAACAAAGAGCAGGTTCATGGAAGCTGAAACGCTGGCGCTGGCGCAGGAGATCGATTTCTCCATGTGGGGGCTGTATGCCCGCGCGACATTTATCGTCAAACTGGTGATGCTGATGCTGGTTGGCGCATCAATCTGGTCCTGGGCGATTATCATTCAGAAACTGATCAACTACCGCGCGGCCCGTCGCGAGGCGCAGGTGTTTGATGAAAGCTTCTGGTCCGGCAACCCGTTGGATGAATTGTTCGAACAGATCGGCACGCAGCCAGATGGCAGTTCGGAAAAGATTTTTGCGGCTGGAATGATCGAATGGCGACGCTCGCACCGCACCGATGGCGGGCTGATTGCCGGGGCCACGGCGCGGATCGACCGGTCCATGGATGTGGCCATCGCGAAAGAGGCCGAAGGGCTGCAAAAAGGGTTGCCTATTCTGGCTACTGTGGGCTCAACCGCGCCGTTCATCGGCCTGTTCGGCACCGTCTGGGGCATCATGAATGCGTTCATCGAGATTGCCGAGCAGCAGAATACGAACCTGGCCGTTGTCGCTCCGGGCATTGCCGAGGCGCTTTTGGCCACCGGCCTGGGTCTGCTGGCTGCGATCCCGGCGGTGATTTTCTACAACAAGCTCAGCGCCGACAGTGACCGGATCGTGGGCGGGTACGAGGCGTTTGCCGACGAATTCGCTACCATTCTGTCACGCCAGTTGGACAGCTGACATGGGCGCGGCGGTTCAGCAGAACGGCGGTGGCAATGGGCGCAGACGTGGACGGCGTCGCGGGCGTGCCCAGCCGATGGCCGAGATCAACGTGACGCCCTTTGTGGATGTTATGCTGGTGCTGCTGATCATCTTCATGGTCGCGGCGCCTTTGTTGACCGTCGGCGTGCCGGTGGACCTGCCCAAAACTGCTGCCAGTGCTTTGCCCGGCGACAATGAGGAACCGTTGACGGTAACGCTGACCGCAGATGGCCGTGTGCAAATCCAAACCACGGATGTGGTGCGTGAAGAGTTGATTGGAAAATTGCAGGCGATCGCGGCAGAACGCAGCAGCGACCGCGTGTTCCTGCGGGCGGATGGCGCGATTCCCTACGCACAGGTCATGCAGGTCATGGGCGCGCTGAATGCGGGCGGGTTTTCCAACGTGGGTCTGGTCACCGATACCGGCGGCCCGGCCCTGGACGAAGGTGGAGAGTGAGGCCGCACGGTGGATACCGGCACCAAGATCTCGGCAATTGCCCATGTCACTTTGATTGGATGGGCTTTTTTCGGCGGTACGTTCCGGTCCGAACCCCTGCCTATGGCGGTGCAGGAGGTCTCGGTGATTTCGGATGAGCAGTTCGCCGCAATGACTACACAGGTCAATGCGCCCGAGGTGCCGATCCCGGCTGCGTTGCAACCCCCCGAGACGCCCGAGCCGGAAAGCGCCCCGCCTGAAAATACCGAAGAAGAGGTCACTCCGCCCGAGGTTGTGACGCCGCCTGAACCAGAGCCGGACCCGGTGCCCGACCCGGTTGAGCAGCCACCCGAGCCGGAAGTCGTCGAGGAACCACCGACACTGGAACAGCCTGAGCCTGTGACCGAAGTGCTGCCCGTGCCACCGGGCCCCGAGGCGCAACCGCGTCCCGCTGATAAGGTCGCCCCGGAACCGATCGCACCGCCGCCGCCCGAAGCGACCCCGGATGAGGTGGAAACACCCGCCGTCTCGTTGGATGAGGGCGCCGAGACCCAGCAGGAACAGCAGGATCAGACCGCGCCCGACGAGGCAACCGATGAGATCGTGACCGAAGCCGAAGAGGCCAAAGAGAACGCCCCGCGCACTTCGCCGCGCCCGCAGGTGCGACCCAAGCGGCCAACTCCTCCGGCGCAGACCGAAGTGGCCGAAGAACAGGAGCCAACGCCTCCGGAACCCGCGCAAAACGACGAAACCGCGATCAATGATGCCCTGGCTGAGGCGTTGTCTGAACCGGCAGCCCCGTCAGGCCCGCCTTTGACCAGCGGTGAGAAAGACGCGATGCGTCTGGCGGTTTCGCAATGCTGGAATGTGGGTTCTTTGTCCACAGACGCGCTGCAAACGGTTGTTGTTGTCGGGTTTTCTCTGACACCCGATGGAAAAGTCGTGGGCGGCAGCCTGCGCATGATCGAAAGCTCGGGCGGGTCCGCCGGAGCTGCAAAACAAGCCTTTGAGGCCGCAAGACGCGCGATTTTGCGCTGTGGTGCAAAAGGCTACACCCTGCCTGCGGATAAATACGAGCATTGGCGGGACGTTGAGATTACATTCAATCCCGAGAGGATGCGGATCAAATGATGAGATTTCTGACCAGCCTGTTGCTTGGCCTGACGATTTTGGCAGCACCGCTTTATGCGCAGGACCGGGTGTTGCGGCTTGAGTTGGACGAAGGGATTATTGAACCCCTGCCTTTTGCGGTGCCAGGCTTTGTTCCGGACAACCCGGCTGCTGCGCAATACGCTCAGGATATTACCCGTTTGATCGCGGCTGACTTGACTGGAACTGGCTTGTTCCGCGAAATCTCTCCGGACGCTTTCATCAGTCAGGTCAGTAGCTTTGAGTCGCCCGTCCAGTTCGCAGATTGGAAGGCGATCAACGCGGATGCGCTCATTACCGGGGCAGTTAATGTGTCGGGAAACCGCCTGACTGTGCGCTTCCGCGTTTGGGATGTGTTTTCAAGTGATGAACTGGGCAACGGTCTGCAATTCGCGGGCACCACGGATGGGTGGCGGCGCATGGCGCATAAGGTGGCCGATCAGGTCTATGCCCGGATCACGGGTGAAAGCCCTTATTTCGACAGCCGCGTGGCCTTTGTCTCGGAAAGCGGTCCCAAGGATCAGCGCCAGAAACGCTTGGCGATCATGGACTATGACGGCGCGAATGTTCAGTTCCTGACCGACAGCTCGGCCATCGTTCTGGCCCCGCGTTTCTCGCCCACTGGCGACCGGCTGCTTTATACCAGCTATGAAACCGGACAGCCGCGCATCTACGTTCTGGACGTGGACCGCGTGCGTCAGACCGAGTTGAACACCCAAGGCGGCACGATGAGCTTTTCGCCACGCTTTTCACCGGATGGCCGTTCGATTGTCTATTCGCTGATTCAGGGCGGTAACACGGACCTGTGGAAAATGGACCTGGCATCGGGTCAAAGCGTGCGGCTGACCAATACACCGGCGATCGAAACTGCGCCCAGCTATTCGCCCGACGGTTCGCAGATCGTGTTCGAAAGCGACCGGTCAGGCACGCCGCAGCTTTACATCATGCCCGCAAATGGGGGCGAGGCGACCCGGATCAGCTTTGGCGCGGGCAGGTACGGAACACCTGTCTGGTCGCCGCGCGGGGATCTGATCGCCTTTACAAAGCAGAACAAGGGCCGGTTCCATATCGGCGTGATGCGCACCGATGGCAGCGAGGAACGCCTGCTGACCTCGTCCTTTCTGGACGAAGGGCCCACATGGTCGCCCAATGGCCGCGTGATCATGTTCACCCGTGAAACGCAGGGCGCAAGCGGTCGGGCGACCTTGTATTCTGTGGATATTTCGGGCCGGAACCTACGCCCGGTACGCACCCCGGATGGCGGCAGCGATCCGTCCTGGGGACCTTTGCAGAATTGATCAGGGCGGGGGTTGGAAAAGTTCACAAAAAACCTGCACTGTGCTAGAGAGACAGCAATAAACCAATAAAACAACGAGGCACCTGAAATGAACGTATTGGGCAAAATCCTGGCCTTGGGCACGCTGAGCGTGATGGCCGCATGTACCAACAATGATCCGTCCGCTCTGGGCGGCGGCTTTGGCAATGGCGCGAACGGGGCCAATGGCGCACTTGCGTTGGGATCACCCAGCGATCCGCGCTCACCGGCCTATTTTCAGCAAACTGTCGGCGACCGGGTGTTGTTCGCGGTGGATCAATCGACCCTGACCCCGCAGGCGCAGCAGGTTCTGCAAGGACAGGCCGACTGGCTGCTGGCGAACACCGACTATGTGGCCACCATCGAAGGTCATGCGGACGAACAGGGCACGCGCGAATACAACCTTGCACTGGGCGCGCGCCGGGCGAATGCGGCCCGCGAATTCCTGATCTCGCGCGGGGTTGCCGGCAACCGTCTGACCACCGTCAGTTTTGGCAAGGAGCGCCCGATTGAGATTTGCAGCACCGAGGACTGCTATGCCAAAAACCGCCGTGCGGTAACGGTGCTGACCGGTTCAACCTTGGGGTAAGACGATGAAAGTTGCAGGATGGGTTCTGGCCGCGGTTGTTGCGACCGTTGGTGTGGCACAAGCGCAGGATCAGCAGACGCTGGCGGATATTCGTCAGGAACTGACGGTGCTGCATGTGGAAATACAGCGCCTCAAGCGCGAGTTTTCGACCACCGGCTCTCCGGCCCCGAACCTGTCCGGCAGCTCGATCCTGGAACGTGTAGACGCCATCGAGGCCGAGTTGCAGCGCCTGACGCGTCAGACCGAGCAATTGAACCAGCGGGTGCAGAATGTCGTGACCGATGGCACAAACCGGATCGGTGATCTGGAATTTCGTCTGGTCGAACTGGAAGGCGGTGATCTGGGTAGTCTGGGTACCACATCCACTCTGGGCGGGGACACGGAAATCACCGCCGCTGCGCCCATCACCCCGGCGGCTCCGTCTGTGACGGAACAGGGCGAGTTGGCCATTGGTGAGCAATCGGATTTCGAAGCGGCCTCGCTGGCGTTGGCCGAAGGTGATTTTCAAGCCGCAGCCGATCAGTTTGCACTGTTCGACACGTCCTATCCCGGCAGCCCGCTTGCGCCCGAGGCGCATCTGAAACGCGGTCAGGCTCTGGAAGGTCTGGGCGACACGCGTGAGGCCGCGCGGGCGTTTCTGGCCAGCTTTACCGGGGATTCTGAGGGTACATTTGCCCCCGAGGCCCTGTTCGAACTGGGCGCTGCCCTTGGGCGTTTGGGGCAGACCGATCAGGCCTGCATCACCCTTTCCGAAGTGAGCGTTCGCTTCCCAGCCTCGTCGAAGGTATCGGCGGCCTCGCAGGAAATGGCGACACTGGGCTGTTCTTGACCAGCAAGACGGACACTCTGCGATCAGACCTGCGCGCGGGGTTGCCCGATCGGCTGCCGCCGCGTCTGGGAATCGCTGTATCCGGCGGAGGGGACTCGGTTGCCCTGATGCACCTGCTGCACGATCTGGCGCAAACCGAAGACATCCGGCTTTTCGCGGCGACCGTGAATCATGGGTTGCGTCCCGAAGCCGATGATGAGGCGCGGCAAGTTGCGGGGCAGGCTGCGCAACTGGGTATCCCGCATGAAACGCTGTTGTGGCAGGGATGGGATGGCACGGGCAACCTGCAGGACCAAGCCCGGCAGGCGCGGTACCGGTTGCTGACCGATTGGGCACGGCGGCACGATGTTCCAGCCATCGCCTTGGGTCATACCGCCGATGATCAGGCCGAGACGCTGCTGATGCGGCTGGGCCGGGCCTCTGGCCTTACGGGCCTCTGTGGGATGCCACCGGCGCGGGATCAGGATGGCGTCACGCTGCTGCGCCCCATGCTGGCCATCACCCGGCAGGAGTTGCGCGATTACCTGCAAGGCACTGGCGCAGATTGGAGCGAAGACCCTTCGAATCACGACCCTGCATTCGACCGGATCAAAGCGCGCAAGGCGCTGTCTGACTTGGATACACTGGGCATTTCTGCACAATCCTTGACCCGCGTGGCAAAAAATCTTGCACAAGCGCGTGACGCACTGGCCCAGTATACGCAGGAGGCCGCCCGCGCGGTTCTGCGTGTCGAGGGCGGGGATATCTGCATTGACCAAATTGGTTTTTTACGGCTTCCCGCCGAGATTCAGAGGCGGTTGGTCGTTGGAAGTATTGCGTGGATTGCCGGGCCGGGCTATCCGCCGCGCGGCTCTGCCGTGGATCAGGCCGTTAAGGCCATTTATACGGCACAGCCCTTGACCCTGGCAGGCTGCGCTATTGTGCCGAAACGCGATAAAGCGTGGGTTTGCAGGGAACTAAACGCAGTTTCAGCCGAAATCGCCACGCCAAACGCTGTGTGGGACAACAGATGGGTACTGACCGGCCCGCAAACACCCGGGGCCGAAGTTCGGGCGCTGGGGCAGGACGGTTTGTCGCAATTGCCGGACTGGCGCGCCCTGGGCAAACCGCGCGCGGCGCTTTTGTCCCATCCGGCGGTCTGGAACGGTGAAAACTTGTTAGCTGCCCCTCTGGCAGATTTTTCAAATGGTTGGAGCGCAGATTTTGCGCCGCACCGGCCCGAGTTCTACTCTTCTCTTTTATCGCATTGAACCTGCTTGAATCATCTCTATTTTAAGGAGCAACCCGGCAGACCCCCACCTGCCGAAATCTTTTGGGAGATTTTCCTTGGGCAACGCTCGTAACATCGCCTTCTGGGTCGTTCTGTTTTTGCTGATCCTTGCACTGTTCAACTTCTTCAGCGGACAGGGTGGAACACTTCAGAGCAACGAAAGAACCTATTCCGATTTTGTCAGCGCCGTTCAGGGCGGTGAGGTCAAGAGCGTGACGCTGGATGGCGAGCAGATTCGCTATACCACGCAAAGCGGCGCGAACTATGTGACCATCAAACCCGGCGATGCCGAGGTGACCAAGCTGCTGATTGACGAAAACATCCCCGTTCAGGCGGTCAAGCAACAGCAATCGGGCTTTCAATCCTTCCTGATCACGTTGCTGCCCTTCCTGCTGCTGATCGGTGTCTGGGTCTATTTCATGAACCGGATGCAGGGCGGTGGCAAAGGCGGCGCGATGGGTTTTGGCAAGTCCAAGGCCAAGATGCTGACCGAAAAGCATGGACGCGTGACCTTTGATGATGTTGCCGGCATTGATGAGGCAAAAGAAGAGCTGGAAGAGATCGTTGAATTCCTGCGCAACCCGCAGAAATTCTCGCGCCTCGGCGGCAAGATTCCCAAGGGCGCGCTGCTGGTTGGCCCTCCGGGTACAGGTAAAACGCTGCTGGCCCGCGCTATTGCGGGTGAGGCGGGTGTGCCGTTCTTCACCATCTCGGGCTCGGATTTTGTTGAAATGTTCGTCGGTGTCGGTGCATCCCGTGTCCGCGACATGTTCGAACAGGCCAAGAAGAACGCGCCCTGTATTGTGTTCATCGATGAGATTGACGCCGTGGGCCGCCATCGTGGTGCCGGTTACGGCGGCGGTAATGATGAGCGCGAACAGACGCTCAACCAATTGCTGGTTGAAATGGATGGGTTCGAAGCGAATGAAGGCGTGATCATTCTGGCGGCCACCAACCGCAAGGACGTTCTGGACCCTGCGCTGCTGCGTCCGGGCCGCTTTGACCGGAACGTGACCGTTGGCAACCCTGACATCAAAGGGCGTGAGAAGATTTTGGGCGTGCACGCGCGCAAGACGCCTCTGGGCCCCGATGTCGATCTGCGCATCATTGCGCGGGGTACGCCGGGCTTCTCGGGTGCTGATCTGGCGAACCTCGTGAACGAGGCCGCGCTGATGGCCGCGCGTGTTGGCCGTCGCTTTGTCACCATGGAAGACTTTGAGAACGCCAAAGACAAGGTGATGATGGGCGCCGAGCGCCGCAGCATGGTGCTGACCCAGGATCAAAAGGAAAAGACCGCCTACCACGAGGCGGGCCACGCTGTGGTCGGCCTGGAGCTGCCGCTGTGCGATCCGGTTTACAAGGCGACGATCATCCCGCGCGGTGGCGCGCTGGGTATGGTTGTGTCACTGCCGGAAATGGATCGCCTGAACTATCACCGCGATGAGTGTGAGCAGAAGCTGGCCATGACCATGGCCGGTAAGGCGGCCGAGGTCATCAAATACGGTGAAGACCATGTGTCGAACGGTCCCGCGGGTGATATCATGCAGGCCAGCCAGCTGGCGCGCGCCATGGTGATGCGCTGGGGCATGTCCGACAAGGTCGGCAATATCGACTATGCCGAGGCGCATGAAGGCTATCAGGGTAACACCGCCGGATTCTCGGTCTCGGCCCATACCAAAGAGCTGATCGAGGAAGAGGTGAAGCGCCTCATCCAGCAAGGATACGAGCGCGCCCACAAAATCCTGACCGACAAGAACGAGGAATGGGAGCGTCTGGCGCAGGGCCTGCTGGAATATGAGACCCTGACAGGCGACGAGATCAAGCGCGTCATGAACGGCGAATCTCCGTCAGAGGACGACGACGAAAGTGACAAGCCTGACGAAGGCAACGCACCCAGCGTCACCGCCATTCCAAAGACAAAGGCCAAGAAGTCTCCGCCCGAAGGCGGGATGGAGCCGGAACCTTCGGCTTAACCAGATCAGACCCGGGCACAGTCCCGGGTCTTTTTTCTTTTCTTTCCGGGATGGGTGACTTCTATTGCGGGTGGAATCCAAGCGATGAAAGGGCCTGCCATGCCGGTAATGCGTGAAACCGAATTCAAGGGTGAAGTTGTCTGGCTGGGCCATGTGCCCGCAGATGACTCGATTCGCGCCAAGGCTGTGGACGCATTGGAACTGGGCTTTGGCGGTGATCGCGGCGCGCGTCACGAAGGGGAAACCCGTCCATCCTGTGTGCGGATGAAAAACCTCTATCCGCAGGGCACTGAAATTCGCAACGTGCGGCAATTGTCAGTTTTGTCGGTCGAAGAGGTTGCAGCGACCGCGCAAGAGATGGGGCTGGAATCCCTTGATCCATCGCCGCTGGGCGTCAGCATCATGCTACGCGGCATTCCTGATTTCACCCACGTCCCCCCGTCATCGCGGCTTCAGGGACCGGGGGGTGTCACCATCACGATTGATATGGAAAACCGCCCCTGCGTGATCCCGGGGCGCGAGATTGAGGGCGAACACCCCGGTCATGGGGCCAAGTTCAAACCCGCCGCACAGGGGCGTCGCGGCGTGACCGCATGGGTCGAACGCCCCGGAACGTTGAGGCTGGGTGACCTGATGACCCTGTTTGTTCCGGATCAGCGCGCCTGGGCACCTTAAGACACAGTATTTCCGATGGGAAACGATCAAAGTTACGTGACGCCACACTGTAAATGACGCCGCGCCGTTTCGCAGCACAATTATGTCGGAATCCATAGCCACCTGTTGGGTGCACAACGGTATGGATTGCCCAGCGCCGACGCACCGCGTCGGTTTTGCACGGCATTCAATCAGGGACCCTGCCCAATGAGCTATAAATCCGACATCGAAATCGCCCGCGAAGCGAACAAAAAACCGATCCAGGAGATCGGCGCAAAAATCGGCATCGACTCCGCCGACCTGCTGCCCTATGGCCACGACAAAGCGAAGGTGAGCCAGGACTTCATCAACTCGGTTCAGGACCGCGAAGACGGCAAACTGATCCTGGTGACGGCGATCAACCCGACCCCGGCGGGTGAAGGCAAGACCACCACCACCGTGGGTCTGGGCGACGGTCTGAACCGCATCGGCAAGAACGCGATGATCTGTATCCGCGAAGCCTCGCTTGGCCCGAACTTCGGCATGAAGGGCGGCGCTGCAGGTGGCGGTTATGCACAGGTTGTTCCGATGGAGGAAATGAACCTGCACTTCACCGGTGATTTCCACGCCATCACCTCGGCCCACTCGCTGCTGTCGGCCATGATCGACAACCACATCTACTGGGGCAACGAAGCCGAAATCGACGTGCGCCGCGTTGCATGGCGTCGTGTGGTCGATATGAACGACCGCGCTCTGCGTCAGATCACCGCTTCGCTGGGTGGCGTGTCGAACGGCTTCCCGCGTGAAGCAGGCTTTGACATCACCGTGGCGTCCGAAGTCATGGCGATCCTGTGCCTGGCAACCGACCTGAAAGACCTTGAAAAGCGTCTGGGCGACATCATCGTGGCCTACCGCCGCGACAAGACCCCGGTTTACTGCCGCGACATCAAAGCCGAAGGCGCAATGACCGTTCTGCTGAAAGACGCAATGCAGCCGAACCTGGTGCAGACGCTGGAAAACAACCCGGCCTTCGTCCATGGCGGCCCGTTTGCCAACATCGCACACGGCTGTAACTCGGTCATTGCCACCAAAACCGCGCTCAAAGTTGCTGACTATGTCGTGACCGAAGCAGGTTTCGGTGCCGACCTGGGTGCCGAAAAGTTCATGAACATCAAGTGCCGCAAGGCAGGTATCGCGCCGTCGGCTGTGGTACTGGTTGCCACCGTGCGCGCGATGAAAATGAACGGTGGTGTTGCCAAGGCGGATCTGGGCGCCGAAAACGTCGACGCCGTTCAGTCGGGCTGCGCCAACCTGGGTCGCCACATCGAGAACGTGAAGTCCTTTGGTGTGCCGGTCGTTGTCGCCATCAACCACTTTGTCACCGATACCGACGCCGAAGTTCAGGCCGTCAAAGACTATTGCGGTGAGCACGGTGTCGAAGCGGTTCTGTCGCGTCACTGGGAACTGGGGTCGGAAGGGTCTGCGCCTCTGGCTGAGAAAGTTGTTGAAATCGTTGAAGGTGGCACCGCGAACTTCGCGCCGATCTACCCCGACGACATGCCGCTGTTCGAGAAAATCGAAACAATCGCCAAGCGCATCTACCGCGCTGACGAGGTTCTGGCCGACAACAAGATCCGTAACCAACTGCGCGAGTGGGAAGACGCGGGCTATGGCAACCTGCCGGTCTGCATGGCGAAAACCCAGTACTCGTTCTCGACCGACCCGACCCTGCGCGGCGCGCCCACCGGCCACTCGGTTCCGGTGCGTGAGGTCCGCCTGTCCGCAGGTGCCGGTTTCATCGTGGTTGTCTGCGGTGAGATCATGACCATGCCCGGTCTGCCCCGCAAACCCGCCGCTGAGACAATCCGTCTCAACGACGAAGGTCAGATCGAGGGCTTGTTCTAAGCCGCCGAATAGGACATCTCGTGGTCCGGGGATATCCCCGGGCCATGAGGAGATCGCAATGCCCACTCTGACACCGCCGCAAGACTGTCAATCGATGCAGGAATTGCGGGTTCAGATCGACAAGCTGGACCGCCAACTGATTGAGATGTTGGTGACGCGCGCAGGTTACATCGACCGCGCCTCGCAGCTGAAACCCGGCGAGGGCCTGCCGGCCCGCATCCCGGACCGTGTCGAAGAGGTGGTGCAGCGTGTGCGTGACAGCTCGGACGAATTGGGCATGGACCCTGATCTGGCCGAAAAACTGTGGCGCATTTTGATTGATTGGTCGATTGCACGTGAAGAAGGCGTGATCGGCCCCGACTGAACACCCGGGCGCTTTGCGCCCGATCCGTTTTTGGAAAGAAGGGATCACAGGATGGTAGCCCAGGTTATCGACGGCAAAGCCTTTGCGGCGAAAGTGCGCGCGCAAGTGGCCGATCAGGTTGCAAAGCTGAAAGAAGAAAACGGCATCACGCCCGGTCTGGCCGTGGTTCTGGTGGGTGAAGACCCGGCAAGCCAGGTCTATGTCCGCTCGAAAGGCAAGCAGACCGTCGAGGTCGGCATGAATTCGTATGAGCACAAGCTGGACGTTGACACCTCGGAAGAGGACCTGCTGGCGCTGATCGACAAGCTGAATAACGATCCGGCTGTTCATGGAATTCTGGTGCAACTGCCGCTGCCCAAGCATCTGAACGAAGATCTGGTGATCAACTCGATCGACCCGGCCAAGGATGTTGATGGCTTCCACATCTCGAACGTGGGCCTGCTGGGAACCGGTCAGAAGTCGATGGTGCCTTGCACCCCGCTGGGCTGTTTGATGATGCTGCGTGACTATCACGGCTCGCTGTCGGGTATGGACGCGGTTGTGATTGGCCGTTCGAACATCGTGGGCAAGCCGATGGCGCAACTGCTGCTGGGCGACAGCTGTACCGTGACCATTGCGCATTCGCGCACCAAGGACCTGCCGGACGTTGTCCGCCGCGCTGACATCGTTATCGCTGCCGTGGGCCGCCCCGAGATGGTGCCGGGCGACTGGATCAAAGAAGGTGCAACCGTGATCGACGTGGGCATCAACCGCATTGAACGCGACGGCAAGAACAAGCTGGTCGGTGACGTCGACTACGCCAGCGCAGCCGAGCGCGCAGGCGCGATCACCCCGGTTCCGGGCGGGGTTGGTCCGATGACCATTGCTTGCCTGCTGGCCAACACTCTGACCGCCTGCTGCCGGGCAAATGGTCTGCCCGAACCTGAGGGGCTGACAGCCTGATCCTTTAGGAGACCAAACAGGTTTTGGGGTCGAAGGAGATACCTCCTTCGGCCCCTTTTTGTTTCACAAAACTGTTACTCAGTTCAAAAGGGCAGGGTTTGAATATTCCGAGAACGGTGATAAGCAAGCAATTCCAGCCAGTTATGGAATAAGCCAGGGTGTCTTCGGGATGTGGGCTGGACCCTGGGGGTAATATGACGAGTTGGCATGAACACTGTGCTGAGACCGGTTCTGGCTGAAATCACCCTTCGCAGGGCATTGGCCACCATTGCTTTGCCGCCGCTTCTGGCGAGCGCTTTCCAACCTTTTCCTGCTATACCGCTCAGTTTTGGCGAACGTCTGGTGTTCTGGGCCGGAGTGGTCGGCCTCGCGCTGGGCGTGACGTGGGTTGCCCGCAAGCTGACGCAGATTTACTTTCTGGATGCACATTTTTCACTGCGCGACGGCGCGTTGGGTCTGATTATTCTGGTGCTGTTTTTGCCACCGCTGTGGTTGCTGTCTTTTTTGCTGATGACCTACGGTGGGCAACAACCCCCTGACATTTTTGCCGTCGCCCCGTACGGCGCGCTGTTTGCCACAGGGCTTGTTCTGGTCGGGGGGCACAGCCGGACAGAACGGCAAACACCTCAGCCCCTGCGCCCGGAACCGCGAATGCGCAATCGCCTGCCGGAGTCGTTCGCGGGGCAGATCTATCGGTTGACCGTGCGTGACCACGAGGTTGACGTCGTTACATCGGAAGGGACATTCACCGTCCGTTCGCGGTTGACGGATGCCATTGCCGAGATGGACCCGATCGTGGGGCACTGCACGCATCGGTCACATTGGGTGGTCGATGAGGCGATTGTCGGGATTGAGCGGCAGGGCGGAAAGACGTTCTTGCGCCTCAGAAACGGCGATCTGGTTCCGGTCAGCCGAAAATACAAACCCATGCTGGAAGAAGATGGGGTGATCTAAGCGAATTCAGCGTGGCATGGGAAAAATCCGGGGCTGCGCTCCTGTCAGAATGGCCATCGCCTCCGTCTCCATCAAGCCGTTCAGCACGTCATCCGAACTGTGTAGCCCACCGGTATAAGTGCCGTAAGCGGGCAGAATCAGCCGTGTTTGATCCACCAGAAACGCAGGGCGCGTGACACTTCGCCCCCGCGCCGTCACGCGCACTTTCGGATGGTAATGACCTGAGATTTCGCTCTGTGCCTTGCTCTGTGCGATGTGGCGAAAGGTAATGGGGCCAATACTGTATTCGGCCAGATGCGCCCCGCCCAGATCAATGGGGCCGGGATCGTGGTTGCCTTCAATCCAGATCCAGCGACGGCCGGCTTGAAGGGCGGTGACGTCCCGTTTCTGAGCCGGGTCCAGCGCGGCCGAGGCATCGAGGTCGTCGAAACTGTCACCCAGGCAAATCACCGTGTCAGGACTGGTGTGGGCAATATCGGCAGCCAGACGGGTCAGCGTTTCCCGGCTGTCATAGGGCGGCAAGGTTGGGCCGCCACGCCGCGCGATCCGCTCAGACTTACCCAGATGCAGGTCCGAGACGCAGAGCAGGCGCTGCGCGGGCCACCACAAGGCCCCGGACCCCAACGCGCTGAGGGTCTGCCCAGCAAAGGTAAAAGTGACGTCGTTCATGATACGTTCTTTGCGTGTTTTGATCTGCTCTGCAAGAGCAATCAACTGGGCGCAAGCCCAGCTGCTTGCAGCAGGCGCGCGCTTTCTTCGGCCAACAGACGTTCCTCGGCTGCGCCTTTGACCGGCACTTTGCCGACCTCAAGAAACAAGGGGGCGGCAAGGGGTGAGACGCGGTCCAGTCGCAGCAGGTCGATCCGGTCGTCGATCCGGGCAAGCATTTCTTCAATCCGACCGAAATCGACCAGCCCGCGCATCGCTTCTTCGCGCGTGATCTGCATCAGAAGGTGATCAGGGTCATATTTCAGCAGCGTGTCATACAGGATATCCGACGAAAACGTCGCCTGCCGCCCGCTTTTGCGTTGCCCGCCTGTATTGCGCTCAATGAGCCCGGCGATGGTGGCCGAGGCGCGAAAGGTGCGTTTCATCACGGCGTTTCCTGCCAGCCAAGTCTCAAGCCCGTCGCGCAGCGCCTCGGGCTGGAACAGCGGGCGCGGGTCGGTCACCGCGTCGAGCCCCCAGATCAATGTGGCATAGTCGGTGGCCACAAATCCCAGCGGGGCCAAGCCGGTTTCCTCCATCCGTTTGGTCAGCAACAGGCCCAGCGTCTGCTGCGCGTTGCGTCCAGCGAAGCCGTAGACACACAGATGCTCGCGCCCGTCATTGGGGAAGCTTTCGATCAACAGCCGGTCGCGTGTCGGCAGACGCGAAAGGTCACGTTGCAGGGCCAGCCACTCGGCAGTATGTGACGGCAATTGCGGCCAGTCTGCTTGTGCGAACATGCGCAGGATACGGTCGCTCAGCTGAGTTGAAGTGGCGAATTTCGTGCCTGAAAAAGTCGCGACCTTGGGTTTGCGATCCGCGCGGCGGCTGACCTCGACCGTCATCTCGCGCAGCCCCTCATAGCGTACGATCTGGCCGCCGATCAGGAATGTGTCCCCGGGGGTGAGCGACGCGGCAAATGCCTCTTCAACCTCACCCAAAGGTTTGCCGCCGCGATTGCGTTTTAGGCGCACTTTCAGCGTGTCGGTATCCTGTATGGTGCCAAGGTTCATACGAATACGCTGCGCCGCGCGGGGATCGCGTAGCTGCCATTGCCCGTCGGGGCGCTGTTTCAGCCGCTGCCAGCGATCATAGGCGCGCAGGGCGTAACCTCCGGTCGCGCAGAACTCCAGACAGGCGTCAAAGGCGCCGCGGCTCAGCTGCGCATAGGGTCCGGCGGCGGTCATTTCCCCAAACAGGGTGTCGGCATCGAAAGGGCCCGCTGCCGCGGCGATCAGGATATGCTGGCAAAGCACATCGCGCGGGCCTGCGCCGCGCGGCTCGCCATCCAGATCATGCGCGCGGGCGGCCTCAAGCGCTGCGACGCATTCCACCACTTCGAACCGGTTGGCGGGCACCAGCAGGGCCTTGGAGGGCGCGTTGTAGCGGTGGTTGGCGCGCCCGATCCGCTGGACCAGCCGCTTGACGTTCTTCGGCGCGCCGATCTGGATCACAAGGTCCACGTCGCCCCAATCGATGCCCAAATCCAACGAGCCGGTACAGACGATGGCGCGCAGGTCGCCGCGTATCATTGCGGCCTCGACCCGCTCACGCTGTTGCCGGTCCAGACTGCCATGGTGGATGCCGATGGGCAGGCCGTCTTCGTTGACAAGCCAGAGGTTGTGAAAGAAAATCTCGGCCTGTGCGCGGGTGTTGTGAAAGATCAGCGTGGTTTTGTGCTGCCTGATCTGGTCCAGCACGGCGGGGATGGAATAGGCTGCACCACCACCGGACCATGGGGGCATCTCCTGTGTCTCAAGCATGCGGATGTCAGGGTCGGGCCCGGGATCGGCCTGAATGATCTGACAGGGGTCCGGGTGGCGCGCCAGAAAGCGCGCGATGGCGTCGGGGTCTTCGACCGTCGCCGATAGCCCGACCCGGCGGATTGTGGGGCACAGCGATTGCAACCGGGCCAGCGCCAGCATCAACTGATCGCCGCGCTTGCTTTCGGCCAGCGCGTGAATTTCATCAATGATTACGCGCTGCACGCCTGCAAACATGCGCGGCGCGTCCTCGTATGAGGTCAGCAGCGCCAGGCTTTCGGGCGTGGTCAGCAGGATATGAGGCGGGTCGACACGCTGGCGTTTCTTTTGCGTGGCGGACGTGTCGCCGGTGCGGTCCTCAATCCGTATTGGCAGGCCGATCTCATCGGCAGGTCCACGCAGGTTGCGGCGAATATCCGCAGCCAGCGCCTTGAGCGGTGAGACGTAGATCGTGTGCAGCCCATCAGGCGCGCTTTCCGACAACTCGGCCAGGGTTGGCAGGAACCCGGCCATGGTCTTGCCGCCCCCCGTGGGCGCGATCAGCAGGGTGGCCGGGTCAAAGGCCCGGTCGAACATGTCCTGTTGATGCGGGTGAACGGACCAGCCTTTGGCCGTGAACCAATCGGTGATCCGGGCGGGAATCTGCGTCATGGGCGCAGACTACCGTCCCGGCATCGGAATTACAGTGGGTTAGTGTACGATCTTTTCTTCGCGCACGAACATGTTGGCCCAGGCGCGGTCGATCAGGTCAGGGCTCATCTGATAGGGGATGCCCTCGAACTCGCAGATCGAGATCATCTGATCGATCAGGAAGATCGGCTGATAGTTCGCGTAGACATTGTTGATGGTCGGATATTTGACTTTCAGCAAGTGCACCAGCGCGGCCTCGTCCAGAGGCATGCCGCGTTTGCGGGCCACCATGGCAAAGATCTTCAGGAAGTTTTCCTGGTTCGGGCCGTCGATCTTGATCTTGAAGAAGATCCGGCGCAAGGCCGCTTGGTCGAAAATCTCGTTTGGGTGGAAGTTGGTCGAGAAGATGACCAGCGTATCGAACGGAACTTCGAATTTTTCACCCGATTGCAGACCCAGAATATCCTTCTTTTCTTCCAGCGGAACAATCCAGCGGTTGATAAGCGCCTGCGGTGGCTCGGCCTGACGTCCAAGGTCGTCCACGATGAAGATGCCGCCTGTCGATTTCAGCTGCAAAGGGGCCTGATAGGTCCGCGCTGTTGGGTTGTAGACCAGGTCCAGCATGCTCAGCGACAGTTCACCACCCGTAACAACAGTGGGGCGTTCGCACTGAACATAGCGGGTGTCGAACCGTTTACGGCGGCGCAGGCTGTTGGGATCATCAGCTTCCTGCTCGACCGCCGTGTGCACGATAGGGTCATAGACGGTGATCACCTGACCGGCATATTCGATGGCGTAGGGAACATAGACATTATCGCCCAAGGCGTCACGAATACCGTTCGAGATCGAGGATTTACCATTGCCCGGAGGGCCATACATCAGGATCGATCGACCGGCGCTGACCGCGGGGCCCAGGTGGTCCAGAAGGCTGTCGGGCAGAACAAGGTGACCCATCGCGCCAACCAGTTGGTCGCGGGTCACCTGAATGTTGCGGATCGATTGGCGTTTGACCTGTTCGCGGTACACATCCAGCGGCACGGGCATGGCGCCGAAATATTCCGACTGGCTCAGTGCGTCCAAGGCGCGGGCCTTGCCTGCGTCCGTCAGCTGATACCCCATTTCATTGCCGCTATTGGCGTTCAGGGTGCCTGTGGCCTCGATCAGTTTTTGTTCGCGGGCCATGTCGATCAGCTCTTGCGTCACTGATCCGGGCAGACAGATGGCTGCTGCGATTTCGGTCACGGTGTCCACGTTCTTGCGAAAGATCGTTTTCAACATGATGTCGCGCATCATCACGATGGGCAGTTTCATTTCGCCCAGTCCCTTGGGGGCAGGGGGGGCCATAACCGAAGTCGTCAACATATTCATGAGCGTCGCCCGTCATTAACAATTTCACGCAAAAAACCCCCGGAAGGGTCACTTGCTGAAAATTTGGCCGCGCTTTGTGGCAGCACCAAGGCAGGGAAGAGGCGGGTTAGTGATAGTTTACGAGCCGTAAACAGTGCCAAGAACAAGATAAAGCGTCAGGCTGCCGCCCAGCGACAGGCCCATCGGGATATGCTTGGCCCGGCTCCAGCTTTCCCACTCAGGTGCAAAACTGCGCAGTGCGGTTGAGCGGGCCAGCCTGTGACTGATCCAGGCCGCCATGTTCATCGACGCCAGAATGATCATCATCAGAAAATAGTCACCCGGCCAGACAAAGGGTGAGGCGGCGGCCATAAACTTGGCGTCTCCGGCCCCCATCGCGCGGATCGCATTGAACAGTATGCCCAGAAACAGAACAGGTATCACATGCAGGATCTGCCAAAGATATGGGGGCAGGGAAATAGACACCGGTCCCAAACTGGCCGAGGACCATTCGGTCGACCAGGGCGGTAAAAGGAACAGCCCGACGATGACGAACACCCCAAAAACCGCATAGACCGCGTGGTTCCTGATCCGCATGTCGCGCAGATCAATATAGGCCACATAGATGCAGATGGGCACAACGAAGGGCAGAAACCACGTCGCGGCCTGCGCGGGGATGTTCATGTATCAGGCTTCCTCAAGCGCGCGGAGCGAGCGGACGGCCTCGTCATAATGCTGCGGATGGGTAGCAATGGCCTCGCGGAACAGGTTCTTGGCCGTGGCCACATCCCCCTGTTTGACCGCTGAGATGGCCATGGTGTTCAACAGCATCGCCCGTTCGACCTGAGACATGGGAACAACCGGCAGGCTGTAATTTCCCTGCGCCGCCCGCGCCAGAACCAGGTTGTTCTTTGCGGTGAACAGGGAATTGTCCTGACGGATCGCATCAGTAAACAGACGTTCGGCTTCCGCATATTGGCCTCGGGTCAGTTTGGAATAACCCCAGTTGTTCATCACGCTGCCGGGGCGCGTGGTCAGGCCAACGGCGGTTTCATAGAAATGATCCGCCCGTTTCCAATCCTGATTTGAGTCCGCCACCACGGCCTCAAGACGATAGCGTTTGAAGCTTTCATAGGTGGGGGGAATGGCGTCCAGAACGGTCTTTGCCTGTTTCCAGTTTCCCGACCGCACCAGCGCATCGGCATATTCGACCCGGTCGATATTCGACACGCCCGACATGGTGGTTACCTTTTTCCACGCCGCGGCAGCCTCGGTGGTGCGTTTGGCGCGGGTCAGGGAAATGGCCAAGCCCCGCTGCAGATCAATCCGACCTGGGTTCTTGGCCGCGGCGCCCTGGAAATATGTTACAGCTTCGTTGGGGTCGGCTGCAGTCAACAGGACTTCGCTCAGGTTGGTTTCGTCAATGACGTCGACTTCCTGAAAGGTCCGTTCGACCTTTTCATCCTCGGTCTCTTTTTCGCATGCGGACAGGATAACCCCGCACACCAGCATTGGTGCAATCAAGAATTGTTGGCGCATTTTTGCGTCCTTTACTGCTCTTGCTCATCTTGTGGGAGCTTGCGAAGCGTGAATTGCCCGTCGCCTTGCTGCTCCAGCGTATATTCTTGCTTTTCTGCCTTAGTATTAACAGGAATTTCCATTTTTGCGAGTGCTAAGCGCAGATTGTCCCGAATTGCGTCACTTTCGCCATCGTTCAGCGCATAGGCGCGTTTAAAGACCTGCGCAGCCTCGGGGAATTCGCCTTGCTCGATCAACAAAACACCCAGATTGTTCCACGCCGCGGACCAGTCCGGATCTTCCTTGACGGCGCGGCGCAACAGGGGTTCTGCCTGCCCCAACCGCCCCAGGCCCAGATTGGCGGTGCCCATCGATGTGAGGATTTCCGGTGTCAGCCCCTGGTCGAGGGCAGCTCGGGAGTAGGATTTCAAAGCCAGTTCATACTCTCCGGCAGCCATTAAACGATGACCGACCGCAATTTCATCAGCACTTTGGCCGTTTCGATCAACGCCGGGGGCTTCGAGGTCGTTAGACAGCCCTGTTTCCGTGCAAGAGGCCACCATGGCGAAAACCACAGCGGCCTTTACAATATGGGGTATCCCGGACGGGAGCCGCCTGTGCCTGAGTGTCATGTGGTTAACCAGAGCCACCTTGATTGACGAAGTCTTCGATCCCTTTTGCCGAAGGGCCAACCAGAATGACCAGCAATGGCGGAACCGTCAGAATCATTGTGGCAAGTGTCATCTTCGTTGGCAACTTGTTCGCGGCCTCTTCGGCGCGCATCACGCGTTTGTCACGCATTTCGCTGGCATAAACCCGAAGTGCTTCGGCAATCGAGGTACCAAAGGTCGCCGACTGGATCATCACCGTCACGAACGAGCTGACATCCTGCACGCCGCATCGGGTGCCAAAGTCGCGCAGAACCGTGTCTTTGTCTTTACCGGCTTTCAATTCATACGCGACGATTTCGAATTCCTGAGCGATATCCGGGTAGGAGACCTTCATCTCGCCAGCAACACGCACAATTGCCTGATCCAGAGACTGACCCGCTTCGACACAGACCAACATCAGGTCTAGCGTATCGGGGAAGCCGGCAGTGATGGCCTCATGCCGTTCAGCGACGCGACGGGTGATCCAATAACGCGGAAGGAAATAGCCCGCTGCAGCTGGGATCAGAACACGGATTGCAACCTGGCTTCCTGTGAATTCCTCACCACCAGACAAAACAGTCACCAGCATCACACCGATCAAAATGCCCACGATACCCAATGCAAATTGTGCAAAATGGAAAAACCGTACAGCGTCTTTCGAATGATAACCCGCCTGACGCAGAGTGAGCTGCATTGCAGACAGCTGTTCTTCATTCTGCGGCTCAAGGAAGTTCGCGAACTTTTCCAGCTGCTCATTGCGACCGGTTGTGCGCAACTTGTCCTTTTTGGATTTTTTGTTGCTTTTCGGCGCCGCGTTGGACTTTTGCAGCTTTTTTAGCGGATCTTCGGGCTGATTCATCATCAGCGATACCGCGATCAGGATCAGGAACAGCCCCAGAACGCCGATGACGATCAGTGGTCCGAACTCACCTAAATGCTGTTTAATCAGGTCATTGATTTGGTTGATAAATTCCATCTCGATACCCTTAAACCTTAATGTTGGTGAGTACACGCATCACGATCAGGTTCAATGTCAGCATGATGCCCACAAAGAAACACAGAGGGATAAACAGCGCGTGATCCAGCACCTCGTCGTAGTAGGTGGGGTCTGTTACCAGAATGAAGAGCAGACAGAACAGTGGGAAGCCGGACAGGAATTTACCGGACCACTGCGCCTCGGCTGTGATTGCTTTTACACGGCGGAACAGGCGGAAACGGGCACGGATCACCTGGGCAAGACCGGCTAGAATCTCTGCAAGGTTACCACCAGATTGTTGCTGAATGCCGACGGCGACCGACAAAAAGCGCATATCCTGCATGTCCAAACGTTCGGCCATGTCTTTCAGCGCCTCGCCCACGTCACGGCCATAGGCGCATTCGTCAGCTATGATGCCGAATTCGGTGCCCAGTGGGTCCTGAATCTCATTCGCGACGATCTGGACCGAGGAGACAAACGGGTTGCCCACGCGTAGCGAGCGTACCATCAGTTCAACCGCATCTGGCAGTTGCTCTTCCATCATGGACAGACGCTTTTTGGCCTTACGGCTCACCCAGGTGTAAACACCGCCGACGCCAATGCCGACCGACAGCGCGATCCGCAAAAGCATTTCCGTTGCCGTGCCGATGGTGAGCGCAACAAAGGCGAAGCCGGACAACAGAACCATAATCATGATCAGCTGCCGTGGAGAGAAGGCAATCGCCGCTTTCTGTGCCTTGTCAGACAGCAATGAATAGAGCGGTATGCTCTGAGACTTCATATGCTGCTGCATTTCCTTGCGCAGCTGTTCCAGAACCTGCTCGCGGCCGACGCCCTTGTCCAGCATGTCCAGACGGCGGTTCACCTTGCTGTTCAGGCTGATGGATTTGCCGAAAGCAACCAGGTAGATGCCTTCGACCAGAGCGAACACTGCGACGAAGATCACGACATATATGAGTGCCTCGATAGGCAATTGCATGATCAGATCTCCTACTACATTGTCGTTGCTTCGTAGATCGAAGCAGGCAGGTCAAAGCCCCACAGGCGGAAGCGCTCGGAATAGTGGCTGCGCACGCCGGTGGCCGTAAAGTGACCGATGATCTTGTTGTCCGGGGTCAGGCCAACACGTTGGAATTTAAAGATTTCCTGCATCGAAATCACGTCGCCTTCCATCCCGGTAATCTCAGTGATCGAGGTCATTCGACGCGAACCATCCTGCAGACGGCTGGCCTGAACGATCAGGTTCACAGCGCTTGAGATCTGGCTGCGGACCGCTTTGATCGGCATTTCGATGCCAGCCATCGCGATCATGTTTTCCAGACGCGAGATCCCGTCACGGGCCGAGTTGGCGTGGATCGTGGTCATCGAACCGTCGTGGCCGGTGTTCATGGCCTGCAACATGTCGATCACCTCGGCGCCACGCGTCTCGCCCACGATGATGCGGTCAGGGCGCATACGCAGGGCGTTTTTCAGACAGTCGCGCGGGCTGACTTCGCCTTTGCCTTCAACGTTGGGTGGGCGGCTTTCCATCCGACCCACATGGGTCTGTTGCAGCTGAAGTTCCGCCGTATCCTCGATGGTCAGGATGCGCTCGGCGTCGTCGATAAAGCTGGACAGGGCGTTCAGCGTGGTCGTTTTACCCGAACCCGTACCGCCCGATACGATGATGTTCAGACGGGTGGACACAGCGGCCTGCAGATAAGCGGCCATTTCTTCGGTGAACGCGCCGAAATTGACCAGATCGTCAATGCCCAACTTGTCCTTTTTGAATTTACGAATCGAAACCAGCGAACCGTCCACCGCAATCGGCGGAACCATGGCGTTGAAACGCGAACCATCTGCCAGACGGGCGTCAACATACGGATTGGATTCGTCGACACGACGACCCACCGCGGATACGATCTTGTCGATGATCCGCATCAGGTGTTTTTCGTCTTTGAACGTGATGTCGCTGATTTCCAGCTTACCATCGCGTTCTACGAAAATCTGCTGAGGGCCATTCACCAGAATATCGTTGACCGTATCGTCCTGCAGCAAGGTTTCAAGCGGGCCTAGGCCCGTGACCTCGTCATACAATTCCTTGTTCAGCTGCGTGCGGTCTTCGCGGTTCAGAACGATGTTACGCGCTTCGAGAATTTCGTTGGAAATGGCGCTGATCTCCGAGCGCAACTCGGACTCGCCAGCATTTTCCAACGCGGCGAGGTTCAGGTTTTCCAGCAATTCGCGGTGAAGCTCGATCTTGATCTCGCCCAGGCGTTCTTTGCGTTTGCGGTCTTTGTCCGCCGCGACCGGCTCGGCCGCTTTCTTCTGCGCGGGTCGGCGCGCCACAGCGTTGGCAGTGGGCGCTTGTTGGGCCGCAGGTTTGGGTGCTGCGGCCGGGGTTTGAACCGGCTGCGCCTCAGACTGTTTCTTGTATCTTGAAAACACGGCGGCTCTCTCCCTTTAAAACTCTTTACGCGGCTTCGGCGTCGCTGCTGCCCAGGCTGTGCAGAGATTTCGCAAGTTTTGCGATTTCACGACGCAGCGGGTTTTTAGCGGCCGCATTTGCCAATGGTTGCCCGTGGTCGCCGCTCTGCATGACCGGCTTGCCACCATCGGGCAGTTGTAAATCAATCGAAATTCCCAGGCTCTCGCCCATACGTTTGACCCGGCCTTTGCCATTCAGGTCGGTAAATTTGGGGGCGCGGTTCAAGGCAAACCGCAGCTTGTTGAACGGCAGTTCCTCTGCCTGCAGCGCGCGTTTCAGGCGCAGCGCATTCTGGGCCGAGCGCATATCTAGCTCGATCATCGCGAAATAGACATGAGCGGCCTGCAAAACGGTCTCGGACCAATGCACAAGGGTCGACGGCATGTCGACAACCACATAATCGAAATGCCTGCGGGCCGTGTCGATCACGCGCTCAATATCTTCAGGGGTGATCAGGTCCAGCGGCACCATATCGGAGGGCGCGGTCAGAACCTGCAATTTGTCTTCATAGCTCTGCAACGCCGTGGCGAAGACTTCCTCGTCCATCGAGGCGGTGTCGGACAACATCTCAAACACAGTCTCGCGGCGCGGCAGGTCCAAATAAGTGGAAACCGTGCCGAATTGAAGGTCCAGATCCAACAGGCACACTGACGGCGCCTCTTTGTCGGATACCGTGGCCAGTTCCCAGGCGAGGTTCACGGCCATTGTGGTCGAACCTACGCCGCCAGCCAGCCCGTGTACGACAAAAAGAGCAGCCTCCTTGGATTCGCCCTGTGTCAGCGGCGCAGCTTGTTGAACGGCCACCGGATCGGGCTGGTTCATCCGGGCGATAGCTTCCTGCAATTCACCTTCGGGCAGAGGGTAGGGGACAAATTCATCCGCCCCTTTGCGCAATAGCTGGTGCAGCGCAGCTGGTGTGACATCCTCGGCGATCAGAACAACTTTGATCCGCTTTTCCTTGGCGCGGGTGATGATCTCACCCATCAGCGACAGGTTGTCTTCGTCTTCGCCGTCAATCGCAAGAGCAACGAATTCCAGTGATTCGGCATCAGGCTGGCTGAAGAACGCCAGAGCCTCGGCAAATCCCAGATCACCCCATCGCTCGCCAAGTGCGGCCTCCATGTCCTCGATCAACAGATCGAAATTCTGGACATCGCGGCTGATGGTACAGGCCTGGATGGCATTTTCATCGTTTCGTGGCGATCCGCTCGTCATAGACACAATCCTCATCGCAGGTGCAGGCAAACGCAGTAAGCCTGATGGCTTTGACTGGTTCGCTTTTGCCCCGGTGCGACCACGATCGGCCGCAAGACACCTAATTGTTGAAAAACTGGCTTGGAACTTAGGCAAGATTTAGGCGCAAAAGAACCAATTGTAGGGAAATGGGCGACGATGCCGCCCATTTCCTAGGGATTATTGTTCACCTGAGGAAGAATCTTCACGCTCAATGTAGCTGTCGCGCTCACCGCTTTCTACATATTCGCGATAGATCACCTCGGCGTATTTGCCATCCAGCAATTGCGGCGCGCGATCAACAAAGCCCGAAACCTCAGTCACCGTGCGGCGGTTGCGACGATCCCGGTTCGGCGTGTCGATCAAAGGCTGCGATTTGCCAAAGGACACGACGGCCTCAAGCCGCGAGCGCGAGATGCCCTGCCGTGTCAGGAAGGCGACGGCCGCATTGGCGCGGCGCTGACCCAGTGCCCTGTTATAGGCAGTCGATCCAACAGCGTCGGTATGGCCGAATACACGGAACCGCGCCTCTGGGAACTGTTTGATCCAGTCCGCTTGACGCAACAGAACCCGCTGTGCCGTTTCATCCAGCTGAGCGCTGTCGAAGGCAAAGTTGATTTGCGTCGGAACTTCGGCCGCGAATCGCTGGCTCAGGATCTGGGCGTAGGTCAGTTCGCCGTTCAACACCTGGGTGTTGTTCAGGGTCGCATTCCCGAAAGCCCCCTGGTCGAGCTCGTACCCGGCCTCACGTGTACACGCGGTGACAGCAACCGAAAGACCCAGTGTAAGTAATGTCCACTTCTGCATTGGTCCTATCCTCCTATCAATCCAGAACGTAGCCGTAAGAGTTGCCAAAGTCCTGTTTGGCTACTTCCGAGGCTGCGCCGGAACCCGGACGCGTTGTACGAGCGGTTTTACCGTTCACGAACAGATCGAATTCGCTGGGTGGTTTCACCCGATCCGTCGGCAGCGCCAGCGCTTCGCCGCGTGTCGGCGAGACCAGATGCGCAGTGACGATGATCACCAGTTCGCTTTGATCACGCTGGTATTCCGCGCTGCGGAACAGGGCACCCAAAATTGGAACATCACCGATCCAGGGAAGCTGGCTGTTCAGGTCCGTGAAGTTGTCCTGAATCAAACCTGCAATCGCAAAGCTTTCGCCATCTCTCAACTCAACCGTGGTTTTTGTATCGCGGCTGATGAAAGTCGGTACGTTGTTGCCGGCAATTGTGAAGCTGGAATTCGGATCAATGCTCGATACCGATGTACCCAGTTCGAGGTTGATCAGATCTCCATCGACCACCCGGGGTGTAAACAGAACCTGAACACCAAAGGCACGGTACTCGATGGCAATGTTGCCGTCATCTGCAGGAACCGGAATCGGCACCTGACCACCGGCTAGGAACTCAGCCTCTTGCCCCGAAAGGGCAGATAGGTTGGGCTCTGCCAGGCTGCGGGCAAGTCCTTTGGATTCAAGAGCTTCAAGCAACAGACGAACCTGTGTCGACCCAGCGCCGAAGCCAAAAAGAATGGCACCTGTGTTTGTCTGCTGGAGCGGGATGTTGTTGTTCAATGCGTTGGCCAAAGCACCGGCATTGTTCAACGTATTGATACCGCCGGTTACATCGCTGCCGCCAAAGCCGAGCGACGCGGTCAGACTTTTCGCGACCGAGCGGTTCATTTCCGCAAAGCGCACTTTCAGCATCACCTGCTGAACACCGCCAACCGACATCAGGTTAGACACGCGTTCTGGTGCATACCGTTCGGCCAGCTCAAGTGCCCGCGCCATCTTTGCGCTGCTGGAAATCGTACCGGAAAGCACGATGCCGTCATTGGCTGTGCGCACTTCAATGGGCTCACCCGGCAGAATCTGCCGCAGACGCTCTTTGAATTCAGACACATCCGGGGACACGCGAACGCGGACGTTTGCCAGCAAACTACCGGTTGCATCAAACAGTGTCAGCGTGGTCAGGCCCGGAGCCTTACCCAATACATAAATCGTCCGATCCGACAGCGACGAAATATCCGCGATGCCCGCATTTGCAATGCTGAGTTCGGCGAAGGGTTCTTCGCTTTCAACGACAATTGCGCGGTTCATGGGAACGTCCAGCGTTTCGGCCGTCCCGTTTTTCACCACGCGCAAAGTTTCAGCCCAAGCCGTATGGCCGACCGGACCAACTGTAAGCGCCAACCCCAGAAGGGTTGCGCTAATCCAAGATGTTATTTTCATGTGACCTGCCTCTCCGATCACGCCTCGTTTTAGGTCTAATGCCCTATGCTCACTAACACTGCGCGAATTACGAATTTATTGCAATAATCAATGGTTTCTGGAATTTTCCTTATGTGGACAATCCGCAACAACCCCAAAAAAACAAGCCGCGCAATTGGCGCGGCTTGATACTGTAACGTTCTGATTTAACGTCAGTTTGTGCAGGGGATTTCCGTTTGAACGGTTTCCGCTCCGCGACGGATGTTGGTATAGCATTTACGCTCTTCAGCTTGGACTGGTTCAGGTGCAATTTCCTTGAGTCCCAACAGTTTCCGTTGGTCTACTTCGACAGCGCTTGCAACTGTGTTGTCCAACACTCCGACCAGAGCGAGCGACAGCCGTCCGGTGTTTTGCGCCTGTGCCAGCGCTGCAATCTCTTCTGGAGTTGCTGCTACCGTTACGGTGCGTGCGATTGTTGCTCCTGCCAGGTCAGAGCCTGCGGTCTGATCGACGGCAATGATTTCGATGTTCGTCTGAATCAGACGGGTAATTTCGCCGCCAGCGCCCTCAAAGTCGCCCCGAATCGAACCTGTCCAGTATACGTCCACATTGTCGCCCGGACGCAAAAATCCAGACACACCAGAGGAAACGTCAACGCTGATAGCAAAGGCGCGTTTGCCTTCCGCGATACGCGATGTCAGGCCGGCGGCCTCCCCAGGATTGGTGACTTTCACCTCCATCAGGGCTTCATCTTTTTCCATTGTCCGCAGCACATAACGATCCCCAATGGCATCTTCGGGGAACAATGCTGCCATGTCGGTGAAGGTGCCTTCTGGGATTGCATCTTCGGGCCAGTTCACGATTCGAACATCCTCGGCGATGATGCGTTCACCGTATTTCATGGGGCGATTCGACACGATGACTCCGACAGTTGGAACCGATTTAACGTTTGCCAGTGCATCCTGTGTGGCCTGACGTTCCGCGGCGAGTTGGGCCTGGTGCTGTGCGATATAGTCGCGCGCCAAGTATACGGCGCCCCCGGCCAAAGCTACCCCGAGAATCAGGACAAGTCCAAATACCAAACGCATTCGCGTCCCCTCATATTATTGGTTTCTGTTTGATCGCTATAGAGTTACCGCGATGATTGACTGATATTAGAGGGAGATTGTGTCGAAAAGGGGGACAATGTCCGTTTTTTTCCGTCTGGCGCTTTTTCAGCACGCTGGGAAATGTATCAGTCGGCGACGGGTTAGTCGAAAGTTATTGTGATCTGCTCCGCCACGTCGATGCTGCGAATCGCAGCTCCGTTTTTGGCGTCGAAGTCTTTTACTGGTTGGCCGAAGAAGACGAAAATGCTTGCAGCAATCCCGACAATAGCAGCTGTCAGAACAACCCAGTCGACGGTTACAGCGCCGTCTTCGTTTTGCAGGAACGCTTTGAAGATGTGTGTCATGGAGCCGCCAGCTTGCAAGTGGTTGCATAAAAAGAGGGGCCCGGCCAAAATTAGCCAGGCCCCACCAAATAATTTTCAGATCAAGCAGTAAAATTTACTGCGGGTTGATCTGAACGCTGCTGACAGCAGTACCAGCAGTGGAGGTCAGAGCAGCGCCGACGTTGTCAGCGATATCTTTGGTGCCGTTACCGATCTGGGTGTAGGCAACTGCGGCCAGGCCAACGATGGCTGCGGTCAGAACAACCCAGTCAACTGTTACGGCGCCGTCTTCGTCTTTGCGGAAGTTCTTGATGAACTTGATCATGGTACGTCCCTCCTAAAGGATCAAAAAGTAATCAAACCTCGGTGTCTAACAGAGCTTTCTCTCTCAGTCCGCTCCCGACCGTCTCGGTGTGGCATTATGTTTGCATGTCAGGCATGGCAGGAATTGGGCCAAACAGCATTTTTTTCCTCCAGAGTTTAACTTTTTGGTAGTTTTTCGGCTAACATGCTGAAAAATAATAAATAAAAACTTGCATTGCCCAGCGGTGCCTTGTGATCTCGGTGCAAAATTACGCCAAATGAGGCGAAATTGCCCCAATTCGACGTGTTTTTCTGGCATTTCAAAGGGATTCGAGGTTCAACTTGTTGAAAAGACGAAAACACGAGGCAGGCAAAATGAAACTCCGGTTCGCAATCACATGCGTCGGCGTTATGGCGTCGATGATGTCGGTGCCGATCTCCGCCGTAGCGACCGAGGTCGAACCGCGCGGTGTATATAAACGTGTAAAAGCGGCGAAGCCCGGCGTTCGGTCCAGACCTCTCGTGCAGATCTCGCCCGAGGAACATGCAGCAGCGCCCTTTGCACCAAGCACTGGCGCAGAAATCGAAGTGCCTGAGATCATCACCCGCACAAAGGTTGTCCCCCCCAGTGTTCCGGGGGCGACCCCCAAGGGCAAACCGGTCGGTTCCTACAAAGCATTTTGGGACAAAATCTCACCCGCGTTGGCCGATTCCAGCACCGGGCGTCTGCCCGAAGCCATCAACGCCCTGGCGGCGACTAATGTGGCGTCCCCACGTCTGCAGACACTGCAGAATATCGCCGAGAAACAGGGGGTCGAAATTCTGCGCTCGACGGTCGGCACCGAAGTTTCGCCCGCGCTTGTTCTTGCGGTCATTTCAGTTGAATCGGCAGGCCGGGTTGACGCCGTCAGTTCAGCCGGGGCGCAGGGGTTGATGCAGTTGATGCCCGCCACGGCCCGTAGATTTGGCGTAAAGGACAGCTTTCATCCGTCGCAGAACATTTCCGGTGGCGTGAAATACCTGAACTGGCTGATGGAGGAATTCGGCAATGACCCGATCATTGTTCTGGCCGGGTATAACGCGGGCGAAGGGTCGGTGCGCAAACATGGTGGCGTTCCCCCATTTGCGGAAACGCGGGACTATGTGCCCAAAGTTCTGGCCGCCTTTCAGATTGCCAAAGCGCTTTGTTCAACCCCGCCAGAGTTGATTTCAGACGGGTGCGTGTTTCAGACGCTCAATTGAAAAAGGCCCGCCGAAACTGGCGGGCCTTTTCCTTTGAAAGCCTGAGAGGCGCTCAGTTGACGATATTGGCCTCCGTCGCGGCGCGAATCTCATCTTCGGTGACGCCTGCGGCGATCTCGACGATCTTGAGCCCGCCCTCAACCACATCAAGAACACCCAGGTTGGTGATCACGCGGTTGACCACCTTTTTGCCTGTCAGAGGCAGGGTGCACTTCTTCAGCAGCTTGGATTTGCCGTGCTTGTTGGTGTGATCCATCACAACGATCACACGGCCCACACCGGCCACCAGATCCATCGCGCCGCCCATGCCTTTGACCAGCACACCGGGGATCATCCAGTTGGCCAGATCGCCTTCTTCATCGACCTCCATCGCGCCCAGCACGGCGGCGGCGATCTTGCCGCCCCGGATCATACCAAAGGACGTGGCGCTGTCGAAATAGGCGGTGCGGGACAGCTCGGTGATTGTCTGCTTGCCTGCGTTGATCAGGTCTGGATCTTCCTCACCTTCGAACGGGAAGGGGCCCATGCCCAGCATGCCGTTCTCGGACTGCAGCGTGATGTCCTTTTCACCCACATAGTTCGCCACCAGCGTCGGAATCCCGATGCCGAGGTTCACATACATGCCGTCTTCCAGTTCCTCAGCCGCGCGTGCGGCCATCTGATTGCGGTCCCAAGGCATTATGCGTCCTCCTTCTTACGAGTGGTGCGCTGTTCGATGCGCTTTTCGTGGCTGCCCTGAATGATGCGGTGCACATAGATGCCGGGCAGGTGGATCGCGTCGGGGTCCAGCGAACCACGGGGCACGATTTCCTCAACCTCGGCCACGCAAACCTTGCCGCAGGTTGCGGCGGGTACGTTGAAATTCCGGGCGGTCTTGCGGAACACCAGATTGCCGGTGTCGTCGGCCTTCCATGCCTTGACGATGGCGAGGTCGGCAAAGATGCCTTCCTCCATGATATAGGTCTCGCCGTTGAAGTCCTTGTGTTCCTTGCCTTCGGCGATCACGGTGCCCACGCCGGTTTTGGTATAGAAACCGGGGATACCGGCGCCACCGGCGCGCATCCGCTCGGCCAGGGTGCCTTGTGGGTTGAACTCCAGCTCAAGCTCTCCGGCCAGATACTGACGCATGAATTCAGCGTTCTCACCTACGTAAGAGCTGATCATTTTCTTGACCTGCTTGGTCTGCAGCAGGATGCCGATGCCGAAATCGTCGACGCCCGCGTTGTTCGACGCAAAGGTCAGGTTCTGCGTGCCCGCATCCTTGATGGCCTCAAGCAGCAGTTCCGGTATACCGCAGAGGCCAAATCCACCTGCCGCGATGAACATGTCGTCATGCAGCAGCCCATCCAGCGCCTCGGCCGCATTTGCATAGACTTTTTTCATGAAAAAACTCCCCCAATGACATGGTGATGGGCAGGTTGTGCCGCCACGTCACGGGGAAGTCAACGAATCCAACGGGGTGGTGGTATTTCTACCTAAGAGGCCGCCTTCTTGGTTGTTTTCTTGGCCGCCGCTTTTTTCTTGGGGGCGGCTTTCTTTTTGGTGCCTTTCTTGGCGGCGCGTTCGTTGACCAGCTCGATGGCCATTTCCTGCGTCACGTCCTCGGGCTTGATGTCTTTGGGGATGGTCGCATTGACCTTTTCCCATTTCACATAAGGCCCATAGCGCCCGTCCAGAACCTGCATCGCGCCCCCGTCGGGGTGGTCACCCAGTTCCTTGAGCGGCTTGGCCGCCGCCCGCCGCCCACGCCCCGGATTGGCGCGTTTTTCGGCCAGCATCTCAACCGCGCGGTTCATGCCGATTTCAAAGACGTCATTGGGGTCTTTGACGTTGACATAAACGGGTTTCGCCTCTTCGGGCAGCTGGTGCATGATATACGGCCCGAACCGCCCAAAGTTCGAGCTGATCATGCCGCCCTCGGGGTGTTCGCCGATCTGGCGGGGCAGCGACAACAGCGTCAGCGCCTTGTCCAGATCCATGTCATCTTTGCTCCATCCACGGGGCAGGGACGCGCGGGGCGGCTTCTTGTTCTCGGGCGTCGGCTCGCCGCGCTGAACATAGGGACCAAACCGGCCGGATTTCAACCAGATCTCATCACCCGCATCCTCGCCCAGCAGACGCTCATCACCCTCGGCACCTTCGCCCGCGATGGGGCGGGTATAGGTGCATTCGGGATAGTTGCCACAGCCAACAAACCCGCCTGTGCGCGAGGTTTTCAGGTGCAACTGACCCACACCGCATTTCGGGCAGACGCGGGGGTCGGACCCATCCTCACGCGGGGGGTACAACTGAGGCGCAAGCGCCTCATCCAGCTTGTCCAGCACCTCGGAAATGCGCAGTTCCGAGGTCTCGCCAATCGCGGCTGAGAAATCGCGCCAGAACTTGCCCAGCAGGTCTTTGTAGTCACGCTCACCGGCGCTGACATCGTCCAACTCGCCTTCCAGATTGGCGGTGAACTCATAGCCGACATATTGCCGGAAGAAATTCAGCAAAAAGATCGTGACGATCCGGCCTTTTTCTTCGGGGATCAGCCGGTTCTTGTCCTTGCGCACATATTCGCGGTCCTGAATCGTGGTCACGATCGAGGCATAGGTGGACGGGCGCCCGATCCCCAGCTCTTCCATCCGTTTGACCAGCGTGGCCTCGGTATAGCGCGGGGGCGGCTGGGTGTGGTGTTGCAAGGCCAGCACGGCCTCATTCTCGGACAGCACCGCCTGTTTGTCGTCGCTGGTGGCCTTGGTGAATTGATCCTTCAGAGAGGTCTTGGCGAACCGCGCCGGATCGCCTTGCATGATCTGCGGCAGGCGTTTGTCGTCGTCATCGGCCACGTCATCGCGGCCTTCCTCATAAACGCGCATGAACCCGTCGAACATCACCACCTGACCGGTGGCGCGCAGGCCAACCTGACCATCGTCGCTGCCGATCTCGACCGTGGTGCGTTCCAGCCGTGCGGCGGCCATCTGACAGGCGATGGTGCGCTTCCAGATCAGGTCGTAAAGCTTGCGCTGATCCTCATCCGTAACCTTCAGGTCGCTGGCATCGCGGGCCATATCCGTGGGGCGGATACACTCGTGGGCTTCTTGCGCGTTTTTGGCCTTGTTCTTATAGATACGCGGGCTGTCGGGCACATATTCCGCGCCGTACCGGTCGGCAATCGCATCGCGCGCGGCAGCGACGGCCTCGGGCGCCATATCGATGCCGTCGGTTCGCATGTAAGTGATGTAGCCCGCCTCGTACAGCCGCTGGGCCACCTGCATCGCGTGGCGCGCGCCCATGCCGAACTTGCGGCTGGCCTCTTGCTGCAAGGTCGACGTCATGAACGGGGCCGACGGGTTGCGCGCCGCGGGTTTGGCCTCGACCGAGGTGACGCTCAGCGCGCGGCTGGTGATCGCCTGAACGGCCAGTTCGGCTTGTGTGGCGTTTTTCAGGTCATGCTTGTCCAGCTTGTTCCCGGCCAAGGTGACCAGACGCGCCTCATAAGTCTGGCCGCGTGGAGTTTCGAACAGCGCTTTGACCGACCAGTATTCAACCGGTTTGAACGCCTCGATCTCCATCTCGCGTTCAACGATCAGGCGCAGGCAGACCGATTGCACGCGACCGGCTGATTTCGCGCCGGGCAGCTTGCGCCACAGGACCGGCGAAAGGTTGAAGCCCACCAGATAGTCCAGCGCACGGCGGGCCAGATAAGCCTCAACCAAAGGCATATCGACTTGACGCGGGTTCTGCATCGCCTCGGTCACGGCGTCCTTGGTGATGGCGTTGAAGGTGACGCGGCTGACCGGCGTATCCTTTTTGATCGAGCGGCGTTTGGTCAGCGCCTCTTGCAGGTGCCAGCTGATCGCTTCGCCCTCACGATCGGGGTCGGTGGCGAGGATCAGGGCGTTGTCTTCTTTGAGCGCGTCGGCGATGGCTTTGACATGCTTGCGGCTGTCGTTGCCAACCTCCCACTTCATCTCGAATTCGTGTTCGGTATCGACCGATCCGTCCTTGGGAGGCAGGTCCCTCACGTGGCCGTAAGACGCCAAAACCGTGTAGTCAGGGCCAAGGTATTTATTGATTGTCTTGGCCTTGGCAGGGGATTCTACAACAACTACAGGCATTTAAGGGGAAACCTCGCTCGACGAATTGGGCGCCTTCTATGATGGTGCAAAATGTGTAGGGCAAGAGGGAATTGTCAATGCGTTCCTTTACAAACCCTAAAATCATGGCGATTTCAGAGCGCTAGGGGGTGGAATCTGTAGCGTGCGGATCAGGCCGACAAGGACAGCAGCCCGCCCGGCTGGCGTTGAATGCGGCCGTCCAACTCCAGATCGACCAGTGCCGGGCCGATCTCACCGGCTGAGGCGGCGACGTCGCGGATCAGCTGGTCTTCGGCGATAGGAGAAGGTCCGAGGCAGGACAGGATCTGCTGGTGCAGCGAGCCAGAGGGGCGCACGGGTTCCGGCGGGGTTTCCGGCTCGATCGGCGTGAACATTTCGGCTTGCCGCTTTGGCAGGGCTTCGATCACATCGTCGGCAGAGCGGATCAGGGTCGCCCCGTCGCGGATCAGCAGGTTGCACCCGGCGGCACGGGCGTCGAACGGGTGGCCGGGAACGGCCAGAACCTCTCGCCCCTGATCCAGCGCGTCGCGCGCGGTGATCAGGCTGCCGGATTTGGCAGCGGCTTCGACCACCACCACCGCCTGCGCCAAACCCGAAATAATCCTGTTGCGGCGCGGAAAATGCCGGGCCTGAGGGGTGACGCCCATCGGCTGTTCCGACAAGCGCAAGCCGGATTTGGCGATATCATGGGCCAGATCGGTGTTTTCGGCGGGGTAAATGACATCAACCCCTCCGGCCATGACCGCCACCGTCCCGGTTTCCAGTGCGGCCATATGCGCCGCGGTGTCGATGCCGCGGGCAAGCCCCGAAACGATGACGTAGCCGTGCTGCCCAAGATCGCTTGCCAATCCGCGCGCCATCCGCGCGCCGAGCGATGAACAATTGCGCGCGCCGACCATGGCGATGGACGGTTTTTGCAGGATCGACACATCGCCCACGGCCCATACCATAGGCGGCGCGTCGTTTAGATCATTCAAAGCCACGGGAAACTCAGCGGACCCAAGGCACAAAAGCCGCGCATTGGCGGCTTTTGCGGCCTTGAGTTCCGCCTCAATCACGCCGGGCGGGCAAACTTCATACCCTTTTATTCCGGCGGCGCGTGCCATTTCAGGCAGCGCGGCCAGCGCGTTCTGCGCTGAGCCATGTTCCCGCATCAGCCGACGAAATGTCGCCGGACCAACCTTGCGAGAGCGCAACAGACGAAGCCAGGAAAACCGATCCTCTTCCGTGGTGGGTGGGAGTGTGGGGTGATAGGAAGAATGCTGCTCTTCGGTCATCCGTCGCTCCGCCTGATTGCAGAACTGGTTTACGGCTGCAGGGGTTAACAGCGTGTAAATCCCGTCAAATTATTCGGATAATTTTCCTGAAATGAGCTGAAGATCCGTTTAGGCGGCTGAAAACAATAAAGAATAAAACGCCCGGCTGAGGGCTCACCTCAACCGGGCGTTGTGCAATGCGCGCTGGATGGCGGTGCTGGGTTAACCCTAATCGCACCCGATTCTGTGTCAGGCCGCCGATCCGCCAACCGTTAGCCCGTCCATCAGAACCGTTGGCTGGCCGACACCGACAGGCACCCATTGGCCGTCTTTGCCACACGTGCCCATGCCCGGATCAAGCGCCATGTCATTTCCCAGACCCCGGATACGTTTGAGCGCCGATGGCCCGTCACCGATCAGCGTTGCGCCCTTGACCGGTGCACCGATCTTGCCGTTTTCGACCCGATACGCCTCGGTGCAGGAAAACACGAATTTGCCGTTGGTGATGTCGACCTGACCGCCGCCAAATCCCACGGCCCAGATGCCATCCTTGATATCCGCAACCAGCGCGGCCGGGTCGGCATCGCCACCCAGCATCACGGTGTTGGTCATCCGCGGCATGGGTTTATGCGCATAGCTCTGACGCCGCCCATTACCGGTGGGCGCAACACCCATCAGGCGCGCATTCTGGCGGTCCTGCATATAGCCGGTCAGGATGCCATCTTCGATCAGAACGGTGCGCGAACTGGGCGTGCCTTCGTCATCGACAGAGATCGAGCCGCGCCGGTCTGCAATCGTCCCGTCATCCACCACGGTCACCCCTTTCGAGGCGATCTGCTGCCCCATCAGCCCGGCAAAGGCCGAGCTTCCCTTGCGGTTGAAATCGCCTTCCAGCCCATGCCCAATAGCTTCGTGCAGCAGGATACCGGGCCAACCGGGGCCAAGCGCGACCTCCATCACACCCGCAGGGGCAGGGATGGCGTCCAGATTGACCAGAGCGATCCTCAGAGCCTCACGCGCTTTGTCCTGCCAATCGGTGGGGTCGATCAACCCGTCCAGACCGACGCGTCCGCCACCGCCTGCCGAGCCGCTTTCGCGGCGGCCATTCTGCTCGACGATGACCGAGATATTCAGACGGGTCATCGGCCGCACATCGCGGACATGGACACCGTCGGGGCGCAGGATTTCGACCTCTTGCACTGCGGCTGTGATTGTTGCGCTGACCTGCACAACGCGCGGGTCCAGATCACGGGCGAAGGCGTCGATCTCGCGCAGCGTTTCGATTTTGACAGGGAAATCCGCAGATTCGATTGGATCTTCGTCCGTATACAGGCGGGTGTTGGTGGCGCGTGGTGCCTCGGCCAGTGTGCCGCCACCATCGCCCACCGCCAGCCGCGCGGTTTCAGCCGCCCGCTTGAGCGCCCCGATCGAGACATCCGTGGAATGCGCATAGCCAGCCACTTCGCCCTGTACTGCGCGCAGGCCGAATCCTTCGGAGGCGTCGTAGGATGCGGTCTTCAAACGCCCGTCATCAAAGACCAGCGCTTCGGATTTCCGGCGCTCGACGAACAGTTCGCCGTCCTCGGCACCAGCAGTGGCGGACTGCAGAACCGCAAGCGCCTCATCACGGGGAAGGGCGCTTTCAAACGGGCGAAACGGGTCGTTGGGCATCAGTTGGGACCTTTCGAGTTTGATCCAGATCAAAAACAGCGTCTGTTTGACGCAAGCATTTTGCTTTATCTACCCTCCGGAATATGGTTTTTAACGCTGCCAAAGACAACGGGATAGGTGCGACCGATTCACACCTTTTCGCCAGGGACGCAAAGATCAAACGATCAGGACAGAACATGAAGAATGCTTTGATGCTTTCGGGCTTTATGACAGCCCTCTCCAGCCTTCCCGCCATGGCTCAAGAACTTGAGATCATTGGCAAACCGGTTGATGGCGGCATGGGTTTTCAGCCCGCAGCCACCGATCTGGCCACCGGGATTCATCGACTGGACGGAATGATTCTGGTGATCATCACCGCAATCTGTATTTTCGTTGCGGGTCTGCTGATTTACTGCATTGTGCGCTACAACCAGCGCGCCAACCCCACACCGGCACGTTTTTCGCACTACACCCCGGTCGAGATCGCCTGGACCCTGGGCCCAATCCTGATTCTGGTGTTCATCGGGGCTTTCTCGCTGCCGGTTCTGTTCAAACAGCAGGAAATTCCGGAAGGTGACGTTGTCATCAAGGTTGTCGGAAACCAGTGGTACTGGACCTACGAATATGTCGATCACGACTTCGCGTTTGACAGCTACCTGCTGGGTCACCCGGCGACGCTGGACGAAGGCGCGCGCCCTGCGGATGCCGACGTGACCCCGTTCGTGCTGGATGACGCGATGCGGGCAAAGCTGGCGGACGCGGGCTACAGCGATGATGAATGGCTGCTGGCCACCGATACCGCCGTTGTTGTGCCGGTCGGCAAGGTCATCGTGATGCAGGTCACTGCATCGGACGTGATCCATTCCTGGACGATCCCCTCATTCGGGGTGAAGCAGGACGGTGTTCCGGGTCGTCTGGCCGAGCTGTGGTTCCAGGCTGACAAAGAAGGTATCTATTTCGGCCAGTGTTCCGAGCTGTGCGGCAAAGACCATGCCTACATGCCGATCACCGTCAAAGTGGTCAGCCAAGAAGCCTATGACGAATGGCTGCAAGGCGCTCTGGAAGAGTATGCCGGTCAACCTGTGCCGTATCAGGTTGCCTCGAACTAAGCCGGTTTCGGTCTAATTCCAAACATGCTAGCTGCGCGGGTTTCGCGCAGCTTTCGCCCCAAAAGGACCCGACATGAGCGACGCAAGCATCAACGCCAGCACCGTTTCTGCGCAGGCCCGCGCGGACGAGGCCAGCTTTGGCGATTATTTCGCCCTGCTGAAGCCTCGGGTGATGTCATTGGTCGTGTTCACCGCGCTGGTGGGCCTGCTGGCTGCACCGGTGCCGGTGCATCCTGTTGTGGGCTTTTGCGCCATCCTGTTCATCGCCATCGGCGGAGGGGCGTCTGGTGCCCTGAACATGTGGTGGGATGCGGATATCGACCGCGTTATGAAACGCACCAAGAACCGTCCGATTCCAGCCGGCAAGGTACAGGAAGGCGAGGCGCTTTCGCTTGGGCTGGCGCTGTCGGGTCTGTCGGTGATCATGCTTGGCTTGGCGACCAACTGGTTTGCCGGGGCTTTTCTGGGCTTTACCATCTTTTTCTACGTCGTGATCTATACGATGTGGCTCAAGCGGTCGACGCCGCAGAACATCGTGATCGGCGGTGCGGCAGGGGCATTTCCTCCGGTCATCGGATGGGTGGCTGCAACCGGATCTATGTCGATTGAGCCATGGCTGATGTTCGCCCTGACCTTCATGTGGACGCCGCCGCATTTCTGGGCGCTGGCGCTGTTCATGCGCTCGGACTACGACGATGCGGGCGTGCCGATGCTGACCGTGACCCATGGGCGTCGCGCAACCCGCTGGCATATCCTGATCTATACCGGTCTGCTGGCGCTTCTGGCCGTTGGCACCGCATTTTCGGGCATTGGCGGCCCGGTCTATCTGACCGTTGCCGTGGTGATGAACGCCCTGTTCCTGCGCGGTGCTTGGCAGATTTCCCGCCGGACCGAAGACGATTCCGAGGCGGACAATTTCAAGGTTGAACGCAGCTTTTTCAAATTGTCGCTGTTGTACCTCTTCCTGCATTTCGGTGCGATTCTGGTTGAAGCCTTGTTGAAGCCTTACGGGCTGGGAGGCTGGTCATGAGCCTGCGCAAGAGCCACGAGTTGCACGAGCGTCGCTTTAGCCGCAACCTTGGGGTCGGCCTGACACTGGCCGCCTTTATCGTGATCATTTTCGGCCTGACGATTGTAAAGGTTTCGGGCACGAGCCTGGGACAACCCGTGCAGGAGGTGCAAAACTGATGGCTTTGTCCGGTCCGCAGAAGACAGTTGCGCAAACCGTGGGTGTGGTTGTTCTTATGGGCAGCCTCGCGTGGGCGGCGGTGCCGTTTTACGACTGGTTCTGCCGAGTCACGGGCTTTGGCGGCACCACCGGCGTGGCCGAAGCAGCGCCTGAGGATATTCTGGACCGTACCGTGACCGTGCGCTTTGACGCCTCCAAAGCCAAGGATATGGCCTGGGAGTTCAAACCGGTCGAGCGCGAGATGGAAGTGCGCATTGGTGAGACCGGTCTGGCCTTCTATGAGGCGTATAATCCCACAGACCGGCCGATCGCGGGGCAGGCGTCTTATAATGTCGCGCCCTATTCGGCGGGCGGATACTTCCAGAAAATCGCCTGTTTCTGTTTTGAAGAGCAGGTGCTTGAACCCGGCGAACGGGTTCAGATGCCGGTTTCATTCTTCGTCGACCCGGAAATGGTTGACGATCTGGAAGCGAAATATGTTCATACGATCACTCTGTCGTATACATTCTACGAAATTGACCTGCCCGAGGGCTATGCCGCCTTGGATGCGCAGGCTGATACAAACACGAACTAACGCCTTTAGGTGAGGGACGCAGATGGCACACGCTAAAAACCACGATTATCACATTCTGCCACCATCGGTCTGGCCATTGTTCAGCGCAGTGGCCGGTTTTGTGATGCTGTTCGGCGCCGTCCTTTGGATGCACGGCGTAACATCGTTTATGTTCTGGGGGGGCCTTGTTGGCGTCCTGTACTGCATGTTCGCCTGGTGGTCGGACGTGGTGGCCGAAAGCCGCGCCGGGGATCACACGCCGGTTGTCCGCATCGGGTTGCGCTATGGCTTTATCCTGTTCGTGATGTCCGAGGTGATGTTCTTCTTTGCCTGGTTCTGGTCGTTCTTCAAACATCGCATGTATCCGATGTACGACTATGCAGGTACCGAGTACATTCAGCCTGACATTCACGCGGTTGACCCGTTTCACCTGCCGCTGATCAACACTCTGGTCCTGTTGCTGTCGGGTTGTGCGATCACCTGGGCGCACCACGCGCTGGTGCATGACAATGACCGCAAAGCGCTGATCAATGGTCTGGCCATCGGTATCGTTCTGGGTATCCTCTTCACTGCGCTGCAGGCCTATGAATATTATGAGCTGCTGGCGCATGAAGGCTGGGAATTCGGTGGCGACCAGTTCTATTCGAACTTCTTCATGGCGACGGGTTTCCATGGTGCCCACGTGATCATCGGGACGATCTTTCTGACTGTCTGCCTGATCCGGGCCTTACGCGGGGACTTTACGCCCGAGAAGCATGTCGGTTTTGAAGCGGCCGCCTGGTACTGGCACTTTGTGGACGTGGTCTGGCTGTTCCTGTTCTTCGCGGTCTACATCTGGGGTCAGGCCCCGCTGTTCTGAGCCGGTCAGAGGATCCAAATGCAAAAGCCGCCCTTGGGGCGGCTTTTTCTCTATTTGGGCGCAAGATTGCGCCCGATACAATTGCGTGGTTGCATTCTCGACCGCTCCGCCCTTAACAAGACGCCGGTTTCTGCAACAAGGTTTCACCAGACTATGCGTCGCATTCTGTTCCTGCTGATCTTTGGGCTCGCCGGTTTGGGCGTGCTGCTGTCACTGGGCGTCTGGCAGGTGCAGCGGCTGGCCTGGAAAGAAGGTATTCTTGCCGAGATCGACGCCCGTATCACCGCAGACCCCGTGAGCTTGCCGCAGACCCCATCCGAGGAGGCAGACAAGTATCTGCCCGTCACGATCTCGGGCGACATGGAGCCGGGGGAGATCCATGTGCTGGTTTCTGTCAAACAGGTTGGGGCAGGGTATCGGATCATTCAAGCGTTTAGCACTGATGACCGGACCATTCTGGTGGATCGGGGATTTGTGCCGACCACCGCAAAGCAAACGGATCGCTTGATTGGCCCGATGGAGGTCACGGGAAATCTGCACTGGCCGGATGAGATCGACAGCTACACCCCCGAGGCGGATATCGACGCGAACATCTGGTTTGCACGCGATGTGCCCAATCTGGCTGCCGCGCTGGGGACAGAGCCTGTCTTGTTAATCGCGCGTTCGCAAACCGACACTGGCATTACGCCATTGCCCGTCGATACGGCGGGCATTCCCAACGATCATCTGCAATACGCAATCACATGGTTTGGTCTGGCTCTGGTCTGGGCCGCAATGACCGGTTATTTCCTGTGGCGCAACCGCGCCCCTGCACAGAGTGAAGAGCAATGAAATACATCTCGACCCGTGGCCAAGCGCCTGAACTGACCTTTGAAGAGGCGATGCTGACGGGCCTTGCCCGCGACGGCGGCTTGTACCTGCCCGCCGAGATCCCGGTGATGAGCCATGATGAGATCGCCGCGCTGGCCGGTCTGTCCTATGAAGAGATCGCATTCCGCGTGATGTGGCCCTATGTCAGCGGTTCATTCACCGAAGATGAGTTCAAGGATATCATTGCCCGCGCCTATGCAGGGTTCGGCCACGACGCCCGTGCGCCATTGAAGCAGTTGAACGAGAACCACTTCTTGCTGGAGTTGTTCCACGGTCCGACATTGGCATTCAAGGACTTTGCAATGCAGCTGATTGGCCAGTTGTTTCAGGTGGCCCTGAAACGGCGTGGGGATCGCGTAACCATCGTGGGCGCGACCAGTGGGGATACAGGTTCGGCCGCAATCGAAGCATTCCGAGGACTGGACGCGGTGGATGTGTTCATTCTGTTCCCCCATGGCCGTGTGTCCGAGGTGCAGCGCCGCCAGATGACCACGCCGGCCGACAGCAATGTGCACTCGCTCGCTGTGGATGGCGATTTTGACGATTGTCAGGCCGCGCTGAAGGATATGTTCAACGATTTCGATTTTCGTGACGGGGTGAAACTGGCCGGAGTGAACTCGATCAACTTCGCACGGGTGCTGGCGCAGATCGTGTACTATTTCTCGGCGGCTGTTAGTGCTGGTGCACCGCATCGCAAGGTCAGCTTTACCGTGCCGACCGGCAACTTTGGCGATATCTTCGCGGGCTATCTGGCCAAGCGTATGGGTTTGCCCATCGACCGTCTGGTTGTCGCGACCAACCAAAACGACATTCTGCATCGTTGCCTCTCGGGCGAGGGGTACTTCAAGGGCGATACAATCCCGTCGATCAGCCCGTCGATGGATATTCAGGTCAGCTCGAACTTTGAGCGTGCGCTGTACTATGCCTATGGCGAGGATGGCAGCGCCGTCGCGCAGTTGATGGATGAGCTGAAGACAGGCGGATTCAACGTGAGCCAAGGCGCGATGGAAGCCCTGCGCGAAAGCTTTGACTCGGGCCGGGTGTCCGAGGATGAAACGCTGGAGACGATCAAACACACGCTGGCCCACAGTGCGGAACTGGTCTGCCCGCACACTGCTATCGGTATCAAGGTGGGCGAAGACCATCGTGCCGCAGACGTGCCGATGATCACGTTGGCCACTGCGCATCCGGCGAAATTCCCGGCGGCGGTTGAGAAGGCGAGCGGGGAACATCCGCCTCTTCCATCCCGCATGTCTGATCTGTATGAACGTCCGGAACGGGTGACACGGATTGCCAATGATCTGGGCGCCCTTGAGGATCATATCAAAGGGCATATCGCCGAGTGACTGTCAGACAAGACCAGCTGAAGAACGGATTTCGGATCGTCAGTGAGAACATACCGGGGCTGCAATCTGCGGCCATCGGCATCTGGGTGACCGCGGGTGCGCGGAACGAGCGGATCGAACAGAACGGCATCGCGCATTTTCTTGAACACATGGCGTTCAAGGGAACCGAGCGGCGATCCGCGCTGCAAATCGCCGAAGCGATTGAGGATGTGGGCGGGTATATCAACGCCTACACATCGCGCGAGGTGACGGCCTATTACGCGCGCGTTTTGAAAGACGACGTGGCGTTGGCGATGGATGTCATCGGCGACATCGTTCTGAACCCGATTTTCGACCCGCGCGAGATCGAAGTTGAGCGTGGCGTGATCCTGCAGGAAATCGGTCAGGCCTATGACACGCCCGACGACGTGATCTTTGACTGGCTGCAAGAGCAGAGCTATCACGACCAGCCCCTGGGCCGCACCATTCTGGGACCGTCTGAGCGGGTCAGCGCGTTTTCGCGCGAAGACCTGTCGGGTTTCGTGGCTGAGCACTATGGGCCCGAGCAGATGATCCTGTCGGCGGCGGGGGCCGTGGATCATGATGCGCTGATGAAAATGGCCGAAGAGATGTTTGGTCATCTGCAACCGCGCAAAGGTTTGATTGCCGAAGCCGCGAAATTCACCGGCGGTGAAGCGCGGCAGGAGAAGGACCTCGAACAGGCCCATTTCGCGCTGGCGCTGGAAAGCCCGGGCTATCGCGACGATGCGATCTATACGGCTCAGATCTATTCCACCGCTTTGGGCGGCGGTATGTCTTCGCGCCTGTTTCAGGAAGTGCGCGAGACGCGCGGGCTCTGCTATACGATCTTTGCGCAGACCGGAGCCTATGCGGATACCGGAACGACGACGATCTACGCCGGAACGTCGGCGGATCAGGTGGGCGAATTGGCCGCGATTACCATCGATGAGATGAAGCGTGCTGCTGAGGATATGGGCCCTGAAGAGGTCGCCCGCGCCCGCGCGCAGATGAAGGCCGGGATGCTGATGGGGCTGGAAAGTCCGTCGAACCGGGCGGAACGGCTGGCGCGGCTGGTGCAGATTTGGGGCAGGGTGCCCTCGCTTGAGGACACGGTCGCCAAGATCGATGCAGTCAGCACAAAGGACGTGCGCGCCTTTGCCGAGACGATGGCGGTGCAGGCCCCGGCGGCGCTGGCGCTTTATGGTCCGGTCTCGGGTGCGCCCACATTGGCGACACTACAGGAGAGGCGCGCGGCGTGATGCTTTTGGGCCGACGCAAGCTGAAACTTGAAACAGCGCGCCTCAGCCTGCGCCCGCCCGTTCATTCCGATTTCAACGACTGGGCGGCGCTGCGGCGGGCCTCGAAAGAGTTTCTGACCCCGTGGGAGCCGATCTGGGCCAAGGATCACTTAAGCCGCAAGTCTTTCACCAACCGTGTCTATTGGGCGCAGCGATCCGTGGCGAGCGGCACGGCGATCCCGTTGTTCCTGTTCCGGCGCGAGGATGATGTGCTGGTGGGGGCGATCACCCTGGACAATATCCGGCGCGGTCCGGCACAGGCCGGGACGCTGGGCTATTGGACCGGTCAGGCCTATGCCCGCAACGGCTATATGCGCGAGGCGATTGGCGCTGTTGTGCATCATGCCTTCACCCGTCTGGACCTGAGCCGGATCGAGGCCGCGTGTTTGCCCGAAAACACGCCCTCACGCGGGTTGTTGGAGCGGTCGGCGTTCAAATATGAGGGCGTGGCGCAATCCTATTTGCAGATCAACGGGCGGTGGCGGACGCATGTTCTGTATGCGTGTCTGCGGTCTGACCGGCGCGGTAAGACCGACGCGGGGTAGTGTGACCCTGCGGGTCATCGGGGCTCTGCCCCAAACCCCGGGATATTTAAGGCCAGATGAACTAGGGGCATGACTTGGCCCGCGTCTGCGCTAATATCAGGTCATGCGCTGGTTGGTTGCGGCATTGATGATGATTTCGGGCGGGGCTGCGGCGCAGGAGCGGCGGCCGAGCCATTGTATTGCCATCGCGGATGCAGCGCCCGGGATTGAGTATCTGCACAAAGCGGCCTGGAATGATCCGGTGCCCGAGTTCTCGGTGCGGATCAGTTACGTTGCCCATGCGTCCTTCCTGATCCAGACGCAGGGCGGATTGAATGCGGTGACGGATTTCACCGGGTTTATCGGCGGCGCGGATCTGATCCCGGATGTGGTGACCATGAACCACGCCCACAGCACCCATTGGACTGCACATCCTGATCCGGCCATTCCTCATGTTTTGCCAGGCTGGGGCGAGTTCGGGCAGGGGATCGAGCATCATCTGGATCTGGGTGAAATGCTGGTGCGCAATGTCTCGACCGATATCCGGTCGGTCTATGGCGGGGTCGAAGAGCGCGGGAATTCGATCTTTGTGTTTGAGATCGAAGGGTTGTGCATCGGCCATCTGGGCCACCTGCACCATGTGCCCTCAGATGAGCAATTCGCTGCGCTGGGGCGTCTTGATGTGGTGATGGCGGCGGTGGATGGGGGCACGACCATGCCGTTGCCCGATATGATCGAGGTGCTGAAACGGCTCAAAAGCTCGGTCATTATTCCGATGCACTGGTTTTCGGGCTTTTCGCTGGATCGGTTTCTGGTCGATATCAGGGATGAGTTTCCGGTTGAGCGGAATGGAGTATCCGAGTTGACTGTATCGCTGCGTACGTTGCCCGACAGGCCCACGGTGGTGGTTCTTGAGCCGCGCTATCTGATTGATCTGGAATAGGGCTTGTCGCGGCCCGGCAGCTTGGGCAAGGAATGGGTATGACACTGAATTCCGCCGATGAAGCCCTTGCCGATCTGATCCGCTCTCAACTGGGTGACGATATTTTGCGTCCTGTGACAGAGCGCTATCTGGAAGAGCCGCGTCGTCGCTTTGCCGGGCAGGTGGGCCTGCTGGCCCTGCCACGCTCGGTCCAGGACGTGTCTGCGCTGGTTCGGCTGGCCGCATCAGCGCGGGTGCCAGTTTTGCCCTATGGCGGTGGTACCGGATTGGTAGGCGGGCAGGTGATGTCCGAGGGACCTGCGCCGCTGTTGATCTCAATGGAGCGCATGAGCGCGATCCGGGCAGTGTATCCAACCGAAAACATCCTGATTGCCGAAGCCGGCGCCATTCTGGCCGATGTGCAGGATGCGGCGGACGCGGCGGATCGGCTGTTCCCGTTGGCGTTGGCTGCCCAAGGGTCGTGTCGGATTGGCGGCAATCTTGCCACCAATGCCGGGGGCGTCAACGTTTTGCGCTATGGTAATGCGCGCGATCTGTGTCTGGGGCTTGAGGCGGTGCTGCCCAGTGGTGAGATTTGGCATGGGCTCAGCCGGTTGCGCAAGGATAACACCGGCTATGACCTGCGCAACCTGTTGATCGGGGCTGAGGGGACGCTGGGGATCGTTACGGCTGCGTCGTTGAAGCTGTTTCCCCGTCCAGCAGAGGTTGGGACCGCGATGATCCAGGTCGCCTCGCCCGAGGCAGCGATTGATCTGCTGGCGCTGGCGCGGGATCAGTTGGGCGACGCGGTCAGTACGTTCGAACTGATCCACAGGCAGGGGCTGCAATTCCTGACCGAAGTCCTGCCGGAGGTACGTCAGCCTTTTGCCGCGCAGCCGGAATGGTGCGTGTTGATCGAACTGGGATTGTTCGCGGGGCAGGCGCCGTCCGAGGCGCTGGAAGCGCTCTATGCGGCGGCGGATGGTCTGGTGGGGGACGCCGTCATCGCGCAGAACGAGGCGCAGCGGGCCGAGCTTTGGGCCGTGCGCGAAAACATACCCGAGGCGAACCGGCTGATCGGATCGGTGTCCAGCCACGACATTTCTGTTCCGATTACAGAGATTCCCGCATTCATTGTGAAAGGTGCCGATGTGATCGGGGCACTGGGGCCGTTCCGCATCAACTGTTTCGGGCATTTGGGGGACGGCAATCTACACTATAACGTTTTCCCTCCGACAGGCCGTGACCGATCTGAATTTGATAACCAGCGGCAGGCCGTCAAAGAGGTGGTGCATGATTTGGTGCACGCCTTTGGCGGATCTGTCAGCGCAGAGCATGGCGTCGGACGGCTGAAAACCGGTGATCTTGAGAAATATGGGGATGGGACCAAATTGACGGCCATGCGCGCCATCAAGACGGCGCTTGATCCGCTGGGAATTATGAACCCCGGCGCGGTTCTGCGATAGAGGGCGCGGCCCGGGTCGAACCCAGCCGCGCCAGAGGGTTTACGAACCCGGCAGGATGACCTTGTCGATCACGTGGATCACACCGTTCGACGTTTCAATATCGGCCTGAACGACATTTGCGTCATTCACCATAACGCCGTTGTCCAGATCGATAGTTATGTCTCCGCCCTGAACAGTGGCGGCTGTCATATCGTCCGACAGATCACCCGACATCACTTTGCCCGGCACCACGTGGTAGGTCAGAACGGCGACCAATTGGTCCTTGTTCTCGGGCTTCAGCAGCGTCTCAACCGTGCCTTCCGGCAGGGCAGCAAAGGCCTCGTCTGTGGGGGCGAATACGGTGAAGGGGCCTTCGCCCTTCAGGGTATCGACCAGCTCAGCTGCCTGAACAGCCGCGACCAGGGTTTCAAAGCTGCCCGCGCCCACGGCGGTGTCGACGATATCTTTGGAGTGACCGTCGGCATAGGCAGAGGTGCTCAGGATCAGACCAGCCACACCGGCGAAAGCAAATTTGCGAAACATGATAGAGTTCCCTTGTTGGAATGTCTCAAATGACATCACCGGGGGTACGCCGTATCCACGCAACAAGATCACTGAATACGTCTATGAAATCTACTTGACCGCAGGCCGAGTGGCGCTAAGTCAGCGCCACCTGAGATTTCCACTCACATTTTTGTGACTGAATGGAGCTCAGAGCCCCTCGAATTCGCACAGAACTTGCACGTCCATGCCCATATCTTCCAGCACCTTTCGCCCACCCAGCTCAGGCAGGTCGATGATGAAAGAACATGACACGATCTCGCCGCCCAGACGTTCGATCAGCTTGATCCCGGCGGCAGCGGTGCCGCCGGTTGCCAGCAGGTCATCGACCACCAGAATTTTCTCGCCGGGTTGAATGGCGTCGTCGTGGATTTCGACGATCGCCTCGCCATATTCCAGTTTGTAATCCTGGCTGATGGTGGTGCCGGGCAGCTTGCCCTTTTTGCGGATGGGAACAAAGCCAACGCTCAACTGATGGGCGATGGCCCCGCCCAGAATAAAGCCGCGCGCCTCAAGCCCGACAACCTTGTCGATCCGTTCGCCCGCATAGGGGTGCAGCATCTGGTCGATCGCCATGCGAAACCCGCGCGGGTCGGCAAACAGGGTTGTGACGTCCCGAAACATGATCCCTTCGTGCGGGAAATCAACGATGGTGCGGATGTAATCCTTGACCGATTTGTTTCTGGACATGGCTGGCCCCTCTGGCGTCAAAATACGCTGGGCTGTTTGGCCCATTGGGGTCAGTCATGCAAGGATTGATTGGTCAGCCTTATTTGTGACGGCCCGTAATCGCGTTCGGCAGGCTCTTGTAGCGGTACAGCGCGGCGGGCAACCACGACAGGTGGGGTTTGCGCCAATTGCGCTGGTCTCGCAAAAGAAATGCCTGAGCAGTATGAAGGTTCATTGCCATATTCCTTTTTTATTGTTAGGTGCTCGATACCTACAATTTCTATGCTATGTATATACAATGAATAGCTGGCGGAATCAAGTGTTCGAAGAGGAAAAACAACGTGGCAAAGAAAGACGGCAAGGGTTCCACCAAGAAAAACAGTCAGTTGGTCCTGCGTCTGGACAAGGATGAGCGCGACGCTTTTGTCGAGCTGTGCAAAGAGCTGGACACATCCGCCGCGCGCGAAATTCGTCGCTTTATCCGCAGTTTCATGAAAGAAAACGCCGAGGACTGATCTTTAGGCCGGGCGGCGCAGCACGGCCGTTGCGATGCCCATACCGATCAGGCTCAACCCTCCGAACCGGGTCAGGTTCGTGATGACATTGGGGCGTCCGATCATGCGACGCAGCTTGTCCGCCAAAAGTGCATAGGCCAGCGCGTTCAGCCAGGCGAGGCCGACGAAGGTTGCGATCAGGATCACAAATTGCGGCCCCAGCGGTTCCGCAGGGCGCAGGAATTGCGGCACAAAGGCGATAAAGAACGCGATGGATTTGGGGTTCAGGGCGGTGACGGCTGCGGCGTGGCCAAACACGCCTCGGGCGGTGACGTTGCGCCCGGTCTCGACGGTTTGCAACCCGCCCGACGGCGCGCTGCGCAGCAATTTGATGCCCAACCAGATCAGATAGGCCGCGCCCGCCCATTTCAGCACTGAAAACAGCGTGGCCGAGGCCAGCACCAACGCACCAAGCCCCAAAAGCGAGGCTGTCATGGCCACCAGATCCCCCGCTGCGACCCCTGTGGCGGATGCAACCGCAACACTGCGGCCTTTGGACAAGGCATAGCTGAGAACCAGCAGAACGGTGGGGCCGGGGACAAGAAGCAGGGCGGTGGATGCGACCACGAAGGTTAGCCAAAGATCAAGGGACATGTGCGATCCTGTGTTGCGATCTGCCCACCAAGCCTTGGCGCGCGCCTCAGGTCAAGCCTTTCCCGGCTCGGTCACGCGGCGCATTGCGGCCTCAAGCGGGCCGCGTTTGAACCGCCGCGCCCACAGCAGGGCAAACCCCGAGGACAAGGCGCAGAACAGCAGGGCATATCCAACAATCTGCGGCGCGCTGAGCGTGCCATCCAGCAGACCCATTTCCTCAAGCACGCCCATCCCGATCAGGATATGCGCCATATAGAGCGTCAGGCTTTGACGCCCCGGTGCCGTCAGGATCGGACCAATGCGCAGGTTCGCAATTTTGGGCCATAGTTTCAGCAGCAGACCGATCACCACGCAGGACGATCCGGTTCCGGCCAGAATATAGAACGGCCCCGGTGGGATGGACTCGGTGCCCAAATAGGCCGCCAGTTCAGGGTTCGCGACCAGCATTGCGGGGAACAGGGCCAGAACCGCCGCACCGTACCCCCACATGATCAACCGGTGCTGAATGCAGATCGTGTGCAGCTCGGACCGGCCGATGGCCATGCCAATCAGCAGGAAGGCGGCCCAGGGCAGGACCGGGTGCCAGCCGTTGAAAAGGGCATTGCGCAGAAACCCGGGCAAGGTCCACAGGTCGGTATAGGTCAGGGTGGCCCAATCCCACCCCCGGTCATAGTCAAAGACTAGGTTTGCCAGAACGGACAACACGACAATCCCCAGCGCGCCCAGCCACAGCCCGCGCGTGGGGGCTGTCAGAAAGGCGGCCCCAATGACGAAATAGAGCGCATAGAAATGCAGGATGTCGGCGTCGAAAACGGACATGTTGATCAGGCCAAGCACAAACAGAAATGCCGCGCGGCGCAGCAAAATCCCGGCTTGGATATTGGACAAACCTATGCCAATGCCCGCTAGGATCACGAACAGCGCCGCCGCCCGTCCTTCTAACGCGTCCACCAGAACCGACGCCCAGTCATGCCCCGACGCCCAGTCATGCCCCGGCGCAACCTGTGCGGCGATGCGGAAGTTCACCAGCACCATTCCGCAGAATGCCAAATACCGCGCGGCGTCCAATGCGTGCAAACGTTTCATCTCGGTCCTTTGTCTTTGCGGCGTGATGCCCCAGATTTGTGGCGCAAATACGGTTCGATGTTTGGTTTTGAGTAAATAATCCGAGAGGCGGGGACTCACCGCCTCGGGCGTTGCTGCAAACAGAAGTTAAAGATTGAGTGAAGAGCGATTCATCTTGCTTGAATCGCAGCCCAAAGCGCCCAAACTGAGATAAATTCACAGGATTGGAGGCACGTGTGACGCAGTCGCATCCCGATTATTCCAAGGTATTCGAACAAATGAACAAGCCCGAGCCAAAATCCGGGCGCACGCGACGTGTGCTTGTCCTGTTGATCCTGATCGGTGCGGTGTTTTACGCGGGCATCCTGGGGTACATGTACGTCAATCAGGACAATCTGCTGTATAAACCGTCCGGCGCGCTGCCGGACCCTACGGCAGTTGGGCTGGCCGATGTTGAGGTGATCTCGATCCCGATGTCGGATGGGGTTGTCCTGACGGCGTGGTCTGCGCCCGCCGCGACCGAAGGCGCGCCAACCGTTCTGTTCTTTCACGGCCAAAGCGGCAATCTGGGGGATCGCGCGGATCGGATACGTGAAATACTCAACAGCGGCTATGGCCTGCTGGCGCCCAGCTATCGCGGCTTTCCCGGTAGTCAGGGCGAGCCGTCAGAACTGGCGTTGATCTCGGATGGGATCGCGTTGTTCGACCGTCTGGACGGCGAAGGCGCGGATGTCGTCCTGCATGGTCAGAGCCTGGGCACCGGTATTGCAGCCGCCGTCGCTCAGGAACGCCCGAACGCGCAGCTATTGGTTCTTGAAGCCCCGTTTACCGCCACTGTCGATGTGGCCTCAGAGCGCTATCCGTTTCTGCCCGTCTCAACCCTGATGAGGGACCAGTTTGCCACGCGCGATGTGATTGACTCGATTACCGTGCCCATCCTGATCTTCCACGGCACCGAGGATCAAGTGGTTCCGCTGCACCACGGTCAGGCGCTGGCGGCAAAGGCGGGTGAGAACGCCCAGCTTTACGTCGCGCAGGGCGGAACCCACAACGATCTATGGACGCATGGGTTGTGGGATCAGGTGCACAGCACGCTGACGCAATAGCCGGGTCACAAAACCCGGCCCGCAACCGCATCCAGCTTGGCCAGCAGTGCCGGGTCGCGTTTTTCCGGCGCGGTCAGGATCGCGTACTCCAAGGCCCGATCGCAGCCATGTTGGCAGGGCGCGCGGTCAGGGCCCAACAGGGCGGGCAGACCTTTGACCAGCGCGCGGCCTTTCTCGGCATTGCCTGTGAGGGTGGCGATGATGGCACTTACGTCGACCTCTCCGTGATCGGGATGCCAGCTGTCATAATCGGTGACCATCGCGATTGAGGCATAGCAAAGCTCTGCCTCACGGGCGAGTTTCGCCTCGGGCATGTTGGTCATGCCAATCACGTCGCAGCCCCATTGTTCGCGATACATTTTCGATTCCGCGAGGGTCGAGAATTGTGGCCCCTCCATCGCCAGATATGTGCCGCCGCGATGTATGGTGACACCTGCGGCTTTGCCCGCAGCCTCGCACGCGTCTGACAGGCGCGGGCAGGTGGGATGCGCCACGCTGACATGGGCCACGCAGCCGGTGCCGAAAAAGCTTTTCTCGCGCGCAAAGGTCCGGTCGATGAACTGGTCGACGATTACGAAATCGCCCGGTGCCATATGTTCGCGGAACGAACCGCAGGCAGAGACCGAGATCACATCCGTGACCCCCAACCGCTTGAGCGCATCGATATTGGCGCGATAGGGAACCTCGGTCGGGGAATGCACGTGCCCGCGCCCGTGGCGGGGCAGAAAGGCCATGTCGACGCCGCCCAGTGATCCGGTCAGAATCTGGTCCGAGGGTCGGCCCCACGGCGTTTCCACGGTGACCCATTCCGAATTCTCCAGCCCGTCAATGTCATAGATGCCTGATCCGCCGATGATGGCAATTCTGGTCTGGGTCACGGGACGTCTCCGATTTCTGGTGGCTGGTCAGAGATTTGTGCGCCGCGATCTGCGGTTTGGCAAGGGGGCGCGACCGCTTAATCCGACTGGAAAAGATCCCGCGCCCGTGCCTGATCCTGAAAATCCTGCCAAGCCTCGTTGAACCCCTGCAACGCCCAGGTCAGATCCTGCGATTGTCCATGCCGGTCCCGGAAAACAAAGCGATAGGCGTCGCCCTGCAGCATGGCCTCGACGATCTCATCGGCCCGGCTGCCTTCGAAGGTACAGCTTAGCCCGGTCAGGCAACCGGGGCGGCGGGTGCGCCAGATGGTGCCATCGGCCCCATCGATCCGAAATCCCGACGGTTGAAACAGCGTGCCCGGCTCCATCCCGAATTCAATCGCAACACCATCGGGGGCAGGGGTAATGAAAACGAACTGAGCCCCGAATTTCGGCCGTAGCGAGAACACCTCGGCCCGTCGGATGTAGCAGCGTTGTTTCAACGCGCCGAATTCTTCGCGCTCATCACAGATCGAGTTCCAGATGCCAAACGCTTGATAGTGGGTCACGCGCCAGTTGCTGGCGGTGTCATTCCCTTGCAAATCCTGCGCCAGTGCGGCCAGCGGCGTCAGAAACAAAAGGATCAACCATCGCATGCTTTACTTGTGCGCATCCGGTAGAGCCTGCGCAACTCACGACTTTGCGAGATAGCCGGTATGCGTCTGACGCATGGCAGCCTCCCGCCTGCTGCGGTGGCTCAGGGGGGCAATGCCGGGTAGAAGACCCCTTTCGCGCGAACCCATCAGACCGACAGGACCGTTCTATGCCCCGAGCTATGCTGGCAAGCTTTGCCTCACGAATTGCCAAACCCGATCTGCGTTGGGTTCCGGATGAGGGGCTGACGGTCTCGCGCCTGCGGATCGAGCTGTTGTCGGGCCTGACTGTGGCGCTGGCGCTGGTCCCCGAAGCAGTGGCCTTTGCCTTTGTCGCCGGCGTGCACCCGCTGGTCGGTCTTTATGCGGCCTTCATGGTGGGTCTGATCACGGCGGTGATTGGCGGACGTCCGGGGATGATTTCAGGTGCCACGGGTGCGCTGGCCGTGGTGATGGTGGCGCTGGTGGCCGAGCATGGCGTCGAGTACCTGTTTGCCACTGTGGTCTTGATGGGCATCCTTCAGGTCATTGCCGGGGCCATGCATTGGGGCCGATTTATCCGCCTGGTGCCGCACCCGGTGATGCTGGGCTTTGTAAATGGTCTGGCGATTGTGATTTTCCTGGCCCAGCTGGGTCAGTTCAAAGTGCCCGGCACGATGGAGAATACCGGCCACGGCGTTGGTGGCGGTGAGTGGCTGTCAGGTCTGCAGCTTTACACAATGCTGGGTCTGGTCGCGCTGACCATGGCGGTGATCTGGTTCATGCCGCGTGTCACCCGGATCATTCCCGCCCCGCTGGCCGGGATCGTGGTCGTGGCAGCACTTGTCATCGGGTTTGGTCTGGACGTGCCGCGCGTGGGTGATCTGGCCTCGATCGAGGGCGGCTTGCCGCCGTTCCACATCCCGATGGTCCCGCTGAACTGGGAAACCTTTGAGATCATTCTGCCATACGCGGTCATTCTGGCCGCAATTGGCCTGATCGAATCCCTGCTGACCCTGAACCTTGTGGGTGAGATCACCGGCAAACGCGGCGGCGCCTCGCAGGAATGTATCGCGCAAGGCTTGGCAAACGTGGCCACCGGCTTTTTCGGCGGTATGGGGGGCTGTGCCATGATCGGTCAGTCGATGATCAACGTGAAGTCCGGTGGACGCACCCGGATCGCGGGGATCGCGGCGGCGGTATTCCTGCTGGTGTTCATCCTGTTCGCCTCACCGCTGATCGAACAAATCCCCCTGGCCGCGCTGGTTGGCGTGATGTTCATGGTGGTGATCGGCACCTTTGCCTGGAACTCGTTCAAGATCATGCGCAAAGTGCCGCTGACCGACGCGTTCGTCATCGTGCTGGTGACCGTTGTTACCGTGATGGAGGACCTCGCGGTTGCCGTGGTTGTCGGCGTCATCGTCTCAGCTCTGGCCTATGCGTGGAACAACGCCAAGCGTATTCACGCAGTCACCCGTGAGTCCGAGACGGAAAAAGGCGCAAAGGTCTATGAAATCCAAGGCCCGCTGTTCTTTGGCTCAACCGAAGGGTTCGTGGAGTTGTTCGACGTCGCGAACGATCCGGAAACTGTCATCGTCGACTTCAACGAAAGCCGCGTTGTCGATCAGTCTGCGCTGCAGGCCATTGAGAACATCGCCGCCAAGTATGAAGCTGCAGGCAAACGTGTGATGCTGCGCCATCTCAGCCGTGATTGCCATCGCTTGCTGAACAAGGCCGGACACCTGATGGTCGACAGCGATGATGACCCGGATTACGAAATCGCCGTGGATTACTCTGTCCGAACCGGCATTCTGGGCGGCCATTGATTCAAGCGAGGCTCTGCCTCGCGCTCCGGGATATTTTTGGACAGATGAAGCAGGGGATCCGGAACTTCATCTGTCTATAAATATCCCGGGGGAGGCGCCCAAAGGGCGGCGGGGGCAGAGCCCCCTTTGCTGTGTTTAATCGTCAGGGCGGCTCAGCGAGAATAGCTCGGTGACAACCGAGTAGTCCCGGTAGCCAAGGCGGGCCAGGGGTTGAAAGCTGGTCACGTCGAACATGCCGTCTTTCAGACAATCGTCGCGCAAGTGGATGCCGACAACCTCACCAAAGACGACCCTGTTCGCCTCACCCGGCAGGTCCACAATCTTTGTCAGTTTGCATTCCAGCGCAGCCGGAGCGCCTTTGACCCGAGCGCATGGGATGGTTTCGCATTCGAGCGGCGTCAGACCGGCATGTTCGAACTCGTCGTGATGTTTCGACAGGCCCGCCGAACTGGCGTTCATTGCGTCCCGATGGGCATTGGCGACAACGTTGACGCAGAACACTCCGGTGGCCTCAATATTCGCAAGGCTGTCTTTGGTGCCGTCCTGATCCGGCTTTGCGCCGGTTGAGGCAAACATGACCTGTGGCGGCGTGTAAGCCACTCCGTTGAAAAACGAATATGGCGCGAGATTATTGACCCCATCTGCGCTGCGGCTGGAGATCCAGCCGATCGGGCGCGGTGTGATGATGGCGTTGAACGGATTGTGCGGCAGACCGTGGCCGTCTTCGGGGCGGTAGAACATCTGAACTCCAAGCGTTTGCCCAAGGCGTACCGAAGTGCTAGGGCGAATGCCAGCAAGGAAAAGAGGGCCGAGGTGCAGCAGTTCGGAATCAGGCCGGAAGAGCCGGACGATTGGTGGGAGGTCGAGGCCCTCTATGACCTGTGTTTTGCGCCCGGACGCGAGGCGCTGTCATCTTACCGTTTGCGCAACGATGTACCCCCGGTTTCCGGATTGTCGTTGGTTGCGCGGGATGGGCAGGGTATTTTGGCTGGGGCCATTCGGTTCTGGCCGGTGCATGTGGGCGATTACGATGCACTTTTGCTGGGGCCAGTGGCCGTGCACCCCACCCATCAGGGCGAAGGGTTGGGCGGGTTCCTGATCCATGAGGGCCTACAAGCCGGTCGCGCATTGGGTTGGGAACGTGTCATGTTGGTGGGGGACGCGCCTTATTACACCCGGTTCGGCTTCTCACACCTCAGTGGGGTCGAGATGCCCCCCCCGACCAATCCGGACCGGGTACTGGGGGTGGAATTGGCACCCGGTACATGGGGCGGCGTTCGTGGCCCAGTGACCCGCTGGAGCCGCTGACCTATTGAAACGTTGCCTCTAAACCCCGATGTCTTATGGGCAGGAGGGCACATATGCAGGACGTGGTTCTTGTTGAGAAACTGGACGCAGACGCCGAGTTGGACAGGCTGGCCGGGTACTATCGCACTGCCGGTGGGCCGGGCGTCAAACTGTTGAACAGCCTAGGAGGGTCGGCAGAAAACCTTTTGGGACAATTGCCGGAACCCATCAGGCAGGGCCTTACAGGCGCGACAGAGCAGGCCTTGTGGCTGGCGATGCACGCGGCCGAAGGGTCTCGCCGTGCGGTGCCCGATCAGCATCCATGGATCAATACCGCCGTGACCACCGCCATGGGTGCTGCTGGCGGAATGGGCGGCGTGACAACGGCGCTGATGGAACTGCCCGCAACCACCGCGATGCTGCTGCGCGCCATCCAGGGGGCCGCCGCGCGTGAAGGGTTCGATCCGTCCGAAGAGGGCGTGAAATTCGATTGCGTGCGCGTTTTGTCGGCTGCCGGGCCACTGGCTGACGATGATGGGGCCGATCTTGGCTTTTACTCCGTCAGGCTGACATTGACAGGACCGGCCATGCAAAAGCTGATCGCGGCGGTGGCACCGCGTTTGTCTGTGGTCCTTGGCCAGAAACTGGCGGCGCAATCCATACCTGTTCTGGGCGCAATAGCTGGGGGTGGAACCAACTATGTTTACACCCGCTATTATCAACAGATCGCGCGTGTTCATTTTGGCCTGCGGCGTCTGGCCATTGATGCCGATATCTCGCATGACGTTCTGGTCCGCAAATTGGCAACTCGGATCTAGCAGCCCGCCAAGGGGTTGGAGGACGACCCTATATATGGTATCCACAGCTTCGACGCCCGGCACATAAGCACAAAACACAGGGCAACAGGCAAAGTTTCCATTGGGATGGGGCACCAGCGTTTTGGACGCAAATCTTGCACCCTTTATCTTTCCGAACACCGGCCAACTGCGGATGCGGCGGCAGGCGGCGGCGCTGTGTTACCGTATTGAGCGGGGCGCCCCCAAGGTCCTGTTGATCACAACGCGAAAATCCCGCCGCTGGATCATTCCCAAGGGATGGTTGATCGACGGTCTGTCACCGGCCCAGACCGCCTGTCAGGAGGCGTGGGAAGAGGCTGGCGTGCGTGGGGTATGCCTGGGGCAGGCAGCAGGTCGGTTCTGGTATCAGAAGAACCGCAGCAAGAAAGGCCCTGTGATATGCGCCGTGGATGTCTTTCCTTTGCAGGTTCAGACGGTCTCAGCTCAGTTCCCCGAACAGCATCAACGCGACAGAAAGTGGTTTTCGCCGGAAAAGGCCGCCTCAAAGGTCAAATCGGATGAATTGGCGCAATTGTTACGAAAGCTTGGGCGGATCAATCACTGAGATGCCCTCGGAAGGGCTTGATCTTGCCATGTCCGTCGGTATCTATTCGGCAACCGACATTGGACGGACCATGATTCAATACGCCTTGAAATGCAGTAACGGCCATACATTTGACAGTTGGTTTCAATCGGCCGCCGCTTACGACAAACTTGCATCCGCTGGCATGGTGACATGCGCGGTTTGCGGGTGCTCGCGTGTCGAAAAGGCAATCATGACGCCCCGTGTGCGTCCGGCCCGCAACGCGGTGGCGAAACCATCTGCCCCCATGCCCGAGGCGGGCACGATAGATGTAGCTACCGCACCGCCGGATGTTGAGCAGGTGCTGGCGGAACTGCGCCGCAAGGTCGAGGAAAACTCGGATTATGTCGGCAAGGATTTTGCCAGTGAGGCGCGCAAGATCCATTTGGGCGATGCACCAGAACGGGCCATCTATGGCGAGGCCAAGCCGGAAGACGCCAAAGCGCTGATTGATGATGGCGTGCCGGTTGCGCCGCTGCCGTTCATCCCCAGCCGAAAGACAAACTGACGATGCATGTTGTGATCACGGGCGCAGGACGGGGTATCGGGAAAACCCTGGCCGGGCGATACCTTTCGCGTGGGGACAGGCTGACGGGCACGGCGCGCGATGGCAGTGCGCAGGTGGTTCTGGATGTGACTGATCCCGAACAGCAAGCCTCGCTGGCAGAGCATATGCAGGGGCAGCCTGTGGATTTGCTGATCTGCAATGCAGGTGTCTATCTGGACAAAGGGCAGGGCATGGATGGCTATCCGCCTGAGATGTGGGCCCAGAGTTTTGCAACCAATGTCACGGGTGTGTTCTTGACGGTACAGGCTTTGTTGCCCAACCTTCGGGCCGCGCGTGGAAGGTTGGTTATCCTGTCCTCGCAAATGGCATCGCACACCCGCGCGCCGGGCGGCAGTTACATCTACCGCGCCTCAAAGGCTGCGGCGTTGAACCTGGGGCGCAATCTGGCAACCGATCTGCGCGCGGATGGGATCGCCGTGGGGATTTATCACCCCGGCTGGGTGCAAACGGAAATGGGTGGGCCCGGGGCCGAGATCACAACAGATCAGGCCGCGGACGGCCTGATAGAGCGGTTCGATGCTTTGTCACTGGACAATACAGGTTGCTTTGAAACCTGGGACGGCCGCCCGCACGCCTATTGACGGATCAGGGCCTCTTTGGGAATTTCATAGACTTCGCCCGGATCTATGAAGACCACCATCAGGTCACCGCGCGTCTCATAGGTCAGCTTGGACGCCGAACTGCTTGAGGTCGGAACGCCGTCGTTGAAATAAATGCTGCGCACTTCGCCTGCGCCCAGCCCGACCGCCAGCGTCGTGGTGCCGTCTTCGTGATGGCGCAGCTCAGCATGGCAACTTTTCAGGGTGTCACCGGAGTTCGCGGCGCAAGGGACCGTGCCAAGGGCATTTGTTCCGTCGGTCCCGGTCAAAGTCGCCACCTGCGCAAAGGCGGGTGAAGACAGTAAGGCAAATGCGATGGCAAGGCGGGACATGGAAAACCTCTTGGAAAATTCGTCACCTAAGGCTGACAGCCAATGTGCCGGATGTAAAGCGGTCCTGTGAAGCCGTCTGATCGGTTTTGGGCTCTTGCCCTTGCGTCCCCCCTCGCATAAGACGCTCGGGACCTGAATTCCAAGGCGCGGAGAGACCACCCCCATGCCCTTACTCGTTATGAAATTCGGTGGCACGTCAGTTGCCAATCTTGACCGCATCCGCCGCGCGGCCAAACGCATCGGCGTTGAGGTGGCCAAGGGATACGACGTCATCGTCATCGTCTCGGCCATGTCGGGCAAGACCAACGAGTTGGTCGGTTGGGTAAACGAGACCTCGCCGCTGTTCGATGCGCGCGAATATGACGCCGTGGTTTCGTCGGGCGAGAATGTGACCGCAGGGCTGATGGCGCTGACGCTGCAGGAAATGGATATCCCGGCGCGCAGCTGGCAGGGCTGGCAAGTGCCGCTGATGACCACCAGTGCCCACAGTCAGGCCCGGATCGAGGAAATCCCAACCGACAACCTGAACCAGAAGTTTGGTGAGGGCATGAAAGTCGCCGTGGTCGCGGGTTTCCAGGGCATCAGCCCCGAAGGCCGCATCACCACCCTGGGCCGGGGCGGTTCCGATACAACAGCTGTAGCCTTTGCCGCTGCGTTCGATGCGGAACGCTGTGACATTTATACGGATGTGGATGGCGTCTATACCACCGACCCGCGCATCTGTGAAAAGGCACGCAAGCTTGACCGTATTTCGTTCGAGGAAATGCTCGAACTGGCCTCGCTGGGGGCCAAGGTGCTGCAGACCCGCTCGGTCGAGCTGGCGATGCGCTACAAGGTGAAACTGCGCGTTCTCTCAAGTTTCGAAGAACAATCCGACGAGGCCGGTACGCTGGTCTGCGACGAGGAGGATATCATGGAATCCAATGTTGTGGCCGGTGTGGCCTATTCCCGCGACGAAGCCAAGATGACCGTTGTATCCGTGGCCGACCGCCCCGGCATCGCCTCGATCATCTTTACCGCGCTCAGCGACGAGGGCGTGAACGTGGACATGATCGTGCAGAACATCTCGGACGAAGGGCGCACGGACATGACCTTCTCGTGTCCCACCGATCAAGTGGCGCGGGCCGAAAAGGCGCTGACGGCGATCAAGGACGCGGGTGAGCTGAACTATGCTGAGCTGGTGGCTGACGAAGACGTCTGCAAGGTCTCGGTCGTGGGCATCGGGATGCGGTCGCAATCCGGCGTGGCGGCGAAAATGTTCAAGGTGCTCTCGGATGAGGGGATCAACATCAAGGTCATCACAACCTCTGAGATCAAAATTTCCGTTCTTGTGGACAGGAAATACATGGAACTTGCGGTTCAGGCACTGCATGATGCCTTTGAACTGGACAAGGCGGCCTGAGCTTTCAGCCAAGGGTTTAGCCTGACACCTTAACGTGGTTGGGCCATGGCGGACGGCACCGAAACAGAATCCCGCAAGCTGCTTGGGCGGCTGCGCGAAGAGATGGCGAGCGAAGCCGCCGGTCAGGAACGTCTTGACCGGATCACCAGCCTGATTGCTGACAGCATCCAGGCCGAGGTCTGCTCGATCTACCTGTTCCGTGATGAGGAAACTCTGGAGCTTTGCGCCACCGAAGGGTTGGCGCCCGAAGCCGTCCACCAGACCCGGATGCGCATGGGCGAAGGGCTGGTGGGCCGCGTTGCAAAATTCGGCAAGGTTGTGAATACGCCCGATGCGCCCTCGGCCAAGGGTTTCCGCTATATGCCGGAAACCGGGGAAGAGCGGTTTTCCTCATTCCTTGGGGTGCCGGTGCAGCGGTTGGGTGAAAAGCTGGGCGTTCTTGTCGTTCAGTCCCGCGATGCGCGCGAATTTTCGGCGGATGAGGTATACGCGCTGGAAGTGGTCGCCATGGTGCTGGCCGAAATGACCGAGCTGGGCGCGTTTGTGGGCGAAGGGGCAGCCTTGTCGCCCCGCCATCAGCAATCGGTTCAGCTGACAGGTGGTCCCGCGCAAGAGGGCGCTGCCGAGGGGCATGTCTGGCTGCACGAACCGCGCGTGGTCGTCACCAACCCGATTGCCGATGATCCCCATCGCGAGCGTGAGCGTCTGTCAGAGGCGGTAGAGGAATTGCGCGTCGGCGTCGACAAGATGCTGGAAATTTCCAAGGACGGCGACACCGAGCAGTTGCAGGTGCTGGAAGCATATCGGATGTTTGCCAATTCCAAGGGCTGGATGCGCCGGATGGAAGAGGACATCGCCCGGGGCCTCAGCGCCGAAGCAGCGGTGGAAAAAGAACAGTCTCAGGCGCGGGTTCGGATGGAAGAGGTGACCGATCCCTACCTGCGTGAGCGTCTGGCCGATCTGGATGATCTGTCGAACCGGCTGTTGCGTATTCTGACCGGGCAGGGAAACACCAATAGTGCCGATTTGCCGCCCGATCCGATCCTGGTTGCCCGCAACATCGGTCCCGGTGATCTGCTTGAATATGGCCGGTCGCTGAAGGGCATCGTGCTCGAAGAGGGCTCGGTTGGGAGCCACGCCACCATTGTGGCCCGGGCGTTGGCCATTCCTTTGGTCGTTCATGTGGGCCGGATCACGGCCGAGGCGCTGAATGGCGATCATATTCTTGTGGACGGGGATCAGGGCGTTGTGCATCTGCGCCCCGAGGATACCGTGGTCAGCGCGTTTCGCGACAAGATCGCCATGCAGGCCAAAGCGCAGGAGCGGTATGCGTCGATCCGCGAAACGCCCTGTGTGACGCGCGATGGCGAGCGGATCAATCTGGTGATGAATGCCGGGCTGATGGCGGATTTGCCATCGCTGAACAACTCGGGCGCCGAAGGCGTGGGGCTGTTCCGCACCGAACTGCAATTCCTGATCCGCAACCAGATGCCCAAACGATCCGAGCTTGTGACGCAGTATCAGCGTGTTCTGGACGCGGCGGGGGACAAGCGCGTGGTGTTCCGTACCCTGGATATCGGGTCGGACAAGGTGCTGCCTTATATGAAACATGTGGCAGAACCCAACCCGGCACTGGGCTGGCGTGCCATCCGGGTTGGGCTGGACAAGCGCGGCGTGATGCGGATGCAATTGCAGGCGCTTTTGCGCGCGGCCAACGGGCGTCCGTTGACCATTATGTTCCCCTTCGTGGCCCAGGCCGAAGAATTCCGCGAAGCCCGTTGGGAGGTCAACAAGACCATCGAACGCGAAAGACGTCTGGGCCACGTACTGCCCGAGACGCTTGAGGTCGGGGCCATGCTGGAAACCCCGTCTCTGGGGTTCTCACCGCAAAAGTTCTTTGATGAGGTGGATTTCATCTCAATCGGTGGCAATGACCTGAAACAGTTCTTCTTTGCCGCTGACCGCGAGAACGAACTGGTGCGCCGCAGGTACGACACGCTGAACGTCAGTTTCCTCAGCTTCATTGAGCGGATTGTGGAACGCTGCAATATCTCGAACACGCCGCTGTCTTTCTGCGGTGAGGATGCCGGCCGTCCGGTCGAAGCCCTGTGTCTGGCGGCCATGGGCATTCGGACCTTGTCGATGCGCCCGGCCTCGATCGGTCCGGTCAAAAGCGTGCTGCTGCGGGCCGATCTGCAGTCGCTGCGCAAGATCATCGCCGATGCGCGCCACCGCGGAGAGCAATCGGTGCGCCCGGCCGTCATGGATTGGCTGCGCAATCAGGGGTGATTACAGCAGCGGCTTTGAATTTTATTTCAAATCCGGTGTTGATTTTTCCCCCGGTTTTTAATACTTCCACCGTGAATGTTAGCGATAACATGGCTGGCGACACCAGAATGAAACGTCAGCGAGCTTTGAAGGAGCCCGTCGATGGTTTCACGCGTAATTCCGGTTAACCCGTTCGACCTGGTGTTGTTCGGCGCAACTGGCGATCTGGCCCAGCGCAAGATCCTGCCGGGGCTCTATCATCGATTTGAGGTCGGGCAGATGCCCGAAGAGGCCCGGATCATCGGTACGGCACGCTCGGATATGGACAGCGAGGCATTCCGCACACAGCTGCGCGCCTCGATGAAAGATTTTGCGCCCGAATTCAAACAGGACGTGTTGGATCAGTTCCTGACCCGGGTCGAATACATTCCGGTGGATGCCATGGGCGATGGGGGCTGGGCCGATCTGGCCAAGGCCCTGCGCCCGGATGTGGTGCGGGCCTTTTACCTTTCGGTGGGTCCCAGCTTGTTTTCCGGCATCGCACAGCGGCTGAACGATCACGGAATGGCCACGCCAGACAGCCGGATCGTGGTGGAAAAGCCCTTTGGCCACGATCTGGCCTCGGCCAAGGCGCTCAACCAAGGTCTGCGCGCCTGCTTCGAGGAACATCAGGTTTACCGGATCGATCACTATCTGGGCAAAGAAACCGTGCAGAACCTGATGGCCCTGCGCTTTGCCAATTCCCTGTTCGAACCGCTTTGGAACGCAACCCATATCGATCATGTGCAGATCACGGTGGCTGAAACCGTGGGGGTCGAAGGGCGCGGGGCCTATTACGATCAATCCGGCGCGATGCGGGACATGATCCAGAACCATCTGGTGCAGCTTCTGTGTCTGACAGCGATGGAGCCGCCCTCGAAATTCGCGCCAAACGCAGTGCGCGATGAAAAGGTCAAGGTGATCGAAGCGTTGGAACCGGTGGGACCCAAGGATATCGCCCGTGGTCAGTACCGCGCCGAAAAAGGCGACGATGGGTATCTGGATCACGTTGGCAATCCCGCCAGCCGGACGGAAAGCTATATCGCGCTTAAGGCCCATATCGGGAATTGGCGCTGGGCGGGGGTGCCGTTCTATCTGCGCACGGGCAAACGCCTTCGGGCGCGGGAATCCGAGATTGCGGTGTTTTTCCGCGATCCACCCCATACTATTTTCCCCAACGTGGGGCCGCTGCACGGCAACGTGCTGGTGATCCGCCTGCAACCGGACGAAGGCATCACGCTGCGAACCACCATAAAGGAACCGGGGCAGGGTGGTTTCCGCCTGTCCGATGTAGCCCTGGATATGAGTTTTGCAGACGCGCTGGGGGATGAGGCCAAATCGCCGGACGCCTATGAGCGCCTGATCATGGATGTCATTCGCGGCGACCAGACCCTGTTCATGCGCGGGGATGAGGCCGAGGCCGCCTGGGCCTGGGTCGATCCCATTATTCAAGGGTGGGAAGAGCGTGGTGACAAACCTGCGAAATACGATCAGGGCAGTTCCGGCCCTGAAGAGGCATTGATGCTGATGCATCGCGACGGGCGTCGCTGGCGTCAGATCGGAGGGTAATCATGGTTCAAACCGTTATCAAAGACGTCACACAACGCATCATTGACCGCAGCGCCGACCTGCGCGGCCCGCATATTGAACGGATGGAGCACGCCCGGTCCAAAGGCCCGGCGCGCACGCATCTGTCTTGCAGCGGGCAGGCCCACGCCTATGCGGGGGCGGGCGAAGATCAGCAATCGATGGCCAGCGGAACTGCCGGAAATCTGGGCATCGTCACGGCCTATAACGACATGCTGTCCGCCCATCAGCCGTTCGAACGCTATCCCGGCCTGATCCGCGATGCCGTTCGTGCAGCAGGCGGCACGGCGCAGGTCGCAGGTGGTGTGCCGGCCATGTGCGATGGTGTCACGCAAGGTGAGGCGGGGATGGAGCTGTCGCTGTTCTCGCGCGATGTGATCGCTTTGGCGACCGGAGTTGCACTTAGCCACAACACCTATGACGCGGCAGTGTTTCTTGGCGTTTGCGACAAGATCGTGCCCGGCCTGATCATCGGGGCCCAGGCGTTTGGCCATTTGCCTGCCGTCTTTCTGCCCGCCGGTCCCATGACCAGCGGCCTGCCAAACGACGAAAAAGCCAAGGTCCGCCAACAATTCGCTGCCGGAGAAGTCGGCCGCGACGCGTTGATGAAAGCTGAGATGGCCGCCTATCACGGCCCCGGCACCTGTACATTCTACGGCACGGCCAACACCAACCAGATGTTGATGGAATTCATGGGCCTGCACCTGCCGGGTTCCAGTTTCATCAATCCCAACACGCCCCTGCGCGATGCGCTGACCGAGGAAGGCGCGCGCCGCGCTCTGTCCCTCAGCGCGCTGGGCAATCACTATACGCCGGTCTATCAGGTGCTGGACGAACGCGCCTTTGTGAACGGGATCGTCGGTTTGATGGCCACAGGGGGGTCGACCAACCTGTTGATCCACCTGATTGCCATGGCGCGTGCGGGTGGTATCGTTCTGGACTGGCAGGATTTCTCGGATATTTCCGCCGTGGTTCCCTTGGTCGCGCGGGTCTATCCGAACGGTCTGGCAGACGTGAACCATTTCCATGCGGCAGGCGGTTTGGGCTTTGCCATCGGTACGCTACTTGAGGATGGGCTGCTGCACCCCGATACCCTGACCGTCGCGGGGCAGGGCCTGCAGCATTACACCAAAGAGCCTAAGCTGAAGAATGGCGAATTGGTCTGGGAAGACGGCGCAGGCCACAGCCTGAACGAAAAGATCGTCCGCCCCGCCAAGGACCCGTTCCAGCCCACTGGCGGTCTGTCGCGCCTGACTGGCAATCTGGGCACCGGCGTCATGAAGGTTTCCGCCGTCGCCCCCGAACACCAAGTGGTCGAAGCCCCCGTGCGTGTTTTCCACGATCAGGACGACGTAAAAGCCGCTTTCAAAGCCGGAGAGTTCAAGGGTGACACCATTGTTGTCGTCCGCTTTCAGGGGCCCAAGGCCAACGGCATGCCCGAGCTGCACTCGCTGACGCCCATGTTGTCGATCCTGCAGGGCCGGGGGCAAAAGGTGGCGCTGGTCACTGATGGCCGCATGTCTGGTGCGTCGGGCAAGGTTCCCGCCGCGATCCATGTCTGCCCCGAGGCGTTGGATGGCGGTCCCATCGCTTACCTGCAGGACGGTGACCTGCTGCGCGTGGATGCGGTGAAAGGCGAGTTGGAAATCCTCACCCCCGGCGTGCTGGACCGGGCCCCGGCTGTTGCCGACCTGTCCGCAAACCAACACGGTGTTGGCCGCGACCTCTTCGCCGCTTTCCGCAACACAGTCGGTTCTGCCGACACTGGTGCCAGTATTTTCGGAGCTTAACCCATGTCCAAAACGCAACGCACCCGCGAAATCTGCGCCCTGGCCCCTATCGTGCCCGTTCTGGTGGTGGATGACGCGGCCCAGGCCCGCCCTCTGGCCGAGGCGCTGGTGGCAGGCGGCTTGCCCGCGCTTGAGGTCACATTGCGCACGCCCGCTGCACTGGACGCGATCCGCGCCATGGCGCAGGTCCCCGGTGGGGTCGTCGGGGCTGGTACGCTGGTGACACCCGAAGATGTACGCGCCGCCAAAAAGGCGGGGGCGCAGTTCGGCGTCTCACCCGGCGCAACCGATGCGCTTATCGCCGCCTGCGAGGCCGAAGACCTGCCCCTGTTACCCGGCGCCGCCACCGCCAGCGAAGCGATGCACCTGCTGGAACAAGGCTATGACATGCTGAAATTCTTCCCGGCCGAGGCTTCGGGCGGTGCCCCCGCCCTGAAAGCCATAGGCGCACCGCTGCCGCAGATCACCTTTTGCCCCACTGGCGGCGTATCCCCCGCAAATGCGCGAGACTACCTGTCCCTGTCCAATGTCGCCTGCGCTGGCGGCAGTTGGGTCGCTCCAAAACAGATGGTTCTGGATGGCGACTGGGCGGGGATCGAAAGCCTTGCCCGCGAGGCGTCCAAGCTGATGGATTGACGCGGCTTTTTGCTGCGTTAGGGTGGGCGTCAATTCATACAGGTTGATCCCATGACAAACCCCATCTCTCTCGCGCAGGGGCGCGGGTATTTGGCTATTCCCGGCCCTTCCGTCATGCCTGACGCGGTTCTGCAGGCCATGCACCGCCCCTCGCCGAACATCTATGACGGCGAACTGATCGATATGATGCCCGCCCTGACCCGCGACCTGCGCCGCGTCGCGGGAACCGAGCATCACGTGGCCATCTACATCGCCAACGGGCACGGCACGTGGGAGGCCGCCCTGTCCAACGTGATCGCCCCCGGCGAAACCGTTCTGGCCCCGGCGTCCGGCCGGTTTACCCATGGTTGGGCGGAAATGGCCGAGGGGATCGGCGCCAAGGTCGAGCTGCTTGATTTCGGGTCTGCGGCACCGTGGGATATGGACCGTATCGCCGAGGTACTGCGCGCCGACGAACGGCGCGACATCAAAGCGGTTCTGGCCGTCCATGTGGATACGTCCAGTTCGATTCGCAATGACGTGCCCGCACTTCGGGCGCTGCTGGATGACCTAAACCACCCAGCATTGCTGATGGCGGATTGCATCGCATCTCTGGGGTGCGAGCGGTTTGAGATGGACGCCTGGGGCGTCGATATCATGGTGACCGCGTGCCAAAAGGGGCTGATGACGCCGGCGGGTGTCGGGTTTGTCTTCTTCAACGACAAGGCACAGGCCAAACGCGCGCAAATGCGCCGTGTTTCGCAGTATTGGGACTGGCAGCCGCGCGCGGAACCAGACCTGTTCTACCAGTATTTCAACGGCACGGCACCGACGCATCACCTCTATGGCCTGCGCGCGGCGCTGGACCTGATCCATGCTGAGGGCATGGAACATGTCTGGGCCCGCCATGAACGCCTCGCCACCGCCATTTGGACGGCCTGCGAAGTCTGGGCCAACGGTGGGGCGCTACACCTCAATGTCGCGGATAGGGCTCATCGCAGCCATGCCGTCACCACGCTCAGCCTGACGGACGGGCGCGGCACCCCGCTGCGCCAGTTCACCGAAACTCAGCTGGGCCTGACGCTGGGCATCGGTCTGGGTATGCCGGATTGGGACGGGTTTTTCCGCCTCGGCCATATGGGGCATGTGAATGCTCAGATGGTGATGGGGATGCTGGGCGGGATTGAGACGGCAATGGCAGCCCTGAACATCCCCCGCGGCACCGGCGCGTTGGAGGCCGCCGCCGCGGTTCTCTCGCAATAACCCAAACCCGCCTGCTTCATCTGTCCAAAAATATCCCGGGGGAGTCGCCCAAAGGGCGGCGGGGGCAGAGCCCCCTTTACCCTTCGCCTTCCCGCGCCGCCGCCAAAGCTTCTGGCAGTGCCGCTGCAAACGCGTCCAAATCCGCCGCTTCTCCACAACTGACGCGGATACACCGGTTCTGCGGGGCAACAAATGGCATCCGAACAAAGATGCCCGCTTTAACCAGATTTTCCAGAACGGCCTTTGCAAAGGCTCCATCCTGACCGCAGTCAATGGCGACGAAATTGGTGGCCGAGGGCAGGGGCGTGAGCCCATGATCCCGCGCAATCTCGCTGAGGCGTTCTCGGGCTGCATCGATCTGTGCCTGCACATGGTGCAACCAATCGGTATCCTGTAGCGCGGCCAGCGCGCCAGCCTGAGAAGCCCGGTTCATGCCGAAATGGTTGCGCACCTTGTTGAAGGCCGAAATCAAACCGGGCGCGCCTATTGCGTATCCGACGCGTGCTCCGGCCATTCCGTAGGCTTTGGAAAACGTGCGCATTCGGATGAGGCGCGGATCATCCGCCGCCACCGGTGCGGCGGTGCCGTCGGGCGCGCATTCCACATAGGCTTCGTCCAGCACCAAAAGACACCCTTCGGGCAGCGCTTCCATCGCATCAACGATTTCCGCGCCAGTGTGCCAACTGCCCATCGGATTGTCGGGGTTGGCGAGATAGACAAGCTTTGCATCTACCTCGGCGGCCTTGGCAAACAAGGCTTTCGGATCTTCGTGATCCCTGCGATACGGCACCTTGTGCAAAACGCCTCCAAACCCTGCGACGTGGTAGTTGAAGGTGGGATAGGCGCCGTCCGAGGTGACAACCGCATCCCCAGGCGCAACAAGCAATCGCACCAGATACCCCAGCAACCCGTCGATGCCTTCGCCCACGACAATATTGTCCGGCGTTACCCCGAGGTGGGTCGCCAGCGCGTGTCGCAAGTCAAAGCTCTCGGGATCGCCATATTTCCAGATCTCCGCTGCCGCCATCGCCTCGGTCGCGCGGGGCGACGGGCCAAAGATGCTTTCATTCGCGCCAAGCCGCGCCTGAAAGGGCGTGCCGCGCTGGCGCTCTTGTGTTTCTGGTCCGACAAAGGGCACGGTTGCGGGCAGGGACAGGGCAAGCGGGGTATAACGTGGGTCAGTCATGTGGCGACTTAAACGCATGGTGGCATGGCAGGCAACACCCATACCAAACCTGCCCTAACGTTGCTGTGGAACTTGGCGTACCTTCCGGGCATGGTTGCCTGAACAGAGTTTGGGAGGTCCACATGACGCGTGTGTCCGTCGAGTATAAACACCACATTGCCCATGTCACGCTGACCCGTGGCGACAAGATGAACGCGCTGGACGATTCCATGATCAAGGCGCTGTTATCTGCGGGGCAAGAGGTTGCGGCCTCGGGCGCGCGTGCCGTGGTTTTGTCGGGTGAGGGCAAAAGCTTTTGTGCCGGGCTTGATATGGCGAGCTTTGCCAAGATGGCGCATATGGACCCGACCGAATGGCTGATGTCCCGCAGCCACGGGGATGCCAATGAGATGCAGGAGTTGGCCCTGATCTGGAGGCGCGTGCCCGTTCCGGTGATTTGCGCGATTCAGGGCGTGGCTTATGGTGGCGGTCTGCAAATCGCGCTGGGCGCCGATATTCGCATCGCGCACCCTGAGGCCAAGCTGGCGGTGATGGAAATGAAGTGGGGCATCATTCCGGATATGGGGGGGATGGTGTTGCTGCCCCAGCTTGTCCGCTCGGACGTGTTGCGGCTGCTGACCTACACAGCGCGCCCGATCGGGGCGCAACAGGCCGCTGACTGGGGGCTGGTCACCAAGCTGTCCGATGATCCGCATACCGAGGCCCTGGCGCTGGCCGAAAACATAGCAGGCAACAGCCCATCCGCGATCCGGGCCGCCAAACGCCTGATCGAGACCGCCGAGACCAAGTCCCGCGCCGAGGTTCTGTTGGCGGAATCCTCAGAACAGGTTGAGCTGATCGGCAAGCCTGACCAGATGGAGGTCGTCATGGCGCAGATGCAGGGCCGCAAGCCCGAGTTCAAATGACCCGGCCCGCCGTCACTCGTCTTATCCTCTACACCAAGAGGATGGATGACATGGTGCGGTTTTACCAAATGCATTTCGGCTACACGGCGCACCGCCAGGACGGGGATCGACTGGTTGAGCTTGTGCCCCCAGCGGGCGGTGTCCATTTGCTGCTGCACCCGGCCAGCAAAGCAGCGCGTGAGGGGCAGGTGGCTGTGAAAATCGTCTTTGATATTCGCGACGTGCCTGCCTTTGTTGAAGAAGCCCGGTCTTTGGGATTGGAGTTCGGTCCCGTTCATCAGGCGGACGGGTACGTGTTTGCAAATGCCAAAGACCCGTCCAAGAACGCGATCTCAGTGTCCAGCCGGGCATTTGTGGGGCAATAGGCCCTATCTGTTGGTCACAAGATAGACGATACCGCCTGCCAGCAGCCCCCAGACCGCCGCGCCCAGGCCAAAGACAGAAATGCCAGATGCGGTGATGGCAAAGGTCAGGATCGCGGCTTCACGCTCTGCCGGAACCTCAAGCGCGGCATGGGTGGCATTGGCCATGACACCGATCAGGGCGATGCCCGTCAGGGTTCCCATCAGCAGGGGATCGGCATGGATGGCAAAGCCGGTGATGGCCACGGCGAACACGCCGAACAGGCAATAGAACACACCTGCCATCACGGCGGACCAATAGCGTTGGTTGGGGTCAGGGTGGCTGTCTTCGTTCGAACACATCGCGGCGGTGATCGCAGCAAGACATGTGGCCGGAGCGCCAAAGGGCGCGGACAACATGCTGGCCGCGCCCACGGACGAGAACAGTTTGCCCGGTGCTGGCGCATAGCCAAAGCTGCGCATCACTGCGATTCCGGGGATGTTTTGCGTGGCCATGGTGACGATGAATAGCGGGATGCCAATGCCGATGATCGAGGCCAGCGAAAAGGACGGAAGGCCCAAAACCGGTGCCGAGATCAGCTGAGCCGGGGCCACGGACTGCCCTTTGGCGTTCAGGACAACAACGATCGCTGCGGCAATCACTGCGGCGGGGACGGCAAACAGGCGGTTGATCCGCCCGGCAATAAACCAGGTTACGATTACTGGCAGCGCTTGCCAGGGCAGCGCAACCGCCGCCTGAAAGGGAATGATGCACAGGGGCAGCAGGACGCCCCCTAACATCGCTTGGGCCAGTGTGGTCGGGATCGCCGCCGCCAGCCGCCCCAACGGACGCCAGAGCCCGGCCAGAACGGTCAGCGCTCCGGCGCATAGGAACGCGCCTGTCGCTTCGGCAAATCCGGCAGCCGGCATTGCAGAGACAGCCAGCAATGCGGCTCCGGGTGTTGACCACGCAACGCTGATCGGTTGCCGATACCACAGGCTCAGTGCGATGGCGGTCAGCCCCATGGCGATGGCAGCCATCATGAGGCCGGATGCGGATTGGGCTTGTGTTGCGCCCATCGCGGCCAGCCCCTGCAGCACGATGGGAAATGAGCTGAAGAACCCGACAATGGCGACCACCAGACCGGTTGAGATGGTCTGAAACGGAGGGAGTGTGCGGGGCATGTTGATCTCAGCTTTTGTTGCCTGATCTTGCTAGCAGGGGTTTGCTTTTTGGGGCAAGGTCTTTGATCGCAAAAGAAAACCCCGCCGATGTCTATGCGGCGGGGTTCGGGATTTCCGTATTTGGAACGAGAAGAAGATCAGGCGATTTCAGCCAGACGGGCGAGGGCCTCGTTCAGTTTTGCTTCTTCTTCCTCGCGGGCGGCGAGGTTGGCTTTGGCTTCTTCAACCACCTCTTCCGGGGCCGAGGCTACGAATTTGGGGTTGTTCAGACGCCCGCGCAGGCCGCCGAGTTCCTTGGCCAGTTTGCCTTTGGCTTTTTCCAGCCGTTCCTTTTCCACGCCGATGTCGATGATATCCGCCAGCGGCAGGCCGAAGGACGCGCCGGGGGCGGCGATTGAGATCGTGCCTTTGGGGAGTTCATCCGCTTTGGTCAGGCTGTCGATCCGGGCCAGACGTTTGATCAGCGCCTCGTTGCGGTCCCAGGCGGCCTGGCCGTGGGCGTCGATCTCAGTCACCAGCATCGGCACATAAAGGCCAGCTGGAACGCGCATCTGCGCGCGGGCCGAGCGGGTGTTTTCGATCACCGAGATCACCCAGTTCATTTCCCGATCCGCATCCGCATCGACCAGTTCGGTGCCATAGGTGGGCCAGTCGGCGTGGACGACCATTTTCGCGCGGGTGCCGGTCAGACCCCAGAGTTCTTCGGTGATGAACGGCATGATCGGGTGCAGCAGGACCATGCACTGATCCAGAACCCAGCGCATGGTGGCGCGAGTCTCGGCCTGTGCCTCGGCGTCGTCGCCTTGCAGCAGGGGTTTAGACAGTTCCACATACCAGTCGCAGACCTTGCCCCAGACAAAGGCATAGAGCCCGTTGGCCGCGTCGTTGAACCGATAGCTTTCCAGCGCCGCGTCAACCTCGGCCCGCACGCGGGCGGTTTCGCCGATGATCCAGCGGTTCACGGCCGCTTTGGGCTTCAGGTCGGCCACGTCCAGTTGAGGGACGGCGTCGGTGAAGACCTCATTCATCTCGGCAAAGCGGACGGCGTTCCAAAGCTTGGTGCCGAAGTTGCGATAGCCGGTGATGCGGTCGCGGGACAATTTCAGCACGCCGCCAATCGCCGCCATCGAGGCGTTGGTAAAGCGCAGCGCGTCGGCGCCGAACTCGTCCACAATCTCAAGCGGGTCGATAACGTTGCCGGTGGTTTTGGACATCTTCTTGCCCTTCTCGTCGCGGACGAGCGAGTGCAGATAGACGGTGTGGAACGGGATTTCGTTCACCACGGCCAGTTGCATCATCATCATCCGCGCGACCCAGAAGAACAGAATATCCGCGCCGGTGATCAGAACGTCGGTGGGGAAGTAACGCTCCAGTTCCTCGGTCTGCTCGGGCCAGCCCAGAGTGCCGATCGGCCAGAGACCGGAGGAGAACCATGTGTCGAGCACGTCGGGGTCGCGATAGATTGCAACCGTGTTGCTTTCATCGCCCTCAAAACAGTTCTTTCCGAATGCATCGTTCCAATCGGTTGCGGCAACAACATTTGTTACTGCGTCTCCGTAGTATGCGCGTGCTTTTTGCAGAGCTTCCTCTTCTGTAGCTCCACAGAATTGAACTGTGAAATCCGCAATATTTGTGGTTTGTTGCCATTTTTCTTTCTCGGGGCCGAACCAAACCGGAATCTGATGCCCCCACCACAGCTGGCGCGAAATGCACCAGGGCTCGATGTTTTCCAGCCAGTGGTAATAGGTCTTCTCGCCTGACTCGGGGATGATCTTGACCGTGCCGTCCTTGACCGCGTCCAGCGCGGGGCCAACGACCTTTTCAGCGTCGACGAACCACTGGTCGGTGAACATCGGCTCGATCACCACTTTTGAGCGGTCGCCGAAGGGCTGCATGATCGGTTTGCTCTCGACCAGCGGGACCAGCGCCGTCGGGTCGTCATCCTCGCCCAGCTTGGTGCCCAGACGCGGGTCGTCCGCGCGGGTCATGACGGCCAGACCGTCGGCAGTGATTTCCTCGACAACCTTCGCACGCGCCTCAAACCGATCCAGCCCGCGCAGGTGATCGGGGATCAGATTGATCGCGTCGATCTCGTTTTCGGTAAACGCTTTGCCGCGCGCGTATTCCTGCGCCTTGCCAGCCTCTTCGGCGTAAGGCGCGCCATCGGCCCGCATCGCGCCTTTGGTGTCCATCAGGCGGTACATCGGGATGCCGCCGCGCTTGGCGACCATGTTGTCGTTGAAGTCATGCGCGCCGGTGATCTTCACCGCGCCCGAGCCGAAATCGGGGTCGGGATACTCATCCGTGATGATCGGAATTTGACGGCGATGCTCTTTCGGACCAACCGGGATTTCACAGAGTTTCCCGACGATTGGCGCGTACCGTTCATCCGATGGATGAACCGCAACAGCGCCGTCGCCCAGCATGGTTTCGGGGCGGGTCGTGGCGATGGAAATATAGTCGCGCTCTTCCGTCAGCACGATGTTCCCGTCCTCGTCCTTTTCGACATAGGTATAGGTCTCACCACCCGCCAGCGGGTATCTGAAGTGCCACATATGGCCCGGCGTTTCGATATTCTCGACCTCAAGATCCGAGATCGCGGTCTCAAAATGCGGGTCCCAGTTGACCAGGCGCTTGCCGCGATAGATCAGGCCCTTTTCGTACATATCGACGAAAACCTTGATCACCGCGTCGTGAAAATTCGCAGAATTTTCGTGGCCGGTGCGCGGGTCACGCGGCGCGCCCGCCATGGTGAAGGCGTTGCGCGACCAGTCGCAGCTGGACCCCAGCCGTTTCAGCTGTTCGATGATGGTGCCACCATATTCGCCCTTCCATTCCCAGACCTTGTCCAGAAACGCCTCGCGCCCCAGTTCGCGGCGGCCGGGTTGGCCAGTGGCGGCCAGCATCTTTTCCACCTGCATCTGCGTGGCGATGCCCGCGTGGTCCTGACCGGGCTGCCACAGCGTGTCGAACCCGCGCATCCGGTGCCAGCGGGTCAGGATGTCCTGCAGCGTGTTGTTGAACGCGTGTCCCACATGCAGCGCGCCCGTCACGTTGGGCGGGGGGATCATGATGGTAAAGCTTTCGTCGCGCGAGCGGTTCGCGCCTGCCTTGAAGGCTCCGGCCTGTTCCCAGGCCTCATAGATGCGGGCCTCGGCCTCGGCCGCGTTGAATGTCTTTTCCATCGCCATGGGGTGCGTCCTGCGTCATCAATGCTTGGTCAGCGCCTGCAATAACGAAACGCGGCGCGAAGTGGAAGGGTCTGCGGACGCTCTGGACAACGATCAGGGGCAGCCTAATGTCGCGTGCAGGGCAGCGACAGGAGCAGGCAATGGAAAAGTTCGGAAAAAGCCAGCCGGTGAAACGGACCGAAGATGTGCGGTTCCTGACCGGGCAGGGGCGGTACATGGACGATGCCGTGCCCGAAAACGCGCTGTTCGCTGCGTTCTTTCGCAGCCCTGTGGCCCATGGCCGGATCACCGCGTTGGATCTGGATGCGGCCCGCGAGGCCGATGGTGTGCGTCTGGTCATGGCGCTGGAAGAATTGGCCGAGACGGGGATCGATACGGTGATGAACGCCGCGACCGTGCAGAACCGCGACGGATCGAAAGCGGCAGCGCCCGCACGGCACATTTTGGCCAAGGGCAGGGTGCGCTTTGTCGGTGAGCCTGTGGCCGTGGTCGTTGCCGAGACGCAGGTGCAGGCCCGCGACGCAGCCGAGATGATCTGGATGGAGACAGATGAGCTGCCCGCCAAGCTGGATGTGGATGCCGGAGGCGAAATGCTGCACCCCGAGGCGCCTGACAACCGCGCCTTTGACTGGGGGTTGGGGGATGAGGACGCGACGGAGGCGGCGTTCAAGGCTGCGGCCCATACCGTGTCTTTGAACGTTGTGGACAACCGCATCATCATCACCTCGCTTGAGCCGCGCGGCTGTCAGGCCAGCTGGTCGGAGGGGCGTCTGAACTTTGCCTATGGCGGTCAGGGTGTCTGGGCCATGCGGGCGCAACTGGCGCAAAAGCTGAAGCTGGACGCCGAGGCGATCCGTGTGACCACACCGGATGTAGGCGGCGGGTTCGGGATGAAGGTCATGCCATACCCCGAATATTTCTGCGTCTCTGTGGCGGCGATGCAGCTGGGTCAGCCCGTGCATTGGATGTCGGACCGGTCCGAAGCGATGCTGTCGGATCATCATGGCCGCGATCTGACCTCATTGGCCGAACTGGCCTTTGACGCGGATCACCGGATCACCGCGTACCGGGTGCACAGCAAGGTCAATCTGGGCGCGTATAACAGCCATTTCGGTCAGGCGATTCAGACCAATCTGGCCAGCAAGGTCCTGATGAGCGTGTATGACGTTCAGACCACCTATATGCGGGTTGAGGGGTTTTACACCAACACCACTCAGGTCGACGCCTATCGCGGGGCCGGACGGCCCGAGGCGATCTATGTGCTGGAACGCGTCATGGATCGGGCTGCGCGTGAACTGGGCGTGGACCCGTGGGCGCTGCGGCGCAAGAACTTCATCCGGCCCGAGAGTTTTCCCTATACCTCATCCACCGGTGAAACCTATGACGTAGGCGATTTCGATATGGTCCTGACCCGCGCAGGCCAGCAGACGCTGGGTTTTGCTGATCGCAAAGCCGCCGATGCCGAACGCGGCCTGATCCGGGGGCAGGGCCTGTGTTACTATATCGAAAGTATTTTGGGCGACCCTTCTGAGAACGCGAAAGTCGAGTTCTGCGAGGATGGCACCGTGAACCTCTATGTCGGCACCCAATCGAACGGGCAGGGGCATGAGACGGTCTATGCCCAGTTCCTGTCCGATCAGACCGGCATTCCGGTGGATCGGATCAATGTGGTGCAGGGCGACAGTGATCAACTGCCCCACGGGGGCGGCACTGGCGGGTCACGCTCGGTCACGGTGCAAAGCACCGCCACGCTGGCCACAATCGACGTGATGATCGCCGCATTCACGCCCTATCTGGCCGATAAGATGGGGGTTGAGGAGAGCGATGTGCGCTTTGACCACGAAACCTTCCGTGCGCCGGGGTCGAACCTGACGCCAACCCTGACCGAGGCCGCCGATATGGCCCGCGCCGATGGCCGCACCGATCTGCTGAGCCATCACGCCCGCGCAAACCTGGATGCACGAAGTTACCCCAACGGTGCGCATGTTGCCGAAATCGTTATTGATTCTTACACTGGGGAAACCTGGGTCGACCGGTATACGGTGGTTGATGATTTCGGCAATCTTATCAACCCGATGCTGGCCGAAGGGCAGGTGCATGGCGGCGTCGTGCAGGGCATCGGTCAGGCCCTGACCGAGCATGTTGTGCATGATGCGCACGGGCAACTGCTCACGGCTTCGTTGATGGATTACGCCTTGCCCCGGGCGGCTGAGATACCCATGATTAAGTTTACCTCGGCGCCGGTTCCGTCAACTTCCAACCCGATGGGGATGAAAGGTTGCGGAGAGGCCGGCACCGTGGGCGCGCTGGCCGCAGTGGCAAACGCGGTTCAGGACGCGCTTTGGGATCACGGGGTGCGGCAGGCAGATATGCCTTTCACTCCTCAGAAAGTATGGGAATTGCTGACACATGGTTCTGTCGCGGCTGAGTAAAAAGGTACTGGGATGGCTCGGACGGCCTCTGCGGTCCGAACACTCGGCCGAGTCGCGCCATCGCGAACCGATCAGCCATGTCATTATCCTGGACGGCACCATGTCGACGCTGGAGCCGGGCCGCGAAACCCATGCTGGTCAGACCCTGCGCCTGTGTTGCGAAATGGGCAGCAAGGTCTCGGTCTTTTACGAGGCGGGCGTGCAGTGGGAAAGCTGGAAATCCTCTCTGGACGTCATGATGGGGCGGGGGATCAATCGTCAGATCAGACGCGCCTATGGCTATCTGGCATCGCGCTATAAACCCGGCGACCGGATCTATTTTATTGGCTATTCACGTGGTGCCTACGGCGTGCGCAGCCTTGCGGGTGTGATCGATGCCATTGGGCTGCTGCGGGCCGAGCACGCGACAGAGCGCAACATCAAACAAGCCTATCGCCACTATGAATGTAACGCGAACGGGTCCGCCGCTGCAGATTTCCGCCGTGCCTTCTGCCATGAGGACGTGGCGATTGAGATGGTCGGCGTCTGGGACACGGTCAAAGCGCTGGGCCTGCGCCTGCCGCTGCTGTGGCGCTGGGCCGAGGAACGGCATTCTTTCCACAACCACCAGCTGGGCCCGGCCACGCGGCACGGCTATCACGCCATGGCGCTGGATGAGACCCGCGAAGTGTTCGAACCGGTGCTGTGGAAATGTACCCCGGATTTCAAGGGCCATGTGGAACAAGTCTGGTTCCGCGGCACCCACGGAGACGTCGGCGGCCAGTTGAACGGGTTCGAAGAGGCGCGCCCGCTCAGCAACATTTCCCTGATCTGGATGCTGGACAAGGCCGAGTTGCACGGTCTGCCTCTGCCCGAAGGCTGGCGTGACCGTTTCCCGACCGCCACAACCGGCCCCTCGGTCGGCACATGGCGCGGCTGGGGCAAGATTTTCCTGTTGCGTAAGCACCGGAAAGTAGGGCGTGACCGGTCCGAGAGGCTGCATGTCTCGGTCTCACCTGATGATCTGCCGGGCTGGGTGCCGATGCCGGATTTGCCGTCGCATCCGGCGCAATAGGTTAATCGAACAGAACTGTGGGCTGGCCCTGCGTATAGGCCTGAAATGCGGCCGAAATGTCGGCGTGAATATTTCTGGTCAATGATAGCTCGGGCATTGCATCCTCGGCAAAAAAGGCGGCCTCGCTGGTTTCAACCCCCGGCTGCGGAGTGTCTGCACCAACCTCATTACACAGGAAAAACAGCTTATAGAAATCCCGCGCGTCAGGCGGGTAGGGATGCCGTGCCTTGTGACGCAGGGCGTAAAGGTACCTCGCCCGGACGTGCAGCCCGGCTTCTTCTAAGACCTCACGCTCGATGTTCTCCGCCGGTGAGCTGCCGATATCTGCAAACCCGCCAGGCATGGCCCATTTGCCGTCGCTGTGTTCGCGTACAAGCAGGATGCGCCCCTCACGAATGACCGCACCGCGGATGTCGATGCTGGGCGTGGCATAGCCACCCGTATGCGGTGGGAACAGTCCGATGATTTTGGAAAGTGGCACGTTGCCGAGATCCGCCAGCATGGCCCGCGCCATCCCGGCGATCTCATCATAACGTTCGCGGTCAAACGGGTCTTTGGAAAAGTGCTGGCCGGTTTCGGCCAGCGCCAACAGGCGTTTCGCACGGGTCAGCCAGGTATCCTCTGTCGCAGTCGGATCCTGGTGCACAGCCTTTACCGCCGCCGATCCCGGCGGGAACTCATGGGCTGGAAGGCCACGCCGACATGCGCCTCGCAGTACGGCTTACCCGCTTCAACCGGCAGACCGCAGAACCAGAAATCCTCGGTCGCGGGGTCGCCGACCGGCCATTTGCAGGTTTTCTCGGTCAACTCCATCAGGGTCAACTTCTTGGCCTTTTTCTCGATCTCGTTGACCTTGGCCAGCGCCTCGGGGCTGATTTCGTTGGCCGAAGGCTGTGGCGGCAGCGGTTGACCGGCCGGAATGATCTGACGGCGGGCCGGCACGGCGGGTTTCGCTTCGGCCGCCGGGGCAGGGGCCGGGCGTGCGGGTTCTGTTTTGGGCGCGGGTTTGGGCTTGGCCTCGGTCTTGGGCGCGGGCGCCGGTTTTTCCTTGGGCTCGGCCTTGGCGGGCGAGGCACCTGTGGCGCGGTTCGACAGGCCCAGACGGTGCACCTTGCCGATCACCGCGTTGCGGGTCACGCCGCCCAGTTCCTTGGCGATCTGGCTTGCCGACTGGCCCTCGCCCCACATTTTTTTCAGCAGCTCTACACGCTCGTCAGTCCACGACATCATTTGCCTTTCAAAAGCGGAAAGCGGCCCCGGATTCGGGCCGCCTTGGGAAATCGTCTCAGCCCCCTATTTTAATCACTGCCGCCCGAGTTACAAGCGGTCTTCGAATCAGGTATGGGGCTCCTATGCAGAATCTTACGGATCAGGATGCGCGCCGGTTTGGTGCGGTGAATTGGCTGGGGCTTTTTACGCTGGCTCAACGCGAAACGATGCGGTTTATGTCCGTGTGGACACAGACCGTCATGGCCCCTCTGGTCACGGCAGGACTGTTCCTGATGATCTTCACGATCGCTGTGGGTCCGGGCCGACCGGATGTCATGGGGGTGCCGTTTCTGATCTTTCTGGCCCCGGGTATCATGATGATGACGGTGATCCAGAATGCATTTGCCAACACATCTTCGTCCATCATCGTGGCCAAGGTTCAGGGCAATATCGTTGACACGCTGATGCCGCCGCTGTCGCCGCTGGAAATCCTGCTGGGCTATCTGGCGGGGGGTATTGTCCGCAGCTCTTTGATTGCCTTTGTGTTGGGGGCGGCCTTGCTGGTGTTCTTCTCGATCGTGCCGCAGAATCTGTTCATCACCCTGGTTTTTGTTGTTCTCGGCGCCGCATTCATGGGCGCGCTGGGCGTATTCGCCGGTATTTTCGCCAACAAATTCGACCAGATGGCAGCAATCACCAATTTCATCGTCACGCCGTTGGCCTTTCTGTCGGGGACGTTCTACTCGGTCCAGGCCCTGCCGCCGGTGTTGAATTGGCTCAGCCATCTGAACCCGGTTTTCTATCTGATTGACGGTTTGCGCTATGGGATGATCGGGGTATCTGACAGCTCGCCCTATCTGGGCATGGCAATCTGCGGCGTGTCGACCGTGCTGATCGGCGCTGTGACCTGGCAGATGTTGCGCTCGGGCTATCGGCTCAAGCCGTGACGCTGGCGCGCTTCGCGCCAGACCAGAACCATCCCTCCGGTCAGGATGATGGCCGAACCGATCATGCTGATGCTGTCCGGGACCACGAAGAAGACCACAAAGTCGTAGAAGGCCGCGAAGACCAGCGTGGCATAGCTGATCGGCGCAACAAATGAGGCATCCGCCCGGGCCATTCCGTTGACGAAACACGCCTGCGCGCAGGCCATCAGAACGCCGATGCCGGCCAGTGCCGCCCATTGCGGCGCGGTGGGCATCTGGAACACAAAGCTGACCGCGATGGTCGCAATCGTCAGGCCCATCGCGTTGTTGATCAGCAAAATCTGCAGCGGGATTTCGCGACCCGACAGCTTCTTGATGAATATCAGCTCCATCCCGATCGAGACCGCCGCCGCCAGGGCCAGCAGTGCGGCGGGCTGAAAGCTGTCGGGCGTCGGGCGCAGCAGGATCAGCGCACCGGTCAGCGCGACCCCGGCGGCCAGCCATCGCCAAGGGCCCACGCCCTCTTTCAACAGCGGGACGGCCAGAACCATGGCAAAAACCGGGTTGAGGAAGGAAATCGCGGTGGCATCGGCAAGCGGGATGAACGCGACCGAGGCGAACATCAGCGTGATCCCAACCCACCCGAAACTGGTCCGCCCGATATGCAGCCCCCAATGCGGACGGCTGAACCGCGGGCGCAAAACACCTACTGCGCTGACGATCACCAGAAACGCGAACAGAAATCGCCCATGGCTGATCTGCATCGGATGCAGGGCAGGGCCCAACACATCTGTCCCCAGCGCTTTGGCGAGCAGGGTAGTTCCCGCCATCAGGGCGCTGGCCGCAAGGATCAAAGCAGCGGCAAGGGGCGGGTTGTGCTGAGCAGGCGTCATGCCCAAGCGGTGCGCCAGCCTGAACTGAATAGCAAGCGGCAAATGGACCAGGGCGCAAAAATAGCCCCGCGCAAAATTTCAGGCTTTTCAGAACAGGCGCGGCCCGTTATACGCGCGGCATGATCAAAACCGCTCATATCCTGCGAGTCCGACGCCGACGCTTTGCTGCGTAACCGGCCCGTTTGATCCATTGCGCGCTGTAAATGCGCGTGAACCCCACCAAATCAGTTGACGAACCCGGCCTTCGTGTATCACTCACGGGGCTTAACATATCGAAAAGGATGATCCGATGATCCCGTCCGTTCTGCCGACCTATAACCGCGCGCCCCTGACGTTTGTGAAGGGCGAAGGCGCTTGGCTGACCGAGGCGGATGGCCGACGTTTTCTGGACCTCGGCGCCGGGATCGCCGTGAACGCGCTGGGCCACGCCCATCCCGCGCTGGTCAACGCCCTGACCGAACAAGCCCATGCCCTGTGGCACGTGTCGAACCTCTATCACATCCCGCAGCAACAGGCGCTGGCCGACAAGCTGGTGGAACACACTTTTGCCGACACGGTGTTCTTTACGAACTCCGGCACGGAATCCTGCGAGCTGGCCGTGAAAATGGCCCGCAAGTATTTCTATGACAAAGACCAGCCTGAGCGGGTTGAGATCATCACCTTCGACGGTTCGTTCCATGGCCGGTCCTCGGCCGGGATCGCCGCCGCCGGGTCCGAGAAGATGACCAAAGGCTTCGGCCCGCTGCTGCCCGGCTTCGTGCATCTGACCTTCGGCGATCTCGACGGTGTCACCAATGCCATCACCGAGAACACCGCAGCCATCATGATCGAACCGGTTCAGGGCGAAGGCGGCATCCGCCCGGTCCCCGATGCTGACCTCAAAATCCTGCGCCAGATCTGCGACGAACATGGCCTGCTCTTGATTTTGGATGAGGTCCAATGCGGTGTCGGCCGTACCGGCAAGCTGTTTGCCCATGAATGGGCGGGCATCACCCCCGACATCATGATGGTCGCCAAAGGTATCGGCGGCGGATTTCCCCTGGGCGCGGTGCTCGCCACCGAAGAGGCCGCCAGCGGCATGACCGCAGGCACCCATGGATCGACCTATGGGGGCAACCCTCTGGGCTGCGCCGTTGGCTGCGCGGTGATCGATCAGGTCGCGGCACCTGCGTTTCTCGAAGGCGTCAACCGCAAGGCGGGCCTGCTGCGCCAAAAACTCGAAGGGTTGATCTCCGATCATCCCGACGTGTTCGAAGAGGTGCGCGGCGCGGGCCTGATGCTGGGTCTGAAATGCAAACCCACCAATCTCGACGTGGTGAATGCAGGCTATGACAATCAGGTCATCACCGTCCCCGCCGCCGACAATGTCGTCCGCCTGTTGCCGCCGCTGACCCTGACCGAGGACGACATTGCACAAGCGGTGATCCGTCTGGAAAAAGCAGCGCAACAGGTCGAAGCCAAACTCGAAACCGCCTGATCCTTCTTCTTGTCCCAAATACGGCGGGGGTGTGGGGGCTGGCCCCCACCTGCAACCAGATAAAAGTGAAACGATATGAAACACTTCCTTGATATCCATAAAACTGACGCGGGCGATCTGCGCGGCATGATTGATCAGGCAAGCGCCATGAAACAGGCCCGCCTTGGGCAGCCCAAAGCGGCGCTGGACGCGGAACAGCCACTTAAGGACCGGATGGTGGCACTGATCTTTGAAAAACCGTCCACCCGGACCCGCGTCTCGTTTGACGTCGGCGTGCGCCAGATGGGCGGGCAAACCATGGTGCTGTCCGGCAAGGACATGCAACTGGGCCATGGGGAAACGATCGCCGACACCGCCCGCGTCCTGTCGCGCTATGTTGACATGATTATGATCCGTACCTTTGATGAGACGATCCTGACCGAGATGGCGGAATATTCCGACGTTCCCGTGATCAACGGCCTGACCGATCGCACCCATCCCTGCCAGATCATGGCCGATGTGCTGACATTCGAGGAACACCGCGGCCCCATCGCGGGCAAAAAGGTGGTCTGGACCGGTGACGGCAACAATGTCTGCGCCTCGTTTCTGCACGCGGCGGGGCAGTTCGGGTTCGATCTGACCTTTACCGGCCCCGCACAGTTTGACCCCGAGGAAGAATTCATGGGCTTCGCACGGCAGAAGGGCTCAACAATTGTGGTTGAGCGTGACCCGTTCAAAGCGGTTGAAGGGGCTGATCTGGTGGTGGCGGACACCTGGGTGTCGATGCACGATTCCCAATCCGCCAAGGAACGCCGCCATAACCTGCTGCGCCCCTATCAGGTCAATACCGAACTGATGTCGCACGCCAAACCCGACGCGTTGTTCATGCACTGCCTGCCCGCCCACCGCGAAGAAGAAGCCACATCCGAGGTCATGGATGGCCCGAACTCAGTCATCTTTGATGAGGCTGAAAACCGTCTGCACGCCCAAAAGGCGGTGATGCGCTGGTGCCTTGGGCTTTAACGCCTGCGCACATCCCAAACCCGCAACTTGGTGAGCGCCCGTGCGCTCGCCAACAAAACCAGTATGCAGAGGGCGGTTTTGGTCATAATCTCCATCGTGCCCTCGATCAGCATGGCATGCACAACGCTGCCGATGACGGTGACCAGCGCTAGGCTGGTGTGCCCCAGCCGCCAAACCCGGAACCGCAGCTTTAGACGCTGGCGGTAAATCCCCAGCGCAGCCGCCGCAAAGGCCGCCCACATGGCGGTAACACCCCAGGCCGAAAATGGGGTGGGTGAAACGAACAGCAACGCATCGACAACATCTGGCGGGCTGGTGATCCACAACCCAATCAGATGCACCAGCACGGCCACAACCAGTGTTACACCGACCCGGCGATGCCACCGACGGCTGTTTAGCGGAGACAGCCCGGGCAAATCCCGCGCAGCCAGAAGCGGTTGCAGCAACAGGAGCCCCATGCAGATCACGCCTGCAAATCCTGCGATGATGTAAATGGGATCACGCCATTGCAGCAACGGGCTGTAGGCCGCCGCAATCACAGGAACGGTCAGCGCCAGAGCCAAACCGCTCCAGATCAAAAAGCTGCGCGTCACGAAAGGTCAGATGGGCTGCAGCACAAAATGCGCAGCAAGGGTTGTGTCTTTGGAACTTGCCATAAGGGGCCGCAGAAAGACCGTTTGAAACTCTCCGCTGTCATAGGCCAAATGTGCATGTGGCTGTCCAAAGGCGGGCACGATCTGAGGCATTTCAAGGCGAAACTCACCCTTGGCATCCGTCAGCGTCGCGCCATGGCTTTGCGGGTCACGCTCGTGCCCCTCGGTCGTGTGGGCCCAAATCTGGATACGTTGATTGGGCAGGGGGGCGCCATCCCCCGCGCGGCGCACAGTGCCGGTCATCCAGAACCCACCGCCACCGATCCGCTCTACGATGGGCGCGCCGGGGCGATAGTTGTTGGACCCGCCCCGCATGGACGGCGTCGGCGCAAGCCCCGCTGCGCTTGCAGGGGTCAACAGGCCGGCCGAACCGGTGGCCAGAACGGCACCGCCCAGTGCGATCACAGACCGGCGGGAAAGCGGGGATTGCGTCATGTCAGAACCTCTTGCTGTGCGAAGCCTTTCGTCGGGTTTCCTTAAAGATAGCATGTTCCTCCCCGTTTCCGAGGTCATCCTCACGCGTCTGTGAACGCTGTGGGCGCCCACGATTTATTTTGACGCCGCGCCGAGACGGATGCCATCCTTCCGGCATCGATCTGAAAGGTTGAGATATGGACAATATGCAAACAGTGTCTCCCGAAGAAATCGCAGCTTTCCAACGTGACGGGGCTGTTGTTTTGCGGTCCAAGTTCTCGGGCGATTGGCTGTCTGCGCTGCGTCAGGGGATTGATGCTGATCTTGCCAACCCGACCGATAACTTCACCCGCCACACCAAAGACCCCGACGTACCGGCGTATTTCGAGGATTTTTGGGCGTGGCAGAAAATCCCGCAATTCAAGGATTTCGTCCATAATTCCCCCTGCGCCCCGCTGGCCGCGCAGCTTTTGGGCGCACCGTCGATCAACCTTGTTATGGACAACTGGTTCCTGCGTCAGGCCGGATCGACCTCACGCCCGCCTTTCCATCAGGACCTGGCCTATTTCGATTTCGAAGGCACCATGTGTGTCCTCTGGCTGCCGCTGGAGCCCGTAAGGAAAGAGAATGGTATCGCTTTCGTCAAAGGCTCTCATCTGTGGGACAAGCTGTTCATGCGGGTCCGGTTTGCCGATGGGCATCCCAGCTATGACCCGACAGAGGTTGCCGGGCAGACCTATCATCCACCTCCGGATATCAACGCTGATCCCGGCGCTTATGAGTTGCTGCAGTGGGATATGGAGCCCGGAGATTGCATCTTTTTCGACATGCGGACCCTGCATGGGGGGCTGTCCTCGGTCACGCCCAGTGAAACGGTCCGGCGGTTCACACTGCGGATGACAGCGCCCGACGGGATCATCCGCTATCGCGGTGACTGGGCAAAAGACGAGCGCGCGCAGTTCGAAGCGGCGGGGTATCGGGAAGGGGACCGTATCGACGGTCCGTTTTTTCCAAGGCTTTGGCCACGGGGTTAGGAATAGAAAGCGCGCTGCACCGTTTGTGTGCAAAAATACGGATAACAGTGCGGAAATTCGATCTATATCCTGCATCAGTGAACTGAAGCCATTGAAAGCAGGAGAGCCGGAATGAGTTGGAATCCCACGCACAGCCCCGAATGCCTTTCGGAAAACGCGGCCCTTGAAACCCTGATCATTCCGCGCGCGCGGGACCTTGGCGGGTTCGAAGTGCGCCGCGCGCTGCCTTCGCTCAAACGTCAATTGGTGGGCCCGTTCATCTTTTTGAAGTATAATCGTAAAAACCCTACCACTAAGTAGGCCCGAGGTTGCTTGGTGTGTGCATGAGGTGGTTCGATCTCCTCTTTCGTTCATGTCCTTTCCTGCGTCCTCGGTCAAAGACTTAAACCAAGGGTAACATCGCAGGTACACTTGACCATGATAGGCCTCATCTCCAATAGATCACGCGGAGATATTGGGCCGATCATCCAGGGTGAGCCTGCAGGGATAGCAAAGGCGAAGAACAATGAACGACGGATACGATAGACCTATTGCGTTCAGTTACGTGCGCTGGTCATCTGACCAACAGCGCGACGGTGACAGCTTGCGCCGACAGACTGCAGCGGCAGAGAAATGGTGTGTTGAGAACGGCTACACGCTTTCGTCGTCCAATTTCGTTGATGACGGTGTGTCGGCTTTCGCTGGTCGGAATGCCGGTGCTGACGGTAAGCTAGGAGCCTTTCTGGAAGCCGTGAGGGCGGGGGCAATCCCCAAAAGGTCCACACTCCTAATCGAGAACCTTGACCGTCTTTCTCGAGACAAGATCAGACGAGCGCGGAATACTCTCGAGAACATCCTCGATCTCGACATTGACATCGTCACACTGAGTGATGGAAAAGTCTATACTCGAAAAGACCTCGATTAAGACCCCTTGGTCTCTGTGATGATCCTTTTGACTTTCACTCGGGCAAGAGAAGAGTCCGTGATGAAGTCGAAGCGCCTTACCGCTGCTTGGTCCACGAATACCCAAGATACCATTACTGGCACCCGTGTGCGCTCGTCTCAGACACCGGCATGGATCAAGGTAATTGGTGACCCCAAGACATCCAGAGAGTTCGAGGTGATCGACGACAAGGCTGATCTGGTCCGTGACGTATTCGAGAGATTTGCCAACGGTGACCGCCCTGTCGGTATTGCCCGTGATCTGGCCGCTCAGGGTACCCGCCCGCGTCTTGCCCGCTGACCAAACGTCAGGGGGCCTTGCCCGGCGCGCCTATCCCGGCGATCCTTTGGGTCAAGGAGGGGTGCTATGAAGATCGTGATCGCAGGCGCAGGCAGCATAGGTTGCTATTGCGGGGCGCTGCTGGCCCATGCGGGGCATGATGTGACCCTGCTGGGCCGCGCGCGTGTGCTCGACCCTATTCGGGATCGAGGCCTGACGGTTACGGATTTCGCGAGCCTGAAACGTCACGTACCGGCGCAGACCCTGACCCTCAGCGAAGATCCGGCCAGTCTGGGGGATGCCGAACTGGTCATCGTGACCGTCAAAACCGGCGCGACGGCTGAAATTGCCGCGCAGATAGCCAAAAACGCGCCTGGCTTGGTCCCAGTGCTGTCCTGGCAAAACGGCATGGAGAATGCCCGCATTCTGCGCGCGGCCCTTGCAGGCCATGATGTGCGGGCCGGAATGGTGCCGTTCAATGTGGTTCCGACGGACCCGGGGAGTTTCCACCGGGCGACCTCGGGCGAGATCGTGATCCAAAGCGGGCCGGGGGCGCTGGGGCAAAGCCTGAGCAGCGATGATCTGCCGGTTGTCGAAAGCGATGAGATCGACGCCGTGCAATGGGGCAAGCTGGTGATCAACCTCAACAACGCGCTGAATGCGTTGTCGGGGCTGACGTTGAAACAGCAATTGCTGGATCGGAACTGGCGGTGCCTGATGGCGGATCAGATGGCCGAGGCTCTGGCTGTTCTCAGGGCGGCAGGGCATCCGGTGGCGTCGACTACGCCTCTGCCAGCCTGGATGACACCGCATATCCTGCGGTTGCCGACGCCGGTGTTCACCCGGATCGCGGCACGGATGCTGACTATCGACCCCAACGCGCGGACCTCGATGGCCTATGACCTGATGGCCGGGCGAGCCACCGAAATTGGCAGCTTGCAAGGCGAAGTTGTCCGCTTGGGTGCCGAGGTCAGCGTGGCGACCCCGATCTGTGCCAAAGTCCTCAGGTTGGTGGAACAGGCCCCCAGCGTCGGAATGTCCCCTGATCAGATCGCGCGAAAGGTCAGATAAAGGCCGTCAGGAACAGGAAAATAGTCGCTGACATCGCTGCGGCTGCCGGAACAGTAATGACCCATGCGGCAACGATTGTCATGAAGTGTGAGCGACGGACCAATTTGCGGCGCTGATGCTCTTCGCGGGCCAGCCGCATTTGGGGGGGACGCTGTTGATTTGACTGTTTCCAGCGCCGATCCGAATGCCATTCCCGATAGAACCCAACCCCGAAAACCGCGCCCACCGCGATATGGGTTGAGCTGACCGGAAGGCCCAGCCAACTGGCCACGATCACGGTGATCGCCGCCGACAGCGCCACGCAAAAGGCGCGCATCGGGTTCAGTTTGGTGATCTGACTGCCCACCATGCGGATCAGCTTGGGGCCAAACAGGAACAGGCCAAAAGAAATCCCAAAGGCTCCGATCACCATGACCCATGTCGGGATTGCCACCTTGGACGCGAAATCCCCGAATTCGGCTGTATGGACGATGGCGGCCAGCGGGCCAACAGCGTTGGCCACGTCATTGGCCCCATGCGCAAAGCTCAGAAACGCGGCCGAGATCACCAAGGGCAGGCCGAACAGTGTTTTCAGCGACTTGGTGCGGTTCTCCAACCCTTCGGATTTGCGCCGCACCCAGGGCACCGTCACCGACCAGACCAGCAGGCCCGAGGCCAAACCGATCAGCAGCGCCATCTCAAGCTCGATCTTCACAATCCGCTTCAGGCCCTTGACCGAGAGGTAGGTGGCAAAGGCCGCCGCCATCACGGCCACCAGGATCGGAACCCAACGCCGCGCGGCTGCGATCTTGTCGTCCTGATACTGGATCTTGGCCTTGATCAGCGCCAAAAACCCAGCGGCAATTACGCCGCCCAGAACGGGCGAGATCACCCAGCTTGCGGCGATGGCGCTCATTGTGCCCCAGCTGACAGCGCTTATCCCTGCGGCCGCAATTCCCGCACCCATGACGCCGCCCACAACGGAATGAGTGGTCGAGACGGGCGCGCCGAACCATGTGGCGATGTTGACCCACATCGCAGATGAGATCAGCGCCGCCATCATCGCCCAGATGAACACGTTGCTGTTCTGGACCGAGGTCGGGTCGATGATCCCTTTTGAAATGGTTGAGACCACGTCGCCCCCGGCCAGCAGCGCCCCTGCGCTTTCGGCAATGGCCGCGATGACAATCGCACCACCCATCGTCAGGGCGTTCGCGCCAACGGCAGGGCCCATATTGTTCGCCACGTCGTTGGCGCCGATATTGATCGCCATATAGGCCCCGAACGCCGCAGCCGCGACCACGATCAACCCGCCGTCAGCGCGCCCAAAAAAAACAGCAGCAGCCAGGCCCGCCAGCACGATAAACGCCAGCGCGATGCCAGGGGCCAGCATCGGACGCGACACATAGGCATTGGCGCTTTCAACGCGGGAAATTCGGTGAAGGTCGCTGTCCAGCGCCTGCCAACGGTTTTTTAAGGTCATATTCGAAGGTTTTCACGCAGCTTGGTAGATGACATGGGCCGCTAGAGGGTTTCACCGCGTTAGGCAACAGCATTGCCGTCAGATTGTTGCGGAACCGTTACAATTGCCGCAGCAGGTCGCGCAATTCCGGCTCGGCGACGCGTTCGGCTGCCGTTTGGGGCGTGACCCATTCCCGTGTGCGCTGGCCGACCTCGGGGTAGTCTTCTGCCAGTGCCTGAACCTCGACCCGGTAGACAGTTGTCAAGACCGGCTGGGCCGAGCCGTCCTTGAGGATCTTGTCATAGGTGAAGTGGCCGACCGGCGCTTTGGCAGGGCTGGATGCGCGTACGCCAGCCTCTTCCCACGCTTCTTGCAGGGCAGTTTCAGCCCCGTCCTTGCCGTCGATGGGCCAACCTTTGGGAATGATCCAGCGCCCGGTATCGCGGCTGGTGATCAGTAGGACCTGCAGGCCATTTTCACTTTGTCGCGTGCACAAAGCTGCAAACTGCACCCGGCGGGGGCGCAGGAAGATCGGTCTGCCAACCTTTTCCCAGAGTTTTCTCAGCCGTTGCCACATCTTTGTGCCGTTCTGTGACCTTCTATTTTCAAACTGTCGTGACATAACAGGCGGCAGTTTGGTTTACAATGTTTCCGGAGTTCGCCTGATATTTCCTATCGGAAATCGTTTATCCCCGCCTTTTGGCGCGCAGGGTAGGGTCGGCCTGGGTGGGGTCTTCGGGCCAGGGGTGTTTGGGATATTGCGCGCGCATGTCCTTGCGTACATCCGCGTATGACCCTGCCCAGAATCCGGGCAGATCGCGGGTGATCTGGATCGGGCGCTGCGCCGGGGACAAAAGGGTGATTTTCAGCGCCTCGCCCCCCACAACGGGGTGGCGGGTGACACCGAAGAGTTCCTGCAGGCGCACTGAAATCTCGGGGACTGCCCCGCCATAGTCGATGGGCACCTTGCGGCCAAGCGGGGTCTGAAATGCACCCGGTGCGCGGCGGTCCAGCTCTTGTGTCTGGGTCCAGTCCAGACGGGCGCGCAGGGCTGGCAGCAGGTCGAACCGCTTCCACTCTTCGGCATTGCGCACGTTTGACAACATCGGCAGCAGCCAGTCGTCCAGAGTTGCCATCAGCCCTTCGACTGTGAAATCGGGCAGGTCCACGCCCTCTGCGCGAACCAGCTCGACCCGCGCCGCCAGCCGCGCCGCCGCGCCGTCCAGCCGCAAGCCCAGATCGCGCACACCATCAAGCATGGCTTGTGCCACAGCGTCATCGGGCACGTCTTTCCATATCCGGTCGCTGAGGGTGATCGCGCCGAACCTCTCCTGCTGCCGCGCCACGACGCGACGCTCACGTTTCGACCAGATGCAGCTGTCGACCCATTCGATCTGGTCCGCGAACAGATCGCGGATTTCACGTTCCGAGATCTGGGCCGCCAACCGAACACGCGCCTCACGCGGGTTGCCGTCGGTATCCGTGACCACAAGGTAGGGTGCAGCGGCCAGCGTGTCGCCCGCGTCCAATACAACGCCCTTGCCGCCTGACAGGACATAGCGTGGCACGTCCCCCTTGCGGCGTTGTCCGATCCGGTCGGGGTAGGCCAGCGCAGCCATGGCGGCAGGGCTGAGGTCAGAGGACCCTCCCTTGCCGCGCAGCCGTTTGGTCTCGGCCTTGATCCGATCCACAGCGCCCGCGTTGACCTGCCAGACCCGGTTGCGTTGAAATGCGCGCAGATCACGCAGCGCTTCAAGCCGCAGCAGCATGTCCACCGGCGCGCCTTTCAGCGGATCACGTTCGGCCATCAGCGCGGCCAAAACGGCGGCGTCGGGCCCGGTTTGGACCAGCATATGCCCCAGACGCGGGTGCAGAGGCAGGGCAGACAGGGCGCGCCCGTGTTCCGTGATCCGCCCCTTGGTATCCAATGCGCCCAGCATTTGCAGCAGGGCTTTGGCCTCGGCCAGTGTTCCCTCGGGCGGAGGGGTCAGGAAGGCCAGATCACCCGGCTCAGCACCCCAAAGCGCCAATTCCAGCGACAGGCCGGTCAGGTCGGCAGCCTCGATCTCGGCCGGAGGATAGGCGGCCAAAGCGCCTTCTTCGCCCTTGGACCAGAGCCGATAACAAACCCCTTCGGCCACACGCCCGGCACGGCCCGCGCGCTGGGTGGCCTCGGCCCGTGTCACGCGTTCGGTCACCAGCCGGGACATGCCCGATCCGGGGTCGAACCGCGCCCGCCGGGCCTGTCCCATGTCCACAACCACACGGATGTCGGGAATGGTCAGAGAGGTTTCGGCGATCGACGTGGCCAGCACCACTTTGCGTCCCTCTTTCACCGGCGCAATCGCGGCGCGCTGGGCGGCAAAGGGCATGGCTCCGAACAAAGGGCGCAGAACGCAATCCTTAGACAGTCGACCGGAAAGCGCGCCCTCGGCCCGTCGGATTTCGCCCTCACCGGGCAGAAAAACCAGCACGCCGCCACCGGTTGCGCGCGTGTCGCGTTCGGCCCGAACCACCAGATCGATCAGCGCATCCAGCCGCCGTGCCTGTGCGCCCAAGGGGCGATCCAGCCAGCGGGTTTCAACCGGATAACTGCGGCCCTCCGAGGTGATCAGAGGGGCCCCCATGAGCCGTCCCACAGGTTCGGCGTCCAGCGTAGCGGACATGGCCAGCAGGATCAGGTCATCGCGCAGCGCGCCGGTTACCTCAAGGCACAAAGCCAGCCCCAGATCGGCGTTTAGCGAGCGTTCGTGGAATTCGTCAAAGATCACCGCGCCGATGCCGGGCAGGTCCGGTTCCGATTGCAGCATCCGGGTCAGGATACCTTCGGTCACAACCTCGATCCGGGTGGATTTCGACACTTTCGCCTCACCGCGCACGCGGTAGCCGACCGTCTCACCTGCGCGTTCGCCCAGAGTTTCGGCCATCCGCTCGGCTGCGGCGCGCGCCGCCAGCCTGCGGGGCTCCAGCATCACCATCTTACCTTGGCACAAATCGGCCTCCAGCATCGCCAGAGGCACCCGTGTCGTCTTACCCGCCCCCGGAGGGGCCTGCAGCACAGCGCGGCCCGTAGCCCTGAGGGCCGCAAGCAGGTCGGGAATGGCGTCGTCGATGGGCAGGCGTGTCATGCGGGCTTTATCCGTCAACCATCCGCCAAGGTCCAGTTCCGACGCACTATAAGACTTGGTACTGGACAATACCCGTTTTGCTACGTCATCTAGGCGCAAAAGTCGGGTAGGGGGCATGCAATGGACACCGCTGAGCTGAGCGACAGGATTTTGAACGGCGAGCGTCGCGCGCTGGCCCGAGCCATCACTCTGGTCGAGAGCGGCCGTGCGGATCACCGGGCTCAGGCGGCTGAACTGCTGGGGCATCTGGCCAAGTCCAAACGTCAATCCCTGCGGATTGGGCTCTCGGGCACGCCGGGGGTGGGTAAATCCACTTTTATCGAAAGCTTTGGCATGATGCTGATCGGGCTGGGGCTGCGCGTTGCGGTTCTGGCGGTTGACCCCAGTTCTACCCGGTCGGGCGGCTCAATCCTGGGCGACAAAACCCGGATGGAGCGTCTGAGCCGCGAGAAAAACGCCTTTATCCGCCCGTCCCCCAGCCAATCCCATCTGGGCGGCGTGGCCCGCCGCACGCGCGAGGCGATCGCCCTGTGCGAGGCGGCCGGGTTCGATGTGGTCCTGATCGAGACGGTTGGCGTCGGGCAGTCGGAGACCGTGGTGTCCGAGATGTCGGACCTGTTCCTGCTGCTGCTGGCCCCGGCCGGAGGGGACGAGTTGCAGGGTGTCAAACGCGGCATTATGGAAATGGCCGATATGATTCTGATCAATAAAGCGGACGGAGACCTCAAGGCCACGGCCACAAGGACCTGCGCCGACTATGCCGGGGCCCTGCGTCTGTTGCGCAAACGCCCGCAGGATCCCGAAGGGTTTCCCAAGGCGATGACCGTATCGGCAGTCGAGGAGCACGGGCTTGAGCGCGCCTGGGAAGAGATGCAATCCCTGACCCAAGCGCGCCGTGATCTGGGCCATTGGGATGCGAACCGGGCGGCACAGGCGCAGTATTGGTTCGAGCAAGAGGTGCGCACAGCGCTGTTGGCCCAATTGTCAACGTCGCAAGCCCGCGCCGACATGGCCCGGTTGGGTGCCCAAGTGCGTGATGGTAGGCTAAGTCCTTCCGTGGCGGCGGATAGGATGTTGGCCGCGCTGATCATTCGCTAATTGCTTGTTTTTTTCAGGCTAATTTCCGCCTAAGGTTGTTGCTCTGGATGCCTTTGCACCAGAAGTGTGGTACTCTCCTCATCTGGGTAGAGGGGACTCACAAGCATGCCCCGGATCAATGGGACAAACGGCGACGACGAAATCGACGTCACAAATGACAGCGGGTCTTTGAACGGATCACCGCAGGGGTCTCCGATTGACGATATCCGGGGGCGGGCTGGCGACGACGACATAACCGTCACCGACAGCACGATTGCTGAAAACGTGATCGGCAATGCGGGCAACGACACCATAACCGTGACCAACAGTACCGTCGGCGGACGTGTCGCAAGCGGATCGAATGCCGATACCGTTGATATCAGCGGCTCGACCGTGGGTACCATTCGTTTAGGGGCAGGCAACGATACTCTGACCTTCAGCAGTACCAGCGTCGATCAAGACATCCGGGGTGGCAGCGGCACCGATACGCTGAACCTTCCGGTGGGAACGGTGATCAACGACAACGTCTTTGGCACGATCACCGTCGAAGATGGCGTGGGTTACTCGGTATCCAGTGGTACGTTTACGCTGCCTTCCGGCATCGTCGTGACCTATTCCGCCTTTGAAAATGGCACGGGCGTGCCGTGCTTTACCCGGGATACTGCGATTTTGACCCCGGCGGGCCCGCGCCCTGTGCAGACGCTGCGGATCGGGGACAGGATTCCCGTCATGGGATATGCAGCGCAACCCATCCGCTGGATCGGTCGCCGCGGGTTCAGCCGGAGGGAATTGCTGAGCAAGCCGAAGCTTTGGCCTGTTCGTATTCTGGCAGGTGCTTTGGGAAACAACCTGCCGCGCCGCGACCTTTTGGTGTCCCGTCAACACCGCATGCTGGTGCAGTCGAAGATCGCCGAGCGGATGTTCGGCACGTCCGAAGTACTGATCCCGGCGATCAAGCTTGTCGTTTTGCCGGGCATCTTCGTCGATGACTCGGTTGCCGAGGTTGAGTATTTTCACCTGCTGTTCGACTGCCACCAGATTATTTTTGCCGAGGATGCGCCAACTGAAAGCCTGTTCACGGGTGTTGAGGCGCTGAAGTCGTTGGGGCCCGAGGCCCGGCAAGAGATTTTCGAGATATTTCCGGAACTCGACCAGCTGCGGTTGCAACCGAAACCTGCGCGCTTAATCCCGATTGGAAGACAGCAAGTGCGCTTGCTTGAGAGACATCGCAAAAACCTCAAACCTCTGCTGCAAGGGGTGGCACGCCCGGTTGAAGATATTGGGTTAAAGAATTCGCCTGATCCGTCTTGACCCTTCCGGCGATTCCCACTACACGCATCCAACCAGTTTTCGGGCGCGACTTCGGGTTGCGCCCCTTGTGATTTGGCTGTGGGTATCATGCCCGGCCTCCAGAAACAAAGGAAGAAACCATGTCGCGCCGTTGCGAACTGACCGGAAAAGGCCCGATGACTGGCAACAATGTCAGCCACGCCAAAAACAGAACTCGTCGTCGTTTCCTGCCGAACCTGAACGACGTTACCCTGCAGTCCGAGACCCTGGGCCGTGGCGTCAAGCTGCGCATCTCGGCGGCTGCGTTGCGCTCGGTCGACCACCGTGGTGGTCTGGACGCGTTCCTGGCCAAAGCCAAGGACGAAGAGCTGTCGGCAAACGCGCTGAAAGTGAAAAAGGAAATCGCCAAGGCACAAGCCGCGGCCTAAGTCCTTTCGCACGAAAAAGAATTTAGCCCTGTACCGCAAGGTGCAGGGCTTTTTCGTTGATCTGGCTGTTCCTGAAATGGATATAAGCCTGCCGGATCGGTGACATTGTTCACATACACCCCGCCTTAGATGAATTATGTTTGCTCATATTCATCTGGCGGAGTTTGATCTCATGTCTTTTAAGCTGTCTGACTTTTTAGCCCTGTTGGCGACACGTTTTGGTAAGTCGTTCGGGACATGCTTTCGGATGCAACGACAGGTGAACAGGCTGCATACCAGCCTGACGAAAGGTTCGGTCAAACGACCGGGTCTGGATCGCTGACAAAACCTCGGCTCACGGGTTTTTGTCGCATCCGACAGCGCTTGAAGCGCGCTGTGCGCCGGGGGTATATCCGACACAGGATGAAATTGGTTCTGAACAGATTCTTGCCTTTTGGACTTGCGCTGCTGGTTATACTGACGGGGCAGGGGTTGGCCGTGTCGCGCGGTGTCGATCAGGTCGCAGGACAGATGGTTCTGTGTACCGGCGAGGGGCCGGTGGTCGTTTATATGGACGCCGAAGGCCAGCCAACAAGTGCGCCGCATTTCTGTCCTGACTATGCGCTGAACCTGCTGGGGGCGATTGATCCCGCCGCGCCTGACCTGCCTGCGGCACCCGAGGCTGCCCGTCTTGCGCCCCAGCGTACAGCTGGCAACCTGATCGCACTTCCTGTCCCTCATATGCCTGCGCGGGCGCCTCCTGTGCTGATGTGAAACCCGATTCCATCAGTTTTCAGCAAGGAGAGGCATAATGTCCTTCACATCCAAAGTCCTGGCCGTATTGGCCGTATCCACCCTGGCAACGTCGGCATTTGCGCAGGGTACAATCACCGTTGATGACGCCTATGCGCGGTCCTCTGGCAAAACCGCCAAGGCCGGGGCGGCGTTTATGATGATCCAGAATACCGGTGACACCGATGATCGTCTGATCGCCGTCAATTCAGATGCGGCGGCGCGGATCGAGCTGCACACCCATGAGGTCGACGACAATGGCGTGGCCAAGATGGTGCATGTCGAAGAAGGGTTCGTGATCCCGGCGGGCGAGACATACACGCTGCAACGGGGCGGGGCGCATGTGATGTTCATGGGTCTGACGGCTCCGTTTGAACATGGTGCGACCGTGCCGGTGACGCTGATCTTTGAGGAGGCGGGCGAGGTTGTCCTTGAGGTGCCGGTCGATCTGGAGCGCAAAGACGCGGGCGGGCACGGGTCTCATTCGCATTCGAACTGAGCGAACACCTGTCTTCGGGCCGCGTTGCGGCCGTCATCCATGTGTCAGGTCGGGCTTTGCCCGGCCTGATGTCGTTTCTGAGGGTCGGTTCAGTGATTGACCACGCGCATTGCGACGCGGTCATGGGCACGTTTGAATCGCGCGGTCAGCCAGAACATCACGGCCGAGAAGGCCAGCGCCCCGAACGCGATTGCCCAGCCGAGCGCGACCATGCCGGTGCCGGGCCAGAAAATCAGCGCCAGACCGATCACCAGCGCCACAATGCCCGAATTGCGGACCGAGCCCGCGTCGGGATGCTGACCCGACATTTGCCGCCAGGCCATCAACGACCCGACGCCCATGATCAGCGCCCACGCGCCCAACAGGAAAAAGGTCAGCCGCGCAACACCTTCGGGCCAGATCAGTAGCACCAATCCGATCAGCAATGCGCCGATCCCGACGCCTCCGATCAGGCCGCGCCGGCCAAAGCCCAGCAGGGTCAGGCCACCGTCCAAAACCAGCATAAACCCCAATAGGCGCAGCAAGAGCGAGATGCTGCCCGTCGGCCAGAACAGCGCGGCAATGCCAAGCGCCCCGGCAAACAACCCGCGCAACAGGAATGTCCACCACAGCCCCGCAAGCTGGTCGCCCAATGCGTCGCGGGCGTCCTGGCTGTCGCTTTCAAGGATTTCTTCGCGTGGGGGTTGAGGGTCTGTCATCGTGCTATTCCGGTTGGTTAGGCCTTTACTATAAACAGCAAAACCCGATCCTGTCTGCCGGAATTGCGGTCAGCGTTGGTCCAGCAGGCGGTCGACCCAATTCGGGACAGTTTCCGAGGCCGGGCCCAGTATGACCTCGTCAAACTGCGATGCGCCCTGCGACGGCTCAAGGTTCAACTCGACGGTCTGCGCGCCCGAGGCTTTGGCCTCGTGCACGAAGGCGGCGGCGGGATAGACCTGTCCTGATGTGCCGATGGCGGCAAACAAGGTGGCGCTGGTCAGGTGGTCGTAAATCGTGTCCATGTGATAGGGCACTTCGCCGAACCATACGATGTCTGCACGCGCAGCCGGGGCGTTGCAGGCGGGGCAGGTATCGCCCACAGCCATCTCGGCCGGGGCGGGCCAACGGTGGCTGCATGCGGCGCATAGCGCGCCTGCCAGAGTGCCGTGCATGTGCAGCACATCCGATGCGCCGCCCGCTTCGTGCAGGCTGTCGACGTTCTGAGTGATGATGACGACCTCACCATCCAATTCCCGCTGCATCCGGGCCAGCGCCCTATGTGCCGCGTTGGGCGCGGCCTCTGCCGCCTTTGCCCGGCGCATATTGTAGAACCGGTGGACCAAAGCGGGATCGCGGGCAAAGGCTTCGGGGCTGGCGACGTCCTGAACCCGGTACCCCTCCCACAGCCCGCCTGCGCCGCGGAACGTGCCCAGCCCGCTTTCGGCGGAAATTCCGGCTCCTGTCAAAATGACGACCTTTTCCATCTGTGCCCCACACGTTACATCTTGGCCCATGACACACCGTATCCTCTTTGTCTGTTTGGGCAATATCTGCCGTTCCCCGGCTGCCGAGGGCGCCTTTCGCGCCCGTGCACCACATCACAGCACGGATAGCGCTGGCACGTCGGGCTGGCATATCGGCAATCCGCCCTACGGCCCGATGCAGGCCGCAGCGCGGGCGCGCGACATCGATCTGAGCGATCTGCGGGCCCGGCAATTCGTGGCCGAGGATTTTGACCGGTTCGATCTGATCATAGGGATGGATGCGGACAATATCCGAAACATCGAACAGCTTCGGCCCGCCGGGAACCAGACGCCGGTTCATTTACTGACGGAATTCGCGCCCGATCTCGGGGCTGACCATGTCCCTGATCCTTATTACACTAGGGATTTCGACGGGGCACTGAATTTGATTGAGGCGGCTGTCGCGGGCCTTGACGCACATCTGGCGGGTTAACCCATCACCTTGAGCCGATCCGTCAGCCAGGGCAGTTGCGCCAGCGCGGGATCGACAATCTGGTTGCGCATCAGTCGGCGCATCATATCAGCAACCTCTTGCGGCACGTGATCGGACCAGTCGGTCCGGGTGAACAGCGAGATTGTCCGCGAGAAATCCCCAAACGGGGCCGGGTGCGCCTCAATCCCTTCGTGAAAGCGGGCGGCCCGCATATATCCAAGCGGAGTGGTGATCGCCCAGCCAAGCCCACGCGCCACCATGGCCATCAGGGCAAGGTGCGAGCCGATCTCGAACCGTTCTTCGTAGTCCAGCCGCTGCCGCGCCAGATGGGCCTCGATCTGGCGACTGATCAGCTGTTCGCGGGCATAGCGCAGGAAGGGCAGGTCCTGAACGGCATTGCTTGCGCCCTTGGGCGTGACCAGAATGAAAGGGTCTTGTACCAGCGGATACTCAACCACGCCTTCCAGCACCTCGCCGGAGTGGGCCGAGACCATCAGGTGCAGGCGCTGGGCCTCAAGTTCCTGAAACAGATCAAGGCTGGGCAGGGTGATCAGCTTGAATTTCGACCGGGTCAGGCTGTCGGCTAGCAGGGTCGCCAACCGAGGGGTCAGGTCATTGTCGAAATCGTCGATCAACCCGATGGAGAGGGTGTTCAGATGCCCCAGATCCATCACCGTCAGTTCGCTTTGGGCCATCTGCAGCTCGGCCAGAACGGCTTCGGTTCGGGCCAGAAAGCTGCGCCCGGCTTGCGTTAGCCGCATGGGTCGCCGCCCGTGATCGACCAGATCGGTGCCAAGGGCGTTTTCCAGATTGCGCAATTGCTGACTGACCGAAGGCTGGCTGAGCCCTGTAATCTCGGCCGCCTGCGCCACCGATCCGGTGCGCGCCAGTGCCTCGAAAACCTCAAGGCCCCGCAGAGTCAGCCCTTTCATCACCATCGCACATCCCTTTCGCTGCGCCTTTTCTGGGGCGCAGGGCGGGTCAGGTCAAGGATTGACAGGGGGTTAGCTGCAGATCGCCTGTGCCATCTGGCCAAAGTTCCGATAGCGATCCCACAGCGCATCATCGCGCGCCGTGCGCGACATCTTGAGTTCCTGCGCCTGATGTGGGTCCGCGAACCATTTGGCGACGGTCTTCTGATCGCTGCGCGTCAGGGCCTGATCAGCTACGTGCTGAATGCAACTGCACCGATCCCGCGTTGCCGCGGACCGGTCCGACGCCAGACACGCCCGCTTGATTTGCGCGGCCTCGACAGCCAGCGGGGTGGTCGCCACAGAGGCGGCGCAAAATGCGATTAAGAGGAACTGTTTCATGCTCATTGCCTCGTTTTGCCTGCCCGGAGGAGTCTAACGCCCCTCTCGGTCTTTGGCAGAGTATGAATCAATCTGGAATCGGGATCAATCATGCGTTGCGAAAAAGTGATTGCGCACAGTCGCGGTTTCTGTCCAAACTTTGCTCTCCCATCGGTAATGGTGCCAAGATGCTGAAAAAATACGGACGCACGTTTCACCTGCCGCAATCACCGGGTGCCACGAGTGACGACAAGATCATGTCCGACACAGCCGATTTGGTATCGGCTGTCGAGGTGGTCTTTACCGAAAAGATGGACGGTGAGAATACAACGATTCACAGCCAAGGGTGTCATCCCCGCAGCATTGATGCGCGGTATCATCCATCAAGGGATTGGGTGAAGGCGTTCGCCGCAGGAATTGCACCACAGCTTGCCGAGGATGAGCGTATTGTCGGCGAATATCTGTTTGCCCGCCATTCCATCGCCTATTCAACGCTGCCCACTTATTTTCTTGGTTTTGCCTGGGTTAAAGGGGATGTTGTTCAGCCTTGGGAAGCAACGCTTTCCCGCTTTGCTGAGCTTGGGGTCCAACCTGTTCCCGAATTACATCGTGGAAAATTCACGCCGGAAACCGTTGATGATGTGATCAAAGGTTTGGATTTGGACAGGCAAGAAGGGTTTGTCGTTCGTACAATCGCGGCTTTCAAGGAAGAAGACATGCCCACGCATCTCGCGAAATACGTTCGCGAAGGGCATGTCCAAAGTGAGACGCATTGGATGAATGCGGAGCTGGTCAAAAACGGGCTGGCCTGACGACACGTGGACCCGACAAACAAAGGGTTTGACGGGATGCGGTCCGACCTTGACCAGCGCCCGTTTTCGAACCATATCCCGTCGCTATGACAGACCTCGCTCATATCCGCAATTTCTCCATCGTCGCGCATATCGACCATGGCAAATCCACCCTTGCTGACCGGCTCATCCAAGAGACCGGAACGGTCAAGGATCGCGACATGAAGGAACAGCTGCTCGACAGCATGGATATCGAGCGCGAGCGTGGCATCACCATCAAAGCCAACACGGTTCGCATCGACTATACCGCCGACAATGGCGAGGCATATGTGCTGAACCTGATCGACACCCCCGGCCACGTGGATTTCGCCTATGAGGTCAGCCGGTCGATGCGCGCGGTCGAGGGCTCGCTGCTGGTTGTGGACTCGACCCAGGGGGTCGAGGCGCAGACGCTGGCGAATGTGTATCAGGCTATTGATGCCGATCATGAGATCGTGCCGGTGCTGAACAAGATCGACCTGCCTGCCTCCGACTGTGACCGCGTGGCTGAACAGATCGAGGATGTGATCGGCATTGACGCGACCGACGCCATTCAGGTCAGCGCCAAGACGGGGCAGGGCATCCATGAGACGCTTGAGGCCATCGTCACCCATCTGCCCGCGCCGCAGGGTACTCTGGACGCGCCGCTCAAGGCGATGCTGGTGGATTCGTGGTACGACGCCTATCTGGGCGTCATCGTTCTGGTCCGGATCATGGACGGCACGCTGAAAAAGGGGATGCGGGTCAAGTTTATGTCGAACGGCACCCTTCACCACGTCGACCGCGTCGGTGTCTTCCGGCCCGAGATGGAGATGGTCGACAGCCTCGGCCCCGGTGAGATCGGGTTCCTTACGGCGTCCATCAAACAGGTCCGCGACACCCGCGTGGGTGACACGATCACCAATGATCGCAACGGGACCGAGGACGCGCTGGACGGGTTCAAACCCGCGCAGCCGGTGGTGTTCTGTGGCCTCTTCCCCGTCGACAGTTCCGAATTCGAAGACCTGCGCGATGCGATCGACAAACTGGCGCTGAACGACGCCTCGTTCAGCTTTGAGATGGAAACCTCGGCCGCGCTGGGCTTTGGCTTCCGCTGCGGCTTCCTCGGGTTGTTGCACCTAGAGGTCATCCGCGACCGCATCGAACGCGAATATGATATCGAGCTCATCACCACCGCACCGTCGGTGATCTATCACGTCTACATGAAAGACGGCGAGATGATCGAGCTGCACAACCCCGCCGACATGCCCGACCCGTCGAAGGTTGACCATATCGAGGAACCGCGCATCAAGGCGACCATCCTTGTGCCCGACGAATACCTGGGCGACGTGCTGAAACTCTGTCAGGACCGCCGTGGTATCCAACTGGACCTGACCTATGCGGGCTCCCGCGCGATGGTCGTCTATGACCTGCCGCTGAACGAGGTTGTCTTTGACTTCTACGACCGCCTGAAATCGGTGACAAAGGGCTATGCGTCCTTCGACTATCAGATGACCGGTTATACCGAGGATAATCTGGTCAAGATGTCGGTGCTGGTGAATGACGAGCCGGTGGATGCGCTGTCGACCATGGTTCACCGCGACCGGGCCGAGATGCGGGGCCGGGCGATGTGCGAAAAGCTCAAAGACCTGATCCCGCGCCACATGTTCAAAATCCCGATCCAGGCCGCCATCGGAGGCAAGGTCATCGCCCGCGAGACCCTCTCGGCGCTGCGCAAGGACGTGACCGCGAAGTGCTATGGCGGGGATGCGACGCGGAAACGCAAACTGCTGGACAAGCAGAAGGCGGGTAAGAAAAAGATGCGCCAGTTCGGGAAGGTAGATATCCCGCAGGAGGCGTTTATTTCAGCGTTGAAAATGGACAGTTAGGGCTGTCCGACCGCGTGATTGTTCAGAGGTCAAACAGGTCTTTTTGAATTGGTTCCTTAACTGGAAACACTCCAAGAAGTTGCCACGTTTGGGGGCGTCTCTTCATGTTCCCAAGCGCCAACACCAATCCGGTGCCGACATATTCTTCGCAATAGGTTCGTTGTAGATGCTGGAGAACTTCGAGTTCAGAGTAAGAGTGGCGAAGGCTAAAATACGCGGCTGATGTCTCCCAATCTGCACAGGTCTTGGTATGTTCACCATCGGCATCTTTGTACCGAAGCTTAAACTTGAAAGGGCAAGGTTCGTAGGACGCAAGCTCTTCTTCTAAAAGCGATAGCTGCTTAGCTTGATCTGCAAACTTCTGCCGGTCAGCTTCAATTTCAGATTTGGATAGGCGCTCCCAAGATAGCGAAACATCGGTTGGCCGAACGAGAGCTAACGAATGGCCGCGCTCAATCGCCGACTTTTCCGAAGGCTGAATAGCTCTTTCAATGAGACTAGATTTTTCTTCTGATCGTTTGCACTTGCCTACAATTTTAATGCTTTCTTCGTGCACCCTGCAACTCTCGGTCCGATTGTCATCTCTTGGAGGGCTATAGGTAAAATCCACGATGTCCCACCGCGAAAAAGCTTGACTGCCAGCTAGGCGCCTAAAGCGAATGGGAAAAAGTCTCTTCCAAGTCCCATCTTCGCGCAAACCCGCACAGCAAACTGTTTCTGAGTGTTTCTTACTCGGCTGCGGCGAGGCTTTGACGAGGATGGTAACGCGGGATTTGAATTCCATCTTGTTGATACTGCTCTGGTTTGTCTGCGACTAAATTAAATATTTCAAAGTTTTCACATGCAGCCGCATCCGCAATGTAGGAGCGATGGCAATGGGTTGCGCATCTTTCAAAGCACATCATGCAAGTTTTTTCGTCGGCAGCAATCATGAGAAGCTCACTGAATGCATCTTGCGCATTTTGAGTTTCAAAATGGTTAAGAAAAATGGATTCAAATTTAGTAAAGTTACCGGATTTGGCTGCCTCGCGACCTTCCTTGGGGTCTCCCAATGCTCTGAAGTGTATGTATTTAATGCCTACTTCACCCAAACGTTCTGCAAGCTTGTTCTTCGAAAGCCCTTTTTTTCTCGAAATCGGCAACTCACGAACGTCTGCCAGCACCTTGATCTGCAATGCGACAAGCGTTTCGATAAGGTTCTCGACTGAGGAACCTTCATATCCGATGGTATATAGTTCCTTCATTGTGCCCTCACATTTTTCTGTTTGCAGAACGATAAACGAAATTGTGCCAATAGTAGGTTTTTCTTTGCTTGAAAACACAGAGTGATGCGCGGTTGCAATTTGCTTTGCGCGGAACGCACCCGCTCGGCGGCACCGCCGGGCCGCGTCATCCTGACAGCATGCCTCCGGCAAAACGGGCGGCGCGTTTGCGCCCCGGGGCTCCGCCCGTTCGGCCCTGAAACGGTCCACTGGACCGGTTCCGAGACGGGCCTCACCCCCTCGGTTCCCTGCTGCCCAAACATCTGCTGATCAACCGAAAAACCTCATACATCACCGCAGGTTCTGACCCAGATCAAGGACCGCCCGTGGCCTCCGATCTAACCTCGGCCCAAACACACAGGTAACACCGAGGTCCCCATGTCGCCGCTTACATTGATCCTTCACATCTTCCTTGGCTCCACCCTTGCCGGGTCCGCCGTGATTGCGGTTCTGGTCATGGGCTATGCGTCGTGGACGGCCCTGCTGATCGCGGCGGTTGTCGGGTTTGTAGCGGCCTTCCCGGTCTCATATCTGGTGGCGCGCAAGCTGGAAAGCTGAGCGGTGGCCGCGTCTGCGGGGCTACATTAACGCTTCATGAAGCTTCCTTTAGGTAAGTTGTAACCGGTCCTCTCCCTCCCAATCTGTTGAACAAGGCCAATGACGGCCTCAACCTCAGGGAGGAGAGACCATGACCAGATTTATGACTGCCGGAGCAGCCGCTCTGGCCACGAGCCTCACCCTTGCCACCTCGGCCATGGCCGACACACCGGACCTGCGCGGGACGTGGGTGGGCAGCTACACCACAGTGGGTCCGAACCGGACCACCACCGGTGACGCGCCGCGCTTTAACAGCGCCGAGTGGGTGCTGGATATCCAGAAACAGAAGGACAATGTGTTCTGGGGCCCCAGCAAGTGGCGCTCGAACGTCGCCCAAAGCTGGCGGGTTTTGGATGCGACCGGCACCATCAGTCTGGATGACCCGAACCGGATCAGCATGGTCGAAAGCTCGGCCAATCCCGAGATCGGGGTGAATGCTCTGATCGATGCCCGGTATGAAGACGGCAAAATCTATGCGGATTTCCGTAGCCTGCGTCGTGGAACGACCTACAGCACCGTTCTGGAACGTCAGGTGAACTGAAGCGTCTTCGGCCCGGTCGGTCTGTAGGGGGTACTGGCTGCGATGTTATGCAGCCGATAGTAGGTAATCCCGGCCGGGTCGAAGCGCTTCTCAGGAAATGGAATCAGGGTCGGGCGATCCAAGCGCCCGATGCGACAGGGTCCGGTTGTTTGCAGGCCGGATCGCAGCGATCCAGTTGGACCTCGTGACCCTTCAGCGCGATGTCGTACCGGTTCTGCCGGACCTGGTTCCGTTTCTGCCCCGTGCGGGGGTAATCGAATCGCGTATTTTGGTAATCAGTTGGGTCGCAGGGGGCTGGATACAGACCTTGTTGCGGTTATGCGGCCCGGATTTTGGCCTTGGGGATCTGATCTGACGTGGGCCAAAAAAAGGGGGTCTTGCCTGCGAGCAAAACCCCCTTTGTCACATCAATGATGCGCGGGCGCGAGCCGCGGCGTTACAGTTGTTCCTGAACGTCGGTCGCTGCGCCCTGAATGGCGTCACCAGCTTTTTCGATGTCTTTGCCGGCGCCCTTTGCGGTTTCGCAGGCGGTCAGGGTGAACAGGGCAAGCCCAATCAGAATTGCACGGATCATTGGTGTCTCCATCAGTGTTGGTCACCTGATGCCTAGCAGTTTTCCAATAGCGAAACCAGTACCCTAAGGGTTGTTTGGGCGCGGTGTGGTTCCGACCGGTTCAGCGGGCCATTCTGACGGGGTGCAAGAGCCTGTACCGTCAGGTTTTCTGGTCACCGCAGAACATGTCATGGACCAGTTCCAGCATCCGGCGCGGGCGATCATCGGCCAGACGGTAGTAGATCGCCTTGCCCTCGCGGCGGGGCAGGACCAGACCCTCAAGACGCAGCCGCGACAATTGCTGCGAGACAGCGGCCTGACGGGCAGAGAGCAGTTCCTCCAACTCGGTGACAGATTTTTCGCCGGATACCAGATGGCACAGGATCATCAGCCGACCCTCATGACTGATGGCCTTCAGAAAGTTGGATGCGCGGGCCGCGTGTTCGACCATGTCGTCGAAGGTTTCCGGGGCCGCATCTTGCGAGAGCTGGTGTAGCGCCATTGGTTCTTCCTCGTCTGCCCGGGAACCGGGGTCATGTCGTTCTAGCAGGTCTTTTGATGTAGGGACCTTGGGTACATATCTTGAGCATGTATTTCCATATGCACGGATCAAAATGGCGTGATGTGAAGCGTGAGCAGGGTGCATGTCACGTGGTTTGAAAACTCGGGCTGCGTCCGTGAAACCGCGCCACACAGTACGAAGTCACCGGCCCCCCTTGCAGCCCCCCTGTGGCGACACTAAGACTCGGGTAACGTTTATTCGGGTATTGTCCCGATCCATAGCAAAGCAGGCAGGTTCAAAAATGTTCGATCCAGTTGATACCTATATGAATACGCTCGTCCCGATGGTGGTCGAACAGACCAGCCGGGGCGAACGCGCCTACGATATTTTCTCGCGCCTGTTGAAAGAGCGGATCATCTTCATCAATGGTCCGATCCACGACGGGATGAGCCATCTGGTCGTGGCCCAGCTGCTGCATCTTGAGGCGGAAAACCCCAGCAAAGAGATTTCGATCTACATCAACTCGCCCGGTGGTGTGGTGACCAGCGGTTTGTCGATTTACGACACAATGCAGTATATCAAGCCGAAATGTTCCACATTGGTGATCGGTCAGGCGGCCTCGATGGGGTCGGTTTTGCTGGCCGGTGGTGAGAAAGGGATGCGCTTTTCGCTGCCCAACAGCCGTATCATGGTGCACCAGCCCAGCGGCGGCTATCAGGGTCAGGCCAGCGACATCATGATTCACGCGGCCGAGACGCAGAAACTGAAAGATCGCTTGTATGACATCTATGTACGCCATACCGGCCAGACCAAAAAGGCCGTGGAAAAAGCGCTGGATCGCGACAATTTCATGAGCCCGGAGGAGGCCAAGGATTGGGGGCATATCGACGAAATCGTTGAAAACCGCGCAAAAATGGACGGCGAAGACGCCTGATTGTAGCTTCCTGCGCCACCGGCGCAGGGCGCATTTTGAGATTGTAGCCGCCCCGGTGCTAGCCTAAGCTGCACCAACAGACGGCAAAGGTGGCCCCGGCGTGGGCCGCCAGAGACGAAGCCCGAAAGGTAGAACATGGCGACGAATTCAGGCGGTGACGGCAAGAACACGCTCTACTGCAGTTTCTGCGGCAAGAGCCAGCATGAGGTGCGCAAGCTGATTGCTGGGCCGACCGTGTTCATCTGCGACGAATGCGTCGAACTGTGTATGGACATCATCCGCGAAGAGACGAAGGCCAGCGGCCTGAAATCCTCGGACGGGGTGCCGACACCGAAAGACATTTGTGAGGTGCTGGACGATTATGTGATCGGTCAGGCCACCGCCAAGCGGGTTCTGTCGGTTGCTGTTCACAACCATTACAAGCGTCTGAACCACGCCCAGAAGGCCGGCAGCGATATTGAGCTGGCAAAGTCCAACATCCTGCTGATCGGCCCGACGGGCTGCGGCAAGACCCTGCTGGCGCAGACGCTGGCGCGGATTCTGGATGTGCCGTTCACCATGGCCGATGCAACCACGCTGACCGAAGCGGGCTATGTGGGTGAGGATGTCGAGAATATCATCCTGAAACTGTTGCAGGCGTCGGAATACAACGTTGAACGCGCGCAGCGCGGCATCGTCTATATCGACGAGGTCGACAAGATCACGCGCAAGTCCGAAAACCCCTCGATCACGCGCGACGTGTCGGGTGAGGGCGTGCAGCAGGCGCTGCTGAAGCTAATGGAAGGCACTGTGGCCAGTGTTCCGCCGCAGGGTGGGCGCAAACATCCGCAACAGGAATTCCTGCAGGTGGATACCACGAATATCCTGTTCATCTGCGGCGGTGCGTTTGCTGGTCTGGACAAGATCATCGCGCAGCGCGGCAAGGGCTCGGCCATGGGCTTTGGAGCCGATGTGCGCGACAATGACGAACGCGGAGTGGGTGAGATTTTCAAGGATCTGGAACCCGAAGACCTGCTGAAATTCGGCCTGATCCCGGAATTCGTCGGTCGTCTGCCGGTTCTGGCTACGCTGGAAGATCTGGATGAGGATGCTCTGGTCACCATCCTGACCAAGCCCAAAAACGCTCTGGTCAAGCAATACCAGCGCCTGTTCGAGTTGGAAGATGCTGAGCTGGCCTTTACCGATGACGCGCTGAAAGCGATTGCCAACAAGGCCATCGAACGCAAGACCGGCGCGCGCGGGCTGCGCTCGATCCTTGAGGACATCCTGCTGGATACGATGTTCGAGCTGCCAGGCATGAAAAACGTAACCGAGGTTGTGGTCAACGAAGAGGCGGTTTCATCCGACAAGCAGCCCTTGATCATATACGCGGATGCGGCGGAATCGGCCTCGGCCGGGTAAGATAAAATCACGTTTGCAGAGCGGCGCGGTTCATACCGCGCCGTTTTTCTATGGAGGGTGGCATGAAAATCAGACGCATTTCCTCAGGTGGCGAGTATGAAGCCAAGGTCGGTTACTGCCGTGCGGTGGTGGCCAACGGGTTTGTTTTTGTCGCGGGTACCTGCGCGCAAGGCGACAACATACCCGAGGATATCGTCGGTCAGTGCAAATCGGCCCTTGATGCAATCGGGCGCGCGCTTGCAGAGGCCGGGACGGGATTCGAAAACGTGGTCCGTGTAAACTACTACCTCCCGGATATGACTGAATTCGAGCTGTGTTGGCCGCTGCTGAAGGATGCGTTCGGGGCAAACCCTCCGGCGGCCACGGTTATCGAGTGCAATTTGATAACGCCGCAAGACCGGATCGAGATCGAAGTAACAGCTTATTTGCCGGAAAAGCAGGTGTGACCGTAGGGGTACTGGACCTCGGCATGGCTTTGGTCCATATCTGCAGGAACAGCAATGCCGGAGGCAGCCGATGGGTATCCTGAACAATCTATTGCGGGCCGTTACCTGGTGGAACGGGGCCACCCTGAACACGCAGATTTTCACTGCGCGCAAGGGGGTCAAGGTCGGTGAAGACAACGAAGGCAACGTGTTCTACCGCACGGCAGATGACAGCAAGCGCTGGGTGATCTTCAACGGTGAGGCCGAAGCCAGCCGCATTGATCCCGATTGGCATGGCTGGTTGCACCGCACCTGGGATGAGCCGCCAACCGAAAAGCCTTTGGCGCATAAATCCTGGGAAAAACCGCATCAGGAAAACCTGACCGGCACTGCACTGGCCTATGCGCCTGCGGGGTCTCTTCGCCGCGCCGACCCGATCGAGCGCACCGACTACGAGGCCTGGAGCCCGGAATAAACGAGGCAATCTATGTCGAGCTACAACGTTACCGAAGTTTTTGTCGGTGGTGCCGTATTGGCCTGTGCCGTGGCTTTTGGCGTTTATGCCAGCCAGTCCACTGGCCTGTCGCAAAGCAGCGCGGGCTATCCGCTGGGCGCGTCGTTTCGATCGCTTGAAGGGGTTGGTGTCGGCACAGATGTGCGATTGGCCGGTGTCAAAATTGGCACTGTGACCGGTGTGACGCTCAACCCCGAGACCTATCGCGCGGACACGACCTTTACCATCCGCGACGGCATTCTGGTGCCCGATGACAGTGCCATTGTGATCTCGTCCGAGGGTTTGCTGGGCGGTAATTTCGTCGAGGTCATGCCGGGTGGTTCGCCCTTTTTCTTTGAACCGGGCGATCAGGTCGAGGACACGCAAGGCGCGGTCAGCCTGATTTCGCTGCTGGTGAAATTTGTGGCCGGGGATGGCGGCGAATGAAGCATCTGGCGCTGATTGCAACCTTGCTGGCGGCCACCGGGGCGGTGGCGCAGCAAAAGGTCGAGTCCGGCCCCGGAGCGATACTGCGCGGGTTGGACAAGGTCAGCGGTCAGACCATCGACGTGGAAATGCGCAATACCGAGAGCGCCGAAATTTTTGGTCTGGACGTGGCCCTGGGCGATTGCCGCTATCCGGCCGAGAACCCAACCGGCGATGCGTTTGCCTATTTGACGATCTGGGAAACCGGTAAGCCGGATGAGCTGTTTGACGGCTGGATGATTGCCACGTCGCCTGCGCTGAATGCGCTGGATCACGCGCGTTATGACGTCTGGGTGATCCGCTGTATGACGCCTTCGGGGGATTGAGCCAGCGGCGTGGTGAAGTCTGCGCTGCCTTTTAGGGCGCCCTCTAATTCCTTCTGGTATGTCGCGCGGGGTATCTCAATCGCCCCAAGGGATGCTAGATGCGTGGTCAGGAATTGCGTGTCGAACAGTTGGAACCCAGTTTGCCGAAGTCGATCCACCAGATAGGCGAGCGCGATTTTTGACGCGTCCCGCTGACGCGAGAACATGCTCTCGCCAAAAAACGCAGCCCCCAGTGTCACGCCGTACACTCCACCCACCAGATGGCCGCCGTCGCGGATTTCCAGTGAATGGGCGTGGCCTGCGTGATGGATCGTCAGGTACAGCTCGCGCAATTCTTCGTTGATCCAGGTGTCCGCGCGATCTGCGCACCCATCAACGACACCTGCAAAGTCCTGATTGATCGTGACTGAAAATCCGCAATTGCGCATGCGCCGGGCAAGACTGCGCGAAATGTGAAACCCGTCCAGCGGAAAGACACCCCTGCGTTTGGGGTCGACCCAGAACAGCTCGTCCGCGTTGCGGTGTTCGGCCATCGGGAAGATGCCGATGGAATAGCCGTGCAGTAAGAGGTCCGGGGAAAGGCTCATGCAGAATACTCAAAGGGCGAAGGATGGTTGTCCTTCGCCCCTGAAATGTCAGTCGGCCATGTTCTGGGCCAGCCAGTGTTCCAGCCAGTGGATGTTATAGTCGCCACTATGCAGATCCGGTTCCTGCAACAGCGCATGGAACAGGGGAACCGTGGTGTCGATGCCGTCGACAATCAACTCGCCCAAGGCGCGCTGCAAACGCGCCAGCGCCTCTGGTCGATCACGGCCCTGCACAATCAGCTTGGCAATCAGCGAGTCGTAGTAGGGCGGGATCGAATACCCGTCATACAGCGCCGAATCCATCCGCACGCCCAGACCGCCGGGCGCGTGATACGCGGTGATCTTGCCGGGGCAGGGCGAGAAGTTGGGCAGTTTTTCCGCGTTGATCCGAACCTCGATGGCGTGGCCGTTGATTTCCAGATCATCCTGACCGAACGACATGTCCTCACCGGCGGCGACGCGGATTTGTTCGCGCACCAGATCGACGCCAAAGATACCCTCGGTCACCGGGTGTTCCACCTGCAGGCGGGTGTTCATTTCAATGAAATAAAACTCGCCGTTTTCATACAGGAACTCGATGGTGCCCGCGCCGATATAGTTGATCTTGGCCACGGCATCGGCGCAGACCTTACCGATTTTTGCGCGTTCTTCAGGGGTGATGCAGGGACCTGGGGCCTCTTCGAACACCTTCTGATGGCGGCGCTGCAAGGAACAGTCGCGTTCACCCAGATGGACCGCCTTGCCTTTGCCGTCGCCAAAGACCTGAATCTCGATATGGCGGGGCGTGGTGAGGTATTTCTCGATATAGACCTCGTCATTGCCGAAGGCGGCCTTGCCCTCGGCCCGCGCGGTCATGAAGGCGCTTTCCATCTCATCGGCATTCATCGCGACTTTCATGCCGCGCCCGCCGCCACCGGCGGTGGCCTTGATGATGACGGGATAGCCGAATTCCTCACCAATGCGCTTGGCATCGGCCAGCGTGGGAACACCACCGTCCGAGCCGGGAACACAGGGCACACCCAGTGCCTTCATCGTATCCTTGGCGGTGATCTTGTCGCCCATGACACGGATATGTTCGGCGGTGGGGCCGATGAAAGTGATGCCGTGATCTTCGACGATCTGCACGAATTCGGCATTCTCGGACAAAAAGCCATAGCCGGGGTGGATCGCCTGCGCGCCAGTGATCTCGCAGGCCGAGATGATGGCGGGTACGGACAGGTAGCTTTGCGGGCTGGGCGGAGGGCCAATGCACACCGATTCGTCCGCCATGCGCACATGCATCGCGTCGCTGTCGGCGGTGGAATGCACGGCAACCGTTGCAATCCCCATCTCGCGCGCGGCGCGGATGACGCGCAGGGCGATCTCGCCTCGGTTGGCAATCAGGATCTTGTCGAACATGGGCCCGCCTTACTCAACAATGACCAGAGGGGTGCCGAATTCCACAGCGTCGCCATCACCCACCAGAATACGCTTGATGGTGCCCGCTTTGGGCGCGTGGATGTGGTTCATGGTTTTCATCGCTTCTACGATCAGCAGCGTGTCGCCTTCGGACACCGATGCACCGACCGAGATGAACGCGGGCGCGCCGGGTTCGGCCTGCATATACACAGTGCCCACCATGGGTGACGTCACTGCACCGGGATGGCTGGCGGGGTCTTCCTGCGCTGCGGGGGCTTCGGCGGCGGCAGGGGCCGGTGCTGCGGCAGGGGCAGCTGCAGGTGCTGCAGCCGGGACCGCAACCTGAACCGGAGCAGCTGCGACCTGGGACATGCGGCTGACGCGTACGTTCAGGCTGTCTTCTTCGCCGTATTCGCGTTTGACCTGCAACTCGGTCAGGTCATTTTCGCGCAGCAATTCAGCCAGTGCCTTGATGAATGCCACATCCGCTTCGTGTTTGGTGTCTGTCATGAGTGTCCTCGACGGTTCCCCTATGCCCGTCTGTTTCGCGCGGGCTTTGGTTTGATTACGCAGCGTTATAAGCCATGCGCACGGTCATGAAAAGCGCAGTCTGCCCTTGTGTGACAAGGGTTTTTGCAAGTTTCCAGGCGCAAATGGAGCTAGAGCGGCATTCCCGAAAGCTTCGCCACCAGTTCGGGCAGTTTGCGGGCGCCGAATTTCTCAAGCAACCGGGCGCGATAGGCTTCGATCGTGCGATAGCTGAGGCCCAGTTCAACGCCGATTTCCTTGGCTGAAAGGCCGCGACAGGACAGGATTGCAACCTCACGCTCGCGGGCGGTTAGCTCGACCAAAGGGCGCTCTTCCGAGATGTCGGAAAAGCTCCAGATACCGTGGCGGAACGGGTCGTCGGGTGTCAGGGATCGCCCGCGCGCCCGGCACCAGAACAGGTCGCTGTTGCGCCGCCGCATGACGCGCTCGTCGGTGTAATAGCCGGTGTCGCGCATCACCTGCAGGCTGCGGGCCCCGATCCTCTCCCAATCAGCGACCGAAGGGTAAAGGTGCAGCAGTGGCATGTTGCGATAGTCTGTAACCTCGCCGCCGAAGGTGCGGGCAAATTGCAGATTGCAGCGCCGGATCACGCGGTTTTCCAGTTCTACAAGGCCGATGGGCGCATATTCGAAGGCGGGGTCGCTCATCCGTGTATCGTGACGGGAATTGAAGGAAATGAGAAGGGGGCGTGACCAGATTCAGGCGTGGATCATCTGGACAGGGTGGTTGCCGGCTTTGTTAATCATGTAAAGGGTCTTTGAAAACTGGTCTTTAACCAATAGAAATACAATGAGAGTTCTGAAAACTGATCAGGACTGAGTGGGACAAGCGCCGCAATAAAGGGGGGTGGACATGCGCGACACGCTGACGGGCAGTCGCATTCGGGAACGGCGTCAGATCGCAGGTTTGCGGCAGGCGGAACTTGCCCGCCAGGTGGGTATTTCCGCGTCCTATCTGAACCTTATCGAGCACAATCGCCGCCGGATCGGAGGCAAGCTGCTGGTCGATATCGCCACCGCTTTGTCCGTTGAACCATCGGTGCTGACGCAGGGGATCGAAGCCACCCTGATCTCTGCCCTGCGCGAAGCTGCGGCCGAGGCGGTGGGTCATGACGCGGAACTGGACAGCCTTGAGGAATTCGCGGGCCGCTTTCCCGGATGGGCCGGCGTGCTGGCGCAGATGCACCGCCGGGTCGTGTCGCTTGAGCGGACGGTGGAAACACTGTCGGACCGGCTGACCCATGATCCGCATCTGGCCGCATCGATGCATGAGGTCCTGTCGACCGCCGCAGCGATTCGTTCAACCGCCGCCATTCTGGCGGATACGCAGGATATAGAACCTGAATGGCAGGACCGCTTTCACAGCAACCTGCATCAGGATGCAGAACGGCTGGCCGAAAGCTCGAAATCATTGGTGGCTTATCTGGATGAGAGCGATTCCGACGGCGAGCATCGCGGTGTACCCATTGAAGATGTCGAAGCGTTTTTTGAGGCCAACGGTCACCATTTTCCCCAGATTGAAACAGGCGGCGCCGAGGCGGAAATCGACCTGAGCGATCTCGAAACCGCCGCGGCAAAGTCGGTAACGCGCGATTTTCTGGACATATACGCAGCGGATGCGCAGGCCATGCCAATCAAACAGGTTCAGGCCGCTTTGGCCGAAGCCCCGCTGGACCCGTTGCAGCTGGCGGCGCGGTTTACTGTGGGCGTGGAAACTGTGCTGAGGCGCCTTGCAGCGTTGCCGGACGGCTATCTTGGCCGCCCGACCGGATTGGTGGTGTGTGATGCGTCGGGCAGTATCCTATTCAGCAAATCGTTGCCGGGGTTTGCCATGCCGCGCTTTGGCGAGGCTTGCCCGCTATGGCCCATCTTTCAGGCGTTGAACCGCCCTTTGGTGCCGATCCGAAAACGGGTTGTTCAACTGGGGCGTACGGCGGCTGTTTTTGATTGTTATGCTTATGCCTGGCCGCAGCACATATCCGGATACGACGAGGGGCCGGTTTACCGCTCGGCCATGCTGGTCCGTTCCGTCGAGGACGTCGTGCAAGAAGATCAGACCGTGGCGCGGGTTGGGCCAAGCTGCCGTGTCTGCCCCAGCAGCGGCTGCGACTCTCGTCGCGAACCTTCAATTCTAAGCGAAGGTTTTTGACAGTTTCCTGACACTGCGCGTAAGCTGGCCCGGACAGGTTTTCAGATTGATAACGTGTCACGGGGAGGACAGATAATCATGAGCCGTAAGGTTCTGCTAATTGAGGATGAGCCGAATATCGCAGAGGCCATTCGCTTTGTGCTGTCGCGCGAAGGGTGGCAGGTGGAAACCCACGCCGAGGGCAGCGATGCGCTACAGGTGATCCGGGCTGCGAACCCGGACTTGGTGATTCTGGATGTCATGCTGCCAGGCAAAAGCGGGATGGAGATTTTACGCGACCTGCGAGAACTGGAAGAGCTGCAGAGCCTGCCGGTTTTGATGCTGACCGCGCGCGGTCAGTCCCGAGATCGCGAGATGGCCGAAAACGCAGGGGTCAGCCGTTTCATGACCAAACCTTTCTCAAATACCGAGATGCTGACGGCGGTGCGCGATCTGCATGCGCAGGCAACGCAGTCATGACCGCGGGCAAAGACCGACCACCTTCGGGTGCGCGCCCTTCGGTCTTTCTTGAACGGCAGAGCTATCGCAGGCGCAGATTGACGGATGCCGCGCGCCTGCTGCCCGTTCTTGGCGCAGCGTTGGTGACCGTTCCGTTGCTCTGGCCCGATGGCAGTGGCACGGCTGAGGGTGTCACCTTGTCCTCGGCGATCGTATATATCTTCACCTGCTGGATCGTTCTGATCGTGGTCAGCCTTGTTTTTGGCATCGCCGCCCGACGTCTGGGGGCCGTTGATGACACCGAAGCCGAGACGGACAGATGGCAACGCTGAACGTCCTGATTCTGGTCTGCCTTGGCTATGTTGTGCTGCTCTTTGGTGTGGCTTTTGCCGCCGACCGGCTGGCCGCCGCGGGCCGGGGTGCGTGGCTGCGGTCTCCGCTGATTTACACGCTGTCGCTGTCGATTTACTGCACCGCCTGGACGTTTTATGGCGCCGTCGGTAGCGCCGCGCGGTCAGGGTTGGAGTTTGTCACGATCTACCTGGGCCCGACACTGGTGATGATCAGTTGGTGGTGGGGCTTGCGCAAACTGGTGCGTGTCGGGCGCAGCCAGCGCGTGACCTCGATTGCTGACCTGATCTCGGCCCGGTATGGCAAGTCCAACACGCTTGCAGTTTGTGTGACGATTCTGGCCGTTCTGGGCGGCACCCCCTATATCGCGCTGCAATTGCAATCCATCACCCTGTCATTCTCGATTTTCGCTGAGGCCGACCCCTCGGGGTTGTACCGCGAAGGCTCCAGCGTGTTCTGGGTGGCGACCGGGCTTGCGGTGTTCGCCATCCTGTTCGGAACCCGAAACCTGGACGCGAATGAACGGCACCACGGCGTGGTCATGGCCATCGCCCTGGAATCGGTGGTGAAACTCTTTGCCCTTCTTGCTGTGGGCGCTTTTGTCGTTTGGGGGATTGCCGGGGGCGTGGGGCCGATGATTGAGAGGATCGACGCCTCGGAAATCAGCCACTGGAATGTGGATTCCGGGCGCTGGATGACGTTGATCTTTCTGTCAGCTGCCGCATTCGTCTGCCTGCCGCGGATGTTTCAGGTCATGGTCGTGGAAAACGCGGATGAGGGTCATTTGCGCACTGCCGCCTGGGCCTTTCCCCTCTATCTGTTGCTGATGAGCCTTTTTGTGGTTCCCATCGCTGTTGTCGGTCTGGATCTTTTGCCTCAAGGATCGAACCCGGACCTGTTCGTTCTGACGGTGCCGCTGTCGCAGGGCAATGATTGGCTGGCGATGCTGTCCTTTATCGGCGGGTTTTCTTCTGCCACATCCATGGTCATCGTAGCGGCAATGGCCCTGTCGACGATGGTTTCGAACCATGTGGTCATGCCGATCTGGCTGAGCCAGCAAGAGGGGGCAGGCTCGGTCTCGGGTGACGTCAGAAACGCGGTGTTGGTGGCGCGGCGGGTGTCGATCGCGGCCATCATGGCGCTGGGCTATTTCTACTATCGCTTGTCCGGCGGCGGCGCGGCGCTGGCGTCAATCGGGTTGATCGCATTTGCAGGGGTTTCCCAGATTCTGCCTGCACTGGTTGGGGGGCTGTTTTGGCGCGGGGCGACACGGACCGGGGCGCTGGTGGGGTTGACCGTAGGCTTCCTGCTGTGGATTTACACGTTGCTGTTGCCCGGTATGGGCGGTGCTGTGATGCCGGATGACGTCGTTCAAAATGGCCTGTTTGGATGGGGTTGGCTGCGCCCACAAGCCCTGTTTGGGATTGAGGGGATGGACCCCATCGTTCACACTGTGTTGTGGTCACTGTCGCTGAACACAATCGCGTTCTGCGTGGCCTCGATGCTCAGCTTCCCAAGCCCGCTGGAGCGTTTGCAGGGCGCGCAGTTCGTTGACGTCTTTGACCATTCGGTCGCGCTGCGGGGCTGGTCGGGTTCCGTTGCACAAAGCGAAGATCTGATGATCATGACCCAACGGATTCTGGGCACGGCCCCCGCGCAGGAATTCTTTCAAGCCGAAGCCAAGCTGCAGGGCGGGCGCACCGGTTTGCCCGAACCCACCCCTGCCTTTCTGGAACGGTTGGAGCGTGAACTCAGCGGCTCGGTCGGGGCGGCCACGGCTCATGCGATGATCGGTCAGATTGTGGGCGGATCGACCGTTTCGGTCGAGGACTTGCTTGCGGTTGCAGACGAATCCGCGCAGATGCTGGAATACTCCAGCCAGCTTGAGGCGAAATCAGGCGAGTTGACCCGGACTGCCCGCCAACTGCGTGAAGCCAACGCCAAGCTGACCCAAATCTCAGAGCAGAAGGACAGCTTCCTCAGTCAGGTCAGTCACGAACTGCGCACACCCATGACCTCGATCCGCGCGTTTTCCGAGATCATGCGCGACACGGACGGATTGAGTGCGGAAGAGCAGACGCGCTATGCCGCCATCATCCACGATGAGGCCCTGCGCCTGACCCGGTTGCTGGACGATCTGCTGGACCTGAGCGTTTTGGAAAACGGACGCGTCAGCCTGAATGTGGGTGATGACACTTTGCGGTCAGTTCTGGATCGGGCTGTCTCAAGTGCATTGGCGGGGGCAACGCGGCAGCTGACCGTCAAACGCACCAGATCGGCCGAGCGTATTGCGCTGCAAACCGATTTGGATCGGTTGGGGCAGGTTTTCATCAACCTGATCTCGAACGCGCAGAAATACTGTGATGCTGATGAGCCGGTGTTGACGATCTCAGCCCATGATGTCGGGGGGCAGGTCGTGATCGACTTTGTGGACAATGGCAGCGGTATCCCACACGAAGCCCGGTCCATGGTGTTTGAAAAATTCGCGCGTGTCGGCGTCGACAAGGCGGGTGGTGCGGGGCTGGGTCTGGCGATCTGCCGCGAGATCATGCAGCGGTTGGGTGGCGAGATTTCATACCTGCCGGGGCAGGGCGGTGCGGCCTTTCGGGTCAGGTTGCCGCTGGCCTTCCAACAGGCGGCGCAGTGAGGCGTTTGTAAAGGGGTTGGTAACCTGACCCGGGTTAGACCGGATGTCAGACACACCAACCAACAGCGGTTTTCCGGTATGACGCAACCTGTCAGCGCGGCCCTGGCGCGCAAGCTTTCAGTCGGGCAAGAGGAACAGGGCGACAAGCCCCGTTCAGTCCTGCGGGCGTTGCGCCTGGCTTTTGCGCGGGCTGCGGGGGATCGGTTGCAACTGCCGCTTGCGGTAATCGGCGCGCGGCAATCCCATCGTACACCGGAAACTCTGACCGAGCAGATCGGTGAAGATTGGCTGTTGCTGCAATTGGCGAATGACGCGGGGGTGACCGCGGCTGTTTGCATGGATATGGGTGCGGTGTCTGCGATCGTTCAGGTCCAGACCATTGGCGAGGTTCTGGCCGAAGATCCGGCGCCCCGTCCCTTTACCCACACAGACGGAGCCATGGCTGCGCCGTTGGTCGAAGACGCGCTGGGTCGCGCTGTTGGATTGGTAGAAACGCCTGCAGACCAGACCAGCCTCTCGGGTTTTGAATTCGTCGCGCGTTTCGCAGATTTGCGAACTCTGACACTGGCTATGGCTGAGGCGGTCTATCGCGTGTTTGACCTGACCATAGAACTGGGGGGCGGGTTGCGGCAGGGGCAGATATCGGTCTTTCTGCCGGATCGTGCGGATGATGTCGAAGGCGAGGCGGTGCACGAAGAGGCGGGGCCAAATCTTGAACAGGCATCAGGTGTATTGCGGGCAGAACTGAACACTGTGATTTGCCGTATGTCTCTGCCTTTGGCCACGCTTTCTCACCTGAACGCGGGCGATGTTTTGCCCCTGACCGGCGCACGGCTGGACAAGGCAGAGGTTCTGGCGATTGACCGGAGCCGCGCTGCGATTGGCCGTTTGGGGCAATGCGGCGGCATGCGCGCGGTCCGTCTGAACGAATACACAACCCCGGCGACGGTCACACAATCCGAAGCCCTGGAATTCACCGAGGCCCGTTCGACAGCGCTGTCCAGGCTGGATCCCGATCTTGCTGCAACGACCGAAATCACACAGACTCAAATCCCCTTTGGTCCATCAGCGGACAGCACAGGCGATGATCTGAATTTTGAAGACTCGGAACAGATGGTCGCAGAAATCTCGCAACTGGCGGGTCTGAGTCTTTCGGACACAAACCCGGACGATCGGTGATTGCTTAGCCAGAGTTGCCGCGGATCTGATCCAGGGCGGGGCGTAGATTTTCCAACGCGTAGCCTGCCTTGGTGGTGGCATCCAGAATGTCGTCCGTGCTCATCCGGTCGCATTGACCCAAGGCCCACACCACCGAACAGCGCGTGCCTGACGCACAATAGGCCAAAACCGGACCGTCGCAGGTTTCGGCGAGTTCGCGTTGCAGCGCAACGTTCTCGGGCGTCATGGTCTGATGCGTCAGCTCCAGCACCTCGTATTCCAGACCCGCGGCACGCACAGCCTCGCCGATGGCGTCGGATTGCAGATCGGCCGGGACTTCGACATTGGGCCGGTTGCAGATCACTTTGACAAAACCGGCCTCGGCAATGGCGGGAACATCCTCGACCGTGATTTGCGGTGAGACGGCGTAGCGGGGGGTAATCGGGCGAATCTCCATGGCAATTGATTAGGCCGCGTTTGCAACGCTGTCCAGTTTCACGCCAAGGGTCGGGGCCGCATACATCCCCGCGATCATCGACAGCAGAAAGACAACCCCGCCAATCCCGCCATAGCTGATCGACGCGAGGGCAGGGCCGGGGCATAGCCCGGACAGGGCCCACCCCATGCCAAACAGAACGGACCCTGCGATCAAACGGCGATCCAACTCGGGCGCGGCAGGGCGCGGAAACTCTCCGCCGGTCAAAGGCTGCCGGTGCGCCGTCAAGCGCCACGCAACCAGCATCGGCAGGATGGCGCCGCCCATGACAAAGGCCAGTGTCGGGTCCCATTCCCAGAAAAAATCCAACCAACCCTGCACCTTAGTGGTGTCGGTCATCCCTGATAACAACAGGCCCGTACCGAACAAAGACCCTGCAAGCAATGAAATCAGATTGCGCATCAGATCAACCCCAACACATGACGAAACAGGGTCAGCGTCAGCACTCCGGCCCCGATATAGATCAGGGTGGCGACGATGCCGCGCAGCGAGAACCGGGAAATCCCGCAAACCCCGTGACCCGAGGTGCAACCGTTTGCGATGCGTGTCCCGGCCCCCACCAGCAAACCCGCGATGATCACAACTGCGAGATTGCCGGTCAGATGAGTTTGGGGAGGAGGTGAGATCAGGAATTTCAGCAACAGCGGCGCGCCGATTAGACCCGCCAGAAAGCTCAGCCGTTCCAGTGATCGGTCGGTCTTGTCGATCAGCCCGCCCAAGATGCCGCTGGCCCCCATGATGCGCCCGTTGCCCAAGAGGTAGAGCGCGGCCCCCAATCCAATCAATAGGCCCCCGCCGAAGCCCCATATCCAGTCCATGTGCATAATGCTGTGATCCCGCGTTAAAGCTTGTTGATGGGCAGTTTCAGAAACACATCGCCTTGTTCATCGGCCGGAGGCATCTGACCCGCGCGCATATTGACCTGCAGCGACGGCAGGATCAGGCGCGGCATGCCTAGCGTCGCATCACGGGCATTCCGCATCTGTACGAATTCCTCGACGGGGCGGCCCTGGCCTATATGTACGTTCAGGGCCTTTTGTTCGCCCACAGTGGTTTCCCACGCATATTCGTCCCGCCCCGGAGCTTTGTAGTCATGACCCACGAACACGCGGGTGTTGTCGGGCAGGGCCAGTATTTTCTGAATCGAAGCATAGAGCGTCTCGGACGACCCGCCGGGAAAGTCGCAGCGCGCGGTTCCGAAATCCGGCATGAACAGGGTATCGCCGACAAAGGCCGCATCGCCGATTACATAGGTCAGACACGCAGGCGTATGCCCCGGCGTATGCAGAACATCGCCCCGCATCTGGCCAATGTGAAAACTGTCGCCCTCGCGAAACAGCGCGTCGAACTGGCTGCCGTCGCGCTGGAACTCGGTCCCTTCGTTAAAGATTTTGCCAAAGGTTTCCTGAATCGTCACGATCTGATCCCCGATCCCGATCTTGCCGCCCAGTTCCTGCTGAAGGTAGGGGGCTGCCGACAGATGATCGGCGTGGACATGGCTTTCCAATATCCACTCAACCCGCAGATCGTTCTGACGGATATAATCAATGATCTGATCGGCTGATCCCGTCTGTGTCCGCCCCGAAGCATGGTCAAAATCCAGCACACTGTCGATGATCGCGCAGGCAAGCCCTTCGGGTTCCTGCGCAACATACGAGACGGTAAAGGTCTCGGGGTCGAAAAACGCTTTTACTTTGGGTGTCATTTGGTCCTCCGACTGTGTGTGCTATTCATATATTAATTGCGGAATGTGATGTAATCAACACTGCGTGACTTGATGCCGGTCAAAGCAGAATACGCAAAAACCGAGTAAAGTTTGATCAGAATGCGCCCAGCGGCTGTAACCGTGGGCCAAACAGGCGGTTTCCTGCGCGTTCGTCCGCTATCCTGTGCAGGTCTTAAAACCGTTACCTATATCAGGATAAGTGAAGCTATTAGGGAGGATGAAATGTCAGCAGTCAATTTGTACTCTGAAGCCGAACAACTGGAGCAAAAGCTGCAAGGTGCCTGCCTTGATACGCGTCTGGCGCTTCAGCCAAGTGTCACCAAAGTGATCGAACGCATGCGCCAACAGGGTATGCATGTGCCATCGCGCCTGCGCCGTCTGGATGCCGCGCTGTGCGAGGACGCAATGGAAGCTCAGTTCGATAATCTGCCCATCTGAGCCGGGTCATCAGCCGAACGAAATCCCCACGATCACGACCATCAGGCCAATGACCGACAGAAAAAGCGAGGCCAAATTCCAGGGCAGAACGCTTTGAACCATGGCGCGCAGCTCATCATCCGACAGCCCGGATTTGCGCGCCTTCATCACACGAAAAATACACCAGACCAGTCCCAGAAGCCCGGCAAGCGACAGGGCGGCACCGCCCCAGGTGATGTATTCGAACATGGGTCCCCACATTTTCTTGTGACCTGCCTCAGCGCTTAGCCGAGAACCTGTGTACGTACAAGCCCCGGGGGTGATAGGGCGCTTGCGGCGCGCGCGGCGGCAATGTATCCGGCGTAGAGCCCGCCGGGACAGCATCTGAAATCCACCTCTGGGAGAGACGTAAATGGAAGACATGACCGAAGATCAGGCCTCTGCCAACTATCGTGTGACCGCAGGCGAACTGCGCCAGTTCATCGAACGGTTCGAGCGTCTGGACGCCGAAAAGAAAGATCTGGCAGAGCAGCAAAAAGAGGTGATGGCCGAGGCGAAAGCGCGCGGCTACGATACCAAGGTCATGCGCAAGGTCATTGCCCTTCGTAAGCGGGACAAGGACGATATTGCCGAGGAAGAAGCCGTGCTTGAGATGTACAAAGAAGCGCTGGGTATGAGCTGATTCAGCCTGCCAGTTTTGTCAGACTGAAAACGATCTTGCGCCCTTTGAAGCATCACAGTCTTTGAGGGCGCATGAATTTCTTACTGCGGGCTGTTTGTAAAGCGTTTGCGAGGCCAAGGGTGATCTAGGGCTGAATAACCCTTACACCGGACATATTGGCCAGGCGCTCAATATCCTGGTCGTACAATTCGGAAAACGCATCGACGATGTCGGTGCTCCAACCCGGAAAGTCCAACTCTTCCTCGATGCTGTCTGGCAACGCGTGTTCTTCAAAAACATGCGCCAGATCTTCGCGTAAGGCTGCTGGGCTTGCCACATTGCTTTGTGCGGTCAGGGAATGAATCTGGTTTTTGCCGGTCTCGTCCAGCAGGGATAGAAGCAGATCATGCTCGTCCTGAACCGGTGTGTCTTTGTCAAGCCCTGCGACGGCACGCATGATGTCACCCCATACAAAGGGCGTATCCTCAAAGCTCCACAACGTGACTTTGACATTGGGGGCCAAGTCGCGGATGTCCTCGACCATACCGATCCAGCTCAGGCAGCTGAGATCGGTGTTTCGAAGCGCATCGGCGCGCTGCTCTTCCGGCAACAGCATCAGCAGTTTGGGCAACAGGCTGCCCGGGCTTCTCAGCGCCATGAACAACTCGACCGAGTGATCCTGAAAGCTCTGTTCCAGAAACGCCATCCGACGGCCTGCATAGGGATATAGCTGCCCGTTCGACAGCGCGGTTTCGGGGGCGCCGGCAAAGTGTGCGGTTGAATAGATGACACGTTTGGTATCTTTGCCGGCAGGTAAGAGACCTTTCAGGTCCTGGTGAGGTACCGGTTCAACGGGTTCGGCATCCACTGTGTCCAGGGCGGGCTTGAACGCAAGTTTATACCGGCGATGACCAAAATACGTGACACCATTTGCGATCACCTTGCTTCTGTTCTTCTTCAGCGAGTTCAACACCCGCCCTTCGTCGGTAAACGCCGCCCCAGCGTGGATGACAACCTGCATTTTGGGTTCTGTTCTCTGGCTTTTCGCTTTGTTTTCGGGGTTACAGGCTGCGGCCCGAACAGTCAAATCTGCGCGTTTGTTCAGAGCGCAATTGTTGATTGCGCGTAGAAGGAAAAAACTCGACCCTATCACGAAAATATAGGCTTGCAGTCGCGCACAAGAGAAAGTAATCGACACCCAGTGCCCCTATAGCTCAGCTGGTAGAGCAACTGATTTGTAATCAGTAGGTCCGCGGTTCGAGTCCGTGTGGGGGCACCATTTAATTCATAAAAATTAAAGCCTTACGGAAATGACGCGGTGCTTCTGGTAATGCATTCGTGCGAAAGCAGACATATAGCAGACATTGCGCGATTCACATTCAGTACATCCTCGCATCTCGCTCCTTGATACGTCTTGTAAAGCTGGGCTCGGAAGAAACTCTTGTTTTGTAACGGGATTTTCCATTTATTTTCAGCGTGTTGATATGCTTTGATATGAAAGTATGCAGTTGATTGAGATTTCAAAAGCTAACTCAAACTGTCGGTGACGCAAAGACGATCGATGCCATGTAAGAAGCTCGGCATTTCTATAATCTTGATATCAACACGTTGTTTTTCAACGGATACTCGAAACACCGCGTTAACCATTTTTTTGATGCTGTTGTCGTTCTCGTGCACCTAAATTACCCGTTGGCCAATTCGAACTCTTTCTGAGCATCATGCCTCCTCTGTATCGCTGCCATCGTCCTCATCGCCTGCTAGGGGCGTCAATTCGATTCCGACCTTTTTGGCTAAGGTATGAATACGTAGCGGCTCGAATTCGGACCGAACGCTTTCAATTACTTCCACGAAGTGGCCCCTTTGTTCGTCGCCGACCTTAGATAGAGCTGACTTCAACGATCTAGAGTGTCTCTCTACAAAACTCGCACCCTGCTCAGTTGCAGAAGCGATGGCTGGCGTAGCAAAGTTTCTTACTTTTGAGTCGTCAGATGATTTGGAGAATACGTTGTCGATCAGGTCCGAGAACTTGGCTTGCACGTATCCAAAGGTTTCCTTGTTTGTGGAGACCCCTCCCGTACGATCGGCAATCGCCTTCGGCATCGCTGCTCTTGCCTTAGGGGGGATCGTGTCCAAAAGTCCTCCCGTCAGGTTCGGTCGCTCGCTCAATTCCGCCTGTCCAGACAGCAATTCGATAATTAGATCTGACAGGGGTTCTTTGAATCTATGGGCGGGAAGCTTGAAGCCTCTTAACGTCGCCTCTACCGATAAAACCCCGAGCACGGCGCTGTCTGTTGTCAGGTGGGTTTTCCAATCCTCGTCCGAAATCTTCGTTAGGGCGTCTTCAATTGCGGTATGGAACAGCTTCCAGCCATCTTCTTTGCGAGTTGCTGTGTCCCGCAAAAGTGTAATCGGGATTGACCTCAGGTCTAAATCTTCAACATGATCTTCATGCACGACCCCACCTGTACGTTCCAAAACTAATTCGGTCTTGTTTCCAAACGTGCTTCGGATGAGGCCATAGTGGTTTAGCAGTGTTCTTAGGGGTAGTGGATTTAAGTCGTCTTTCTCTCTCAGGCTTTCGACAACAGCGCGGTAAACCTTTTGGCATGGAGAGTCTGCGGCGGCAAATTCTATCCAATCCGCAGCCCTTTTCTGACGAACAACATGGGAAGCCAATTCACTAACAACAGCGTCTGACAGTTCGATTGAACCAGTCAAATTTTGGCTCAGCCATTGTCTTGCTGGATGGAGATTTCCAAACGGGGGTTGGTTTGTGTTTGCGCCGATCTCATACGAACCCGTCTTAACGTGCTGCAATGTCAGCCAAATTGAGGCGGCCAAGGTTCTGTCTGCTTCGCTTGATTGTTTCGTGGCGTTCGCGTGCCATGCAAGTGTGCCGTTGGTCACAACCTTTTCAAGCAAATCTCCAGCTTTCTTTTGGTTAGATATAGGACCATACGCTCGCAACCACGGCGATGAGAGTGGCGGTTAGCGTAATTGCCTCCATCCAGTTGTTTTGAAACCATGAGATCAAATTAGACACGACGGCACCTTATGTAGATATTCTTATTCAACTGTATCTACATATGGTGCCACGGATGCCCGATCACAAGCCCGCCCCACTACTTCAAACGACCCTTGCAAAATCCTTGTAACGCCGAATGCCCACCGCAACTAACGCTTTGCCAACAAGCGGTTAGCGTCTAGCCCTAGGTATTTGTAATCAGTAGGTCCGCGGTTCGAGTCCGTGTGGGCGCACCATTTCACGACAAATTGGAAGCTTGTCATCTTCGCTGTGTGGCTTGATATGCGGACTCCATGCTTGTGCTAAACCTAGACAGTTAGCGGTGTTTGCTCCGATGTTGAACGCATCAGGTAGACAATGGCCAAATTCATTCGCAAAGCGCATTGTATTCATTGCCTTGTGCCCTTAGTGATTTCGTCAGGCCCAAAGTGCTTTGCCCGCGTGGTGGAATGGTAGACACAGGAGACTTAAAATCTCCAGGCGGAAACGCCGTGCCGGTTCGAGTCCGGCCGCGGGTACCAAACCTATCTTGTTTGGATGGGGGGCAGCGCCGTCGGGCGGGCAGGGTAGGGCCCTGAAATACCGCCCGCCGTCTTAAACCGGAAAGCCCAGTTTTTTGATCAGGTTCCAGATGTCTCGGTTTGCCGCCGAAAGCTGGGAAACGATGTTCTCAATTTCCTGTATCGCCTGTTCGTCGACGGTATCCTCGCGGCCCAGTTTTATGTCCGTTTTCCGATCCGCGATTCGCATCAGAATGGTCTTTGGATTTCCGCTGTCGGCATCGAAGGAATAGATGCAATGGTTGTACCGGTTCCGGATCGACGACAGCTTGCTGAGCCGCTGGGTGTGTTCAAGGATTGGGTCACGAATCTCTGCCGGGCGCCCCTCCATCTTGGCCAGCCGTTCGACCAGATCGATCCGGGCGCGCGTGGTGTTCAGCGTCAGAAAGATGATGACGGCCACATCTTTATTGGTGTTGCTGAGCCCTGCAATCAGGTGGATCAACAGGCTTTCCGTGTTGGTCCACATGTAGTTCAGCCTGCCGACCAGCAGGATGAGACGGTCAAACCGGGTTTCAAGCGTCTCAGTCAACGGTCTGACCCGTCTGTTCGTTTGAGGTGACTTCGAAATAGAACTGCGCCGCCGCCGTTCTGTTGCTGACCCCAATCTTTCCCGCCACATTGTGCATGTGCAGCTTTACCGTGTGTTCGGTAATACCAAGGTTTGACGCTATGATCTTGTTACTTTGCCCTTTCGAGACAAGTTGAAGGACCTGCTTCTCCCGCTTTGTCAGCCGCTCATAAGCCGGATGCGACGCCCTTGGTTCAGATGTCGCGCCAAAGTTGGAGCCGTCGAGCGCGCGCGGTTTGGTCTGCGGGCGCGTGTCGGGCACGCAGTCTGCCAGGAAACTGGGCAGGTACAGCTCTTCGTGCATGAGCAGCCTCAGAATCGAACGCCATACATCCGGCGCCACATTCATCGGTAGGTAGCCGATATCGCCATACAGACGACGGTCCCATGCCTTGAAAAGCGATCGTGCTGCACTGTCTTTGCGATAGGCAAAGGCCAGGCAGCCAGTGCCGGCGAGTTCGGAATAGACCTCGGGGCGGGTCAGCAGATCATCCAGCATGATCTGATCGACGACCACGACCTGACCGGCGCCGAATCCCGAGGTGCCAGCCGCTTTCATTTGGGCGATGTCATCAAAGCGATGCGCGGACACGCCAAACTCTGACTGCACACTACGAAGAGTTGGATTTGAAAAGAAGAGTTCCTTGCCGATGAAATTGATCGAGAAATCTTCGGGACTTACATGAATTTGGGCAACACTATCCTGCAGCGGACTGCTCATTACTTCCCCCTATAAACCACACCGCACAAAAAAAGCGGCGAAATCGTAAACAACACGCGGAGCGTAAATTAACGGTAAATTAACTGTTATTGCCTGAGCACTATACCGGAAAGTCTAAATCTCATCAACAATTCGTGTTGTCCTGCCAATTGGAACTAGAACTTTCGGTTAGGTATTTTGCGCCGAATTTGGCAAAAAAGCAGCAATATTATGGCGTTAACAATTTTGCCGAAATCTTGCCTTATTTTTATGGGCCGATCCTGAAAGTTACCAAGATAGTGGTTAATAATTGTTTAAAAACAACAGCATGGCTTGTCTAATGCTTTAGGGCAGCTATTCAGGTCACTTTCCTGCTGCGACCATGATCCTGCTTCAATTTGAGAAGCGTGGTTACTGACTTGCCTGCGAATCGCGAATTAGCGCGTTCATCAAAACCGCAGGCCTCGCATCGGCTTTAGCCGGGAAAGGGAGGTGGGCACGAAGTCACAGAAAACGACCGCGTCATGCGCGTTTTGCGCCTGATCGCAAAAATTTTGTTTCAACCGCGCGAGTAGCCGTTTTGTAGATGAATGACGGTCGAGCGCTTAGTAAGTGGAATTTTCTTATGTCTAGCAGACGCTCTCAACCAAATAATGATATTACAGCAATCGGCGAAGTGAACGTCGACAAGGTCTATGCACCTGTCGATGCCGATGTGAAAGTTGGCTATGCCGACGTCGATATCGATGCTGATGTAAATGAGCAGTATAACGACAACGAGAATAAGAACGACAACGATGTCGACAACGAGAATAAGAACGACAACGAAGTTAAGAATGACAACGACGTCGATAACGACGTTGATAACAAGAACGACAACGACGTTGCTAATATTAACGGTCAGCAGCAGAAGAACGGCGGCGACGACAGCAACGACAACTCCAACTCCAACAAGGTCAACATCGACTTTGGCGGTGGCGAGTGGATCCCGCGCGATGACGATCTGGTAGATGTCGACGTCAGCAAAGGCGGTTCGGTCGAAGACGTTATCACTGTCGGCAACGACTTTGACTACGATCCCGGCGACGACATGAACCTGGATATTTCGCTGAACGGCGAAGGCAATGACATGCTGGCCATCAACAGCCAGCTGGCCGAGCTGAACGACGCGGACCATCTTGGTGACGCAACTGTCCGCAACGACGGTCGTTTTGACCAGTCGGGCGACGCGCGTGGCGGAACCGCAACCTCTGCTGAAGGCATCTCTTCGCAGTCTGTCGGTGGCGACACCGGTGACGGCGGCTACAACTATGGTGGCGACGCAGCAGCTTACACCAAGGGCAGCACAGCAATTGCAGCCGGTGGTGAAGCAGGTGATGCTGACGCCGACGCAGACGCTGGTAACGGCGGTGCTTCGGGCGATGCAACCACGCTTGGCCTGAATGTGGGCAAAGGCTACGCTGACTCGGATGGATCCGGTGACGGTGGCAACAGTGGTCACGCGGACGCGGATTCGGATGCCGACAATGACGGTCATTCCGATGCATCGGACGCCGACAGCAACGGTGGCGACGGCGGCAATGCCGGTTCGATCGGTCTGGGCCTGGGCCTGGGTGTGTCGGGCGCTGGCAATGACGGCGAATCCGAAGGCGGCGACAACGCAAGCATTGCTGCTGCTAAAGGCGGCGCGCTGGCGGACAATGACGCTTCGGCTGACGACGCAAATGGCGGCGACAGCGGCGCTGGCAACATTGGTCTGGCCAAGAACGACGCCGAAAGCGATGCAGACGCTGGTGACACCTCTTCGGGTGGCAACATCGGTCTGGGCAAAGCAGCAAGCGCAGCTGGCGCAGACGCAGATGCTGATGGCGGCCGTGGTGACGGTGGCAACGGTGACGGTGCTCGCGGTGACGGCGCCAAAGGCGTTGGCGGCGACAGCACCGGTGGCGGTGGCGAAGGCGGCGATGCCGGCCAGATCGACACAGCCGTTGCAGGTGCCAAGCAGCTGAATGGCCTGAGCGGTCTGAACCACAACGACGCAGATGCTGATGCTGGCGGATACGACAAAGCCTATGGCGGCGACGTGAACGCTGATGGCGCTGATGGCGGCGACGGTACCGGTGGTAAAGGTATCGGTGGTGACGGCACTGGCGGCAACGGCCCGGGTGGCGACGCTGACGGTGGTCGTGCCGAAGCAGACTCTTCTGCGAAGGGTGTAGGCGATCAGGACGCAACAGGTCCTGAGGTATCGCCGACTGCTGGTGATGTGTACGGTAAAGCCGGCAACGATCAGGATGCAGATTCTGATGGTGGCAACGGTGGAACCAACGACACCGACGGTCATGCTGACGCCGAGGGTACCGGTACTGCGAAAGCAGACGGCTTCGGTGGCGGTGGTGGTGCTGTTGATCAGGATGCAACGTCTGATGCACGTGGCACCGGATCTGCTGACGCCGACAACGATGCCGGAAACGCCGGAGACGCCGAAGTATTCGCAGTGGCTGACACTGACGGCTCTGCCGACAGCTTGGCCCAAGCGATCTCGGGTTATGCTGGCGCAGGGAGCTCGGACAACGATGCGACTGCAACCGGTTACGGTACGTCGCACGGTACGGCTGACTCCGGCTTCGGCGGCGGCGGTGGTGCTGCGATGGCCACAGGTGGCGAGGGTGGTAACGCCCACGGTTACCTGGACATCGGTGACGTCAAAGGCGGCGCTCAGGAAGGCGGAAACGCATCTGGTGCCAACTCGGGCGACGGTGGTAACGGCGGAAACGCGGGTACCTGGGGCGCGAACAATGCTGGTGACAGCATCGTGTCCGGCGAGTCGAACGCATCTGCAGCAGCAGTTGTCGACACCGCGGCCTTCAACCAGTCGATTGTCATGGGCGCCAACGTCCTGGGCAACTCGGTCGACACGACCATGGTTGGTGGCAACATGTCGTCCAGCTACTCGAGCGACGACACCGACACCTAATAGAAGAACCAGAGCCCGCTCTTACGCGGGCTCTGACTCCTTCCAAGACAACTCCGGGGGCGCACAACGTGGCCTCGGTCCAACCGAACCTAAGCCGGAAATTTTAGGCCGGCGCGGGGAAAGGAAACCCAGATGTCGCTTGACAGTATTTCTGAACAGATTGCACATTTTGTTGGTACATTTGCCCTGACCATTGAACAGGCACGCTGGCGCGACCAGTACGAAGAATTCACGGCGTTGCGCCGCAAAGCCGAACTTGAAGAGCTTGAAGATCCTACACGTATTTCTGTGAAAGCCGACCTCAAGCCGATTTCCGGTGAATATGATCCGCTTCCGTATAAATTCGCAGCGCCTCAGGTAAGCTATCCCGCCAACCCCTCGGTACAGGTTCAGCTGAGTGACCCGGAAACCTTCTCGGGTCCGGCAGTCCAAGCCAATATCTACTTGCCTGAAACCCTGGCCACAGGCGCGACGCTGACACAAATTAACATCATCCTTGAACCGGTTTACATCAACGAACTGATTGGCTCAGCCGTTACGCATACGGTTCAGAAGGTCTATCTGAACGACAACGATACTGTTGGCGAAGGCGACTTCCGCGATGTCGAGGTCCTGATGGCGCAGGGCGCGGCCCTCGCTGAAGGCGCGACCCAACTGCACGCGATCTCGACGCTGTCAGTCCATATTCAGGACTATCAGTCCGGCGAAGCGATCGAGATGCTGATCGAACAGATTGAATCGCCGATCAATGTCGAAATCGAAGGTGTGACTGTTTATCAGTTCCACGGCGAGGATGCGACCGGGATGATCGTCAACGGCGAACAAGTCGACGAGATTCCCAATTTTCTGGACCTGCAGCCGGACCATCACCAGGACGACGACGAGGAAGACGGCGAAGAGGATACCTTTGCCGAAGCTCTGCCGGCCGAGTGGGATCAATCAGACGACTATGAGTTCGAAGATGGCCACTCGATCGTTGCAGGTGGAAACCTGGCGATCAACGAAGTGTCGATCAGCGTTGGTTGGGTGGATGCGCCCAACATCGTTGTTGGCGGACAGGCCGTTAACCTGACAGTTGTCAGCCAGGTCGCCATCGTGTCGGATACCGACCAAGGCGAAGACGGCGTGCAGAGCGAAACCAAGGTTGTTCAGGCCGCCGCGATCAATGTGGAAGGCAACGAGGCGGCTTGGGTCGAAGACAACGTTCTGGAAGATCCCGAAACACAGGAAACCTTCGTCACGGTCGACTGGATCAGCGGTGACCTGTTGGTGACCAACTTTATCGAACAAGTTATCGACGCGACGGATATCGACCAGATTTCGACCGATATCACGGCCAGCTCGACAGCCTATACGCTGGGCGACAACACGTTGATCAACGTGACCAATATCATCCAGCTGGGCAGCTTCTATGATGTGATCATCATCGGCGGCGATATGGTTTCCATCGATGTCGTGTCGCAGACCATCGTTCTGCTCGACAATGATGTGGTCCATGGCGCGCAGCCGACCGATGCCGAAGACAATCTGGTGATGAATCAGGTGTCGGTATCGACTCAGGGCGAAGACACCCATGAGGCCCTGAGCGACAATTTGGCCAGCACCGTTGATCTCCAGGAAGTGGACACTGATGCGTTAGAGGACGCATTGTTGAACGATCCTGAATTCGCGGGCGCCGAGTTGATCCGTGTTCTCAAGATCGAAGGCGATTTACTTCAAATTAATGTGATCGATCAGGTCACCATTCTGCAGGACGACGATGATGTGTATGTCGAAGGGCCGGGTGGTGAAGAGACTTCGGCCCTTGGTGCCGGAAATGCCATCCTGAACGCAGCCAACGTCACCAAAATTGGTGTGGATTCGGTCGTAAGGGCACAAGAGGAAGAGTATTCTGACGTGATGTTGCATCAGGCCAGCCTGATCGACAGCCCCGAAGAAGAAAATGCTGAACTGGTAAACGAAGCAATTGCTCTTCTGATGGAAGAAGCCGATGCCGGAAATGACGCTGACGGTATGGCTGGCAACTCGAATCTTACGTCTTCTGAAATGGCCACCATCGACGACGGCCTGCAAACTATGCTAGCATAGTAACCCTGTTTGTTACGAGTGACCTGAAAGTTTTGACATGTCGATTGTTTTTCCGTCTCGTCCGAGGCGATTCCCAAGCCCATTGGATCGCAACGGCGGCGGCGTATCTAAGCCGCCGAAAATGAGCAAGGTAGAAGATAAGCCCAACAAGACCCCCGGATTGCGCCTGAGCGAGGATTTTCGCGTTCGCAATTCGAAAGACGGTGAACAAGAGGCTGTCGCTGATAGCGATGCGAGCGCCAATGAAACCGTGAAAGCGCAACCTGTAAATTCTGATCAGAATGAGGAGCCGCAATTGCGCGCCGGTGCTTCTGCCCGACGCGATCAGCCGCAGCCTGCCGAAGACAGTGACCAACAGGGCAGCGGCGATGGGGTGGCCGATGCCAAGGGGCCCGATCCTGAAACCGTCAACAAAACGAGCGACCGTATACCCCCCGCGTCGCGCTCGAAAGGCGGTGAACGCATGGGCACCACTATCGAGGCCAAGGCGAATGAGCCATTGCTGCGTAGCAACTCAGGCGGCGGCGATGGCAAAGGGCCACCCCAAACTTTCCACAAACGCACTCCGCCCGAAGATTTCCAAAAGACGCTGCGCACCTCGCTGCGGGCGATCTATCGCAATCTGGCCTTTGTGCTGGTGTTGACCTGTGCGACCAATATTCTGGTTCTGGCGATCCCGATCTATCTGTTCCAGATCAGTGACCGTGTTCTGACCAGCCGGTCGCTGGACACGCTGATCATGCTGACGGCTATCGTGGCCGGAGCGGTCGTCTTTCAATCGGCCTTTGACGCGGTCCGTCGCTTTATGCTGATGCGCACCGGGGTCGAGGTTGCCGCGCGTCTGGGCGCGCCGGTGTTAAGTGCGGCGGCGCATGCCTCGCTGCACGGTAACGGGCGCGAGTATCAGACGCTGGGTGATCTGCAGCAAGTGCGCGGATTTCTGGTGTCAGGTACTCTGATCTCTTTCCTTGATGTGCCCTTTGCACCTCTGTTCATCCTGATGATCTTTCTGGTGCATCCACAGCTGGGCATGATCGTGATCGTCACGGCACTGCTGCTGATGCTGATTGCCTTCATCAACCAGCGCATGACCGCCAAACCCTTTGCCGAGGCGAACAAGGCGCAGTCCATGGCGAACATGCACCTGGATTCGATGGCGCGGAACAGCCAGATCATCAACGCGCTGGCCATGATCCCCGAGGCCGTGCGCATCTGGGGTCGCGATACCGCGCAGTCGCTGACCTGGCAGGTCAAGGCGCAGGATCGCAACGTGATCTTTGCCGCCATTTCGCGAGGTGTGCGCCTGCTGACGCAGATCACCATTCTGGGTTGGGGTGCCTTCTTGTCCCTGCAGGGTGAAATCACCGGCGGTATGGTGATTGCGGCCTCAATCATCGCGGGCCGGGCCTTTGCCCCGATCGAAGGTTCAATCGAAGGCTGGAACAGTTTCCTGCTGACCCGCGGCGCCTATGCCCGGATTAATCAGCTACTGTCGAACTCGGCCCTGCAATTCGAAAAACTGCGCCTGCCGCGTCCCGAAGGCCGGCTGGATGTGGAACGCTTGCTTTACGTGCCCGGCGGTACCAAACGTGTTGTACTGAACGGGATCAGCTTTTCACTTAACCCGGGTGAGACGCTGGCGATCATCGGCAACTCTGGCGCGGGCAAGACCACGCTGGGCAAGACGCTGGTGGGGTCGATCCTGCCGACATCGGGCAGCGTGCGGCTGGACCTGATGGATATCCGTAACTGGGACCCACGTCAGTTCGGCGAAAGCATCGGTTATCTGCCGCAGGACGTGCAGCTGTTCCCGGGCACCATTAAGGACAATATCGGCCGGATGCGTAATGACGCGACGGACGAGCAAATCCATGATGCCGCGGTTCTGGCTGACGTGCACAACATGATCGCGACCCTGCCGCAAGGCTATGAGACGGTGGTGGCCGCCGATGGATCGCCCCTGTCGGGGGGGCAGAAACAGCGTATCGCGCTGGCCCGGGCGTTCTTTGGCAATCCGCGCATGGTGGTGCTGGACGAGCCGAACTCGAACCTGGACGTGGCTGGTGACAAGGCGTTGGCCAAGGCCATCGAACAAGCCAAGGCCAACAAGATTACGGTGGTTGTTATCACGCAAAAGCCAACCCTGTTGAACGCGGTCGACAAGATCATGCTGCTGACGGACGGCCGTGTGGCGCTGTTTGGTCATCGCGAACAGGTATTGCAACAATTGAACGGGCCGCGGAACAACCAGCCCGGCATTCAGAAGCAGTAATTTGGGGGAAGTAAGATGAATGAACTTGTACCCGTTAACAACGATCCACAGGACCCGGCGGTTTGGTACGCCGAGGTTCCACGCTCGATCAGCCGATTGGTGGTTGTCGGGATGATCATGCTGGTGGTCTGCTTCGGCGGGTTTGGCCTTTGGTCGTTCAGTGCACCGCTGGCTGCCGCGGTTATTGCGCAGGGAAGTTTTGTGGCCACTGGCCGCAACAAGATCGTGCAGCATCTGGAGGGTGGCATCATCCAGGAAATCCAGGTCGCCGAAGGCCAGTCTGTCCAGGCAGGACAGATCATGATGACCCTCGACCAAACCTCGGCCGAAGCAAATGAGCGCGAGCTTTTCATCCGCAAAATCCGTTTGCAGGCGATGTCGGAACGTCTGAACGCAGAATATGATGAAAAGCAGCGGCTGGAGTTTTCGCCCAACCTGCTTGAGGCCTCGGATGACATCGAAGTCCTCAGCATTCTGGACGGTCAAAAGATCACCTTTGATCTGTCCCGCAAGACATTGCTGAACGACATCGCGCTGCTTGAGCGCAACATGGAAGCCCTGCGTATCCGCTCCAGCGGGTTTGAGGCGCAGCTGGACAGCATGAAACGACGGTCAGACATTCTGCAGGAAGAGTTTGAAACCAAACAGACCCTGTTCGAAAAAGGCCTTGTCCGTAAGGGTGAGCTGAATACGATCCGTCGTGTTCAGGCCGAAGCGGAGGGCCAGCAGGCTCGCCTGCAGGCCGAAGCGTCCGAGATCAGCCAGATGCTGCTGAAATTTGACGAACAGATTGATCGCACCCGCGCCGCCTATCGCGAAGCAGCGCTGGATGAGCTGGGCGTGATCGAGGCGGATCTTGAAAGTGTCCGCGAAAAAGCGCGTCAGGCGCGCAGCGTTCTGGACCGCGCGGTTGTGCGGGCCCCGGTGACGGGTACGGTGGTGCGGCTGCATTACCACACGCCCGGCGGTGTGATCGAAACCGGTGAACCCATTGCCGAGATTCTGCCCGCTGACGCCCCTCTGATCATCGAGGCGCAAATCCCCCGGACCGAGATCGACAGTGTTGTGACCGGGCAGGACGCGACCGTCCGTCTGGTGGGCCTGAACCAGCGAACAACGCCCGTGCTGAACGGGCAGGTGTTTTACCTGTCGGCGGATGCGGTGGTCGAGGACACGCATGGCGCCCCGCAAGAGGTCTATCTGGCCCGTATCTCGCTGGAACCAGAAGAGCTGGAACGCGTGCGTGGCTTTATACCAACCCCCGGCATGCCCGCCGAGATCATGATCCAGACCGAAGAACGCACCTTTGCAGCCTATATCGCCAAGCCTGTGACAGACAGTATGTCGCGCGCGTTCCGCGAGCAATAATGAGGCTGACCCAGGGGGCGGTCTACACCTTCCATTTTTCGCATGTTATCCTCCGGTGATCATCACCGGAGGTTGACCTATGGCGCTAAGCGTAAAAGACATGATGGAAGCGGCAAATGCGGTTGTCGAACGTATCGATACCCAGACCGCCAAGGAGCTGCTGGATCAGGGAGGTTTGCTGCTGGACGTGCGGGACGGCACTGAGGTGCAGCAAACCGGTACGGCGGCAAATGCGCTGCATATATCGCGCGGGGTGCTGGAATTCAGTGCTGATGAGGCCCTGCAATCTCATAACCCGGAACTGCGCAAGGATCGCCCGATTGTCTTGTATTGTGCCGCAGGTGGCCGTGCAGCTCTGGCAGGTAAGGTTTTGAAAGATATGGGGTATGCGCAGGTCTATAACCTTGGTGGCTTTGCCGATTGGGTTAATGCAGGCGGTGCCGTTTCCAAAGCTTAGGCATTCAGGAACGTCCGAACCGCGGCCTCAAATTCGCGGGGCTTTTCGGCATGCAGCCAATGCCCCGCACCGGGGATTTTGGCGAATTTGGCGGCCGGAAAAAGCGCGCGGATTTGGGCGCGATGTTCAGGCAAGACATAATCCGACTCGGCGCCCGACAGGAACAGGGTCGGGCCATCCCAATGGCCGCTTACTTCGGGAAAGCCCATGATTCTGGGCATCTCGGCGGCCAGCACATCCAGGTTCAGCAACCAGCGTTGGTCCTGCACATCCAGAGACTGGGTGAAAAAGCTTTGCAGTGTTTTGTCGACCCCCAGCGCGGCCAGCTGTTCGGACGCGTCCGAGCGACGCGTGACCTTTGTCAGATCAACGGCGCGCATCGCCTCGATATACTGAATCTGGCTATGAGAATACGCAACCGGCGCAATGTCGGCCACCACCAGTTTGCGGACCAGATCACCATGCTGCAAGGCCAACGTCATCGCAGCCTTGCCACCCATGGAATGGCTCACCACGTCGGCTTTTCCCCCAAAGTGGTCGATGACCTCGGCCAGATCATTGGCCATGTCGGGATAGCTGTGCTGGCCGGTCCATTGGCTATAGGCATGGTTGCGCATATCGACGGCGATCACCTGCCGTTCATCCGCAAGCCGCCGCGCGATCACCCCCCAGTTCCGCGCCGAGCCATATAGCCCATGTGCAATCAAAAGAGGGGGGCTATCGGTCGGTTCGCCATGAAGGATCGTGTTCAGCATAAAGATGTGATACCTGCCGCAAAAAGAAACGACCAGCCCCATTGTCGCCCCGCCAGCCGGTGACTAAGCTGTGGGGCTTGGAGGCCCGGAAATGTCCGAAAACACAGAAATTCAAAGCCAGATTGCGCAGACGCTGATGCTGTTGCGCAAGAAGCTGGGGGTAAAGGACAAGACGCTCACAGCTTCGATCCGCAAGGCCAAACGGCGACTGCCACGCCGCATCTACAAACAGGCATTGTTATTGGCGCAGGCCGAGCCGATGGCCTCGCATCCCAAACTCCGGTTGGTTTTGGACAACCCCCGGCTGCTGCGTGCGTCCGAAGAGGTGCAAGAGCATCTGGGCGGCATCAATCTGGCAGATCGGCGTCTGGGATGGTTTCTGGGGATGCTGGGTGGTCTGGCCTTTAACCTGCTGGCCGTGATCGTGCTGCTGTTGGTTGTCCTGTGGTGGCAGGGATTTATCTGAGCCACTAGACACAAAAAAACGGCGCCCGATGGACGCCGCTTAGCTTGTAAGTTTTTGATCCGATTACAGGTTCGGGTAAATCGGGAAGCGGGCGCACAGCTCGGCCACTTCGGCTTTGACCTTGGCTTCGACAGCGCCGTTGCCCTCTTCGCCATTGGCGGCCAGACCGTCGACCACTTCGATGATCCAATCCGCGATCTGGCGGAATTCGACCTCGCCAAACCCACGGGTGGTTCCGGCGGGTGAGCCCAGACGGATACCGCTGGTGATGGTTGGCTTTTCCGGATCAAACGGCACGCCGTTCTTGTTGCAGGTGATATGCGCGCGGCCGAGGGCCTTTTCGGTCGCGTTGCCTTTGACGCCTTTGGGGCGCAGGTCGACCAGAACCACATGGGTGTCCGTGCCGTGGGTCACGGTATCCAGACCGCCCTTGATCAGCTGATCCGACAGCGCCTGCGCGTTGGTGATGACCTGCTGAATATAGGTCTTGAACTCGGGGCGCAGGGCCTCGCCGAACGCAACGGCTTTGCCGGCGATCACGTGCATCAGCGGGCCGCCCTGAATGCCGGGGAAGATTGCCGAGTTCACTTTCTTGGCGATCGCCTCGTCATTGGTCAGGATCATGCCGCCGCGCGGGCCGCGCAGGGTCTTGTGGGTGGTGGTGGTCGCAACATGTGCGTGCGGGAAGGGGCTGGGGTGTTCACCCGCCGCAACCAGACCGGCGAAATGCGCCATATCGACGTGCAGATAGGCGCCGACCATATCGGCAATCTCACGCATGCGGGCAAAGTCGATCTGGCGCGGGATGGCCGAACCGCCTGCGATGATCAGCTTGGGTTGATGCTCTTTTGCCAGCGCTTCAACCTGATCGTAGTCCAGCATGTTGTCCTGCTGACGCACGCCATACTGAACGGCCTTGAACCACTTACCCGACTGGTTAGGGGCCGCGCCGTGGGTCAGGTGGCCACCTGCGTCCAGGCTCATGCCCAGAATGGTGTCGCCGGGCTGGATCAGCGCCTGGAACACACCCTGGTTGGCTTGGCTGCCCGAGTTTGGCTGTACATTGGCGAAACCGCAGCCGAACAGTTCTTTGGCACGGTCGATGGCCAGATTCTCGGCAACGTCGACGAACTGGCAGCCGCCATAGTAACGGCGACCGGGATAGCCCTCGGCATATTTGTTGGTCATGACCGAGCCCTGCGCTTCCATCACGGCGGCAGAGACGATGTTCTCGGACGCGATCAGCTCGATCTCGTCGCGCTGGCGGCCCAGCTCGGATGTGATCGAGCCGAACAGCTCGGGGTCACGATCCGCAAGGGACTGGGTGAAAAAACCGGTATCACGAAGATTGGCGTTCATGGAGGGCTCCGCATGGCTGCAATAAACTTGCGGATTTCCTATCGGAAACTGCGCAGGCACAAAAGCATTAAAGCGACGATTTGGTATTCTGGGGCGTCAAGACTGGCCTATCGGGGAAAGGTATGTTTGTTTCGGAACCAAATGCGCAGCACTGGAAACCGGAATAAATGAAAAAGAGAATCGCCTTTCTGGCCAGCGACGTCCAAGTTGCGCAAGCTTCGCGGGACAGCCTTGTTCGCCGCTATGGAAACGCGGCTCCGCGTGATGCGGATGTGGTGGTTGCATTGGGCGGGGACGGGTTCATGTTGCACACGCTGCACAATATGCAGCATCTGGATACGCCGGTTTACGGTATGAACCGTGGCACCATCGGTTTCCTTATGAATGAGTTCCACGAAGACGACCTTCTGGAACGTCTTGAAGCCGCCGAGGAAGAGGTGATCAATCCGCTTGCGATGCAGGCCATGGATCAGGCCGGGAAACTGCACGAAGCACTGGCGATCAACGAAGTCTCGCTCTTGCGTGCGGGCCCTCAGGCCGCGCGGCTGAAGATCAGTGTGGATGGCCGGGTGCGCATGGCGGAACTGGTTTGTGACGGCGCGTTGCTGTCCACGCCTGCGGGATCGACCGCGTATAATTATTCGGCGCATGGGCCGATTCTGCCCATCGGCTCTGACGTGCTGGCGCTGACGGCGATTGCGGCGTTTCGGCCCCGAAGGTGGCGCGGGGCGTTGCTGCCCAAGATCGCTAAGGTGCGATTCGATGTGCTGGACGCCGATAAGCGGCCCGTGATGGCAGACGCGGATTCGGTGTCGTTTCCCGATATCGACTGGGTGGAAATCCGCTCGGAACCCTCAATCCAGCACCGAATTCTGTTTGATCCGGGCCATGGGCTGGAAGAACGCCTGATCTCGGAACAATTTACCTGAGTTATCAAAAAAATCGCGTTTTCTCTCTCTTGTGTGATCCAGTTCACAGGCGCGCGATTTACCGTTTGTTAATGTGAACTTGCCCGGACAACACGTCGAGGTGGGAGTGAGTGGCCACCAACCGGCGTTGTCGAACAGTGCGCAGTTTTCGCGCCGGCGAGGGTAGGTGGTGCTACGCTCGTTGTCAGACTTCCGGGCTTATTTTAGAAAGCGGACCCCGGGTACAATAGCCCGGGGTCAATTTCTTTGGTGGGGCCGGTTCAGGCCCCGTTCATCTTGTCCCAGAGCGGCAGACACATCTGGCCCACGCGGGCCTCAATCGCGGCGGCGGCGTCAACGGCCATATCCTCGCGCCAGCGACGGGCGGCGATCTGCACGTTGATGGGCTGCGGCCCTTGCGGCAGATCGGCCAGACGGGCCGGAACACAGGCGGCGGGCAGGCCCAGAAAGTTCATCGCATAAGAATAGACGGCGCAGCCCAGAACCTCGTGCACGCCTTCTGCGCCTTCGGTATCGCGGTCCGGCTTGAAGAACGGCTGCGGCATGAACGGGGACAGGACCAGCGGATAGTCCTGCAGGAACAGTGCCCATTCCCGCGCGTAGTGCGTGCGTTTGGCCATCATCTGCACCAGTTCGGTGCCTGTGATGGGGGGGAACTCCTGAAAATAGACCTCGAATATCTGGCGGATGGTGTCTGAACCTGCCGCTTCGATGTCGCCTTTCAGCAGGGTCAGAACCTCGCCCATCAAGCTGCGATAGCCTGTGCGCCCGCATTCGTACACATCGGGCAGACGGACCTCTTCCACCTGATAGCCTGCATCGTTTAGCGCGTCGCGGGCGGTGTCCAGCGCCTTGTCGACCTCGGGGTGGAGGGCATAGCCATAGGTTTCCTTGGTGAACGCCACTTTGATCGGGTCATCAGGCGCATCGCCGCGCCACGGCATAGGCACATGGAACGGATCGCGCGGGTCTACGGCGATCAGGCTGGGCATCGACAGATGCAGATCGGCGGCCGAGCGCGTGATCAGACCCTGCACCGACATGGATTGAGCCAGCAGCCCACGTTCCACCTGCTGGCTTGGGTTCCACGCAGGCACCCGGCCCAGACCGGGTTTCACCGTGACCGCACCATTGGCCGCAGCCGGAAAGCGCAGGCTGCCGCCAATATCATTGCCATGCGCCAAAGCGCCGATCCCCGCCATCACGGCAGAACCGGCCCCACCGGACGATCCGCCGGGCGAGATATGGCGACCCCAAGGGTTGTGCGTGCGACCGTGCAGCGGGTTGTCGGTATCCGCGCGAAACGAAAACTCGGGCGTGTTGGTTCGCCCGATCACTACGGCACCCGCATTCTGCAGGTTGCGCACGACGGGGGCATCATCCGGCGCGATGACATCTTTCAGCGCGACAACGCCGTTTGATGTGGCGTGCCCCGCTTGATCCACGTTGATCTTGATGGTGACCGGCACGCCATGCAGCGGACCGAGCGGTGCGCCCTGTGTGCGAGCCTTGTCCAGATGGCGGGCGCGGTCCAGCGCCTGCGCGCTCAGATCCTCGACCACGGCGTTCAGGTCCGGGTTGACCTGCTGCATGCGGTCGATTGAGCTGCGCACCGCGTCCTCGGCGCTTAGCTCGCCGCTCCGGGTCAGGTCGGTCAGCTCAGTGGCGCTCAAACGCCAGATGTCGGAATGTGTCATGGGCCCTCGCTGTCTTGAACCGACAGTAGGGGCCTTGGGTCTGGTTGCAAGCGAAAGGCGCGGGCGATCCGGGACCGCCCGCCTTGCGTTTATCGGGCGTAGCCCAAGGTTTTCAGGGCCACGGTGATCTCGTCCAGAATGGCCGGATCGTCGATGGTTGCGGGCATCTTGTAGTCCTGACTGTCCGCAATCGAAACCATCGTGCCGCGCAGGATCTTGCCCGAGCGTGTCTTGGGCAGACGGTCCACGACGACAGCCTGCTTAAAGGCCGCAACCGGGCCGATCTTTTCGCGCACAAGCTTGACGACATCCTGCACGACCTCGCCGTGATCCCGATCACACCCGGCGTTCAGGCACAGGAAGCCAACGGGCATTTGCCCTTTCAACTGATCGGTCACGCCGATCACCGCGCATTCGGCGACATCGGGGTGGGCGGCCAGAACCTCTTCCATCCCGCCGGTAGACAGGCGGTGGCCCGCGACGTTGATCACGTCATCGGTGCGCGCCATGATGTAAAGGTATCCGTCCTCATCAATCATGCCCGCATCGCCGGTTTCATAGTATCCGGGGAAGTGGTTCAGGTATGAGCTTTTGAACCGCTCTTCGGCGTTCCACAGCGTCGACAGAGTGCCCGGCGGCAGCGGCAGTTTGACGGCAATCGCGCCCAGCTCACCGGGTTTCATCGGGTGGCCGCCTTCGTCCAGAATCTGCACGTCATAGCCCGGCATCGGCTTGGCCGGAGAGCCCAGTTTGATCGGCAGTTCCTCGATCCCCAGCGGGTTGCCCGCAATGGCCCAACCAGTTTCGGTCTGCCACCAGTGGTCGACCACCGGAACATTCAGCGCCTTCTGGGCCCATTCAATCGTATCCGGGTCGGCGCGTTCACCGGCCAGGAACAGGGCGCGCAGGTTGGACAGATCGTATTTGCCGATCATCTCGCCCTTGGGGTCTTCGCGTTTTACCGCGCGGATCGCGGTGGGGGCGGTGAAAAAGCTTTTGACGTTGTGCTCGGCGATTACGCGCCAGAACGTGCCCGCATCGGGGGTACCGACGGGTTTGCCCTCGAACACGATGGTGGTGCTGCCGTTGATCAGCGGCGCGTAGCAGATATAGGAATGCCCCACGACCCAGCCCACATCGGACGCAGCCCAGAACACATCGCCTGCATCCACGTCATAGATATTCTTCATCGTCCAGTTCAGCGCAACCAGATGGCCTGCGGTGGGGCGCACAACCCCTTTGGGCGATCCCGTGGTGCCCGAAGTGTAAAGGATATAGGCCGGATCATTGCCATCGACCGGAACGCAATCGGCAGGTTCGACGCCGTATTGGAACCCGTGCCAGTTATAGTCGCGTCCTTCGACCAACTGGGCCACTTCCTGTTCCCGTTGGAAGATCACGCAGAAATCGGGCTTGTGATTGGCCAGATCAATTGCGCCGTCCAGTAGGGGTTTGTAATGCACCACGCGACCCGGCTCCATCCCGCAAGAGGCGGCGATGATGGCCTTGGGTTTGGCGTCGTCGATGCGCACCGCCAGTTCGTTGCTGGCAAAACCGCCAAACACGACCGAGTGCACGGCCCCCAGACGGGCACAGGCCAGCATCGCCTCAAGGGCTTCGGGGATCATCGGCATATAGATGATGACGCGGTCGCCCTTTTCGACCCCTTTGTCCCGCAAAGCCCCGGCCAGTGTGGCCACGCGGTTGCGCAGCTCAACATATGAAATCTCGCGTTTGGTGTGGGTGATGGGGCTGTCATATATGATGGCGGTCTGTTCACCCCGGCCGTTTTCCACGTGGCGGTCGACAGCATTCCAGCAGGTGTTGACCCGCGCATCGCTATACCATTCGTACAGAGGGGCCTTGTCGCCAAACAGCGCTTTGGACGGAGGGCGGACCCAATCGATGCCCTGCGCGGCCTCCATCCAGAATGCCTCCGGGTCGGATTTCCAGCTGTCGTAAACGTCCTGATAAGCCACGTTGGTCTCCTCCTAAATCTCCTTGCAAACTGTGTAAGGGGGGCAGAGGGGCGCACACAAGCGAGGGACCTAACGGAGCGTCACTTTATCGCAAAATATTTGCAAGCTTCGCTAAAGTGACCTGCAAATTTTTGCAAAGTGAATTTAGGGGGCAAATTTTAGGGGATAATTTGCCAGTTTTTGCAAATCTGCAAAGTTTCCGCGCGGGGAATCAGGGTATTACCCTCGGGCATCTATTCAAGCACCCGAGGGTTTATTGATCGTTTATCCGTAATGTGTCACGGGCGTTCCGGCGATGGCGGCCATATTCAGCAGACCACGTGCCGTGATCGACGGTGTCACGATATGCGCCTTGTTGCCCATGCCCATCAGGATCGGTCCGACCTCAAGTCCGTCTGCCTTCATCTTCAGGATATTGCGCACGCCGCTTGCGGCATCTGCATGGGCAAAGATCAGGACATTCGCAGCACCGGTCAGGCGTGAATTCGGGAAGATCCGCGACCGCAGTTCCGGGTCCAGAGCCACATCCAGGTTCATTTCCCCTTCATAGGTAAAGTCGCGGGGTTCGGAATCGAGGATGTCCAGCGCGGCGCGCAGGCGTTTGCCCGAGCCTTCGGCCTGATTGCCGAACTGGGATTGCGAACAGAAGGCGATCTTGGGCTCAATTCCGAACCGGCGCACATGGCGCGCGGCGCCTATTGTGGATTCGGCCAGTTCCTCGGGTGTTGGCAACTGCCGCACATGGGTATCGGCAATGAACAAGGGGCCGTCCTCAAGGATCATCAGGGACAACGCGCCGTGCGGGCGCAGGTCGCCATCGGCCAGAACCTGCTGCACATAATTCAGATGCCAGCGGTATTCGCCGAACGTACCGCAGATCATGCTGTCGGCCTCGCCACGCTGGACCATGATTGCGGCAATTGCCGTGTTATTGGTGCGCATGATGGCCTTTGCCAGATCGGGGCTGACGCCCCGGCGTTGCATGATCTCGTGGTACGAGTTCCAATAATCGTAATAGCGCGGGTCATTGTGAGGGTTCACGATCTGGAAATCCTCGCCGGGTCGGACTGTCAGGCCCAAACGTTCACACCGGGCGCTGATCACGTCCGGACGGCCAATCAGGATGGGGGTTTCCGGGGTTTCTTCCAGAATGGCCTGCGCGGCGCGCAGAACGCGTTCATCCTCGCCCTCGGCAAAGACGATCCGGCGGGCGGCGGCGGCGGCGGCCTCGAACACGGGTCGCATCAGCAGGGCCGACTTGAACACGGTCTGGTTCAGACGTTCTTTATAGACCTCGATGTCTTCGATCGGGCGTTTGGCCACGCCGCTTTCCATCGCCGCCTTGGCCACAGCCGAGGAGACGACGCCCACCAAACGCGGGTCGAATGGTTTGGGAATAAGGTAATCTCGCCCAAAGGTCAGCTGCTCACCCTTATAGGCGGCTGCCGCCTCGGCGCTGGTGGTGGCGCGGGCCATTTCGGCGATGCCGTCCACACAGGCAATCTGCATCTCGTCATTGATCTCGGTCGCGCCCACGTCCAGCGCACCCCGGAAGATGAAGGGGAAGCACAGAACGTTGTTGACCTGATTGGGAAAGTCACTGCGTCCGGTGGCGATGATCGCATCCGGCGCAACCTCGCGCGCGGCCTGAGGCAGAATTTCGGGTGTCGGATTTGCCAGCGCAAAGATGATCGGGCGGCTGGCCATCTTTGCCACCATCTCGGGCTTGAGCACATTGGGGCCGCTGAGGCCAAGGAACAGGTCGGCCCCGTCAATTACGTCATCCAAAGTGCGCAAATCCGATTTCTGCGCAAACTGATCCTTGTGGGGGTTCATATCTTCGGTGCGGCCCTCATAGACCAGACCTTCAATGTCGCACAGCCAGATATTCTCGCGCTTCACGCCCAGTTTCATAAGCATGCTGAGACAGGCGATACCTGCCGCGCCGCCACCGGTTGAGACGACTTTGATATCTTCGAATTTCTTGCCTGCCACGTGCAGCGCGTTCTTTGCAGCCGCCCCCACGACAATGGCGGTGCCGTGCTGGTCATCGTGAAAGACCGGGATGTTCATCCGCTCACGGCACAGTTTTTCTACTATGAAACAGTCAGGGGCTTTGATGTCTTCCAGATTGATCGCCCCAAAGGTTGGCTCCAGCGCGCAGACAATATCGGCCAGCTTTTCCGGGTCGGGCTGGTCGACCTCGATATCGAAACAGTCGATCCCGGCGAATTTCTTGAACAGGACGGCCTTGCCCTCCATCACCGGTTTTGAGGCCAGCGCCCCGATATTGCCCAGCCCCAGAACCGCCGTGCCGTTCGACACAACCGCCACAAGATTGCCCCGTGCCGTATAGCGTTCGGCATTGTCGGCGTCTGCCTTGATCTCAAGGCTGGCCTCAGCCACGCCCGGAGAATACGCGCGCGCCAGATCGCGACCGTTTGCCATGGGCTTGGTCGCCTTGATCTCAAGCTTTCCGGGTTTTGGATGGGCGTGATAGTCAAGCGCGGCCTGCCGCAGGCTGGGTGTATCCGACATTGTCGTTTCAGCTCCTTTTGGAATTTGATTTAGCCTTAAACTAAATTTTCAGACTTGGCTACGTTGCGTCACTTGTGGGCGGGAAACCGGCTGATTTGTCGCTGCGGTTGATTTCTATCACAAAAGATTTATGGTCCCGCGACCTTCTATCCCACAGTTGTTTCGCTCCGAGAAGACCGGCATGAACCCCAAAGAAAACCTTCGAACAGGTGCAAACCTGCCTGCGTCCACACCGAGTTTCGGTACGGATCGGTTCGCTTTTCGGACAGCTATTGTGGCTGCGGTTATTGTACTGTGTGCCATCTCGATCTGGCCGATGCAGGCGGCGGTGTTCAATCAGGAAGGCGGGTTGATCGAGACAGCATCAGCGGCGGCTTTGCTGGTTGCCGGACTGGCAGCGTTGTACCGCTATCGCGGCCTAAGCCGCCTGTATATCGGTGTGGTTCTGTTGCTGCTGGCTGAGCGAGAGCTTGAGGCGGACATCTATGCTGTGGACACGGTGCCGTACCAAGTCCTGAATGGTTTGGACGGTTTGCTGGACATGACACTCGTGCGTGTCGTGCTGGCGGTGATCGTGTTGGGCGGGGTCGCGTGGCACGGTGTGCCAACCGCATGGCGCGCGTTGAAAGAGCGTGCGCCGTTCCTGCTGGTGTTCTTCATTGCGGGCATGTGCGCCGTGGTCGCGCAAGGGCTTGAGGAAATCAGCAGCGCGTTGAGCGATACCATGTCTGCGACTATGGCGACCCGGCTTTTCGTTTTGGAAGAAACGCTTGAGATGTTCTTTTCGATTGGCATTTTGGCCGCTGTTCTGATCGGATGGCCAAAATCCAAGACCGAAGAGACTTCGAATGACCCAAAGCCAGACCCAAGCTGAGATTCGCCTGCCTACGCAGGAACTGCGCGACGACATCCCGTTCTATACCAAGGTGCTGGGGATGCGCATGGATATGATCTATCCGGCGGATGACCCGCGGGTCGCAGTCTTTTCGGGTCATGGGCTGCGCTTGCGGATAGAAAAAGATGCACCCGAGACCCCCGGCACGCTGCGCATTCTGACCGATAACCCGGATGATTTCGCGGACGGTCAGCGCAGCCTTGTTGCGCCGAACGGGACGCGGGTGGAAATTGATGAACTGAACCCGCCCATGGTCATGCCCGATACGGTGCATTCCTTTGTTGTGCGCAGGCTCAAGGATCAGGCCCCATGGATCATTGGCCGCGCCGGGATGCACTATCGCGATCTGGTGCCGGACCGGCTGGGCGGGTCGATCATCGCCAGCCACATTCGCATCCCCGATGGCGGGCCGGTGCCGGATATGGTGCATTTTCATAGGGTCGGGTTTCAGCTTATCTTCTGCATCCACGGCTGGGTCGATGTGGTCTACGAGGATCAGGGCGACAAGATGCGCCTGACTGCAGGCGATTGCTTTATCCAACCGCCGGAAATCCGCCACCGCGTGCTGGAAGCATCGGACAATGTGCAGGTGATCGAGATCGGAGTGCCCGCCGAACATGTCACCGAGATCGATCACGACATGGCCCTGCCGACCCCACATTATCGCCCCGATCGCGAATGGCAGGGGCAGCGGTTCGTCTTCAATCAGGCCAAGGGTGCGGATTGGGTGCCCTTCCGCCTGCCGGGCTATGTCTGCCGTGACACGACCATCGCTGCGAACACCAAGGGCGTGGCTGGGGTGCAGGTCGTGCGCAAAGGGCAGGGCGACCCGCAATGGGCCGCACATGACACCGATATTCACTTTACCTTTGTCATGGACGGGCAGGTCACGCTTGAGGGCGAGGGCCGCGATCCGTTCCGGTTGGAGCAGGGCGACGCCTTTGTGATCCCGCCGGGCATGCGGACGCGGCTGTCCGATCCGTCGGACGATGTCGAATTGCTTGAGGTCACGCTGCCCGGTACGTTCAACACGACGCTGGGGTAAGAAAACTTCGGTCCGGGGCTTCAACTCGGGGGTCAGTTTCCGCTAGTGTGCAAATTTCTGACCATATGATCAAAAATTGGGGAATCGCCATGAGCCTGAAAGACGCCGCCCTGTCCGTTCGTGAAAACGCCTATGCGCCCTATTCGAAATTCAAGGTCGGGGCCGCGATCCGGTCGGAAACGGGCGTGGTTTATTCCGGCTGCAATGTCGAAAACGTGGCTTATCCCGAAGGCACCTGTGCCGAGGCCGGCGCCATCGCCGCCATGGTTGCCGCCGGTGAGCAGGCGCTGACCGAGGTCTATGTGGTCGCCTCTTCCCCGCAACCGGTGCCGCCTTGTGGCGGGTGCCGGCAGAAACTGGCCGAATTCGGCAAGCGTGACGTCAAGGTGACGCTGGCCACAGTGGATGGGTCGGAATTCGAAACAACCATCGGTGATCTTCTGCCGGGCGCTTTTGACGCCTCACATATGGAGTGAGCAGATGGACGCCCGCTCGATCATCGCGAAGCTGCGCCGGGGGCAGGTGCCCTTGGGCGAGGAGCTTACGTGGTTCGCCCAAGGTTTGGCCGATGGTGGCGTGAGCGATGCGCAGGCCGGGGCCTTTGCCATGGCGGTCTGCATGGGCGGGCTGGGTGCGCAGGGCCGCGCCGACCTGACCCTTGCCATGCGCGACAGCGGCGACGTTCTGACATGGGACGTCGATGGCCCGGTGATCGACAAACACTCGACCGGAGGGGTGGGGGACAGTGTCAGCCTCGTGCTCGCCCCCGCGCTGGCTGAACTTGGGGCCTATATCCCGATGATCTCGGGGCGCGGGCTGGGCCATACAGGTGGGACGCTGGACAAGCTTGAGGCGATCCCCGGTGTGACCACTCAGGTCAGTGAAGATCGTCTGGCGCAGATTCTGCACGACACTGGGGCAGCGATTGTCGGTGCGACGGGTCAGATCGCCCCGGCGGATAAGCGTCTCTATGCGATCCGCGATGTCACGGCGACGGTCGAAAGCCTGGATTTGATCACCGCCTCGATCCTGTCCAAGAAACTGGCCGCCAGCCCTCAGGCGTTGGTGCTGGATGTCAAAGTGGGCTCTGGCGCGTTCATGAAAACCCATGAGGATGCGCGCAATCTGGCGCAGGCCCTGACCCAGACGGCAAACGCCGCCGGATGCCGGACCTCGACAGTGATTACCGACATGAACCAGCCTCTGGCCCCCGCGCTGGGCAACGCGCTAGAGATCTGCGAGGTGATGAAGGTGCTCACCAGCGGCCAAAACGCGCCATTGGCCGAGATTTCCGCAGAATTGGGCGGCGTTGTGTTGGCTGACGCCGGTATGGTTGCAACGGTGGACGAAGGCCGCGACAAGGTGGCCGAGGTGATCCGCGACGGTCGCGCGGCCGAGCGGTTCGGCCGCATGTTGGCCGCCGTGGGCGCACCGCTGCAATTTGTCGACAACTGGTCACGCTATCTGCCCGAAGCCAGTGTCATCCTTGAGGTTCCCGCACCAAGCGAAGGCTATGTGACCGCGATGGATGGCGAAGCGCTGGGTCTGGCCGTCGTCGCGCTGGGCGGCGGACGACAGGTCGAGGATGACGTGATCGATCCGGCCGTGGGGATTTCCGATATCGTGCGGCTGGGCGACAAGTTGGACAAAGGCGCGCCCTTGGCCGTGATCCACGCGGCGCGCGAGGATGCGGCGCAGCAGGCGGCGCAGGCGGTCCAACAAGCGATCAGCCTCGGGCCCGAAAGCCCGTCTCTGCCCGGGATCGTGCATGAAAGGATCACCGCATGACCCGTGCGTTTTTGGTGGTGATGGATTCAGTCGGCATCGGCGGCGCGCCGGATGCAGATCGTTTTTTCAACGGGGATGTGCCCGACACCGGGGCCAACACGCTGGCTCATATTGCGCAGGCCTGTGCCGAAGGGCGGGCAGAGGATGGTCGTTCCGGCCCGCTGCACCTGCCGCATCTGGACGCGTTGGGATTGGGGGCGGCCACCCGTCTGGCCTCTGGCGCGGACACGCCGGGGCTGGGGGCGGATGCATCGGGCCTGTGGGGCTGTGCGTGCGAGCATTCGCCGGGCAAGGACACGCCCTCGGGCCATTGGGAATTGGCAGGGCTGCCTGTGCCGTGGGACTGGCACTACTTTCCCGATACGCGCCCATCCTTTCCCGCCGACCTGAGCCGCGCAGCTGCCGAGGCTGCGGGCACGGACGGTATTCTGGGCGATTGTCACGCCTCAGGCACCGCGATCATCGCCGACCTTGGGGCCGAGCATATGCGGACCGGCTGGCCCATCTGCTATACCTCGGCGGACAGCGTCTTTCAGATCGCCGCGCACGAGGAACACTTTGGCCTCGACCGTCTGCTGGATATGTGCCGCACGCTGGCTCCACGCCTGCATGAGATGAAAGTGGGCCGCGTGATCGCGCGACCTTTCGTGGGAACGCCGGAAGACGGCTTCACCCGCACCACCAACCGCAAGGATTTCGCCATCCTGCCACCCGCACCGGTGCTGACCAACTGGGTGCAGGATGCCGGGCGGCGCGTGCATGCGGTGGGCAAGATTGGTGACATCTTCTCGATGCAGGGGATCGACACGCTGCGCAAAGGCTCGGATGCCGAGCTGATGGGGCATCTCTCTGATCTGGTCGATGAGGCAGAAGAGGGCAGCCTGACCTTCGCCAATTTCGTCGAGTTCGACAGCCTCTATGGGCACCGCCGCGACATCAGCGGCTATGCACGCGCGCTGGAGTGGTTCGACCGTGAGATCGGCGCGATCATCGCCCGCCTACGCCCCGGCGACCTGATGCTGCTGACCGCAGATCACGGCAATGATCCCAGCTGGATCGGCACTGACCATACCCGTGAACAAGTACCTGTGCTGATCGCAGGGCAGGGCGCCGGCCAGATCGGCGCGGTTAATTTCGCCGACATTGCCGCCAGCATCGCGCATCACCTGAACATTCCGGCGCAAGGACCGGGAAAGAGTTTTCTATGAGCGTCGCAGACCTGCCCAAAATCGAACTCCACCTGCATCACGAAGGCGCGGCCCCGTCCGCGTTCATCCGTCAGCTGGCCCATGAAAAGCGTATCGACCTGAGTGGGATTTTCAAACCCGACGGCAGCTATGACTTCCGCGATTTCGCCCATTTCCTCAGCGTGTATGAGGCTGCCTGCGAAGTGCTGAAATCGCCCGAGGATTTCCGCCGCCTGACACTGGCCATCCTTGAGGAAAGCGCGGCGAATGGGGTGGTTTATTCGGAAACCTTCCTGAGCCCCGATTTCTGCGGCGGCGGCGACCTGCATGCGTGGCGCGACTACCTGACCGCCATTCAGGACGCAGCGGATGAGGCCGAGCGCAAGTTCGACATCACCCTGCGTGGCGTTGTCACCTGCGTGCGCCATTTCGGCCCCGAGCAGGCCAAGATCAGTGCCCGCTGCGCGGCGGAAACGGCGGGCGACTGGATCACCGGTTTTGGCATGGGCGGCAATGAGGCTACGGGCGCGCAGGGCGACTATAAATGGGCCTTTGATTGTGCGCGCGAGGCCGGATTGCGCCTGACTACCCACGCCGGAGAGTTCGGCGGCCCCGAAAGCGTGCGCGATGCGATCCGCGATCTGGGGGTGGAGCGTGTGGGCCACGGTGTGCGCGCCATCGAAGACCCCGACCTGATCCGCGAAATTGTCGACCGCGACATCACGCTTGAGGTTTGCCCCGGCTCGAACGTGGTGCTGGGGCTCTACCCGGATTTCACGGCCCATCCCATCGCGAAACTGCGCGATGCGGGGGTCAAGGTCACGGTCTCAACTGATGACCCGCCGTTTTTCCATACCACTATGCGGCGTGAATATGAGATGTTGGCGCAAGCCTTCGGCTGGGAGGCCGAAGACTTTGCCGCCCTGAACGAAACCGCCCTGAACGCGGCCTTTTGCGATGACAAGACCCGCGCGCGGGTCAAGACAAGACTGGAGAGATCATGAGCGAACACCTGACCGTCGTTGACCACCCGCTGGTGCAGCACAAACTGACGCTCATGCGGGACAAGGGCACATCCACTGCCGTTTTCCGGCAGTTGCTGCGCGAGATCACGCTGCTGCTGGCCTATGAGGTCACGCGTGAGCTGAAGCTGACCACCCGCCATATCGAAACCCCGATGGAGGAAATGGACGCCCCCATTCTGGCGGGCAAGAAACTGGCGCTGGTGTCGATTCTGCGGGCCGGGAATGGCATGCTGGACGGGGTGTTAGAGCTGATCCCCTCGGCCCGTGTGGGGTTTGTGGGCCTCTACCGGGATGAGGAAACGCTGAAACCCGTTCAGTATTATTTCAAAGCGCCCGAAGGGCTGAAGGACCGTCTGGTGATTGCCGTGGATCCGATGCTGGCCACCGGCAACAGTTCGGCTGCGGCGATTGATCTGCTGAAAGAGGCAGGGGCGACCGACATTCGGTTCCTGTGCCTGCTGGCCGCGCCCGAAGGGGTGGCGCGCATGAAAGAAGCCCACCCGGACGTGAAAATCGTCACCGCTGCACTGGATCGCGAGCTGAATTCCAAGGGCTATATCATGCCCGGTCTTGGCGACGCGGGCGACCGGATGTTCGGAACCAAATAGCCTATTCGCCGCAGATATTCTGCAGCCGGACCCAATCGCGGTCCGGCAAAACCTGCTGCATGGGACGGCCTGCCATCGGGTCGGCCTCGATCAGGCCCAGCACTGTTTCGCCGGTGACATCCATGGCATAGGCAAACGGCGTTGACGGCAGGGCCGCCTGCGCAAAGACCTGCAGCAAATCATCATCGGGCAGCGAAGGGCGGGGTTCTGACAGAACCTGTTCGGTATAGGTGTCGATGATTTCGGGCGTCAGCTCTCCGGTGGTCAGCAGACGGAAGGCGGTGGCCGATCCGGTGCGATCCAGCAAATCCTCAAGCGGGTCCTGCGCCTCGGACCGGGCGCGTTCAGCGATGATGTAACCCGCGGCGACCGAGGGGTCCTCATGATCCTCGACCAGAGCGCGGTTCAGCAAAAAAATCCCGCCCGGCAGGCTGAGGCTGCTTTGCACACCGGCGGGCAGGATGATGACTTCGCGAACACCGGTGCGCGCGGCCAGTTGATCCAACGCGGGTTTTGCATCTTCCGAGGTGCAGGCGCGGCCCGAAACCCGCTCGATTCGTTGCAGGATCGTATTGCCGATATCCTGGCGTTTGATCTCTGGCACCACGGTCACAACATGCTTCTGCAGGGCAGCAGGCATCCACAGCAACAACAGCACAACCACCGCCGCCACAACGCCCGCCACGCTGACCCATCGCAACCGGCCCGGATGGGGTCGCGCCTTGTCGATGGCGCGCTGCAGGCGGTCTATGGCCTCGATCATAGTGGTTTCGGTTTCTTCCAACTCCAGCGTTTCGTCCGGGTCACCGTCGGGATTGAAAATGGCAGGAAAACTGCCCGGATTCTGGCGCACCAGCGCGGCCAGCGACCAATGGGTCAGCGCCTGTTCGTTGAAGTCCGAAATGGTCAACGTCGCCTCACCCAGAGACGCCACAACCTCGCGCCGCTGAACATCGGGCGAGGGGCGCCACAGACCGGTGGCTTCGATCCGCTGGTACTGTTTAAGGGCCGTCTTCAAGATGAGATATGCTCGTGATTATTTTGACTTAGCTTAGCATGGGAATTTCCGGCGGCGCAAACCTGTTGCGCCCCGATTGGGAAATGTGCTGGATAAAACCAGACACGGCAATTCCGCCGGTGTCCAATACTCTAAGACCGGGGCCGGAATGCAGGCGGATACTCAGACCTCACCGATTTTGGCCTCGGCGCTGATGGTGGGCGCTATGGCGATCATCGGGGTGATCGATAACGTTGTCATCCTGCTGGCCGAAACAATTGGCCTATGGCAATTCCATTTAAGCCGCGCTGTTCTGATGTTGCCGTTGATTGCGTGTCTGTCGGTTTTGGGAATGGGTACGATGCGCCCGCGACGGCTGGGGCCCGTGATCCTGCGCAGCGTGCTGATCACGGTGGCGATGCTGTTTTACTTTGCGTCTCTGGCGCTGATGCCGATTGCGCAGGCGCTGGCGGGGCTGTTCACGTCTCCGATCTTCGTGCTGCTGGTTTCAGCCGTCGCGATGGGGCAGAGGATTGGCCCCTGGCGCATTCTGGCAGTTGTGATCGGGTTCACCGGGACCTTGTGTGTGCTGCAGCCCAACCCCTATGAGTTCGATGCCCGAACCCTGCTGCCGGTGGCCGGAGGGTTCTTTTACGCGCTCAGCTCGATCATCACCCGCAGCCACTGTGCGCAGGAAAGCACTGTGGCGCTGCTGGCGGCAATGGTCACCACGCTGGGATTGGCCGGCGCAATCGGTCTGACTGCGTTTTCCCTTGTGCCCCATTCCTTTGCCGACGGATTCGTTACGCGGGGGGTGGTATGGCAGATGCAACCGGCGCTGTCCTGGATCATCGTACAGGCGGTTGGTTCGACGATTGCGGTCTTTATGCTGATCAAATCTTATCAGGTGGGCGAGACCTCATACGTGGCCGTATTCGAATACTCGGTCATGATCTTTGGACCGCTTTTTGCCTGGGTTGCTTTGGGTCAGGCCATCGGTGTGATGCAGATCGCTGGTATCGGCCTTATTGCGGCGGCTGGTGCCTTGTTGGGCTGGCGCGCGAGTGTGGCGAAGGTGGTCGCATGATCATTTCGCGCGGGCGCAACTATGTGTTTGTTCATATCCCCAAGACGGGGGGAACGTCGTTGGCCCAAGCGCTGGAAACACGGGCGATGAAAGACGACATCCTGCTGGGCGACACGCCCAAGGCTCTCAGGCGACGCAAGCGGGCCAAGGCGCTGACGGGCAGGGGACGGTTGTGGAAACATTCAACACTGACTGATATCGACGGTGTTCTACTGCTGTCCGAACTGGAAGAGATGACCGTATTCACCATGGTGCGAAACCCCTGGGACCGGATCGTCAGCTATTATCACTGGCTGCTGGAGCAGAGTTTTGATCATCCGATGGTGGCGCTGGCAAAATCCCTGTCGTTCGAGGGCTTTGTACAGCACCCGGATGTTCTGCGGTCTTTTCGGCGCAGCCCTGCGCGCCATTATGTGACGCGGGCCGACGGGGCCGAGCAATGCCAGTTCTTCATAAGGTTGGAGTGGTTTGAAGAGGATGCGGGCCCGCTATTCGATCTGCTTGGGTTTGACGTTGCTTTGCCGCACCTCAATCGTTCGAGCCGCGACGCGGATTATCGCGGCTATTTTGACGACAGGGCTGCCGAGCTGTTGGCCGATGCTTGTGCCGAGGATGTTGCCAGATTCGGCTACACGTTTGATCAGATGTCTGTGTTATAGTTTCCAATATTTAATCAATATTGATCTAAGTTGCGGTTTTGTTTGTGATTTTTGCCAAAAAATGGCTCAGATTAACCCAAATTGGGCCACAATATGTCAAAAATAAGCCCTCTCACTAAAACCTGTGTTAAAGCTCAATTGTAGTTTTTTGTGAGTAACAAGTGGGTTCTGTGGTGTTGAAAGTAGACAGTGTTATTGATTTTGCAGAGCGTTCCGAATTCCAGGGCAATGCAGAGCAGCATTCCGCGTTGAACGCGCGCCGTGGCGGTCTGGTTCACGGAACCAAAGTCTCAACCAAAAGCGGCTGGAAACTTGTCGAAGAGATCGAGGCCGGTGACCTCATTCGCACCATGGACAATGGGTTCCAACCCGTTAGCCGCGTCGCGATTGATGGTATCACGGTTCCGCCGGGCGAGACGAAGTCCGAAAACATGCCAATCCGGGTGCCGACGCATGCTGCGTATAACGGTCGCCCCGTCTGGCTGATGCCCGAACAGGGCGTGGCGCTGGACAACACCAAGCTTGGCCATGATCCCATCAAACTGCCGGTCAGCCTGCCTGTTGTGTCGGCCCGGTTGCTAAGCGGTATGTTCCGGATCACATCGGATGTGCCCGCGTCCTATTTCGACATCAGCACCCTGTTTTTCGAACAGGATGAGGTGATCTATATCGAGGGCGGCTTCCGCGCCTTTTGCCCCTCGGGCCGGTTTGGATCGCGCAATACACCCGGTCGCGCCTCGTATGAGGTTGTGGCCGCAGAGTCGGCGACCGAACTGATGTATCTGACGGCTCGGCGCAACCATATCGCGGTTCTGGCGAATTCGCTGGGATCCCTGCCTGCGCCGGTTTTCGATCATCCGATTGTGCCGATCAGGCCGGTAAAAGGCGCGCGGCGTCCCGGTCGCCCCGGTCGTCCGACCATGATGATCTGATTAAAGCGTCTCAAGTTTAACCCGAAACGCTTGCTAGGGACCTATCTGTACCTACAAAGAAACGCTGGCGCATGGGGGCATGCGCCAGCGTTTTGTCTTTAGGCTGCTTTGGCTTCGGGGTCGAACCTACCGTAAAAGCTCTGCCCTTTGTCGGCCATTTCACGCAGCAGCGTTGGGCAGGCAAAACGTTCGCCGTATTTTTCCGACAGTTGATCGCAGCGCTCGGCCGCGTAGGGCGTGCCGATGATGTCCAGCCAGCTCAGCGGGCCACCGGACCATGGCGCAAAGCCCCAGCCCAGAATTGCACCCACATCGCCTTCGCGGATATCCTCCAGCACGCCTTCCTCCAGCGCGCGGACCGCTTCCAGTACCTGTGCGAACATCAGGCGTTCCTGCACTTCGATCAGATCGGGCTGATCTTCGGCATGGGGGTACTTTTCGGCCAGACCTTTCCAATATTCGACGCGCTTGCCCTTGTCATCATAGTCAAAGAACCCGGCATTGGCCTTGCGGCCAAGACGGCCCTCAGCCTCCATCCAGAAGATCAGATCATCCGCAGGGCTTTCGGGATAGGCGTCGCCCATGGCGGCTTTGGTCGCACGTGCGATCTTGGCCCCCAGATCAATCGAGGTTTCGTCATTCAACTGGATCGGCCCCACGGGGAAGCCAAGCTGACGCGCGGCATTGTCGATCAACACAGGGCTGACGCCTTCGGTGATCATCCGCAGACCTTCGTTGATATACGGAATGATGCAGCGGTTGGCGTAGAAGAACCGCGCATCGTTGACCACGATCGGCGTCTTGCGGATCTGGCGCACATAGTCCAGCGCCTTGGCCACCGCGCGATCTCCGGTTTCGCGGCCTTTGATGATCTCAACCAGGAACATCTTCTCAACCGGTGAGAAGAAGTGGATGCCGATGAACTGATCCGAACGCACGCTCGCCTTGGCCAGATCGGTGATTGGCAGGGTCGAGGTGTTCGAGGCAAAGATGCAATCCTCGGGGATGATCGCCTCAACCTTTTTGGTCATCTCGGCCTTGACACCCATATCCTCGAACACCGCTTCGATGATCAGGTCGCAGCCCTTCAGGTGATCCAGATCGGGCGTCGCGGTGATGCGCGCCAGCATGGCCTGTTTCTTGTCTTCGGTGACTTTGCCGCGCTTCATGCCTTTGTCCAAATAGGCTTCGGTATACGCCTTGCCCTTGTCCGCGGCTGCCTGATCCCGGTCGACCAGCACAACCTCCATCCCGGCCTGGGCCGAGACCAACGCGATGCCCGCACCCATCATGCCCGCGCCCAGAACGCCGATCTTCTTGACCGACTGATCCGGTACACCGGCAGGACGCACGGCCCCTTTTTCCAGCGCTTCCTTGTTCAGGAACAGCGACCTGATCATCGCACCCGAAGAGGGGTTCATCAGGACGGATGTGAACCAGCGCGCCTCGATTTTCAGCGCGGTGTCGAAATCGACCAGCGCGCCTTCATAGACCGCGCTGAGCAATGCCTTGGCCGCCGGGAAGGCGCCTTGGGTCTTGCCGTTGACCATGGCCGAAGCCCCGACGAAGTTCATGAACCCTGCGGGGTGGTACGGCGCGCCACCGGGCATTTTGTAGCCCTTGGCGTCCCACGGCTTGACCAGATCGGCGTCTTTCGCGTTCAGCACCCATTCCTTGGCGGCGGCAACTGGATCAGCAGCGATCTCGTCGATGTAACCCGCGCCCTTTGCTTTCTTGACGTCCAGCATCTTGCCTTCCAGCAACAGCGGAGCCGCAGCAATCGCGCCCACCTTGCGGACCATTCGGGTGGTGCCGCCCGCGCCGGGGAAGATGCCGACCATGATCTCGGGCAGGCCGTATTTCGCCTTGGGGTTCTCGGCGGCAAAGATGCGGTGCGTGGACAGTGGCAGCTCCATCCCGATACCTGCGGCGGTGCCAGGCAGGGCGGTCGCAATAGGCTTGCCGCCTTTCTTGGTCTTGGGGTCCATGCCCGCCAGTTCGATCTTGCGCAGCAGGGCGTGCATTTGCATCGTGCCCTCGAACAGACCCTTGGCCGGATTGTCGCCCGCCTGTTCCTTCATCACGGCCAGCAGGTTCAGGTCCATGCCGCCCGCAAACGACCCCTCTTTGCCCGAGGTCAGGACGATGCCCTTGACCCCCTCATCCGCCAGCGCCTGATCGATCAGGTCGCTCAGCTGGGCCAGCCCGTCAAAGGACATCACGTTCATCGTTTTGCCCGGAACATCCCATGTGATCGTGGCGACGCCGTCTGCGTCTTTGCTGAGGGTGAATTCAGTCATTGTCATCTCCAATCTGGTCAGCCGTCAGCGGGCTGCCATCCTTGCGGGTGAAGTCGTTTCCGTCATCCTTCACCATCATGTCTATGTCGCTGTAGAAACAGGTCTCGGTCGGGGTCCGTGTGCCCACCACCAGAAAGGTCGCGGGCGCATCGGTTTTGTTCACAAGGTGATGGCCGTTGGGCTCACCCGCGGGCCAGGCGGCGCAATCGCCGGGCTGCATCTCATGCTCACCATCGTCATCAATCAGTACGCAGGTGCCGGAAAGCACAATGGCAAACTCGTCCTGCTCCATATGGTAATGGCGCAGCGAAGACATGCCCTGCGGTTCCAGCCGCACGATGTTGACCCCGTATTGGGTCAGCCCGCCTGCATCCGTCAGCCGCTGCACGAAACGACCCGCGGTCGCCTCGGCCAGTTTGCCGGGATAGGACGAGCCGCCCTGAAACGGGATCTGAGAGAGATCCAGCTTGGGCATCAGACCCGCTCGATAATCGTTGCAGCCCCCATGCCGGACGCAATGCACAGCGTGGCCAGACCGGTTTCCTTGTCCTGACGCTCCAACTCGTCCAGAAGGGTGCCGATGATCATCGCGCCGGTTGCACCCAGCGGGTGACCCATCGCGATCGAACCACCGTTCACGTTCACCAGTTCGGGGTCCACATCAAACGCCTGCTGGAACCGCAGCACGACCGAGGCGAAGGCTTCGTTCACTTCGAACAGGTCCAGATCGCTGATCTTCATGCCGTTGTCGGCCAGAATTTTCTCGGTCACCGGAACCGGGCCGGTCAGCATGATGGTCGGGTCGGTACCGATCTTGGCAGTTGCCTTGATGCGCGCGCGCGGCTTCAGGCCATATTTCTCACCGAACTCCTTGTTGCCAATCAGCACAGCCGCAGCCCCATCCACGATGCCCGAGCTGTTGCCCGCGTGGTGAATGTGGTTGATCCGCTCCAGATGCGGGTATTTCAGCATTGCGACCTTGTCAAAACCGGGCATCTGCTCACCCATCATCGCAAAGGACGGGTTCAGCGCGCCAAGGCTCTGCATGTCCGTGCCGGGGCGCATATATTCGTCGCGGTCCAGAATGGTCAGGCCGTTCTGGTCGGTGACTTTGATGACCGATTTTTCGAACCGGTTCTCTTCCCACGCCTTGGCTGCGCGCTTTTGCGATTCAACAGCCAGCGCGTCCGCCTGATCGCGATCAAAGCCATATTCGGTCGCGATGATGTCAGCCGAGATACCCTGAGGCACGAAATAGGTGTCCATCGCCAGCGAGGGGTCCACGGCAATCGCCGCACCATCGCTGCCCATGGCCACGCGGCCCATCATCTCAACACCACCGGCAATATACGCCTCGCCCGCGCCGCCTTTGACCTGGTTTGCGGCCAGGTTCACGGCCTCCATCCCCGAGGCGCAGAAGCGGTTGATCGCCAGACCGGGAATCGACTGATCCAGGTCAGATGCCAAAACGGCCGAGCGTGCAAGACAACCGCCTTGTTCCATCACCTGCGTGACGTTGCCCCAGATCACGTCCTCGACGGCGTGACCTTCCAGGTTGTTGCGCTCTTTCATCGCGTTCAGGGTCACGGCGGACAGCCGCACCGAGGTCACCTCGTGTAGGCTGCCATCCTTGCGGCCTTTGCCACGCGGGGTGCGCAGGGCGTCATAAATATAGGCTTCGGTCATGGGTCTTCTCCTCAAGCTCGATCCGACGGGTTGCCGGGCATCAGGTCATAGGGGTGTTTCCATCCGGGCTGCTCGGACAGGCGTTGCAGCCAGGCGTCGATATGGGGCCAGTCGGCACGGTCAAAGCCGAATGGTTCCGGGTAATAGAGGTAGCCGCAGCAGCTGAGATCGGCATTGGTCACGCCGTCTCCCACGATCCAGTCGCGGCCTTCCAGATGAGTGTTCAGAATGTCATAAGCCGCTTTCAGGCGCCCTTGATTGAACGCGATAACATCCGGGTTGCGGTGCTCCTCGGGCAGGAAATTGCACAAAAACCGCGTCATCCCTGCATTCGAGCTAAGCTTGTGATTGTCCCACAGCACCCAGCGCAGAATGTCATAATTCTCTTCTCGGGTATTGCCGCCAAACTTGCCGGATTTTTCGGTGACGTAAGCCTGAATGGCACCCGATTGAGTGATACGGAAATCGCCATCCGTCAGCACGGGCGCTTCACCCATTGCATTGACTTCACTCCGATACTCGGGCGTGCGGGACGCGCCGTTGAAGAAATCCACAAAAATCGGTTCCCAATCCAACCCCGACATCTCAAGCGCCAGCGCCGCCTTGTAGGAATTCCCGCTTTCTCCGAAGCAGTGCAATGTGATGGTCATGCGAACGCCCCTCCCGTGGCGTGTGTGGTTAGGTCGGAATTTCCGTATTTGGAACGAGAAGAAGATGAGGGCCTTTCTCTCTTCCGTAAGGGTTCGTTAACGTTAATCGGGTCTTGTGTTGTGCGCGGTACAGGCTGCCGAGCCGATGACCGCACGAGGAGAAGCCCCGCCGTCCCGGCTGAGTGCCACCTGGTGAGATCAGTTCCCGGATGGCGGGGTGGACGCGCGCCGGCGCCTTCTTCTCGTTCCAAATACGGCCGCCGGAGGCGGATGCAGCGGCTGCCACTCGCTCTCCGGATTTTGAAGGCACAATCGTCACCGTTTGCGGGCCTCAAGCTCGGAGTTGAAGCTGCGCAGGCGGCGGGTGAGTTTGTCCTCGTGAATGATGCTGTTGAAGTTCTCAAAAAGAAAAGACAGGGCCTCTCCCTCGTCCAGACCGGCCTCATGGGCGAAGCCGCGCAGTTTGCGATAGCCTTCTTCTGTCATTGCGACTGGAAAGCGGCGGGTCAGGCGAAAGCGTTTGGGCATTGTCTTTCCTTCGAAGAACCGGCGCTGGGGCAGGGCACCAGCGCCGGGCAGTGATCAGAAGTTCGCGGCCTCAAGGGCCATGACCGTATCCGCGCCGGTTTGAATGCGTGCCAGATGCAATGCAGTGGCAGGCAGGCGACGTGCCATGTAGAAGCGGCCGGTGTTGATCTTGGTCTCGTAGAACTCTTTGTCCGAGGTTCCACCGTCCAGCGCGTCTTGCGCAGCCTTTGCCATCTGTGCCCACATCAATCCCAGGCAGACATGGCCGAACATGTGCATGAAGTCATAGGACCCCGATAGCGCGTTGTTCGGGTTTTTCATGCCTTCCTGCATGAAATACATGCCCGCGGCCTGCAGATCCTTGGACGCCGATTTCAACGGTTCGATGAAGGCCTTGTCAAAGGCCTCATCTTTACCGCCGTTTTCCTTGCAGAAGGATTTGACCATCTCGAAAAAGGCCATGACGTGCTTACCGCCATCCTGCGCCAGCTTGCGGCCCACGAGGTCCAGCGCCTGAACGCCGTTCGCCCCTTCGTAGATCATCGCGATGCGGGCGTCGCGGGTGTATTGCGACATGCCCCATTCCTCGATGTAGCCGTGGCCGCCGTAAACCTGCTGTGCCTGAACGGTCATGTCGTATCCCTGATCGGTCAGGAAGCCTTTGATGACCGGCGTCAGCAGCGAGATCAGCCCGTCCGCATCCTTGTCACCCGAGCGATGCGCCTTGTCGATCATGGTCGCGCCCCACAGGATGAAGGCACGCGCGCCCTCGGTAAAGCTTTTCTGATCCATCAGGTTGCGGCGGATGTCCGGGTGCACGATCAGTGGATCGGCGGGGCCGTCAGGGTTTTTCACGCCGGTCACGTCGCGGCCCTGCAGACGATCCTTGGCGTATTCCAGTGCGTTCTGGAACGCGGCCTCGGCTTGCGCCAGACCCTGCATGCCCACACCCAGGCGCGCCTCGTTCATCATGGTGAACATGGCACGCATGCCTTTGTGCTCTTCGCCCAGCAGCCAGCCTGTGGCCTCGTCATAGTTCATGACGCAGGTCGAATTGCCGTGGATGCCCATTTTCTCTTCGATCTTGCCGACCGATACGCCGTTGCGCTCACCCGGTGTGCCGTCTTCGTTGACGATGAACTTGGGCACGATGAACAGCGACACGCCCTTGATACCATCGGGTCCGCCGGGGATTTTGGCCAGCACCAGATGGATGATGTTATCGGCCATGTCGTGGTCGCCGGACGAGATGAAAATCTTCTGACCGGTGATCTTGTAACTGCCGTCGCCTTGCGGTTCGGCCTTGGTGCGCATCAGGCCCAGATCGGTGCCGCAATGCGGTTCGGTCAGGTTCATGGTGCCGGTCCATTCACAGCTGACCATGTTCGGCAGGTAGGTGTTCTTCTGTGCGTCGGTGCCGTGCGCCAGGATGGCCGAGGCCGCGCCGTGGGTCAGGCCCTGATACATCACAAATGCCTGGTTCGCGCCCGAGAACATCTCGCCCACGGCGGTGCCGATCACGTAAGGCATGTTCTGGCCGCCATACTCTTCGGGCATGTCGAGGCCAGTCCAGCCACCTTCCTTCATCTGCTCGAAGGCGTCTTTGAAACCTGTAGGCGTGTAAACGATGCCATTTTCCAAACGGCACCCTTCGGTGTCGCCCACCACGTTCAGCGGATGCAGCACGTTGGTTGCAACCTTGCCGGCTTCCTCCAGCACGGCGCCGGTAAATTCGGTTTCCAGTTCGCTATACCCCGGAATATCGGAGTCCGAGATTTTCAACACGTCATGCAGGATGAACTGAGTGTCTTTGGTTGGCGCGTTGTAAACGGGCATATGAAGCTCCCTTAAATTCAGATGTCCGGGGGATGGGGCCGACGGGGTTACTCGGCGGCCTTTTTCTCATTTTTCATTGAGGCGATGACTTTTTCGCCCCAGCGCAATTGCTCTTTCAGATCGTCAATGGCCTGGGTCAGTTCCTCGCGGCGGGCTTCCATGTCGGCCAGACGTTCGCGCGCAATTTCAAAGGTGCGCGTCATCTGGGTCATTTGCTGGTCGCCCACATGGTAGAGGTCCAGCAACTGCCGGATTTCTTCCAGGCTAAAGCCGAAACGCTTGCCGCGCAGGATCAGTTTCAGGCGCGCGCGGTCACGTTTGGTGAACAGGCGTTTCTGGCCCTCGCGGATCGGAAACAAAAGCTCTTTGGCCTCGTAAAATCGCAAAGTGCGCGGCGTGACATCATAGGTCTCGCACATTTCACGGATGGTCATCAGATCTTCGGTCATGGTCTCAGCACTCTCGTCACTGGCGTCTGTCTAAGTCATTTGCGCAGTCGATGCGCAGGTTACAACACGTAGATGACGTTCACGTAATGCAAACGCTACGTCACATTGAAAGTTGACGTAGCATCATCCTGCGTCAAGTCATGGATTGCGTAGGATTTGACAGATGACGTAACGGAATTTTGAGGACAGGCCGGGCAGGTGCCGGGGAAGCGATCCGCAGGGAACAGGAGAGGGGCGGCACCCCGAATAGGGATCAGCGCAGCGACTTGGCCGTCTGGTCGCGCAGGCGCTGAAGCTCATCCATGGCTTCGTCCAGTTGCTGGCGCTGCTTTTGCAGTTCGGGCATTTGCCGGTCGGCCAGCTTGATGAACTCGGCCATCTGGGCCTGATCGCCCTGATCTTCGTAGATCAGCAACCACTGGCGAATCTCTTCCAGCGAGAAGCCAAACAAACGACCACGCATGATAAGCTTCATCCGCGCGCATTCGCGGGGGCCGTAGAACCGGGTCCGACCTTCACGCTCGGGCTGGAGCAGCTCGATATATTCGTAGTAACGCAATGTGCGCTTGGTTACGTCGAACTCTTCGCACATTTCGTTTAAGGACAAACGGTTGTCAGTCATTTGTGGTCTCCCTGGCTGCAAACTATGCCTTCGTGGCGGCAAGCGCAACAGGCGGTCTTGCTCTTTTGGCGGGCTCAGGCTCATAAAGAGGGAAACCACGGGGGCACGGCGACATGGTCGACAAAGTAGAAATAGCGCGGCGGTTCATCGAGGCGATTCCGCACGCCAAGGCGCTGGGCCTGACGCTCAATACGATCAGCGATGGTGAGGCCGTGATCGCGATGCCCTACAATGCCGATTTGATTGGTGATCCCAGAACGGGCGTCATCCACGGCGGGGCGGTGTTTGCTGCGCTGGACACCTGTTGTGGCGCTGCCGTGATGTGCCATCCTGCGGCGCCGGGCGGAACCGCAACCATTGATCTGCGGATCGACTACATGCGCGCGGCGACGCCCGGGCAGACGATCACGGCCCATGCAACCTGCTATCACATCACGCGCAATGTGGCCTTTGTCCGGGCCACTGCGATGGACGAAAACCAGGACCTGCCGGTGGCGACCGCCGCAGGGTCTTTCACGGTGGAGGGTCTGTGATGGCGCGTCCTCGTCCTGAACCGATGCAGGTGGTCAAGCAACGCCGCGATGCGGCCCTGAAAGCCCTTGTCGAAGGGGTGCCTTATATCCGCTTTCTAGACATCACATTCGACCGGCGCGGGGATGAACTGACCGGCGTGCTTCATTTTGACGACAAACTGATCGGCAACCCGCTGCTGCCGGCCTTGCATGGCGGCGTCACGGCGGCGTTTCTTGAGGTGACCGCCGTCATCACCCTGAGTTGGGAGTATTTCTTTCCCAAGATCGAAAGCGGTGAGATTGACGCGGATGCGCTGTTCAAGGCAGACACGCTGCGGTTTCCCAAAACGGTGGACTTTACCGTGGATTACTTGCGCTCTGGTCTGCCGCGCGATGCCTATGCGCGCGCCTTCGTCAGCCGGTCTGGGCGGCGCTATGCTTCGGTCCGGGTTGAGGCGTGGCAGGACAATCACGCGCGTCCCATTGCGCAGGCGACAGGGCATTTCCTGATGCCGCAGAACACGCCGCCCAAAGGGTAGATCAACGTGCAGAGCGCCTCGGCACCTCTCACCCATAAACGGGTGCTCAAGATCGCGGTGCCGATTGTGCTGTCCAATGCCACGGTGCCTATTCTGGGTGCCGTCGATACCGGGGTGGTCGGGCAGCTGGGGCAGGCCGCGCCCATTGGGGCCGTGGGCATGGGCGCTGTTATCCTGGCGGCGATCTACTGGATTTTCGGTTTCCTGCGCATGGGCACCACGGGTTTGGCCGCGCAGGCGCGCGGGGCCGGGGATACCGCCGAAACCGGGGCCCTATTGATGCGCGGGCTGCTGCTGGGCGGGGCGGCGGGGCTGTTCTTTATCCTTACACAAATCTGGGTGTTCTGGGGGGCTTTTGCCCTGTCCCCCGCCAGCCCCGAGGTCGAGGCGCTGACCCGCAGCTATCTGCAAATTCGCATCTGGGGGGCTCCGGCGACCATTGCCCTATACGCCGTCACCGGTTGGCTGATCGCGGTCGAACGCACGCGCGGCGTGTTCCTGCTGCAGGTATGGATGAACGGGCTGAATATCCTGCTGGACCTGTGGGTCGTGCTGGGGTTGGGCTGGGGCGTTGAAGGCGTCGCCATCGCCACGCTGATTGCGGAATGGACGGGATTGGCGCTGGGATTGTGGCTGTGCAGGGATGCGTTTGCCGCCAACCAATGGCGCGACTGGCCCCGGATTTTCGATGCGGCCCGGCTGAAACGGATGATGCAGGTGAACGGCGACATCATGATCCGCTCGGTCCTGCTGACCGGGTCGTTCACCACGTTTCTGTTCGTGGGCTCGGATCTGGGCGACGTGAACCTCGCCGCCAATCAGGTGCTGTTGCAGTTTCTTGAGATCACGGCCTTTGCCCTTGATGGCTTTGCCTTTTCAGCTGAGGCTCTGGTCGGCAGCGCCGTCGGCGCGCGGAATCGGCTACAGGTCCGGCGCGCCTCGATCATGGCGTCGCAATGGGGCGTGGGCGGAGCATTCGCACTGGGGCTTTTATTCTATCTGGCCGGACCGGCCTTGATCGACCTGATGTCCACCTCGCCCGAGGTGCGGCTGGCCGCACGAGACTATCTTATCTGGGCGGCGCTGGCCCCGGTGATCGGAGTTGCCAGTTGGATGTTCGATGGCATCTATATTGGCGCCACATGGACCCGCGCCATGCGCAACGCGATGATCCAGTCGGTTGCGATCTATGTCGTTGCGCTGTTCGTGCTGGTGCCCACGCTGGGCAACCACGGGCTGTGGGCCGCGCTGATGGTTCTGAACATCGCGCGCGGTGTCACGCTGGGCTGGCGCTATCCCCGGCTTGAGGCGCAGATCGCTTAAAGCAGCGCCAACAGGTTTTCGGGCGGACGGCCAATCGCGGCCTTGTCGCCTGAGATGGCCAAGGGGCGTTCGATCAGGATCGGGTTTTCGGCCATGGCGGCGATCAGGTCATCTGGCCGGCTGGCCTTGTTCAGACCCAGCTCCTTGAACCGTTTCTCGCCGGTGCGCATCATGTCGATTGCATCGATCCCCAACAGGTTCAACACCGTGCGGATTTCTTCGGCCGAGGGCGCATCCTCAAGGTATTTACGCAGTTCGACCTGCGCGCCGTTTTCTTCCAACAGAGCCAGCCCGGCGCGGGATTTTGAGCAGCGCGGGTTGTGCCAATATGCGATCACAGCCAATCCTCTCTCTTACTTCCGACGGCTTGCGCGACCGACGTGAACCCATCCCGAGCCAGCAGGTCATCCAGCCCCCGCGCAATCTTGGCGGCCAAGGAAATCCCGCCGTAGACCAATGCAGTATAAAGCTGCACAGCAGATGCACCGGCGCAAATCTTGGCATAGGCCTGATCCGCATTGCTGACCCCGCCAACACCGATCAGGGGGATGTTGCTGTCGGTCAGCTGGCTGAGCCGGGCCAGAACATGCGTTGATTTCTCGAACAGGGGCTCACCGGACAGACCGCCGGTTTCGCCCTTGTGCTGGCTGCGCAGCCCATCGCGCGACAGGGTGGTGTTGGTGGCAATCACCGCGTCCACGCCCGTTTCCTGCGCGACTTCGGCAATGTCCTGCAACTCGGCCTCGGTCAGGTCAGGTGCGATTTTCAGGAAAACCGGAATCGGGCGGGGCAAGCCGTTCCGCGTTTCGATCACACCGGACAGCAAGGCACCAAGCGCCGCCTTGCCCTGCAAATCCCGCAGCTTTTCGGTGTTGGGGGATGAGACATTGACGGTGGCGAAATCCAGATGCGCCGCGCAATGGGCCAGCACCTTGGCGAAATCGCCGGGGCGGTCGTGGCTGTCCTTGTTTGCCCCCAGATTCAGGCCGATCACCGCGTCTTTGGGGCGGTCGGCCAGACGGCGGCCCATGACCTCCATGCCTTCGTTGTTGAAACCAAAGCGGTTGATGGCGGCGCGGTCCTGGGACAGGCGGAACAGGCGCGGTTTGGGGTTGCCGGGTTGTGGGCGCGGGGTGACGGCCCCCACCTCGATAAAGCCGAAGCCGGTGCGCGACAGGGGCGTCAGCACCTCTCCGTTCTTGTCGAAGCCTGCGGCCAGACCGACAGGGTTGGGCAGGTTCAGCCCGGCCACCTTTGTTTTCAACCGCTCGGAGGTCACCGGGCCGGGCATTGGGGCCAGACCGGCCTTCAGCGCCTTGATCGACAGGCCATGGGCGGCTTCGGGATCCATTTTGTGCAGGACGGCGAGCCCCAGTTTCTCGGTCAGTTTCATCCGAATGTCTCTCCACCTTTGGCTGGTGCACAGCGGATCAGGCGCGAGGTTTCAACCCCCGCCTGACGGTGCACGACGGCAGCCTGATAGGCCGGGTCCGTCACCATTTCCAAAAACGCATGCGCTGTGGGATAACGGGCGATGAAAACCTCATCCCAAGCCTCATCCTGCGGGCCGATCAGCGTGGTCTGGTAAGACCCGCGCCACAGGATCGATGCCCCCAACCGCGCGATGATCGGGGCTGTTTCGGCCCCATAGGTGCGGTAAGCCTGCGCGCCGGTCAGACCTGCATCGGCCAAAGGGTGCCCGGCAGGGTAATCAGCCCTGTCGCGGAACTTCACCAGATTGAGCATTTCAATCGGATGGTCGCGATCCAACGCCTTGAACGCCTCAAACTGAGCGCGGTCCGGGTCGACGAAGGTGGTCATTCCATCTCCTGCGGGAATTGATGCGCGTGCCCGTCAAAGGGCAGGGGGCGTGACCAGACAACATCCGCCATGCGAATCTGGCGGTAAAGATGCGGAAACAGCGCCCCGCCGCGCGAAACCTCCCACTTCAGGTCATCGCCCATCGCGTCAGCGTCACAGGCCAGCAGGGTCAGGCCATCGACCCCGGCAAAATGCTTGGCAGCTGTCTCGGCCGCCTGCGTTGCCGTTGAAAAATGCACATAGCCATCGGCGACATCAATCGGGGCACCGTCTGACGCCCCCTGATCCTGCAACGTGGCCCATTCGTCGGCCCGGAAAATCTTGTAAATCAGCATGCGCTGGTCATGCCCCGCGCGACGGGTAGAATCAAGCCGGATTTCCCCCTTTGACTCTTCCCGTCACTGCGCGCACCATCACCTCAATCACATACAGGGAGTTTCATTATGTTCACCCGCCTTTTGGCCTCTGCCGCCGTATTGGGCCTGACCGCAGGCATGGCCGCAGCCGAGTACAAGCTGACCATTCTGCACACCAACGACATCCACAGCCGTATTGAATCCATCAACAAATACGACTCGACCTGCGACGCCGAGGATGAGGGCGAGGGTAAGTGCTTTGGCGGCATGGCCCGGTTGAAAACCATGGTGGACACCAAGCGCGCCGAACTGGCGGACCAGAATGTCCTGTTGCTGGATGCCGGTGATCCGTTCCAGGGATCGCTGTTTTACACCACATACAAAGGCGCGGCTGAAGCCGAGTTCATGGAGGCCATCGGCTATGACGCCATGGCCGTGGGCAACCACGAATTCGACGACGGCCCCGAAGGTCTGGCTGCGTTCATCGACGCGGTCAGCTTTCCGGTCATTTCCGGCAACCTTGACCTGACCACCTCGGCCGAGTTGGTGGACCGGGTGAAAAACCACGTGGTTTTGGACATTGGCGGGCAAAAGATCGGCGTGATCTCGGCCCTGGCCACGGATACGGTGGATACGTCCAGCCCCGGCAAAGACGTGATTTTCCGAGATGAGATCGAAAGCCTGACAGCAGACGCCGCTGCCTTGCAGGGCGAAGGCGTGGACATCATCATTGCGCTGAACCATGTCGGGCTGGCCAAGGATATCGAGATTGCCGGGAAGGTCCCCGGCCTTGATCTGGTGATCGGCGGCCATTCCCACACCCTGCTGTCCAACACGCAAGAGGGGGCCGCGGGCTCGTATCCGCTGATGGTTGGTGATGTGCCGGTGGTTCAGGCTTATGCCTATTCCAAGTATCTGGGTGAGGTGACGCTGACCTTTGACGATGACGGCAACCTGCTGTCGGCAGAAGGTGAGCCGATCCTGCTGGATGCCTCGGTTCAGCCGGATGCTGCAATTGCTGCCCGCGTGGCGGAGATGGGTGCCCCGATCGAAGAGATGAAGCAGCGCGTCGTGGCCGATTCCGCCGCTGCGATTGAGGGGGACCGCGCGGTCTGCCGTGTTCAGGAATGCGAAATGGGCAACCTTGTCGCCGATGCCATGCTGGCGCGGGTCGCCGATCAGGGCGCGCAGATCGCAATTGCGAATTCAGGAGGGTTGCGCGCGTCCATCGACTCGGGCGAAGTGACGATGGGCGAAGTCCTGACGGTGCTGCCGTTCCAGAACACGCTGTCGACCTTTGAGATCAGCGGTCAGGGTGTGATTGATGCGCTGGAAAACGGTGTCAGTCAGGTGGAAGAGGTCAAAGGTCGCTTTCCGCAGGTGGCCGGTATGACCTTTACTTGGGACCCGTCCGTTGCCCCGAACGAAGGACGTATCACCGAGGTTATGGTAGCCAGCGAAGACGGCTTTGTTCCGATTGATCCGGCAGCCACCTATCTGGTCGTGACCAACAATTATGTGCGCAACGGTGGTGACGGCTACAGCATGTTCGAAGGCGACGACAAAAACGCCTATGACTATGGCCCGGACCTTGCGGATGTCACAGCGGAGTTTTTGGCAGCCAATGCGCCCTACCAGCCCTATCTGGATGGTCGCATCAAACAGAAGTAATTCGGCACTTAAGAACAGAAAAAGGCCGCGTCATTCGATGCGGCCTTTTTTGATGGGCTTAGCCCAGATCGTATTCCGGCCAAAGCGCCGGATCGAAACCGTCAAGCATCGGTTGCAGATGTTCGGCAACGCTCTGCCAGCCGCCAATGGATTTTGTCGAGATTTTGCTGCGCACCTGATCGATGCTGGCGGTTCTGACCTGGCTGGTGTTTTTCTCAGGGTGGATCATGGCCTCGGTCCATTCGACACCGCAGAAAGCCGCCACTTGCTGGCTGCAGGTTTTCGCCTCCGACACAAGCTTTTCATAAGGGATAGTCAGGATGCGGTCGCCGAATAGAGCCTGCCAATGGGCCATATAGCGCCGGTACATATTTGCGGAATGAGCAATGGCCTGAAGATTGGAAGCATAGCGCATCCCGCCCGCTGGGAACCGTCTGATCCATTTGGATAGCCCGACATCGCGCGGATCGCGCATCATGTTCACAACTTTAGCATTGGGGAAAGCGGATAGAATAAAGCCAACATACTGGTAGTTATGAGGTATCTTGTCGACAAAAGCGGTGGAAGTGTCGGGAACCGGCGGCATAAGCATCCGGTATTGCCGGGCAAAGTCTGTCGCTTTCTTCGCACTAAAGTCTTGTTTGCCTTCAACAAACTCAGCCGACAGTTCTGCGCCCAACATCAGTTCTCCGCATCCCGCAACATCGGGGGCCGAACTTAGCATCATCTCCATCAGTGTCGTACCGGATCGGGGCTGGCCCAGAACAAAGATCGGTGCGGGTGTTTCATTCAAATCCGAGACAGGCGCCTTGTTCCCCAAGGGAAAACAGCTGGTGATCTGGGCGAATTTCTCTTCTTCTTCCGAAATCACGTAAGGGTTGCTGTCATGTTGAATCGCGTTGGCCCGTTGGAATTGAGGCATTGCCGCCTCGAGGCTGTCAATTTTGGAGATCGCATGCGCTTTGGCGAACTCTAACTCGTTCCGTTCGTCCGGGCTGGCTAAAATAGCTGCGTCAATCAGGTTTAAAAGGTCAGCTGCGTCTTCTTTGACGATGATGTTCGACATCTCCAGGAGCGCAGAGGGATTGTCTGGTTCATTTTTCAGAATGCGTTCCAGAATCTTACGCGAACCCTTCCGGTCTCCACTTTGATGCAGGCTCACTGATTTGTGGAAGGCTGCGGTCAGATCGTCAGGCGCCAGCGCATAGGCACGCTCAACATCGCGCAAATTGTCTTCGACGAACCCGATCTTGGAGTAGGCCTGCGCACGTTTGGACAAAAGACGGATGTCATCAGGGCTGTCCTTCAGTTTCTTGCTTACATAGTCGATCACCAAACGCCAGTTGCTGCCTTTCAGATGGATTTCGTCCAGAACGCGGTTCAGCTCTTTGTTGTTGGGGAATTTCGCCAGTTTGTGTTCAGTGTAGTCCAGCGCTTTGGGAATTTGACCTGTCTGCATTAGAGCGTTGGCCAGGTTCTCCACAAATTGCGGATCGTCCGGTTTCATTCGCGATGCTTCGACAAAATGCGGGATCGACCTTTTGTATTGCTTCATCTCGGTCAGCACAAAACCCGAAATCGCGTGGAAATCTGAATCCTTCGGGAATTTCTTAACGCCCAGCTGCGCCTTTTTAAGGGCTTGTTGCAATTGACCCGCATCCAGTGCTGCCAGTGCCTTGCTTTTAAGGGTATTCGCTGTTTGATTTTGCATAAGATCCGATAACGCTCTGCGCCTGCTTCAAACGATCATAAGGCTTCATCACCCATGTGTGGACGGTTTGCAATAACCCAGACTAATGACGCCATGGCGCAGTTGTTTGCCGCGCGGCCCGCCAACACGTTGCCTCAGGTCCCCAATTTCAACGTATGTCCAACCAATCCGGTGCACGTGGTCCGCGCGTCCGCGGGCGGACGCACTCTGGATGCGCTACGATGGGGGTTTTTGCCGCATTGGTACAATACCGAAACCGCAGGGCCATTGCTGATCAATGCCCGGTCTGAGACGCTGGCCGAAAAGCCAGCCTTTCGCGCGGCGTGCCGCGAACGGCGCTGTCTGATCGTGGCGACCGGATTTTATGAATGGACCAAAAGCGATCAGGGCACGCGCTTGCCTTGGTACATTCACCGCAACGATGGCGCGCCGATCGCCTTTGCCGGGGTCTGGCAGGATTGGGGGGCGGATGAGGCGCGTCAGGGCACCTGTGCCATTGTCACAACGCCTGCAAACCGCCGCCTCAGCGCCATCCATCACCGCATGCCATTGGTCGTTGAGGCGCAGGACTGGCCGCTCTGGCTGGGTGAAGCGGGGAAGGGGGCCGCCCGTCTGATGCAGCCGGGGGCAGAGGACGTGTTGGAATATCACCGTGTCGATACCGCAGTGAATTCGAACCGGGCCAGTGGGGCCGAGTTGATTGAACCTATACCGGTATGACCGTGCCTTTCCATTCCGAATGCCACAGGATAAACCGCTGACATGGCTTTGAACTTCACTGACCTGTCCGGTCTTTATGCGCATGATTTCGATACGGTGATCGATGTGCGCAGCCCCGCCGAATTTGCCGAGGATCATCTGCCCGGTGCCATCAACCTGCCGGTTCTGAACAACGAAGAGCGCGCGCAGGTCGGCACGATCTATGTGCAGGAAAGCCCGTTTCTGGCCCGCAAACTCGGGGCCGCGCTGGTGTTTCGCAATGCCGCCAATCATATCGAACACAGCCTGTCGCATCATGAAGGCGGGTGGAAACCGCTGGTCTATTGCTGGCGGGGCGGGCAGCGGTCGGGGTCGTTCACATGGATGTTGCAACAAATCGGTTGGCGGGCCGAGGTCGTTCAGGGCGGTTATCGTACCTATCGGCGTCTGGTGAACCGGTTCTTGTATGACGACCCGCTGCCGCATCGGTTGGTGGCTCTGGATGGATATACGGGCACGGCCAAAACGGACCTGTTGCAGCAGTTGAAGGCGCGCGGGGTTCAGGTTCTGGATCTCGAAGGGTTGGCCAATCACCGTGGGTCCTTGTTGGGCGAAATGCCGGGTGGTCAGCCCAGTCAGAAAGGGTTCGAGTCTGCGTTGGCCGCGACCCTGTGCAAGCTGGACCCGACACGCCCCGTGGCGGTTGAGGCGGAATCGTCGAAAATCGGGTCACTGATCCTGCCGCCCAGTTTGTGGACCGCTCTGCGCGCCGCGCAGCGCATTCAGATCAACGCTCCAATTGAGGCACGTACGGCCTATCTGGTTGATGCCTATGATGACATTCTGTCGGATGCAGACCGGTTGCGCGACCGGCTGTCGCCGCTTCGATCCCACCGAGGGCATGAGGTTGTGGACGCGTGGCTGGCGCTGATTGATGCGGGGGACAAAGCAGGGCTGACACGGGCGTTGATGGAACAGCATTACGATCCGGCCTATGCCAAATCCAGCCGTTTGCATCCGGCTGACATTGTAGCCCGGATCGAAGCCACGACCTTGGACGAAGCAGGTCTGAAAGAGGCTGCTGCGCGAATTGAGGCTGTACTGGATCAGCTTTGAAGGCGCAGGCCCGGCGTGTCTGAGATATGCCCGATGATTGCGGCCGGATAACCTGCCTGCCGCAGGTTATCACATAGGCTCTGCGCCTGATCTGCGGGTATGGCGGCCAGCAAACCGCCAGCGGTTTGCGGATCGAACAGAAGGCCGGCCTTCCCATCTGACGGCAGATCAGGGGCGGTGGAACGATTTTCGTCGAAAATCGTGGAGCGGACGCCCAGCGTTGCCAATTCAAGCGCGCCTGTCATCAGGGGGATCACCTCCAGATCAAGCGTCGCGCCGCAACCTGAAGCCTCGCACAGCCCCATCAGATGCCCGGCCAGACCGAACCCGGTGACATCGGTCATCGCATGGGCACCCGCCAAAATGCGCGCGGCCTTGCCTTGCGGGATGCTCATCTGCTGGTAAGCCTCAGCGATCCACGCGCCATCCGCCTGACCGGCCATTTCGGCGGCCATCAGCACGCCGCTGCCCAGAGGTTTGGTCAGGATCAGCGCGTCACCCGGACATGCGCCCGACAGGGTGATCGGGTCGGCTTCGCACAGGCCGGTCAGGGTGAAACCGATGGTCAGTTCATCCCCCATGGAGCTATGGCCACCCACGATTTCGGCTCCGGCAGCTTGCATGACGTCGCTGGCCGTGGCCATGACCTCAGCCATGGTCCTGTGCTGCAGCGCAGGTGTCATCCGAGGCAAGATGATTGTTGCGGTTGCGGCTTGCGGGCTGGCCCCCATGGCCCAGATATCGCCAAGCGCATGGATCGCAGCGATACGTGTCATCAGGGCAGGATCATTGGTGAAGCCGCGCAAATGGTCCGAGGTCATCACCTGCCGCGCTCCGCCGGTCGTCAGAACTGCGGCGTCGTCACCGGGCAGGGGCGTGATGTCGTTGCGGCGTGGGGCTGGCAGAGCGCCAAGCGCAGCGCGCAAAGCGTCGCGTCCAAGCTTGGCACCGCACCCGCCGCACATGGGTTTGTCGCCCAATGCTTCCTTAAGCCCGCTGGCATGATGGCGGGGCAAGCTAGGCCGTGACATTTGGGGCAGGTGGCGAAACCTGTTCATAAAGCTCTGATCGATGTGATCCTTCCAGCGCCACATCAACGCGCCGCTGAAAGAGGTGCCCAGCCGTTCGGCCAGAGCGGATTTGCCGCCCAGCGAGATCAGTTTCAGATAGTCGTTCTGCGGGCGGTACCGTCGCATCTGCCCAGCCCCTAGCGCGGCGCGCAGGTTGTCGAACAAAACTGGCGCTTCGCGGACCGCATAAACCCCGGCTTTGGGGCGGGGGTTGTCTGTCAGATGCGCGCAATCCCCGGCGGCAAAAACCACAGGGTCGCTGGATTGCAGAAACCCGTTCACCCGGATGTAATCGTCTTGCAAGTCCAGCCCGGTATCCGCGATCCAGCCATAGGGGCGGGCACCGGCGGCCCCGGTCACGAAGGCGGCGGGAATGGTGCGGCCATCTTCCAGAACCACATGGTCAGATTCAATGCGGGCGATACCTGTGTTCTCAATCACCTCAACGCCAAGCCCTTGCATCGCCTGACGAATGGTGGCGCTGGCCTTTGGCCCGGTGGCTGTCAAAGCCTGCGCGTTGTCGATCAGAGTGACCTGCGCGGCGCGGCCTTTGGCGTGCAGGGCATGCGCCATCGCCATCACCAGCTCAACCCCCGCAACGCCGCCGCCGATCACAGCGACCGAGGCTGGGCCGTCGCCGTCCAGATACCTCTGCCACCGCGATGCAAACGGGCCCAGAGGTTTGGCGGGTACGGCATGGTCGGCAAAACCGGGAAGCGCGGGCATGTCTGACGTGATGCCCACATTGACCGACGCCACATCAAACACAACCGGAGGGCGCCCCGGCACGCGGATCACGCGTTGGTCCAGGTCGATGCCGTCAACCGGCCCCAGGATCACGCGGGCCCCGGCAAACCGGGCCAGTCGCACCAGATCGATGTCCAGTTCGCCGCGTTCGTAATGCCCGGCGACAAAACCGGGCAGCATACCGGAATAAGGCGCAGTCGGGCCGGGATTGATGACCGTAACCCGCGCGCCCGGCAGCGGGTTCATGCCCCATTTCCGCAGCACCAACGCATGCGTATGGCCCCCGCCTATCAGAACCAGATCACGGGTCAGGGGCAATGGTGGGTACTGCATGGGGTTTAATTCGCTGTGTGGTCAGGGACGTCTTCGACCTGTTCGACCGCGTGAGTGGCCCAAAGCTCATCCTCGCCCGCGTCCGGCAGATCGCTGGGCTTTTCATGCCGATGAATGTGCCATTTGGCAATGAACAGGGCCGTGATCGGCGCGGTCAGGAACAAAAACAGCGTGATCAGCAGCTCATGCAGCGAAAGTTTGCCCTCCAACAGGACCGAGTGGCAGATCGATGCCAGCAATACCCCTCCGACGCCCAGAGTGGTCGCTTTGGTGGGCGCATGCAGGCGTGACATTGGGTCTTTCAGCTTGATCATCCCAAAAGACCCAACAAAGCCGAAGATGCCCGACACGACCAGAAAGAAAGCGATCAGAAGTTCGAAGATGATCGTCATGTCGCCCTCACTCGATAATGTTTCCGCGCAGCATGAAGCGCGCGTAAGCCACGGTTGAGACAAAGCCCAGCATGGCGATGATCATGGCAGACTCGAAGAAGATCTCGGTACCCTGATCCAGACCATAAAGGATCAGCAGGGCAATCGTGTTGATGACCATCGTGTCCAGGGCCAGAACGCGGGTGCCAACGCCCTCGGCGGTGATGATGCGGTAGAGGCACAACATGATGGCAGCCCCGAAACAGGCGAATGCAAACCAGATCGCGTAGGTGATGATCATTCGAAAATCTCCTTTAGTCGGCGTTCATACCGGTTCTTGATTTCATCTCGCACGGCGTCGGTATCAGGCGCGTCCAGACAATGAACCAGCAGGTTGTGCCCTTGCGCCGACAGATCGCAGCTGACTGTACCGGGGGTCATTGTGATCGTGCCTGCCAGCACGGTGATCGCCTCGGGCGTGCGCAGCTCCAGCGGGATGCAGACCCAGTTGGGTTGGCGGTTGGCGTCACGTTTGAACAGGATGATCCTGGCTACGGTGATATTGGCGATGACGATATCCCACAGCACCACCAGCATATATTCCACAACCATCGGCCAATTGCGCAGCTTGGGGCGGTCAGGCCAATAGGGCTGGGTGATGAAGGGGATGATGATCCCCAGCAGCAATCCAAACACCACCGAATTCAGCGACCCGTTATTGGCCAGCAGAACCCACACGACCGTCAACAGGAAGGTCAGGTGGGGGTGGGGGAAGATCCGGCGCAGAAGTTTCATCACTCTTCTCCTCCCAGAACGGCCGAGATGTAGTCTTCGGGCGTGTAAAGCTGCGCGGCGGTTTTACCGGCATAAGTCAGGGCCGGGCCTGCGAACAGGGTCAGCATGGCAAGCCCCAGCACCAGCCCGAACACGGTTGTATAGGTCAGGGCCGGGTTCGGCTCGGGCGCGGGTGGGGTGTCTTCGTCTTCGGGCGCTGTATTGTAGCGGGCATCATAGCTTTTCCAGAAGATCAGGGTCCCGGCGCGGGCCAATCCGACGATGGTCACGAAAGACCCGATCAGGATTACCGCCCAGATGGCATTTGCGTCCGGCGCATCGCGCGCGGCATCCAGCACCAGCAGCTTGCCGATAAAGCCTGAAAGCGGCGGCATCCCGGCCAAAGCTATCGATCCGACAAAGAACAGCGCTGCAATCAACCCGTTCTGAGGCATTGGCGTCTGTGGTTCAATCGCGCCACCGCGCCGCTGCATCACCAGATCGGCCACAAGGAACAACAGCGCCGTCGCAAGGGTCGAGTGATAGATATAGTAAAGCGCGGCGGCCGTGGCAGTTTCGGTAAACAGCGAAATTGCGATCAGCAGCGTGCCCATCGAGGCGATGGCGCAAAACGCCACCATCCGCGCGATATGCTGCGCGCCCAGAATACCGATGGTTCCGACGGCCAGCGTCAGCAGAGCTGCCGGTTGCAGCCAGGCCCCGACCAGCCCCTGGGTGGCTTCAACCTCGGGACCGAAGCCCAAAGTGTACATCCGCAGGATCGAATAGGCCCCGACCTTGGTCATGATCGCAAACAGTGCTGCCACCGGCAAAGGCGCGTTGGCATAGCTGGCGGGCAGCCAGAAATGCAGGGGCAGAACGGCGGCCTTGATACAGAAAACCAGCAGCAACAGAACCGCGCCGACACGCAGCAGGGCGGTATCCTCGGCCGGTAGCTCTGCAACGCGCACCGCCATATCCGCCATGTTCAGCGTCCCGGTCACCGCGTAAAGCGTGCCCAAAGCGAACAGGAACAGGGTCGAGCCCAGCAGGTTATAGGCCACGTATTGCACGCCTGCCTTCAGGCGCACCGCCCCCCCGCCATGGGTCATCAGACCGTAGGAGGCGATCAGAAGAACCTCGAAGAACACAAACAGGTTAAAGGCGTCGCCGGTCAGGAAGGCACCGCAAACGCCCATGAGCTGAAAGTGAAACAGCGCGTGAAAATGCTTGCCGCGTTCGTCCCAGCCCGATCCGATTGCGTATAGCACGATGGGCAGGGCCAGCAGGGCGGTCAGCAGAACCATCATGGCCGACAACCGATCCAGCACCAGAACGATGCCAAAGGGCGCGGGCCAGTTCCCCAGTTCATAGACCTGAATATCGCCGCCCGCCGCCTGCGCGGTGATGGTCAGGGCGATACCTAGCAGGCCAATGACACCGGCGACCGAGAAGATGCGCTGCAGGTCCAGATGATAACGCAGGACCATAATGATGAACGGGGCCAGGATCGCGGGCAGGACGATCGGCGCAACAATCCAGTGGTTCATGCGTCTTCTCCCGGCGCGTCCACGCTGTCGTCTGCGCTCATGTCGATATGGTCATCCTTCGAGGACAGATAGGCCGAAAGCGCGATCATTACGATGACCGCCGTCATCCCGAACGAAATTACGATGGCGGTCAGAACCAGCGCCTGCGGCAGTGGGTCGGTGTAAGGCACTTCCTTGTATTTGTTCAGAACAGCCGGCGCATCCAATGCCAGCCGCCCGGTGGCGAACAGGAACACGTTCACCGCATAAGTGATCAGGGACAGACCCAGAATGACCGGAAAGGTGCGGCGACGCAGGATCAGGAATATCCCCGCGGCGGTCATGATGCCTACGGCTGAGGCGACGAGCGCTTCCATCAGGCCTGCTCCTTCTTATCTTCTTCTTTCAGGTCATCCCGCAGCGGGTTGATATCCATCGGGAATTCCTGGGCCATACCAGGCTGCCATGCGAACCGGGACAAGCTGTCCAGCGCCAGCATGACCGCGCCCAGAACCGCCAGGAACACGCCTGTGTCAAACAGGATCGCGGTGGCCCATTCAAACTCTTGCAACGGCGGCCAGTGGATATAGCCGAAATCGCTGGTCAGGAAGGGACGCTCATTGAACCACGCGCCCAGACCTGTTGCCGCGGCGATTAGCACACCCCAGCCAATGGTGCCGTGGTAGTAGAACCTTTGCCGTTCAATCGCCCAAGTATAGCCGCTGGCCATGTATTGCATCAGGAACGCAATCGCCACGATCAGACCGGCGATGAACCCGCCGCCCGGCTGGTTGTGGCCCCGGAAAAAGATATAGGCGCCGACCATCAGCGCGATGGGCATCATCATCCGCGTGACAACCACCATCATCAGCGGATGCGAGTCGCCCGATTGCGGCCAATGCGGTTTGCGGTTCAGCAGATAGGCGCGGACATTGCTGCCCAGAACGGATTCGGTCAGCGCATAGATGATCAGCGCGGCAATACCCAGAACGATGATTTCACCAAAGGTATCAAAGCCTCGGAAATCCACCAGAATGACGTTCACCACATTGGTGCCGCCGCCACCCTTGTACGAATTTGCCAGATGAAACTCGGAAATGGTCGGGAACGCAAAGTCACGCAGCATCAGCGCATAGACCAGTGCACCAGTGCCCAGCCCTGCCACGACCGAGATCGCTGCATCCCGCCAGCGGCGCGCGGCGCTGCTGTCCCACGGCGTATCCGTAGGCAGGAAGTTCAGCGAGAGCAGCAACAGGATCATCGTCACCACCTCGACCGAGATCTGCGTCAGCGCCAGATCGGGGGCCGAGAGGTAGTTGAACGCCATCGACACAATCAGGCCGACCACGCCGATCAGCACCAGTGATAGTAGTCGGTTGCGGTGGAACCACATGATCGCCAGCGTCGCGCCGACCAGACAAATCCAGCCGATGAACGGAATGATCTGGATCGGCAGCGGCTCACGCGTGACCGGGCCAATCGTGCCTGTTGTGTACGCGTAGTAGCCAAGCCCGACCGTAAAGGCGACAAGGATGATTGCATAGCGGCTGATCACGCCGTTATGCAGCGTGTCGGTGATCAGACGGCTCAGCCCGGTCAGGGCGTGGATCACGGCCTCAAAGATCACCTTGGCCTCAGGGCGGGGCAGCGCGTTCCAGATCGCCTCGCCCTTGCCGTGCAGGCGCAGCAGGGCCAGACCGCCCAGCGTGGCGACAACCGACATGTACAGCGCGGGCGTGAACCCATGCCACAGCTTCAGCGAGTAATAGGGAGGTTTGCCCCCGCCATAGACCGCCTCGGACACCACGGCCACCAGCGGACCCACAATGGCGGCCGAGTTCAGCCCGATCAGGACAACCAACACCACCAGAAACGCCGGAGCCAGCCACAGCCCAACCGGTGGGTCATGCGGATGGTGAGGGTACTCGTCCTGCTGCGGCCCAAGGAACACATGGCCGATAAAGCGGAAAGAATACGCCGCCGAAAACAGCGCCGCCAACAGCGCAAGGCCCGGAACAAGGTAGTGCGAGTGCAGCCAGGTGGTGTGAACGGTTTCCTCAAGCATCATCTCTTTGGACAGGAACCCGTTCAGCGGCGGCAGACCGGCCATGGACAGGGCTGCGATTGTGCCGATGGTAAAGGTGATCGGCATCAGATGGCGCAACCCGCCCAGCCGTTTGATATCGCGCGTGCCGGTTTCATGGTCGACAATCCCGGCGGTCATGAACAGGGCGGCCTTGAATGTGGCGTGGTTGATGATGTGGAACACCGCCGCCACGGCCGCGAATTTGGTGCCAAAGCCCAGCAGCATCGTCACCAGACCCAGATGCGAAACGGTCGAAAACGCCAGCAGCGCCTTGAGGTCATCCTTGAACAGCGCAATGCAGGCGCCGATCAGCATGGTCACCAGACCTGTGGTTGCCACGATGTAGAACCACGCATCGGTTCCAGCCAGAACCGGCCACATCCGCGCCATCAGGAACAGCCCGGCCTTCACCATCGTGGCCGAGTGCAGATAGGCCGACACCGGCGTGGGCGCGGCCATCGCATGCGGCAGCCAGAAATGGAACGGGAACTGCGCCGATTTGGTGAAACAGCCCAGCAGGATCAGGATCAGCGCGGGCAGGTAATAGGGCGAGGCCTGGATCAGCTCTTTGTTCTGCAGAATGACGCTCAGATCATACGAACCCACGATATTGCCCAGGATCAACATCCCCGCGATCATCGCCAGCCCGCCCGATCCGGTCACGGCCAATGCCATCCGCGCACCCTGACGGCCTTCGGGCAAGTGCTTCCAATAGCCGATCAACAGGAATGAGCTAAGCGATGTAAGCTCCCAGAAAATAAGAAGAAGCAGGATGTTGTCAGACAGAACAATCCCCACCATCGCGCCCTGAAACAGCAGCAGATAGGTATAGAACTGCCCCATCGGGTCCTCACGCGACAGGTAGAACCGCGCATAAAGGATAATCAGCAGGCCAATGCCCAGAATCAGCAGGGCAAACAGGAACCCCAGACCGTCCAGCATGAAGTTCGCATTCAGTCCCAATACCGGTATCCAGTCGAACCGGGCGGTCACAACATCTCCGCGCATGACCGCGGGGATGTGGATCAGCAGTCCCATCAAGGCCAGGAACGTTGTCAACCCGGCTGCCGAGGCTGCTGCATTTCGTCCTGCCCGGATCAGGAGGGCTGGGAAAACAGCTCCGAGGAAGGGAAGGGCCGCGATGAGGAATAGGGACAAGTGCGATACTCCGGTCTGAGCGGTCAGAATTAGACCTAATTTTGTAAAGATAATTTTCTGACTGTCCAGCTATTGCGAATTTTTCACTTTGTTCTAGGGCGGTAGGGGCGCGGCGGTTCAGGTGCGAAATAATGACGCGAACTTGATCCGTGTATCAAAATTCACCACAGCAGCCTTCCCGTGAATATGATAAAACCGCCCTGTCAGTTCAGGAGGGCGCGAAATGGCGAACAAGATGAACCGGACCCGAAGGTGGGTTGTTCTGGGCGGGGGCGCGGTGATCGCCACCGGCTTTGCCATTCGCGAGTATCGTCTGATCCCTCCGGCCTATGCAGGCGGGCAACTCAGCGTGGCTGAGGCGCACCAGCAGGCCCTGTCCGGTGATGTCCTACTGATCGATATCCGCACACCACGGGAATGGCAGGCCACGGGGGTGGGCGAGGGCGCTTACCCTCTGGACATGCGGCGGGACGACTTCGAACAGGTTCTTGCGCAGTTGGCGGATGGGGATCGCAACGCGCCGGTTGCCCTGATTTGCGCGCGTGGCGTCCGGTCTGCGCGTCTGAGCAACCGCTTGACCCAGGCCGGGTTCACCAACGTCATTGACGTGCCCGAAGGCATGCTGGGCTCAGCGGCAGGGCCCGGATGGGTGCGCGCCGGTCTGCCGGTAGAACGCCCGACAGGAGAGACAGAATGATCCGCGCCGTTGCTCTGGCCGCTGGCCTGGCGCTGACGGGGCAGGCTGGCTTTGCCGCCTGCGCCGATCAGGAGAATGTGTGCGAAACCGCCTCGGGCACGTATCACATTGAACTGCCCAAGGCGGAAAACCCCCCGTTGGTGGTGTTTCTGCACGGCTATGGCGGCAACGGTGCAGGCACCATGAGGAACCGCAGCATGGTTGAGCCGCTACTGGCGCGGGGCTATGCGGTGATCGCCCCCGAAGGGCTGGAGCGTGCAAACCGACCTGGTGTCAAAAGCTGGAACTTCTATCCGGGCTTTGGGGAAAGGGACGAAACGGCGTTCTTGACTGAGGTCGTGCAGGATGCAGCAGACCGGTTCGGCGTGGATGCGGATCGTGCGGTGCTGGGAGGTTTTTCAGCCGGCGCCTTTATGGTTTATTATCTGGCCTGCGACGCGCCGGAAACGTTCTCGGCCTATGTGCCTGTTTCGGGCGGGTTTTGGCGACCACATCCCGAAAGCTGCGAAGGGCCTGTGCGCATGTTCCACACCCATGGCTGGACGGATAACGTCGTGCCGCTTGAGGGGCGCCTTTTGGGCGGCGGTCGGTTCCATCAGGGCGACATTTTTGCCGGGCTGGAAATCTGGCGCGTGGCGAATGGCTGCGTTGATACCAAACCCAGCGGATTTTCCACCACGGGGCCGTTCATGCGCCGCTACTGGAGCGGTTGTGCCGAGGGCAGCGCGCTGGAATTCGCCCTGTTTCCCGGCGGGCACAATGTCCCCAAAGGTTGGTCCGATATGATGGTGGACTGGTACGAAGGGCTGCCGGGCGGCTGATCAAACGCTTTGTGCTTGAATTGAACCGAAATACGCTGCCTCTCCCTTTCGGTCGAACGCGCATTTCGGTTGTTCTATATTTAAAAGCGCAAAGCGTTCTATTCCGCAGGGGTCATCACGCCCTTGCCTTCGATCAGACGCTTCAACTCATCACGGTGACGGCGGGCCGAGCGCGTGATCGCCGGTTCGTTGAAATCCTCTTTCATCCCGACCATGCGCCGTGCCGTGCCAGCCGACACGCCGCTGAGCGCAGAGAGCGGGATCGCGAGCGCAAGGCTGATCGCAATCGGGGCCAGCCAGACCGACACGAGGCCAGACAGAATCCCAACGCTCAGCGCGATGCCGCTGATGGTTTCCAGCGTATGACACAGGATCAGCGTGCGCAGCCCATAGGTGCCGCCGTCACGCGCCTGCGGCGACCAGCCCTTTTGGATACCAAGCGCGGTGCGGAACACCGCGATCATCTGCTGTACCATCAGGATCGGTGCGTAGAGGATCGATAGGATCACCTCGGCCAGGAACGATGTGAGAAATTTCAAGCCGCCACCAAACTCGGCATAGCGCATCCCGCTGAGGGGCAGGGCCAGAACGCCCAGCACCTTGGGGGCCAGCAACATGGCGTACATGACCAGAATGATCAGCACATGACGGGTCTCCGACATCTCGGGCCACTGCGGGAAAAGGGGATTGTCGGGGCTGAAATAATACAGGACCGAGGCGTCCTCACCCTGACCGATCAGCGCCCACATCACCAGCAGGGCAAACCACAGCGGCGACATCAGATAGCCGACCGCGCCGTGGAACATGTGAAAACGCGACACGGCGCGGAACCCGGTCGAGCCCAGTAGTTTCAGGTGTTGCAGGTTGCCCTGACACCAGCGCCGATCCCGCAGCGCGTGGTCGATCAGGGTGGGCGGCGTTTCCTCATACGACCCACGAATGCGCGGCAGAAAGCGCACGGCCCAACCGGCGCGGCGCAGCAGACCCGCCTCGACAAAATCGTGGCTCATGATCAGCTTTTCCTGACCATTATACGCCCGCAGTTTCGGCAGACCCGCGCTGCTGGCGAACGCCCTTGTGCGAATGATGGCGTTGTGGCCCCAATAGTTGCCCTCTTGCCCGCACCAGCGGGCCAGACCCTCGGCAAAGGCGATGCCATAAACGCCATTGGCGAATTGCTGCATCCGGGCAAAGACCGACTGTGCGCCGATCAGTTGCGGATAGCTTTGGATCAGACCGGCACCCGGATCACGCGCCAGCGCGTCGGTCAGGCGCGTGATCGCGCGCCCGGTCATCAGGCTGTCGGCATCCAGCACCAGCATCGCATCCCAATCGGCCCCCCAGTGGCTGACCCAATCGGCGATGTTGCCGACCTTGCGGTCAGTGTTCTGTTCGCGACGGCGATAATACAGTTCCAGACCGGGGGCGAGTGTGGTGCGCAGCGCCTCGACACTGGCCTGTTCCTGTGCCGCAATCGCTGGGTCACGCGTATCGGACAGGATGAACATCGCATAGTGATGCTGACCGCTGCGCGCGCGCAAATCCTCCAGCATGGTGCGGGCGTTGCCCAGCACATTCCAAGGCACTTCGTTATAGACCGGGGTCAGCAGCGCCACGCGCAAGGGCTGTGACCGCGTTTCCCGCCTGGGTTTTTCCTGCCGGGACAGGGACACCATCCCCAACAGCACGGTGCAGACCGTGAAGGAAATCCAGAAAAAGTTGAACGAGATCAGCGCGAGCAGGATGCCTTCGATCAGGTTGATGCCCTCGGCCCCGAACCAATCGCTCATGACCCACAACAGCCCCAGCGTCGCCGCCATCGCTGGCGAGAACGCCAGCGCGCGCCAGAACCCGGCCGATGCGCGCTGACCCGTGGGGACATCGGCATCCCGGAAATCCGCGCGGAAATCCTGGGCGGGCATGGCCAGAGGCGCCTCTGGCGGCATGATATGCAGGTCTTTGGTCATGCGGTCCAACGGTACAGCCACACTTCGGAGGCGGGTTTCTTGTCTTTCAGCAACTGCGCGCGCAGCTCGACATGGGTGCGCTCACCCGGCTGGAAGGAAAAGGCCAGCCGCAGCCCGCCCGTGTCGGGGTTGCGCTGCAATACGCCCTCGGATGTTTCGGCATGGGGAGAGTTGACGAAGATGGTCATCGCTTCGGGATCGGAGAACAGCTCACTATCTTCAAAGTCGATCACGGCCAGACGGCCCTCACCAAAGGTGTTTTCGCCCATCGCCGTGTTGATCACGCGTGGCATCGGGGTGCGCTGCGGTTCCTCACCCCAGATCAGGCGATAAGACAGATCGACCTGACTGCCTGCCGCATAGGGTTCTGCGGGGCGCCAGTAGGCGACGATATTGTCATAGATTTCCTGATCGGCCGGAATCTCAACCAAGGTCACGGAGCCCTTACCCCAATCGCCGTTGGGCTCGACCCACAGGCCGGGGCGTTTGTGATAATTCGCCTCAAGATCCGCATAGTCCGAGAACTTCCGTTTCCGCTGCATCAGGCCAAACCCGCGGGGGTTCATGTCCACAAAGGACGAAATCTGCAGATTGAGGGGGTTGGCCAGCGGGCGCCACAGCACCTCTCCGGCGCCATTGCGGATCAGCAGGCCGTCACTGTCATGGACGGCGGGGCGGAAATCGTCGAACCGGCTGTGGTTGGTCTGATCGAACAGGAACATCGAGGTGCCGGGCGCAATGCCGACATGGGGCAGTTCTTCGCGAGGGAACAGCGTCGCCTCGACGTCCATGATGCAATCGGCACCGGCGGTGACGTTGAAACGGTAGGCCCCGGTCACGCTGGGGCTGTCCATCAAGGCATGGACCACCATATCCCGTTGACCGGGTTTGGGACGTTCCAACCAGAACCGGATGAATTCGGGGAATTCCTCACCATCGGGGTCGCCGGTTTTCAGGGCCAGACCGCGGGCGGACAGGCCGTAAACCTCATGCAGACCGATGGCGCGGAAATAGCTGGCACCTTGCCAGACGCAGAACTCATCGGTTTCCCCGGGACGGTGCATTTCGGTGCGCAAACGCAGGCCGGAAAAGCCCAGCGTGTCGTCGATAGGCAATTGCGGGACGTCTTCGGATTTATCGAACATCGACAGATCGAACGTGACCGGTTTGGTCATCCCGTCCTCAACCGTCGACACTTTAACCGTGCGCGGGAAATATAGGCCGGGGGTAAAGAAATCGACGTTGAACGGCGTCTCGGTCTCATACCAAAGCGCGCGGTCCAGACGGAACCGGATCGAGCGGTATTGCTGATACGTCAGGTCCTGCCATTCCTGCGGGACCATCTCACGCTCGGCATAGGGTTTGCTGGCCAATTCGCGGGCCAGCGCGATCACATCGTTGCGGTCAAAGGGGACTTCTCCGCCCACGGCAAAGGTGGCCGGAGCAAAGGCAAGCGCCGAAGTTGAGGCCAGAAATGCGCGACGTGTGAAATTCATTTTTTCGACTTCCAGGGTTGTGACTTGAACCAGGCGGCCATGTAGGCGACGCCGATGATCATGGCAAAGCCAATCATGTTGGCGATGAACACACTGGCAACATCCCGCCCACTCAGGTCCAGTCCGACGCCGATAAGTCGTGCGGCTGCCATGGAAAATACGAACACCGCCAGCGATTGCTGTCCGACTTTGGTGATCACGGTCAGCAGGGCCTGCCAGACCTTGGCCCCCGCGCTGTGGCCGGTTGCGATCAGGCGGTGGCCATGCTCGCCCGCGACGACCCAGCCCAGATAAGCCAGCGACAGGAAGTGGACATAGCGGAACAGGCCAAAATCGGACTTGTCGCGGAATTCCTTGGTTACGGGCCAGACCTTGCGGATTTCATCGGCCAGATCGGGCGCGGCTGCATTGATCCAGGTGAACACTTTCCACGACCCGAACGGCATTGAGAAGATCAGGAACAAAGCCGCTGCCCAGATCAGCGTTTTCGACACCGGCGGGGCAGGTATCCAGCCGCGCATAAAGGCGAAACCGGTGAAGAACAGCAATTGCCAGCCGAACGGGTTGAAGAACCACTGACGCTCCGACCACGGCTCAGCCGGGAGGTCCAGATAGTCGAACTGAGCCACCAGCCAGATCAGCACCGAAGCCATTGCAACCGCCCAGAACCCAACCCGTGACAAGCCCATGAACATTGGCATCATCGCCAGAACCACTAGATACATGGGCAGAATGTCGAAGTAGTTTGGCACATAGGTCAGTGTGAACAGACCCACGATCTGCGGTGCCGGATCATTGAAGAAATGCTGCAGGTTCAGTGAGGAGATATATGTTTTCTCAAAGAAACCTGTCTGATCCAGCGCCGCCATGGACATGGCGACAAAGAAGAACAGCGCGATATGCGCCCAGTAGACCTGCCAGATGCGAAAGGCGACGCGGGCCGTGCCCATCCACCAGCCCTTGCGCGCAAACGCCCCGCCAAAGGCGATGGCCGAGGCCATGCCTGAGCAGAACACGAAAATCTCGGTTGCATCCGAGAAACCGAACCGTGCGGGAATCCACTTGGCCCATGGGTCATTCGGGATATGCGCAATCAGGATGATGAACATCGCGATGCCGCGATAGAAATCCAGACGCGGGTCGCGCACGCGGGCAGGGGCTGCCGCTTGGGCAGCCACAGGCGCAAAATCAGAAGCGGGCGAAGCAGTCGCCATACGTATTCTGTCCTTCTTTGGTCTTTTTGTTATTCAGCCGGGACGCTTTGTGCGTCTCCGTTATCGCGGGCCGCGTCGATCAATGCGCGGCGCGCCAAAGCGTAATTGTCCTCGCCACCGGCACGTTTGGCGCGGCGATCGTCCAGAATACGCTCGACAGCATCCAGACGGCCCGCGCGCAGGCCGGAATCAATTGTGATGCGCTCGAATACATCACGTTGGGCGTGACTTCCACCTGCCAATTGCATTCCGTCCCGTGCATTGGACAGGAAATCAAAGGCTTGCCCGTAAAGGCCCTCGCCAAAAGCCTCAAGCCCCTTGGCGGCTGCGATGCCCGGATCGGACATGCGGATCGGGGTGTCCCCCTGATTGCGCTGCGCGTCCTTTTGGATACGCTGCAACATCTTGCCGGTCGCTTCACCGCGATTGTCGCCGGTCAGGGCCAGCAGATAGTGCAGATCGGCAAAGATCAGGCAGCCATCTTCGGTGCGCGCGGCGCTGAGGTCGGCCAGTTCCTCCCAGCGGTTGCCCACCTCGACGCCCTCAAGCTCAAGCCGTGACAGCAGCGAGGTCGCGTTCGAGATGTCGCGGTAGTCGTCGGTTTTGTCCTGGCGGATGTAGTTGTCATACAGCTCCATCACCTGATCGACCTGACCCAGGTCCAGATGCATCAGCGCCTTGTGCCACCAGACGTGGTAGCGGAAGTTGTTGCAATGGGTCCACGCATCCTCGCGCCCGGCCAGCCAGTCCAATCCTAGCTGCGCGTTGCCCGTCATTTCGTGCACGTGGGCCACGGCATGCAGGCCCCAGGCGTCATCCGACACCATCCACAGCGCCTGACGGCCTGCGATCTCGGCCTTTTCATAGGCGCCGGTCTCCTCCAGCGCGAAGGAATGGCAGCCCAGCAGGTAACCACGACCCGCATGGTCGGGTTCGTAGGCGGGCATCACACGCTCAATCGACCGGCGCATACCTGCGGCGTCGCCCAGAACAAACCGCGTTGCATGGCTCAGCTTCATCGCCAGCGTGTCCTGCGGATGAGCGCGCAAAATCTCTTCGAATTTCTGAACAGCTTGCGAGGGCAGATCGGCCAGATAAAGCCCCAGCGCATCGATATACAGACGTTCGCGGGCCGAGACCGGCTGACGCTCTGCTGCCGCATTCGCAGCATCCAGCGCATCAACCGCAACGGCGACCATCTCGCGACGACCCAGCAGAATCATGAACAGACCTTTGATGGCATGACCCAGGGCAAAATCGGGCTCAAGCTCCAGCACTTTGCCCAGATGTTGCGGGGTGGTGGCCGAATGCGCCATGAAGCCAAGCAGAACACCGTTCCACGCCTCGACACTGGCCGATTGGCTGAGGGTGTTCATCTGTCCGAAAACATCTTGTTTCATGCGTGTGGTCCGATCCATCTTAGAAAAGTCTACATTATTCGATGTAGCAGAGAGTCTGTCGGCGTCGTATCAGTATCGCCCCTGCTCTCGAATTGGTGAAATGCCGTGTGTGGAAAACTTGAAAAAAACCGCCGATTCAACGGCATGTTTCAGCAACTTGCCGCCGAATTAAGCACAGTGTTTCAATCGTCAAAGGGATTTTCGGCGTTCAGAACCGCCTGAGTATCCGCCCCGAATTCCGGCGGGGCGCTGCGATAGGTGACCGGCGTGCGCGAAAGTTTCAGTGGATTTCCGATCAGATTCACCTCGCCCGGGGCTGCTTGCATGGCAATTTGCATCTGCCGTGCGGCCACCTGATCTGTGTCGAACACCTGATCCAGCGTCTGCACCGGGCCAACGGGGACTTTGCGGGTTTCCAACTCGGCAATAACGGTGGCGGTGTTGTGGGCCTGCACGGCCGGGCGCAGCACAGCATTCAGCGCGTCGCGGTGTTCCAGCCGGGCGGGGTTGGTGGCAAAACGCTGGTCATCGGCCAAATCCGGGCGGTTGATGAAATCGCAGAACCGACGGAACTGCCCATCATTTCCAACCGCCAGAATGACGTGGCCATCCGCCGTTTCATAGACGTCATAGGGCACGATATTGGGATGCCCGTTGCCGCGCCGTTGTGGGACGTTGCCCGAGGTCAGGTAGTTCACGCCCTCATTGATCAGCCACGCGACCTGAGCGTCCACCAGCGCCAGATCAATCTGCTGGCCTTCTCCGGTCTGGTCACGGTGGCGCAATGCCGCCAGAATACCCACGGTGGCGTACATCCCGCACATCACATCCGCGATGCCCACGCCCACTTTCATCGGCGCGCCTTCGGGATCGCCCGTCAGCGACATGATCCCGCCATAGCCCTGTGCCATCAGATCATATCCGGGCTTCGAGGCGTTCGGTCCCGTCTGCCCATAGCCCGAGATCGAGCAGTAGATGAGGCCAGGCAGCTCTTGCGACAGCGCCGCGTAATCCAGCCCATATTTCGCCAGCCCGCCGGGTTTGAAATTCTCGATCAGGATGTCGGCATGGGCCGCCAAGCGCTTGATTTTGGACTGACCTTCGGGGGTCGTGATGTCGATGGCAACGGATTTCTTGTTGCGATTGGCCGACATGAAATACGCGCTCAGGTCCGAGCGGTTGCCCTGCGCATCCTCAACATACGGAGGGCCCCATTGCCGCGTGTCGTCACCACCCGTTGCCGGGTTTTCGATCTTGATGACACTTGCGCCCAGATCGCCCAGCAATTGCGTGCAGGTCGGTCCCGCCAGAATGCGGCTCAGGTCCAGTACCTTAACGCCCTTCAGTGGTCCCTCAGATCCGGCCATCATAGCCCCCACGATCGATTTCGGCGGCGATCACGGTGAAACTGTCGGCTTTAACCGCTGCATCCAGCGCCGCGCGCAGCTCTGCCCGGTTGCGCACCGTGTGGCCGTTGCCACCAAAGGCGCGGCCCATGGCGGCAAAGTCGTGACGGTCGAAATCCACGCCCCGGTTGCCCATCTGACGTTGGCGCTGTTTCAGCTCGATCAGCGCAAGGCTGGCGTCAACAAAGACCAGAAAGATCGGATTGCCGCCCATTTCGGCAGCGGTCGACAGCTCTCCGGCGACCATCAGGAACCCGGCATCGCCCGAGAAACTGATGACCGGGCGGTCGGGTTCGGCCAGTTTCAGGCCAATCGCCATCGGTACAGCGCAGCCCATGGTGCACAGCGCCGAGGATTGGATCAGCCCGCGTTCCTCGGAACAGTCCCACATCTGGCTCAGCAAGATACGGTGCGCGCCGCTATCGGCAGTGGCCAGCGTTTCTGCGGGCAGGGCGGCTCGGGTTTCGGCGATCACGGCGGCAGGGCCCCATTCGTCGTCGGTGGGGAAAGCCTGCGCCAACGCGGCCTTGACCTGCGTTGGTTCACCGCCGGGCCATGTGGCGCGCGCCGCGTTGCCCTTGGCGATGGCCTCAAGCGTGGGGCCGGTGTCGGCCACAAGGTTCAGCCCGGCCTGATGCATGTAGTGATCATTGGCCACGGCTGAAATGTCGATGACGCGCTTTTCCTCGGGGTCCCAGATCTCGCGCCAGCCGGGGCGCATTTCAATCGGGTCATAGCCCACACAAATTACCAGATCGGATTGCTCGACCAGCGGCACCAGATGTTTGTCTGCCAAAGGCGACAGGCCCGCGCCGCCCAGGCATAGCGGGTGATCTTCGGGAACGACCCCTTTGGCCTTGTAGGTGGTCACGAAGGGGATGTTGAAATGCTCCAGAAACGCCTGCACCACGTTGCGCGAATCGTCATAGAGCACATCCAGTCCCACAATCGCGATGGGCCGTTCCGCCTGCGCCACCCAGCGGCGGGCTTTCTCAACACAGTTCCCCTCGGGCGCGACGGCGGCGATCTTGGCGCGGCGGCGGCGTTTCACACCCGACACGCGCGTATCCGCGACCGAGATCGGCACGTCGATATGCACAGGGCCGGGGCGCGGTTGGTTGGCCAGCGTCACGGCCTTGTCAGCAACAATATCGGCCCCCTGCGCCGTCAGGGTGAACGTGCCCTTGGTGATCGAGCGGTAAACCTGCGCGTGATCCATGACCTGATGGGTGTAGGTCAGCGCCTCATCCGCATCGACACATCCGGTCAGGACGATCATCGGCACCCGGTCTTGCAACGCGTTGGCCACCACATTGATCCCGTTCATCGCGCCGGGGCCAAGCGTCGCCACCAGAATCGCAGGCGCGCCGTCGCGGTGATGGACGGCCTCGGCCATGAAACCAGCGGCGTTTTCATGCTTGGTCAGGTGAAAGGTGATTCCGGCCTGTTCCAGAGCGTCGACCAGCGTCAGGACCTCACCTCCGGGCATGCCAAAGGCGTGGCGGCATCCAGCCTCATAGAGGCGTTGCGCCAAAAGGTCAGCCGCGCGGGGGGACAGGTCCTGCATCAATCAAGCTCCGGGTAATCACGTTGCAAAGCAGATTGCGGAGGACGCGCCCAGACGCAAGCAGGTTCACGTCAGTGTGACTATTTGACTGCGGATTCCGCCACTGCCTGAAACTTTGCGTCAAGTTCCGTGGCGATCTCCAGCAGGGGCTCGCCACCCTCATAAACATAGGGCGCGAACACAAAACTGGGCGTTTTGTAGGACAGGGTCGCGGTTCCGTCCTCATTTTCGGTGACATAAAAGCGGATCGGTGCTTCGATCATTGCCTGTACGGATGTTTCCAGAACCCGCACGGCATAGTCGTTGTTGAAGGCCCCGATCACCAGATTGCCGGGAATGGTGATGCCACGCGCCGCAGCGGCCTTGGTTGGCCCCGCCTGTGTGACCACGATCAGACCGTTGTCTTTCACCGCCGCCCGCGTATCCGCAACAAGCGTATCATAAGGCTTATCCGTCGGGTAGACTGCCCAGCCCGCCACTGGCTCCTGCGCCCAAACGGGCAGAGCCAGACAACAGAGCAAACCCCAAAGACCGCGCATTCGTGACACCTCCGGCAAAACACTGCGTCCTTGATGCCAGAGAACGCGGGTCTGCGCACTCACATTTCTGTGCGCTTTTGCAGCAGGTAAATATCCATGATCCAGCCATGATCGGCGCGGGCCCGGGCGCGCGTATCCAGAATGTCCTGCGCCACTTGCGCCAAAGGCCCCTTGATCAGCAATTCCTCTTTCATGCCCACATAGGCACCCCACCAGATGTCATAATCCTGCATCTCAAGGCTTTGGAACGAACACTCGCCATCCAGCATAACCGCAACTTTTGAGGTACTTGCAGGCCACCCCTCATCCCGAATGCGCCGCCCGGTCGTGACTACGTAAGGTGCACCCAGATCGTTGATCGGAATCGCATGCGCCGCCGTCAGCGCCTGCAGCGCCGTGATGCCCGGGATCACCCGCGTCTTGGGTTGCGGATAAAGACGTGAGGCGATTCTGAGCGAACTGTCATAAAGCGACGGATCGCCCCAGATCAGCAGCGCCACATGTTGCGCTTCGGGGTGGGCCTGGATCGCCTCGTGCCAGCGCACGGCAATCGCGTCATGCCATTCATCCACCCCGCGCAGATACCCGTCATCCGAGCGGCGCTTGGGGATGTCGAAATAGGCGATCTGGGGCGGCGTATCGGTGACCGTCGCGATGATCTCTTCCCGCAGCCCGGCCAGATCGGCCTTATTCTCGCCCTTGCGGGGGATCAGGATCAGGTCCGCGTCCCGAATGGCCTGCACCCCCTGCAAGGTCACGTGATCGGGGTTGCCGGTGCCGATACCGATCAGGGTCAGATCATACATCGTCAAACTCTGCCAAAGGGCCGTAAAGGATCAGTGCCGGGGCGGTGCCGATCTCATCCGCAAGTTTTTCGGACAAAGCGCCGATCGTGGCGCGATGCAGTTTCTGATCAGGGGTCGAGACGGATTCTGCCATCAGCGCCGGGGTCTCCAGCGGCAGGCCATGCGCGTGCAGGGCCTTGACCAGCAAAGGGAAAGTCCGCTTGCCCATGAATACGACGGTGGTCGCATCCGCGTCGGCCAAAGCGGTCAGGTTCAGGTCCTCGGGCAGCTTGCCGCTGACGTCGTGGCCAGTGACGAATTGCACACGCCGCGCGGTCAACCTGCGGGTCAAAGGGATGCCGGCTGCCGCCGCCGCTGCAACGGCTGAGGGGATGCCGGGGATGATCTCGTATTCGATCCGGGCTTCGCGCAGGGCCACCAGCTCTTCCTCAAGCCGCCCGAACAGCCCGCCATCACCGGATTTCAACCGCACCACGCGGGCTCCGGTCTTGGCATAGTCCACCAGCAAACGGCTGACATGGTTCTGCTTGGGCGAGGGGCGCCCGGCGCGTTTGCCGACCCCCACCAGATCGGCCTCGTCGCGCGCATGGCCCAGAATCGGGCCACTGCTGAGGTCATCAAACAGCACGGCATCGGCCTTTTGCATCCGGTCCACAGCTTTTAGCGTCAGCAATTCCGGGTCACCGGGGCCCGAGCCGATGAATGAGACGAAACCGCTCATGCCGTGGCCTCCGCGATCAGGTGAAAGAAGGTGCCGGTCACGTTGCCGCGTACTGATCCGGTCTGCGGCCCCTCGACCCCTTCGGCGTCAAAAACGCGGGCCAGTGGCGCATCCGGTTGCTCGACGATTGAGGAATAGTGGAACTCATGTCCGCGCAGGGCAGTTCCGGACGCGAACCCCGGCATCGGGGCCAAAAGTTCGGCCTTGCGATAGCCCAGGTTGAACTTGCGCTTTTCATAAGACGTAACCAGCCCCAGCAAACCGGCCATTTGATGCTGCACTCCGTCTTTGTCGACCAAAGCCTGCCCCAAAGCCATGTATCCGCCGCATTCGCCATGCACCGGTTTGGTCTCGGCATGTTTGCGTAGACCGGTCAAAAACGTCTCAGCAGCGGCCAGAGTGCCAGCATGCAATTCAGGGTATCCACCCGGCAACCAGACCAGATCGGCATCGGCTGCCGGGGCCTCATTGGCCAAAGGTGAGAAGGGGCGGATTTCGGCCCCCGCAGCGCGCCAGCCTTCCAGCAAATGCGGATAGGTGAACGAAAACGCCGCATCCCGTGCCAGCGCGATCCGCTGGGCCGGGGGCCGCGGCAGCGCGGCTGACGATGGCCCATTCGGGCCTGAGGAGGCCGCCCGCTTGATCGCCTCCAAGTCCACATGCTCGCGTAGAAATTCAGCATACCCGGCAATCGCGCTTTCCAGATCGGGGTGTTCCACCGCCTGGATCAGCCCCAGATGCCGCTCGGGCAGGGTCAGGTCGCCACGACGGGGCAGAACGCCCAGCACCGGCAGGCCCGCCCGCTCCATCCCCAGCCGGGTCAGCCGCTCATGCCGGGGGCTGGCGCAACGGTTCAGGATCACACCGGCAAAAGGCAGGTCGGGGTTGTACATTTTGAAACCCAGCGCCGTGGCCGCCGCCGATTGCGCCTGACCGCCCACATCCAGCACCAGCACCACCGGCCAGCCCATGCGCAGCGCGGTTTCGGCGCTTGATCCATGCCCCAGCTCTCCGGGCTTGGCAACGCCGTCAAACAACCCCATCGACCCTTCGGCGACCACGATATCCGCGCCCTTGGCTTGCGCAGAAATGGCGTTCAGCAATGGATCACCCATCGCCCAGCTGTCGATGTTGAACGAGGCCCGACCCGCCGCCGCCTGATGGAAGGCTGGGTCGATATAGTCCGGGCCGCTCTTGAACGGTTGAACGGTCAAACCGTCCTCGGCCAGCGCCCGCAGCAGACCCAGCATGACGGTGGTTTTGCCCGTCCCCGAAGAGGGCGCAGAAATCAAAAGGCCCGGCGGGTTCGTCATCGCGTCATTCATCCTCGGGGCTCCAGCTTGACCACGGGCTGTCGGCGCTTTGCGGGCGATAGCGGCGGTCGTAATCTTTTGAATACAGGCAGCTTTCGTCGAACCCTTCACCCGCCAGTGCCGGGCCGACCATGATCAGCGCGGTACGCGCGATGCTGTCGTCAAGCGCGTCTTTCAGAGTGTTCAGCGTCGCGCGGATGATGCGCTCATCCGGCCAGCTGGCGCGATAGACCACGGCCACCGGGCAATCGGCCCCATAGGCTGGGGTCAGGTCGGCGATCACCTTATCCAGATTGCCGATCGACAGGTGAATAGCCAGCGTCGCGCCGGTGCGGGCAAAGTTCTCCAGCGTTTCACCCTCGGGCATCGAGGACGCGCGGCCCGGCGTGCGGGTCAGAACGACCGACTGCGCCAATCCGGGCAGGGTCAGTTCCGTGCCCAAAGCTGCGGCTGCGGCGGCAAAGGACGGAACGCCGGGGGTCACGCTGACCGGGATACCCATCTCTTTCAGGCGGCGGATTTGTTCGCCCATCGCCGACCAGACCGACAGGTCGCCGGAATGCAGGCGGGCGACATCGTGACCGGCCTTATGGGCGGCGTCGATCTCGGCCATGATCTGATCCAGATCCATTGGCGCGGTGTTGATGATCTTGGCCCCCTCGGGGCAATGGCCCAAAATTTCCTCGGGCACCAATGATCCCGCATAGAGGCACACGGGGCAGGACGCGATGATGTCGCGCCCGCGCAGGGTCAGCAGGTCGGCAGCGCCCGGTCCGGCGCCGATGAAATGAACGGTCATGTCTGTCCTCCGATGGCTATGGCACAGGTGGCCAGCCGGTCGTCTGAAATCTGTCGGGGTGAGAGCAGCCGCGCACCGGAACCGGCGGCGGCAAGGGCGGATGCTTCGGCCACGCTGCCGGTGCCATAGCTGGCGCGGCTGCGGGTCGAGCAGGTGAGGGTACGCTGCCCAGCCAGATCAGCGGGCGCGATGAAATGCAGGGGCAGGGCGGTGGCGGCGGCGAATGCGGTCAGGGCGGCGTGGCCTTCCTTGTCCGCAACAGTCGCCAAGGCGCTGACGGGGTGGTCAGCGGTGGCCGCCGCAAAGGCCGCGCGCAGGCTGACCACGGTCGCGGTGGACGAAAACCCAAGGCCCGCAACGATCATAGCGTGACGCTCCACTGCACCACGGGGTAAGCCGATTTCCAACCACGCCGGGGCCCCAGCGGTGCCGACTGAGCCAGTTCAATCCGCAGCAGATCACCGCCCAGTTTCTCATGCCATTGGGCCAGTGTCGCCTCGCTTTCGAGCGTCACCGCATTGGCCACCAGTCGGGTGCCCGCCGGCAGGCTGACCTGCAGCCACTCCAGCAGCGCAGCACTCAGCCCGCCGCCGATAAAGACCACATCGGGCAGGGGCAGGCCCTTCAATGCATCGGGTGCGGTGCCGTGGATGACGTTCAGCCGATCCTGTCCCAGCGCGTCGGCATTGCGACGGATACGCTCGGCGCGATCTTCGCGGGGTTCGATCGTGGTTGCGGTCAGCGTCGGGTCACACATCAGCCATTCAATGCTGATCGACCCGGTGCCGCCGCCGATGTCCCACAGATGCTCGCCACGCTGCGGGGCCAGTGCCGAAAGGGTCAGCGCCCGGATCGGGCGTTTGGTAATCTGGCCGTCGGTCTCGAATATCTCATCCGGTTTGCCCGAGGATTTGGGCAGCGCGCGGCCCGCGCCCGCAACCTCCAGCCCGACGCAGACCGGGTGATCGAACCCACCCAGCAGGGCCTCGGTCAGTGAGACGGTGCGCGCGCGTTCGCGGGGGCCGCCAAGCGCCTCCATCACGTGCAGACGGGTGTCGGCAAAGCCGGTTTCGGTCAGGTAGGTCGCCAGTTCCGCCACCGCAGCCCCATTGCGCAGCAGCAGAATGGCGCGCAGGCCCGGTGACAGGTGCGGACGCAGCCGCGTCAGGGGCGCGGCGTGCAGGCCAAAGGTCAGCGTGGCCTCCAGCGGCCAGCCCAGCCGCGCGGCGGCCAGCGAAAAAGTCGATTGACCGGGCAGGGCCGCCCATTCGCCGGCCTCAAAATTACGCGCGATGACCGAGCCCGCACCAAACCAGAACGGATCGCCCGAGGCCAGCACCACGGTGGGTCGCCCTCGGAATTCGGTCAAAATCGGCAGGCCCTCGGCGAAGGGCACCGGCCATTCCACACGCTCGGCCCGGGTGTCGGGCACCAGTGACAGATGTCGCGGCGGCCCCATTATGATTTCCGCGCGCTCCAGCACTTGACGGCTTGCCGGTGGCAGGCCATCCAGTCCATCTTCGCCCAAGCCCAGAACGGTCAGCCACGGAGCTTCATGCATGACACACCTCCTGATCCTTGGCGGTACGACCGAGGCCAACGCCTTGGCCAAAGCTGTGGCCGAACAGGGGGTTACGGCCACCTATTCTTATGCCGGTCGCGTTGATAAACCGCGCCCGCAGCCCCTGCCGGTGCGTGTGGGCGGGTTCGGTGGCATGGACGGTCTGACCGCCTATCTGCGCGATCATACTATAACCCACGTGATCGACGCGACGCATCCTTTCGCTGCCCAAATGAGCGGCAATGCGGTGGCTGCCTGCCATCAGGCCGAGGTGCCCTTGGCCGCGCTGACCCGCCCGGCGTGGGAAGAGCAAGACGGGGATCGCTGGCAGCATGTTCCGGATATCGAAGGCGCGGTCGCCGCGCTGTCCGGTGCGCCACAGCGCGTCTTTCTGGCCGTGGGCCGGATGCATCTTGAAGAATTCGCGGCCCAGCCCCAGCATCGCTATTTGCTGCGGCTGGTCGATGAACCCGGCGCTCTGCCCTTGCCGAACTGCGATGTCGTCGTTTCGCGTGGGCCGTTCTCGGTGGCCGATGATCAGGCGCTGATGCAGCGCCATGGGATCCAATTGGTCGTGTCCAAGAACGCAGGCGGCTCTGGCGCGCGCGCCAAGCTGGACGCGGCGCGGGCGCTGGGCCTGCCGGTGCTGATGATCGACCGTCCGGCCCTGCCGCAGCGGACCGAGTTGTCGAGTGTCGCACAGGTTCTGGACTGGCTGGCTCATTCAGGGGTGAACCTCGGGGTGTAGACGATCGGGGCGCCGTCACGCTCGATCACGCGGGTCAGGGACGACCCAACGATCACAACCGTTTGCATGTCAGCCATCTCGGGCGTTGCCTCGGCAAGGGTCGAAATGCGGATCGCTTCATCCGCGCGCGACACGGCACGGGCGAACAGGATCAGGCGTTCGGGCTCGCATTCTTCCCGCAGGATTTCCAGCGTCTTTACAAAGCCTTCCGGGCGGGATTTCGAACGCGGGTTATAAAACGCCATCGCGAAATCTGCCTGTGCCGCCAGCCGCAGACGTTTCTCGATCAGGGGCCAAGGCTTGAGGTTGTCACTGAGGTTGATAGCACAGAAATCATGCCCCAAAGGCGCACCCGCACGGGCAGATGCGGCCAGCATCGCGGTGATGCCGGGCAGAACATCAATGGGAGTGTTGCGCCACTCGGACGGGCCATTCTCTAGCGCTTCAAACACCGCCGCCGCCATTGCAAACACGCCGGGATCGCCCGAGGAGACCACGACAACACGCTTGCCTTCAGCCGCCATTTGCAGCGCATGCTGCGAGCGGTCGATCTCAACCCGGTTGTCACTGGCGTGCAGGGTCAGGCCCGGACGTTCAGCCACGCGGGCGACGTAAGGAATATAGCCCACGATGTCTGTCGACTCGGCCAAAGCCGCTGAAACTTCGGGCGTCACCAGATCTTCGTTGCCCGGGCCCAGGCCCGCGATCTTGACCCAGCCGCTCATGGCCGCCGCCCCTGACCATGCACGATGATGATCGAGAAATAAGGGGTAACCTTCTCGCACGCTTCGGACAGCTTTGTGACCGTCTGGTTCGGCATTTGCGCGAACTCGACAATCCATGCACGGTCGTAAAGGCCCGCCGTTTTCAGCGCACGTTTCACCTTGTCGATATTGCGCCCGATCTTCATCACGACCAGAGCATCCGTCTGCGCCATACGCTCTGCCAGAGTGTCCTCGGGCAGGGTGCCAACCAGCACGGTCAACACATCGTCGCCCCACGTGATCGGGTCGCCCGTCGCGGTCCACGCCCCCGACATGCCGGTGATGGCTGGCACGACTTCGACATCAGATTGGTCACGTAAGCGACTGTAAAGATGCATGAAAGACCCGTAGAAAAACGGATCACCTTCACACAGGACCACGACATCCTCACCTTGATCCGACAGCCTCTTCAGATGCGCCGCACAGTCTTCGTAGAAAGCCGAAAGCAATGCGTTATAGCGCGGATCCGACAGCGGAATTTCGGTAGTGACCGGGTATTCCATGGGAAATTCGATGGCGTCACCGGGGATCATCCCGTTGACGATCTTGCGCGCCTGACCGCTGCGGCCCGGTTTGCGAAAGAAGGCCACGTGGCGCGCGTTGCGCAGCAGCCGATCCGCCTTGACGCTCATCAGGTCGGGATCGCCGGGGCCTAGGCCCACGCCATAGATGGTGCCGCCGCTCATTCTGCGCGGCTCGCGATGGCGTTGACGGCGGCTACGGTGATGGCGCTGCCGCCCAGGCGGCCTTTGACGATGCAAGAGGGCACAGGCTGCGCCTCCCACAGGGCATCCTTGGATTCAACCGCGCCGACAAAGCCCACGGGGCAGCCGATGATTGCGGCGGGGCGCGGGCAATCGGGGTCTTCCAGCATGTTCAACAGGTGGAACAGGGCGGTCGGCGCGTTGCCGATAGCGACCACAGCGCCCTCAAGGTGCGGGCGCCACAGCTCCAGCGCGGCGGCTGAGCGCGTATTGCTCATTTCAGCGGCCAGAGGGCGGACACGTTCGTCATGCAGGGTGCAAATCACCTCGTTGTCAGCGGGCAGGCGAAAGCGTGTCACACCCTCGCTGACCATGCGCGCATCGCACAGGATGGGTGCGCCATTTTCCAACGCAGTGCGGGCGGCGGCCACAAAACCGGGCGAGAAATGGACGAATTCCTCAAGCCCGACCATGCCAGCGGCGTGGATCATGCGGACGGCAACCTGCTCCTCGTCCGCGTCGAACCGGGCTAGGTCGGCCTCGGACCGGATGGTGGCAAAGCTTTCCTTATAGATCGCCGCGCCATCGGTTTCATAAGTGTAGGGCATCAGGTGAAGTCCATGTTCATCAGTGTTTCTTCGGTCAGGCCGTGCTGGCAGGGCTCATCCCCTGCGCGGCCCTGTTTGACAAGATCAAATCGCCCTTCATGGCCGATCAATGTGACATCGGCAGCCCCCATGCGGGCGCATCCCTTGGAACAGCCCGAGACATGCAGGCTGCCGGGAACGCGTGCCGCCAGCGCGCGGGCAATCGCGCGGGTTTCCACCTGCGCCTGCGGGCAGTATGGCGCGCCGGGGCAGGAGTCCGTGGTCATAAGCGGGTCAGAGCCATCCGTGACGAAGGCCGGGGCGGGTATCGCCGCCCCGCCTTCCAGCAGGATCAGCCGCCACGGTGTGACCCGCAGGGCCTTGGCACCGCTGTGTTCAACCAGCTCTCGCAACGGGCGCGCAGGCAGTTGCCCGAAGGCCGCGCCATAGAATACGCCCTGTTCGCAAGTGCCCGGTTGCAGTGGTGTCCCCACGCGCCCCGGGGCGCTGCCCTGCCACTCCTGCGGCAAGGTCTCGACCACGCGCGCCATGCGGCGGGCTTCGGGCGTGTAGGTGCGGGCAAACCACTCGGCCAGAGCGATCAGGTAATCGATGGCCTCGGCTTCCTCTGCCGCCATTCCGCTATCAGCCCCGTCAGCACGCAGGATCAGGCCATTCGGGCCAGTCTCCAATCGAATATCCGCCGAGTCCCCGGCCAGCAGGCGCTCGGGCCCGGTGTCGATGGCAAAGCCGAACTTGGCGGGCAGCGCAGGCAGTTCGGCCAGCCGGTCGATCAACGCCTGCGCCAACCGCGCGGTCAAATCGCCCGAGCGATACAGCGGTGAGACCAGAATGTTCCGACGCACTTCGATGCCCGGTTCGGCATCCAGCAGGTTCAGCGCGGCGAGTTCAGCCAGCAACGGCTGATGGTCCGCCTCGGCCACGCCCCGCAGTTGCAGGTTGGCGCGGTTGGTCAGATCGATTGTGCCATTGCCGAAGCGGTCCGCCAGATTGCACAGACCCACAGCCTGTTCCGCCGTCAATCGCGCCAGCCGGGGGCGTACGCGCACGACCAGCCCATCGCCGGACATCATTGGTCGGTGCGCACCGGGGCACCAGCCCTGAACGACCGGAGCAGTCATCGCAAGCCCTCAAGTTCCGCACGGATTGAATTCCGGCGCGTGTTCCAAAGCCCTGCCTCCAGCAACGCTCGGAACCGGTCCTGCATGGCCTGATGGGCCTTTGGGTTGGCCTCGGCCAAAAAGGCTTCCACGTCTTCATTGCCCAGTGTCGCATCGTGGTACAGGTCGAAGAGATGCGGTGCTACCGTGCCCGACAGATGCGCAAACGAGGCCATGTGATCCAGCGTTGCCGCAATCTCGGCCGCACCCCGGAACCCGTGGCGTTGCATCCCGGCGATCCAGCCGGGATTGGCCGCACGGGCATGGACCACGCGGCTGATCTCCTCGGGCAACGTGCGGGCCCGAGGATTTTCCGGGTTGGTATTGTCCAGATGATACAGCTGCGCGGTGCCGCCAGTGATCTTTTTGGCAGCGGCAAACCCGGCCTCATGGGTGGCATAGTCATTGGCCAGCAGCAGATCGGTTTCGGTCAGGTCCTGAAGGTGGACAAAGCTGTCGGCGTTGGCGACGCGCTGTTTGATCCCGTCCTTGTCCTGCGCGATATGCTCGCCCTCAAGCGCAAAGGAACTGGCGTTGAGCCACGCTTCGCCCGCCTGTGCGCGGGCCTCGTCGGTGTAGACCTCTGACAATTGGGTCATGTTCACGCCATAGCTGCCGGGGGCGGGGCCATAGACACGGGCTGCTGGTTCCTGACCGGCATAGGGGTTCCAGTCTGCGGCCTCATCCCGCGTAGCCAATGCCCGGATCGCCTGACCATACAGCGCCGAGAGCGTCGGAAACACGTCGCGGAACAGGCCTGAGACCCGTAGGGTTACGTCCAGTCGCGGGCGGCTGAGGTCGGTGATCGGCAGAACCTCGATGCCTGAAACCCGCTCGGACCCTTTATCCCAGATCGGTTTGACGCCCAGCAAGTGCAGCGCCATGGCGAATTCCTCACCCGCCGTGCGCATTGTGGCCGAGCCCCAAAGGTCGACGATCAGCCCTTTGGGATAGTCGCCTTCCTCTTGCAGATGTCTCCGCACCAATTCTTCGGCCAGTTTCACGCCTTGGGTATATGCCGCGCGGGTCGGGACCGAGCGCGGGTCCGTGGTATAGAGGTTCCGCCCCGTCGGCAGCACGTCCGAACGCCCGCGATAAGGCGAACCGGACGGACCGGCCTCAATCCGTTTGCCTGCCAGCGCAGCCAGCAAGCCCTCGCGCTCGGCATGGGCCGACGGCGCGGGGTCGAAATTGCCGGTGACTTGCGGAACCCGGCCAAAGATGTGCAGCCCGCCGCCGAACTGGCTTTCCTTGATGTCGCAGACAAAGCGGTCGATACGGGTGATCGCCTCGGCGGTGCAGGTGGCCTGATCCAGCCCCAGATCGCTTTCCAGCCCGATGGCCTGCGCCTCATCCCGGATGTCTTCCTGCAGCCGGTCGCGGCGTTTGGGGTCTAGTCCGTCGGCGTTCGAGAATTCGTCCAGAAGTGACTCCAACCGCACCATCCGGTCGGGCGTACCGCTTTCCTTCAGCGCGGGCGGGATATGGCCCAGCGTCACAGCTCCGATCCGGCGTTTGGCTTGCGCGGCTTCGCCGGGGTCGTTGACGATAAACGGATAGATGACGGGCAGATCGCGGATCAGCACTTCGGGCCAGCAATCAGCGGACAGGGCGACCGATTTACCCGGCAACCATTCCAGCGTGCCATGCGCGCCGATATGGATCAGCGCATCTGCGCCGAGGCTTTTGCGCAGCCACAGGTAAAAGGCCACATAGCTGTGGCGCGGGGTGCGGGACAGATCGTGATAGTCGTCATCGCGCAGCTCGGGCGTGCCGCGCTCGGGTTGCAGCGCGATCAGAGCTTTGCCGCGACGCAGGGCAGTGAAATGCAACGCACCGTCCGAGAATGCCGGGTCGTCTTCGGGGTTGCCCCAGACAGTTTGCAGATCCAACTGCAAGTTCTCGGGCAATTCGGCCAGTGCGGTCAGGTATTCTGACAGCGGCCACGAAAGCCGCGCGTCCAGCAGAGACTCAGAAATCGGTTCGGCGGGCGCGGTGTCATAGCCTTCGGCCTGCAAGTCGGACAGCATCGCCTCGGCAGAGGCCAGTGCGTCCAGACCTACGGCATGGGCCATTTGCCAGTCTTTGCCGGGATAGGTGGACAGCACCAGGGCAGGGATTTGATCCACCTTGGGCGCATCTGACAGGTTCAGCCAGCCAGTGACCCGGTCCAGAATCGCCTCGATCCGTTCGGGTTCAGCCCGGTGGGCAAAGCGCGAATACTCCAGATGCGGATCGCGCTTACCCGGTTCCTTGAACGAAGCGATGCCCGCCGAAATACGCCCGTCCACCTCGGGCAGCACCACGTGCATGGCAAGGTCGGCGGGCGACAGACCCCGTTCGGCCTCGGCCCAGGCTTTGCGGCGCGAGGTGGCCAGCGCGACCTGAAACACAGGAACATTGCCTGCATCAAGGGGCGAAGTGCCCGACGCGCCTTTGCCCGAAAAAGACGTGGCGTTGATGATTGCCGATGGTTTCAGTGCGGTGATGTTTTCCCGCAGCCACTCGGCAGCTGCCGGCGCTTTCAGCGATGGCGCGAACATGCCAACCGCATTGAACCCACGGTCACGCAGGCTGCGGATCAAAGCCGCAACGGGCGCGGTGTCGGCGGATGTCAGATAGGCGCGGTAGAAGGTCACAAGGATGCGTTTGGCATCGCCAGAGAACGCTTCATCCATCGGAATCACGCCGCGATCCGGGCACCATGCACCGCATTCGGGGATGGTTTTCGCACCCATCACCGGCCCGGCATAAAGCCCGGCGGCCAATGCCATTTGCGCCAGCGCGGCCTGCGCTGCAACTTCGCCACCCGTGTCACACAGATGCGCCAGACGGCGCAGGGTTGAGACGGGCAGGGTGGAAAACTCATCCAATCGTGTATCTTCGCGCCCATCGGCGGGCAGGACGGCCAGAGCCAATCCCTTGGCCTGCGCCAGCGCCAGAACCTGCTGCAACCCGTAGGCCCAATAGGGCACCCCGCCGATCAGACGGATCAGGATGCCCTTTGCCCCCTCCAACGTCTGTTCGACATAGGTGTCAACGGACAGGGGATGTTTCAGCGCCGTCAGATTGGCCAGCCGCATTGTCGGCATGCGCCCTTCGGGCCCGCCACCGCGATGCCAGCCCGCCGCAAAAGCGCCAAGGTCGCTGTCCGAAAAGGACAGCACCACCAAATCCGCAGGGCTCTGGCCCAGATCGGTTGGGGTTTCGGTTTCCTCTAACCCGTGGCTTTCGCGAAAGACGACGTGCATGGCTTACTCGGCGGCCTCGGTCACGCCCACGAGGATATCGCGGATTTCAGCCTCTTTGATGTCGTCATGCTCGGCAATGACGACCAGACGCGAGCGACGCTCTTCGCCGGGTTCCCACGGGCGGTCATATTGGTGACGGACGCGCGCACCCACGGCCTGCACCAGCAGACGCATCGGTTTGCCCTGTACGGCGGCATAACCTTTGACGCGTAGGATGTTCTTCTCATTTGCCAGGCGTTCGATTTTCGCCACCAGATCGGCAGGATCGGTCTGTTCCGGCAGCTCGACAATGATGCTTTCGAAATCGTCATGTTCGTGATCGTGGTGGCCGTCATGATGCGACGGACGCGCGTCCATGTCATCCTCTGCCGCGGCCTCCAGACCCAACACGACGCGCACATCCACAGCGCCTTCGGCGACCTCGACGACAGGCAGGGGGCGCGGAGCCTCGGCTGCGATGAACTCTTTGGCTTTGGCCACGCCTTCGGGGCCAGCCAGATCAGGCTTGGTCAGCAGGATGATGTCGGCGCAGGAAATCTGATCTTCGAACACCTCGGACAGGGGTGTTTCGTGATCAATCGAGTCATCGGCCAGACGCTGGGCATCCACCGCCTCGACATTGGGCGCAAACCGACCGGCGGCGACGGCCTCGGCATCGGCCAGCGCGATCACGCCATCCACAGTGATCTTCGAGCGGATATCGGGCCAGTCGAACGCCTTCAGCAACGGCTTGGGCAGGGCGAGGCCAGAGGTTTCGATCAGGATGTGATCCGGGCGCGGCTCCAACGCCATAAGCGCCTCAATCGTGGGGATGAAATCATCGGCCACGGTGCAGCAGATGCAGCCATTTGCCAGTTCCATGATGTTCTCGGCCGGGCAATCCGGGATGGCGCAGGATTTCAGGATGTCGCCATCCACACCCACATCGCCAAACTCGTTGACCACAACGGCCAGACGTTTGCCCTGCGGGTTCTGCATTAGGTGACGCACCAAGGTGGTTTTGCCCGAGCCCAAAAAGCCGGTGATCACAGTGACGGGAAGTTTTTCAAGAGTGCTCATTTCAGGGCTCCAATCGGGGGAATGCGGGCCGCACAGTTTTTGCGGAAATGTTCAGGGCGTTCGCGCCATTTGACCAGACCGTCCTCGGTCGCGAGATATTTGGTCACGCCTTCGATGATGGTCTCGACATGGTCGGTTTCATTGAGGTTCTCATAGACAAAGGTCCAGCGCGCAGGGCCACCGCGCAGCACGATTGAACACCCCTGATCGCAGTTCGACAGGCACTCGACCGGTTTCAGCTCGATCCCCTCGGGCAACTCGGCCTCTGCCAGCGCCTTGTGCAACAAGGTGCCGGGCCGTTGGGCGTCATCCTCAACCGGCAGGCCACGGCGACAGGTGGTGCAGACCAGTAGTTCGACTGGCGCGCTTTCGGTCACGTCTCTCATCCCCCCAAATCCTCTTCGCGGGGGACGGGGTTTCATGCGGGCCACGTCGGTACATGGACCCGACACCGGATCACCCCGTCCGGTTTCTAGTTCGGGCGCTGGCAGGTCTCCCGGCTTGCGGATGTCAGAGGATCACTCTGGCAGATGTCCCGCCTTCCCGGTCCTATTGGGCCAGTGGCTTTGGGCACCCTCTCCGGTCACGGTCGCGGGGGCGGCTGCGTTTGACGGATGACCCGCTGACGCATTCCCTTTTCATCTGCACATGCAGACACCAACGACAGCGACATGCGGCAGTGTTGGCCCGCTTGTCAAGCGAGTCGCGCCGATCCGCGGCAGGGCGGGTAAAAAGCGACCTGTCTGCGTCGCTGGGCGGCATGATCCCCGGTTGCCAACGTGCTGGCATGGAACCAGAACACAAGCGGGAGGGCGTGTCGCATGAAGGTAGGGTTTATCGGGCTGGGCAATGTCGGCGGCAAGCTGTCAGGTTCGCTGTTGCGCAACGGGATTGATCTGACGGTTCACGATCTCAATCCGGATTTGGTCGCAGCGTTTGTGGCAAAAGGGGCCATAGCGGCCGAGGGACCGGCCCAGCTGATGCGCGATTGCGAGGCGGTGATCACGTGCCTGCCTTCCCCGACCGCGTCAGACGCCGTGATGCAAGAGATGCTGCCCGAGGTCCGTCCGGGCAAAATCTGGATGGAGATGTCCACCACCGACGAGGCCGAGGTCAAGCGCCTTGGCGCCATGGTCATCAAGGCCGGTGGTGCGGCTGTCGATTGCCCTGTGTCAGGCGGATGCCACCGGGCGGCGACGGGTAATATCTCGATTTTCGCAGGCTGTGACCGCGATACCTTTGAGCGCATCCTGCCGTTCCTGACCACGATGGGCCGCCGGGTGCTGCATACCGGCGATTTGGGCACGGCCTCGGTTCTGAAAGTGATGACCAACTATCTGGCCACGGCCAACCTGATCACATGCTGCGAGGCGCTGGTGACGGCCAAAGCTGCGGGTATGGACCTGAACACGACCTACGAGGCCATCAAGATCTCGTCTGGCACGTCCTTTGTGCATGAGACCGAAAGCCAGGTCATCCTGAACGGCTCACGCGATATTTCGTTCACGATGGACCTTGTGAAAAAGGATATCGGCCTGTTTCAGGACGTCGCCGACCGGGCCGGGGTCCCGCTTGAGATCAACCCGGCGATGATCCGTATCTTTGACGACGGGATTGCCCGCTTTGGCCCGCGCGAATTGTCGCCCAATATCATCAAGCGGCTGGAAGAGGCCACAGGTCTGAACATCACCGCGCCGGGTTTTCCGACTGAGATGCTGGACGATGAGCCCGAAGAACCCGGATACGAGGTCATCCCCCAAGGGCGTGGGGCCGAATGACGCAAGCGAAGGGCTTTGGTCGGTTGGCCGAAAACTGGAGAAGTGGAGGCGAGTACCTGTTTTGAAATCGAACCCACTCTGAACTAATTGATAATAAAACAGATACTTAAGCGAATCTCACATTCTTCGTAACCAAGAAATGTTGCGGGATTTGTTGCGGGATTTGGTTGCGAACTCTCTCACAACCAAATCGCCTTAACCTTCATCATCTTTTAGTTTTGGTATCCCGAGAATTGGGTCATCACTAGGCTCTGGGAAGATCAACTGGTTTTGCGTTTCCAACAATTGATCGTAGATTTCGGCTTCACTCTCATCAACGGTTTCGTCCGCGTCATCTTCCTCTGTTTCGCTGGGTGGCGCTATCCTCAGTTCGATAGTCAGGCTCTCTGCGCACTGCTGCGGCAATGATTGAGCGTTACGCGCAGGTTTCGCCGGGTGAAACTGATGACGTTTTGACGCTTCTAAGTGAGGCCAAGGAGAGCAAAGCGTGAACGGAATTGTAAAATGGATTGTAAAATGCGCTTCGGCAGAAATTGCCAATGCTTCTAACCCATTGAAAAGTAGTGGAGGCGAGTACCGGAATCGAACCGGTGTACACGGATTTGCAATAACTTGACCATATAAAAACATATTTGAAACAATGAGTTATGTGGAAAATTTTAAAGTGTGCTACAGTTTGTGTAAATCCCCTTGCAGGATTTTTCACAAATGTATGTGTTGAACAGAGTGTTTAACAAGCGTTGGTTGCCATCCCAGTAGTGCAGATTATTGTAGCATAGCTTTGACGCTATCGTCGTGTTTTAGCAGCTTGCGTTTTCTGCCACTTGTACCGAGATTGAAACAACTTGTTAGTCTCTCCGTAGTCGAACTCGACGGCATGCGCGCAGTTGCTGTAGCTTGGGAAAATTCCGCGTGCTGCGTTTTCAGCTATTAGTCGGCCTCTTTGAATGGCTCGACTCGTCAGTATGGTCAGCATCATACGATCATAGCTGTCTTCGTTTGCGATGACCTTTGCATCGTGCTCGAGTTCTGGACTGTAGGTGTCACTGACATTTGAACGAACACCCAGCCGCCAAAGTTCAAGCGATGGGTGTAACGCCTTGAAGCGCAATACATGAAGATACCGAAACAGCATGTCTTTGTTTTGCCGCTTACCGGCCAAAATGTACTTTGGATTTGGTGGTGAAAGTACTTTGTCGCGCTTTGGATAGGTGTCCAATAAGGCGTTAATTTCCTTTGCGATACGCGATTTGGGTAAGCCGATTGGGACTGCAACGAGTAACGTATTTTGACTCCCCTGAGCGATCCAATCGTCGTTGAGATAGTCAGCTACGCGATCAAAAGTTGCTGCTGTAGGCTCGCGCTTCTTACCTATTGCAGCGATTTTCGAAACCTTTGGTTTTTCTCCGCGAAAACCGCATAGCTCCATTCCTCTCTCTCGCCACCAATCTAAGAAAAGGACTCTCTGTACGTCGCCGAAATCGTCAAATACCGCTAGTATCTTGTCGAAGTCTTCAGGCAACTTCTTGTTCTGTTCAGGTGTCAACTTGCCAGACTGATACAGGCGCGCCAGCTCGTAGCTCGGGCTTAGTGCAAGATATTCGACCCACAGCATGTAAAAGCCCACTTTGGTGGCCCAGAGATCGCTCCTCCTAAAATCAGTCGGAAGTGTTTTGAGAGGGGCTCGATCAGTCATCGCCAGTCGTCGTTTGAGACTTGATTTTGAGGTGCAAACATTAACCCACTAATACACATATTATCACAGATATCCAGATAGTGGGTTAGCGGCTGCTACGTTGTGATTGTCGCTGATGAGAGCGGCAGAAACGAAGCTCAAACAACGGAGATTAACATGAGCAACAAAATTAACACCTCAATCGCAACCTACATCGAAACCAAGGCCATTGAGCTAGCGCAAAAGCGTGAGACCTGGGAGCGGGGCACTTACAAGCGCAGCAATGAAGAACTCTACGAGCTGCTCAGCGAGTGTCTTGATTTCCATAATGAATTGAAAGGCAATGCGCCTAAGTGCAAGGCGCTTAACGATCACCTGCGTGCCAACAAAATCGCATTCAATGAAGGTGCCAGTCTTGCTACACGCATCGTCCGCGCTGTGTTTGACTCCAGCTTCCAGAAGCGCGCTTATGGCTATGCTCGCGTAATCACAATCGCCGCCGATGAAAAGTCGCCAGGCGAAAGTATGAGTACGTTTATTTCCAAGCGTGGCGGTATCGAAGAACTGCGTCGTTCCAAGCCAAACGGTAAAACACCTGCACAAGTGCGCAAAGACAACATTGCATTTGCCCAAGAGAAGCTCAGCAAAATCGACGCGCTTGTCGAGCCTTTTAAGATCAACGCACCGACCCGCAAAGCCGCCGACGGTGCGGAACATAGCTTGTTCGTTGCGGTCATGCGACAGGAAGCAGATGGCAGCTACAGCATGGTCTACGAAACCAGTGCAAACTCAGTCGTTAACGCTGCGCTTGAGCAAGTAGGCAAAGAACAAAGTCAAAAGCACCGACAGCAAGAAGTCGAATCAAAGCAAACCCAAAAAGCACTCGATAGCGAACAAGCAGCAGCTATTGCCGCTGAGCAGGCTCAAGCCGCTTGATCTCAATGCACACGGGCGGGGCAAACTTCCCGCCCATTTAATCAAAGGAATGGAAAAATGCTTGCAAACAAATACAAGCCAACGACCTTTGCCGATTTGGTCTTTCAAACGGACATATCGCGCAAGAAACTTGAGAAATACGCAACTGGCGCAGCATCAGGGGACATTTTGCTGTACGGGCCTTTCGGAAGCTCAAAATCGGCAGCTGCGCATGTCGTAGCAAATCAGTCGAGACAAGAGGTTAGCGCAGGCTTTGAAATGGACGTTGACGTACTGAACGGCGCTGACTTTGAATCGGATCAACTAGAGTTGGTCGAACGTGGTTGGCAAATGTCCGGACAGAGTTTCGCCTACGCTGTTTTCGATGAGTTCGACCTTGTTCATCCACTACAACAAGCCAAGGTGCGTGCGCTTATGGATCGGTATTCGGGTACACACGGATTTGTTTTTACGACTAATCACCTGCACCGCATCGATGGCGCAATTCAAAGCCGTTGCGATATCATAGAAATGCCCGCGTTGTCGCCTGAAGCACTGTTACCGCTCTGCAAACGAATATTCTCCAATGAATGCATGTCGCTTACCGATGGACAAATATTGGAAGCTATTCAGCATGAGAATGGGGACATAAGAAGTGTGTTGAGGCAACTTGAGCGCATTGTAATGGATGCAAGAAAGCGTAAAGCTGCATGAAAGAAAAAGCGTCACGAATGGTGGCGCTTTTTGTATGTTAACAGATGCTTATGGTTAGGTTTCAGTAGATCGAATATGTTGCCGGACACGTATTTGTTTCAGCATTGAGCAAGGAGAAACTGGCGGAACTGACGCGGAGGACGTTGATGATATAAGACGACGCCGCGCAGAATGAATAGGTGGCATAGTTTTGCGTAATGTTTTGTTCCAACTTCCAAACGCGAGCAAGGCACTATGCCCGTGTGATCACCATTCGACGACATGACTACACGTTATGCAGCGCATTTGCTAATGGACAAGTGCGCTAAGCTTGACGCCTCCTAAGCCTTCGAAGCGGCTACTTTCGCAAGCTCTGTAATCAGAGCTAATTGGGTATCGGTTGCTGATCTAGTGATCGCGTCCAGTTCGCTAAGCATGCGGCTTCTTTGCGGTGATGTGGACTCCGTGTCAAAGTCAAAAAAATATTTCAACTCGACGTTGAGCGCTGCTGACATATCGCACAGTGTAGTGAAACTTGGTGCGGTCTTTCCACGCTCTAGGTTGGAAACGGTCTCAAAAGACTTGTTTATTGCTTCTGCCAGTTCAGCCTGCGTCATATTCTGGAGCTTGCGTGCAGATTTTACACGAAACCCGATCTCTGTCTTCAAATCTACTGCCATACTCGGCTTTTAGTTCGAAAATTACAGGTTGAGATCGGATTGAAAATACCATTATGTGTCAAGTATCGGCTTTTAAAGCCGAGCGACATGTGAAAGACAGTAACTAAAGAGGTCAAAAGGCATGAGGATCAAAAGTCGAGGGTACTTGGCGGGGCTGCTCGTGGTTTGTGTTCAAGCAGGATATTCTACAGAAGCCCGAGCGGCGTCGATTGACATTCCATCAATTCGATCCGCATGCCCAAATTTCGGGGCCTCCGCTGCTTTGACTGTGCAAGCTATAGATGAGAAGTATGGTTTGCTTGATAGCAATGTGGCCATCAATCACTGCATTGGTGAAGGTAAAGGTGTCGATGGGACTTGGGTGCACTTGATAACTTCTGACTATCAGGTGTTTCAGGTCGAAGTTTTCACAGAAGAAGTTGAATATGTTCAGCCGATTCCTAACGACCCTCGTTGCTTTAGCGATTCCAGCGGAATCGTCGAGTATGACCCGTACGAAAGCACTATCGAGGGTGTGAAAATGAAGCACTGCTGGCGTGCTTGGCGATAGTAACCAAAAACCGAGGTAGTTCATGAATAGGAAAACTCTGAACTATTGGGGTATTGTCGCGATTTCAATACTTCGCCCAGTGCTGTTGCTCCAACAACATCATTCGATGGCGTATTCAAGCCGCGTGGTGCGGAATTCGAGCATTGATATTGCAGGTCAGTTGGGCAAATCGCAACTAACATAGATCACGTCAGGGTTGTTGAAAGCATCATTGTGAAGGATGGTTCATGTGTCACTGCTCCGCAGCTCCACAGGCGCTGTCTGTGTCATCTTCGTTTTGCGTCGCAAACCTTCGATGGTCACATCAACGCATTTTCATTTCATTTGTTTAAAAGGGGGTATTCTGTAGGATTTGAAGCCATAGAGAGGCTGTACGCCTCTCATCTGCTTCGGCATTCTGTAAGGACCGTCCACCATCTGATGCGCACAACCAGCTAGATCTGGGAGGTAGGGTTAGGCTGTTACCTTTAAGTGCGTAGAGTTATTCCCAACGCAACACTACGGCAGCCATCAGCCGCCACCGCAGCACATACGAGTTACTGATTTCTCAGCCTCTCTTCTCGTTCCATCGCATAATGTTTTCCAAGCCAGTTGCGACTTTGCTTGTTGCTCGCCTCCGCTAAGGCGTTCTGCGCTGACAAGTTCCGATGGCTACAGCATTTGCTGGCAAACTCAATGTCGTTGGTAGGGCGCTATGCGCGGATGTGTGTCCCGGCAGTGGGTCGCTGCTCTTGCACATGTTTGTATTTATTAGCTTGCTAAGGATCGGCTTCGAAATGGGCTGATTTTCCGTCTTTTTCTAGGAGCGCTTAGCGCCGGAATCCTTGAGACGCCGAGGTAGTAACAGCCCGCAGAAACTCCAAGCCCATAAGGCTTGGCGCAAGTAAATTTACTTCGACGTCAGGCTCGAATGCACTAACGCCAAGCTGTTTCGGAACCACAAAATCGAAACGCTCAAAGATACCTAAAGCTTGAAAGTCGTGAGCAATATGTAGTTCATCAGGTTTGCAGTGCGACCGACCAAGTGGTGATCCATATCCGCCGCTTTCCAGTTGATGACTTATTGACTTGCGAAGTGTTACAGTTGCAGCGATCCCTCCTAGATCACGGAACTTGGAAGCAACATCTGCTGCTAACTCATCCCATTGTTGCCGTTCTGGCTGCGCAACCGGAATATTCGGAAGCTTGATATCAATTAAAGAAAGGTAGCCTTGGTGTGGCATCGGAGTGTTCGCACCGATTCCAGCTATTTCATGAAGCAATGTGGTGTCGTGGTTGCGGTCAGACCATACGGTTTTTTGCCATAGCTCATCCAGAATCAGTGCTTCAGCGTGGCCGATACGAGATAGATACCCCGCAAAAATTACGTCCCTGGATCGAAACTCAGTCGAACTATTGAGCAACAACCTCGCCCATTTATCTCGCAACAGTTCATCGTCTTCTAATGCGACATTCCGGGTCCATTCGGCGATCAGCTTTCGCGGTTTTGGTGTGATCGGAATGCCTTCGAACTCGGCAATTTCTTTTGTTCGCCTGAGCGTTTCCACGATGTACTCAACGCTTCGACGTTCGCCCCAAAGGTCGATACCGTTGGCAATCTGCCGAAAAGAAGATGTGAACGGCGAAACAAGGTCTATTAGGGCGTCAGTCACCTTGGCGGGTACATTTATCCCTTTGTTGTCGTCGTTCCATTCAATTTTGAGATTGTTGTCAGTCACTGGCTCTGGCTCGCATCAAGATCGCATCACTTATGAAGTCACGAAGTTATTAAACGCAGCTTTTTCAAGATGCTGAAGCCAACAACGCTCAGGTGCTCGATGGATCTTCATGCTTAATCAGCGACACATGGCGGGAGCCTTATCATCTGCGCGATGTGCAGGGAATGCTCAGTTGGCGCTGTTTGCTGCGTGCTGCGTGAGCGAATACTAGCAATCAACCCATTTTCGAAAAAGGGCATCTGATCAATGTCACGACGATGATCAAGCCTTCTGGTCCAGTTATAGTGCAGGCGCTCGATCATATGTGGAAAACTCGTCTTTATTCTGTGTTGCATCAAAGCTCTACAACCATATGATGTGCAAAATGGAAGATGCCCGTATTTCTCGTTTTGGTCCTACAAGCGCTGCACGTTACGCAGCGGACCTTGAACTGTTTTTACCTCGGCAAGGAGAGGCAGTCTTTGCTAATGTACCTTTCGAAATCGAAGCGTCTTTTGGTGAACAAGAGTTCACAGACGCAGATGGCTTTGGTTTTAAGCTTAGCTTTCGTAGGGCATTTATTGAAATCGTTGCGTCCGACTGTGAAGTTTCTCGCGAAGGTCGGTACCAAAGATCTCTTCCAAAGGAGCAGTTTCAACACTTGTTACGGAGAGAGAGTGAAAGCTCAGATGCAAAGAAAGTATCCGCTTCTGGTGGCATATCTCTAAAGCTCTCAAAAGTCCTATCAGCGCTGGGGATTGAAAGTTCAATGCATGGCGAAGTACGAAAATCCCTGCAAACAGGTAACACACAGTCGATAGAGAGCCATTTAAATTTTAGAATTGTTCGTTGGGTTGGTGCGAACCGATGGCAAATTGGTCATGAGATTATTGGAGACCCTAACGAACCGAATGGCGACTTGCGTGGAGGTTATTTAACACCTCTAGGTGATGGTGTTGTGGAAGGTGCGTCTAACCCGCTGTGCTTTCTCAATCCGACTAAAGGTAAGAAATTTACTGCAACCGTTGAGCTTCGGGCTCGGAAGCGTGACTGTGTTTACGTTCCGTTGGGGGAAGAACGTAATGAGGAACGTTGGGCTAAGAAAAACAGAACGCAAATTGAGCGATTGCTGACTATGAAAATGCTTGAGGAGCAAAATAGAATAGATGGTTTGACCCCGCCCGAAGGCGAAGTTGTTCTTGCACGTGGTAGCATCGAAGTTAGAAAATCGCGGTCCACAAAGTAACAATCCCAGCGTGAAGTTAATGAAAAAAGTCAGCGTGTTCTCGCCCAATCTGCCTCTGTTGAAAGCTGTCCGACAATCAAACTCAGCAGTTCTGACGGATTTGTGTGCGATTTCAGGACTTGATCCAAGTTCCGACTTTAAGCAGCTTTCGTTCGCAGACGTGGACTTCCGTGGTTCTGACCTCTCGTCCTTCATAATTGATACCGACCTGCCAAAGCACGTGACTGCAGAGCAAATGAAAGAACTGGCTGAGCAGGTTTCCTCGCCTCTTCCGGAGAAGATCGAAGAAACCGGCTTCAAGCCGTTTTTGCATTCGGTGGTCGATGCAGTAAACGAAGCCAACCTGGCTATCAAAAGAGACGGGCGAATTTCCGGGATACCGACGGGTTTTCACGACTTAGATCTAAAAATTGGTGGATTGAATCAGTCCGACCTCATTGTCTTAGCTGCAGCCCCTTCAATGGGTAAAACAGCACTTGTAACGCAGATCGCTTTCAACGTTGCCAAGGCTACTCAGTTTAACGATAGCTCTGCACGCAATTTTAGAGGCGGTAACGTTGGTTTTTTCTCTCTTCAGCTTAAAGCAGGACAACTTGCACAACGGATATTAGCACTTGAATGTGAAGTGCCAGTAGAGAATATCCAACGGGGGGACCTGACCGAACCTGAATTTAGGCGCTATGTCGATGCCGCTAAGACGTTAGAAAGTATCCCTCTTTTCATTGATGATACGTTTGGAGGTGCTGAGGCATTGGTCGCAAGGGCGGTGAAACTCAAGCGCGAAGTCGGTCTCAATTTACTTGTGATCGATATGATCGACGATTTATCTGAGAACCGGACAAGCGCAACAAGACATGCGACCGAAATTGAGGGAATACTGAAAGCATTTAAACACTTGGCCAGAAGTGAAGATATCTGTGTTTTAGTGACTTCAAATATCGGCAAAGCGATCTTAAGGCGGAGCGATAAGCGCCCAAAGATTACTGACCTCAATGAAATTGGGGTTGTAAGCCAAGTTGCTGATACTGTGCTATTTTTGCACAGAGAAGAGTTCTATACAGATCAACAGAGGCCGGAAGACTACGATCTTCAGGCAATGGCGGAATGGACGGATCATATGGAGCGAGTGCACGGAGTTGCTGATGTCATTGTTGCAAAGCAACGTAACGGTGCAATTGGAACCGTCGAGCTAAGTTTCGAAAGCAAGTATGTCCGCTTCGGGAACTTAGTGAAGCCTTGGCAGGAACTCGAAGGGTACTGAGATCAGATTGCCTTGTTTGGGAGTGTTTCTGGCACTCGTTGGTATTTGATCAACAATTGCTCGACTAGTATGTTTGTTTGGAGCCAGATTGCAGATTGGAACATAGCTCGCCTATACAAGTTCAATCGCATTTCGAAGTTTATTTTCATTGTAGTCAATGTAACGCTGGGTCGTGCTAATGTCTTTGTGGCGAGCTAGAGCTTGTATGACGCGGACGCTTACGCCCTTGTCAGCAAGCTCAGTTAAAAATTGCCGGCGTCCGCTGTGGCTGCTAGCACCTTTGACTCCCGCAAGTTCATAGAAACGAGCAAACAGGTTAACGATAGTTTGCGCGCTGAATCCGCCACGCTTTGCGCTGAATATAAGCGCCGCTTGCGGGTTTTGGATGTATCGAGGGTAGGTGGCAGCGTATTTAGCTAGAGCTTTGGCAAGGCGCTTGCTAACCAGTATTGAGTTCGCTTCGTCACCTTTGGTCTGATTAGCTGCTAAGAACAGCGTGTCGCGCACTTGTCCCCGCGCATCGTATACGTCGCCGACTTTTAGTCCGGCTATCTCGCATGCACGAAGACCGGCAAAAAAGCTTAGGGCGAATATTGCGCGATTTCTTGACCTGTAACGATGGGCGTCAATAATTGCATAGACCCGTTTTTGTTCCGCTTCTGTCAGTATCTTGGCTTGTTTCATAATTCACCTAATATGTGTGGTTCCATTTTAGTGCATTGTAAACTCACACATTTTAGCGATCGACCGAAAATATAACTCACGCTAAGTCTTTGAGAAAAAATCGGATATTTGAAGAATGTTAGAGATTATGAAATTTATAACATTTTGGGTTTAGGCACGTTTTCAGTAACCACAGCCAAAATACTGTGCTGCTCCCGCAAGTATTCTTCCAAGGAACAAATTACTTCTCGTAGCGCTACAATTTCTGAGTCAACGATACCGCCCATGCGCTTTTTGCGCACATGCGCGATCGCGAGTTTGGCTTGAGCGTGACGAAGGCAATCAATCGCAGTTCTTACGCTGAAGTCGCTTTTGCTGTTCCTTTGCACCGCAAACCAGCTCCGACTGCAGTTGCACCAGTTCATGCTAAAGTCTTCAGCTGTGTCGATTAATTCTTCTGCTCTAAGTTTTCTGTAAACCTGCTCCATCAATAACATTTAAGTTCTCCCAATAATTTTTGCGTTTTGATCAGGGCGCGGTGGCCGTGTTCGACCTACGGACACTCAAATCCTCGAACTGCATGGCGCAGCACTTGCCCCGAACTACCGAGTATCTGCCTTAGCTGACTAAGTTATTTATCTTCTACTTGCAGCCGGGCTGTGATTGCCTGAGTATTTTGGTTTCTTAGGTCTTGAAGGTTCCGCTACGCGAACAGGCTTTCGGGGAGGTTTCGGATCAAGTTGTGTTTCTCGGCGCTTCGCGGTTGTTCTATTTGGCGTTGACCTCGCTTGCGCCTCATTCAATTTCAAACGACGCAGGCATTCACTGGTCGTTTCCAAAAGTCGTCGAGTTGCATGTATTTGCTGATGTTTGGGCAGGGCATCGAAGGTTTGCTGTAGTGCTCGCAGCCAGTTCTCTAGTTCATTCATCGTTGTGATTCTCCTCAAGCTATTTAGCTGGAGCGCGTTGGAGATTGGATTTGTTGGACTGGATCGCCCATGGTCGACGCCGCGTAATGCCCAACTTTGCTTTGCGTCCTTACAGCTAGCTATCTGCGTCAAGAGCCGGATTTTCTTGTTTTAGTAGGGGTCGTTATTGATGCGGTGACCAAAAAGTGCATTGTACGTTCTTAGTCCATTGAGCATAAATGTTGCCACTTTGTTCTCTTTGGCGTAGATTTGCATTGGAAGGTGTAGCATGAGTGAAACCTCAATCGAGTGGACAGATTCAACTTGGAACCCTGTTGCTGGGTGCAGCGTCATGTCTGCCGGTTGCACCAATTGTTATGCCATGCAGATGGCTCGTCGTTTGGAGGCGATGGGCGTTGAGAAATACAGGGGGCTAACCCGAAAATCCGGCTCTAGAGCAGTGTGGAAGGGTATTGTCCATGAAGATCACAAAGCCTTGGAAATTCCTATTCGATGGAAAAAACCTAGGAAAGTTTTTGTTAATTCGATGAGTGATCTATTTCATCCATCGGTCTCAACAGAATTTATTGCAAAAGTCTGGTCGGTGATGAGGGACACTCCTCACCATAGTTACCAGATACTGACAAAACGCCCGGATCGTTTGTCTGAGTTGGCGGCAGGTGGGACGTTGCCTACGTTGCGAAATGTTTGGTTAGGTACGAGCGTGGAAGACGAAAACGTTGTGCACCGTATCGATGAGCTTCGTGAAGTGCCTGCAACTATTAGATTTATTTCATTCGAACCTTTGATTGGTAGGGTTGGAATGGTAGACCTCACGGGAATCGATTGGGCGATTGTCGGCGGCGAAAGCGGACCGAGAGCCAGACCAATACAGGAGACGTGGATAGATGAAATTCATGATGCCTGTCGCAACTACAACACTGCATTTTTCTTTAAGCAGTGGGGAGCGTGGGGAAAAGACAACAAACGTCGATCAAAAAAGCAAAATGGCCGAACGTATCGCGGTCAAACTTGGGATGAAATGCCCGTAGTCAATTCAATTTGAGGTCTAAATACTTTGGTTGAAAAGCCATACCAGTGGAAAGAGGGCGCTACCCTCGAAGAGCATTCCAAACGTAAACATAAGATTCTCGGTGAGTATTTTCGCCGGTACCTTTTGGAGAGGTGTAAAAACCCAAACACTCGCCGCTTCCGATTGGCTGTAGTCGATGGTTTTGCAGGCGGAGGGATGTATGAGGACGGAAGTCCAGGATCACCGATTATTTTCGCTCGGACACTCCTGGACACAGTGAAAGAAATTAATGTTAGGCGGGCTTCAGAGGGGATGCCTACCGTCGAAGTTGATTGCTTGATGCTTCTGAATGACACCGATCCAGAAGCAATAGGCAATCTGCCACAAGCCGTTGCGCCGTTGTTGGCCTTGTCGAAAGAAGAGGGCTCGAACACATCTCTAAAAATTGAGTTCTACGAGGCGGAATTTGAAGCCCAGATCGACGAATTTGTCACCAAGCTAGAGAGTGGTCGATACCGGAACGTAATTTACAATCTGGATCAATGCGGGCACAGCCGTGTGCAACGCTCGACTATTGCTAGATTGGTTCGTTCGGAGAAGTCAGTCGAGATTTTCCTGACGTATGCTGTAGAGGCTTTGCTAACCTATCTGGACCGTAGTAATCCGGATATGGTTCGGAAACGTCTAAAGCACCTTGACCTTGGCTCCGGGGCTTTGTCGTTTACGGATAGTTTGCTTAGTAAAAATGAGTGGTTGGGTTCGGCAGAAGGTATTGTTTTTGAACATTTTGGCCAATGCGCACCCTATTGTTACACCATTTTCCATCCACAATCCTAACGGTTGGAGATACTGGTTTATGCATTTCGCGAACAGTTATAGAGCCCGCCAAGTCTATAATGATGTTCTCCACGATAATAGCAGCGAACAAGCCCACTTCGGTCGTGCAGGGTTGCGTATGTTGTCCTACGACCCAGAACACGAAAAAGGTTCGCTTTACCTGTTTGATGCCGGAGCAAGAGAAGCAGCCAGAAGTCAATTGCCCGACGACATCCCGAAGCTGGTTTCAGAGGGCGGCGATACCATCGGCGTCGCAGACTTTTACCAGAGTATCTACAACGATACGCCGGCTCACAGCGACGACATTCACGCGGCAATCTTTGCGAATCCGGACTTGGAAGTTATTACACCTTCTGGCAACCAACGGCGTTTCCCACACACAATTTCACTTGAAGATTCTCTGCGCTTGAAGAAGCAACTGAGCTTTTTTCTGCCAACCGGTTAAGTGCAAAAAGAGAAAATTCGATGTGTTGCGTGACACAGGATATTGTGGCAGTTGGAACTAGCATCGCGAAATATCGTTGATTTAAGGGGAAGTATTTTGAATTTGAGCATTTGGTCTGACGCACGGCGGCCTCGCGACAAAGAGGTCAGCGCTACCGAAGGTGAAACGGAAGACCATGATCCGTTGACGTGGCGATCAGTTTTCCAACAAGACTACGACCGGTTGCTGTTTTCGACGCCGGTACGACGTTTGTCGGACAAGACCCAAGTGTGGCCGATGGATGAAAACGATGGCGTGAGAACTCGCCTGACGCATTCTCATGAGGTCGCAAATTTGGCCCGTTCAATTGGGTCCCGAATAATGTCGATGGACAGCAGCGTTTTCGAAGCTGACTTAAACAAAGTCGTTCAACCCATCCTTTGGGCAATTGGTCTGGCACACGACCTAGGTAATCCGCCGTTTGGGCACCAAGGTGAGGCCGCAATTGGAGCGTGGTTTGAGAAGCGGAAAAGCTGGATCTTCTCGCATACCAAGCACGAAGGTGACGAGTTAGATAGGGGAGTTCCATCGCGATACCACTTAGAGTTCATCAAGTTTGACGGTAATCCACAAACACTACGCCTAGTTACTAAGCTGCAAACGCATGTCCATCACCTTGGTATGGATCTGTCAGCGGCGACGCTGGCAGCTTCCCTAAAGTACCCAGTCGCAGCTGAAAACCGAAACAAGAAAAAGCCAGCACACAAAAAAGTTGGGTATTTTGCATCTGAGAATGATGTTGTTGAGTGGTTTAGGAAGGAAACTGGTCTTTCAGAAAGACAACGACATCCATTAACTTGGATAATGGAGGCGTGTGATGACGTGGCCTACAGCATTCTTGACGTCAATGACGTCATGAAAAAAGGTATCGTCTCTCCTGAAGATGTATTTTGCCGTTTGCGCTGCTCGGATAGTCACAAGGATTCTGACCTTGTTCTGAGACTTCAGAAAGCATTTGATAAGGCGGATAAAAGTAAACGGCATGTATCTGTGGTTCGGGATATAAAGATCGACTACATGAGGGCCTATTTGATGGAGGCCCTCTTGAGCGAAGCAAGCGCTCAATTCATCAAGTCCAAAGGAAAGATTTTTGAATTTGATGAAGATTTAGAGCCGCTTATGGAGAACAGCGAACTCTGCAATTTTCTTAAGAAGATTGCCCAAGATCATGCTTTTTCGAATGCGGGTGTTTTGAAGGCTGAAGCTGTAGGTGCAGTCGCAATTGGAGACATCATGTCATTTTTCTGGAATGCAATTTCGGACCGAGAAGAGCCTGATGATTTGTCATCGCGCCGTGTATCTCCAGCAGCAAAATTCGGATGGTCCTTAGTAAGTTCGAACTACATTGAGCAAGCAGAGCGGCTTGCGAATGGAAGTAAAGACTTTCAAACTATGCGCTATGCTGAGCTTAGACTGTTGACAGACATGGTATCTGGAATGACTGATACATTTGCGATGAAACTTTGGAAGGACATAAAGGCTTTGCCTCAGTGACTGTTGTAGCGAACAAAAAAACGTTGAAGCGAAGGGTGGATGACTACCTTTGGCGTGATGAATCGAAGACTGTTCAGGAACTTCGTTCGACATTGCATCAACACTTTTGGAGCTTCGACAGAGTTGCCGTTATCGGCGGTATGATCCGCGACCTAGGTCATAAAGGCGTTTCAGGCTTTAAATCAGATGTCGACTTAGTGATTGATGCACCAAGGGATGACGTCGCTAAGTTGGCCGAGGAATTGGGAGCGACCCGCAATCAGTTTGGTGGGTTTGGCTTCCATGGCCCTCGGTGGAAAATTGATTTTTGGGCTCTTGAAACGACATGGGCTTTCAAAGCTGGTCATGTTCCGGGCTCTAGTTTCTCAGACTTGATGCAGGGAACATTTTTTGATTGGGACGCTGTTCTCTATGACCTCAAGTCGAGGCGCCTAATTTGCCGGGATGAGTATGTTGCAACTCTGAATAGTAGATTGTTAGGGCTGAATTTGCGCGCGACTCCATCTTCGGTTGGTAATGCCGTGCGAGCAATTAGGCGCGTGTTTGAGTGGGATGTTTATGCGGCGGAAGACTTGGTGGATTTCGTTGATGAAGTTCTAGAAAACAATGGGTTAGAGGCCGTAACGAGGTACGAAAAAGAGCGTTATCAGAATTCGATTTCGTCAGTTTTTTATTCTCGCAATCAGCTTGTTAACGCCCTGCGAAACTTCGATGAAAGACATGATTTAGGAACCAAGTTTGCCCGGCAGCTAGCACTACCCGGTTTATTGAATTGAGTCCGCTAAGGACTTTCACATTGTCGAAGGGCCGGTGTTAGTTTTTGTGCATTCAAACTGAATATCTTTATCTAACCAAGATTTAGTAGCTGGAAGAGTCCGCTCTCAGTGAGCTTTCCAGCCTCTACAGCTTCGAGGGCGAGCATCTTAATGTGCGTGGTTGGCTCATACGCCGCACCTCCTGCGCCTACAGTGCTCAAAAGTGCCTCTTCGCTTAGCCGACCAGTTAAGAGCATCTCAAATGCTTTTTCTGCCACGCTGTTTGTTCCATGGTCGCCGGCGTCCTTGCCTTGCGCTTTTTCTTTCAACTTCTGTCGATCACGCCCAGAATGCTGGTCCGCGTTCATAAGTGGGCTGAGATCGCTGTAGAATTGATCAACGACTTTAGTACTGTTGCCAAGCTGGCGACTAAGCGCGTGAGTGTTCATGCCTCGTTTCAAGGCTTGTGTCGTATAGAAGTGGCGAAAACTATACAGCGTTCGTGTTCTGCCGTCGCTTCCTATTCTCATGTCATTGTGTTCAAGAAACGCTCTGAAACTGCGGCTGAGGTTAAAAAGATCTGCTTTGTCTCCACTACGCGTTTGAAAAACCCACTCATCGCTTCGTTTTTTTATTAACTCGTCGAAAGTCATATTGGCTAGAGCGGGGTTAAGGTCTCGCTGTCTGTCCAAGTAGGCTCGTGTTCTATCACGCGCAATCAACTGTCGATCACCAGTCTTCCCAGAGACAAAAATACTTATGTACCTTTCGCCGTCAATATCGACCAACGCAATGTTCTTCCACTTAAGGTTAAGTGCCTCCGTGCCGTGCCTGATACCTGTGTTGGCCAGAACGAGCACATAGTTCCTAAGAACCTCACGCGTCTCACGCGTTTTCCGATTTTTGGTGTGATTGTGCCAAGTTCGTAAACCTTTGTAGATAGTCCGATACTCTTCCACCAAAAAAGAACCTCTTCTCTGAGTTTTCGTACCTTTGTTGAGAAGGGTGGGGCGTATGGAGGTGGTTATCCATCCTTGGAGCAGAGCTTCATCGAAAACGCGATTCAGGGCACTGTTATGTGTGTTGATAGTGCTATGTGAAGCTTTGCGTCCAAGTTTTTTTGTGCGCCATGTATCGAAAGCTTGTAGGTGGGAAACCTTAATAGATGCGACATCCATTTTACCGAAGTAGGGGTCGAGGTAACGATCGATTGCTGTGATGTAGTCATTGAACACGATGCGTCCACCGCCTGCTTCAAGTTCATCGCGCATTCGCTGCTTGGCAAACTCAGCTACGCGGCGGAACTTGCGAGTGCTTTGGGGTAGATTGTTCTGAGATCGGTAGTCAGCGGTGTAATACTCTTGCTGCGCGGCTTCCTTCGCCTTTTCAAAGTCTCTTGTGCCCGTCGAGAAGCGGTGCCAGTCTCCATTGTCGAGTTTGATCCGCGCTTGCCACCGACTACTGCGATCACGCCTGTAAAGCGTCAAACGTTCGTTCACTTTTATCGACTTGTTGTCGGTTGCCATGTGCCAAACCATTGATTTCAAAGTGTATGTTGACACTACACTTTTTGAATCAAGAATGCTTTCAAAAAGTGTGCTGCAGGTGTGCTACGAGCTTTGAGAACTGGGTATTGCTATATGTTGTGGCGAAATTCGGAAGTTACTCGAAAAACCACAATATGTTGGAGGCGAGTACCGGAATCGAACCGGTGTACACGGATTTGCAATCCGCTGCGTCACCACTCCGCCAACTCGCCTTTTCAAGTAAAATCAAATACTTGCTGTGGTGTGGCAGGGGTTTTAACACCTTTCTTTTGGGGCGTCCAGAGGATAGATGGGAAAAATCGGCCGCCGGGTTGCGCGGCGTCTGTCAGGCGGTCTCCAAATGACTGTGATTTGACCAAACTTTCCGTACCATAGCCGTTGCCGCCTTGCCTTGGATATGGCACAAGCCAATCACCCTTGGGACAAACAAGAGCGATCCAATGACCGATTACGCAACCCGTCGCCGCACGATGGTGGATACGCAAATCCGGCCCTCTGATGTTACGAAATTTCCGATCATCGACGCCATGCTGACCGTTCAGCGCGAGAACTTCGTGCCCGATGCGCAGCGCGAAGCCGCCTATAGCGAAGGACTGATCGAGCTGGGGAACGGGCGTTGCATGTTGGAGCCGCGGACGCTGGCCAAAATACTGGATGCGTTGAATATCGGCAATGATGAAGCGGTTTTGGATATTGCGCCCGCAATGGGCTATTCCACGGCTGTCGCGGCGCGTATGGCGCAGCTTGTTGTTGCCGTCGAGGAAGATGAAGCTTTGGCCGCCGAGGCGCAAACTGTTCTCATGGAGGCAGATGCCGACAATGCGATCGTGCATGTGGGCCCACTGGCACAAGGCGCACAAGAGCATGGGCCTTATGATGTCATCATGGTTCAGGGTGGGGTCGAAGAGGTGCCGGATGCCCTGCTTGAGCAGCTCAAGGATCACGGGCGCATCGCTTGTCTGTTCGTCGAAGGGCAGCTGGGCACGGTTCGGATCGGGTATAAATCCGGAGGACGGGTCACCTGGCGTCACGGATTCAACGCAAATGCGCCGGTTTTAAAGGCATTTTGCACTGAGCGTGCATTTTCGCTATAGTTCACATCGTTATTAGTGTTGCTGCCTTGATTAGTTGAAAACAAACACGCAAACTGTGTCTAGGGCAGCGTAATTTTGGTTTGAGAAGGATTTGGTTATGCGTTCATGGACGGGGGGGAAAGTAGTTAAGGCATTGGCACTGACGGCGGGAATAGCGCTGAGTGCTGTGCCGGGAAAGGCGGTCTGGGCAGACAACCTGACAGATGCCTTTATCGGGGCTTACAACACCAGCGGTTTGCTGGAACAGAACCGGGCATTGCTGCGGGCGGCTGACGAAGACGTCGCCATTGCCCTCTCGGCGCTGCGTCCGATCATCAACTGGACCGTGCAGGTCAGTCAGGATTACACGCGCTCGACTGTCAGTGACGCGGTAACGCGCGTTGAGCCGTCCAACTTCTTCACCGGCCTAACATTGAGCCAGCTGATCTATGACGGCGGCTTTTCGGTTCTGGGCAAACAATCGGCCCAGGAAATCGTGTTATCGACCCGCCAAAGCCTGATCGACATCGAACAGGCCGTTCTGTTCCGTGCGGTGAACGCCTATCTGGATGTGGTTCTGCAGGAAGAGACGGTTCAGATTCAGCTCAACGATGTGGACGTGTCGGCAGAAGAACTGCGCGCATCGCAGGATCGTTTTGACGTGGGTGAGGTGACACGCACAGACGTTGCGCTGTCCGAGGCGCAGCTGGCAAGTGCGCAGGCTGAACTGGCCGTGGCGCGCGGTAACCTGAGCACCGCTCAGGCGGAATATGTCAACGCCGTGGGCAAACAGCCGGGCGCAACTGCAGGCCAACCGCGTTTGCCGAACCTGCCCAGATCCGAATCTGAGGCGATTTCCTTCGCACAGCGGAACCATCCGGCCATCCTGTCGTCGCAACACGAAGTGCGCGCGCTTGACCTGGCGGTCCAGCAGCAGCGCGCGAATCTGGGTCCGAACTTGACCCTGAACGCGGATGCGGGGATTACCGAAAGCTTTGACAATGATGACGATGTCGAAGACGCGACAATCTCGCTGAACTTCAACCAGCCGATTTATGCCGGTGGTGGTCTGGCGGCTCAGGTCCGCCGGGCGATGGCGACCCGCGACGCGTCGCGCGCAAACCTGCTGAATGTGCAGAAAGACATCACTCAGGGCGTGTCGGCGGCCTACGCGAACTTTCAGGCAGCAACGGCCAGTCTGCGCGCCTCGACTGAACAGGTGCGTGCATCGCAAGTGGCTTTTGACGGTATCCGCGAAGAAGCCACACTGGGCGCACGGACGACGCTGGACGTTCTGAACGCGCAGCAGGACTTGCTGGACGCGCAGTTGAACGAGGTTGCGTCACGCACCGAACGGTCGCGCGCTGCCTATCAGCTACTGCAGGCGCAGGGCCTTCTGACGGCCGAGCGTTTGGGGCTGGCCGTGCAGGTCTATGATCCGACCCTCTACTACAACCTGGTCAAGCGCGCACCTGCACAGGTGAGCCGTCAAAGCCGGGATCTGGATCGCGTCCTCAAGGCGTTGCGCCGCGAATAACGGTCAAGACTCACTGTTGTGAGGTCCGGTTTGTTTGGCTACACTCGATCCCGAGGATAGAGCGGTAGAGAACAATGACGGATAAAGTCGTAAAAGCGGGAATCGAGGACGTTTTGTCCTCGATCAAGCGTCTGGTCAGCGAAAATGACAGAAAAGCGCCCGGTGCGCTGGTCCCACCCCCGGCACGGAAACCGGGCAGGCTGGTTTTGACCGATGCGCTGCGGGTTAGCGAAACGGCGGTTGAATCGCCGTCTGCGCCAGACCCGACGTACAAAGCCGAAGATTCCGTCAAGCCGATGCTCTTGCGGGCCTGTGACATCGTCAAACACGCAGAACCCGCCGCCGAACAGCAAACCAAATCCCAGTCCGAAGATGCACTTGTCGGCAGCCTGAGCGCAAAGATTGAAGCGCTGGAAGCCGCAATCGCCCGCACCGAGGACCAGTGGGAGCCCGACGGCGAGAGCGATGACGCCTATTCCGGCACGCCGAACAAGGCGCTCAAATGGCATGCCGAGGATGAGTTCATCGTCTCGGACAGCGCCAGCGTCGCGCAGGCTGAGCCTGAACAGCCCAAGTCAGAGACCAAGGCAACCTTTGTCCGTGATCCGCAGGCCGCGACCAAGCCAGAGCCTGTTGAACCGGCCAGCACCCAAACCGCGCTGACAATGGACGAAGATGCGCTGCGGGGCCTGATCGCTCAGGTCGTTCGCGAGGAACTGCAAGGGGTTCTGGGCCAGCGCATCACACGTAACGTGCGCAAGATGGTTCGGCGCGAGATTTACCGCGCTCTGGCCGAGCAGAACCTGGATTAAACCCTACCGCGCCGGAGGTTGTGCAAGCGCTAGCAGGTGGTCCAGATCCATGTGCTGTTCCAGGTGATCCGCCAGCGCATCCAGCGTGTCCTCGACACCGTCCTCATAAGACAGGTCTGATTTCGCGCCGAGCTGTTCCAGATAGCGTGCCCGGAATGCGTCGGACGAAAACAGTCCGTGCAGATAGCTGCCGCGAATGCGCCCTGTCTTGTCCACCGCACCTTCGGGCCGATTTTCAACCTCCAGCCACGCGCGGGCGCAATCGGGGCCTTCGGTGCGGCCCATGTGAATCTCGTATCCGGTCACGGGGTCACCCTCGGGGATCGTATGAGCGGTGCGCAGGGTGACCTGCTTTTGACCGACCATGGTGGTGGTGACATCCAGCAGACCCAACCCTTCAACCGTGCCGGGGCGGCCATCCACGCCCTCGGGGTCGGCAATGGTTTTGCCCAGCATCTGGTATCCGCCGCACAGGCCCAGCACGTGACCGCCACGGCGGACATGCGCATAAAGGTCGATATCCCAGCCCTGCGCACGGAAATAGGTCAGGTCGCCAATGGTCGACTTGCTGCCCGGCAGCAGCACAAGATCGGCATCGCCGGGCAGGGGACGGCCTGCGGGCACGATCTCGACCGTGACGCCGGGTTCGGCGGACAGCGGATCAAGGTCGTCGAAATTGGCCATCCTCTCTAGCTGAGGTACAACGACCTTACAGGCACCGCCGCTGTGAGAGCGGATATCCATCATGTCCTCGGCCGGCAGTCTCCACGCGTCATGAAACCAAGGGACCACGCCCAGACAGGGCCATCCGGTGCGCGTGGCAATGTCGTCGCGCCCTTCATCAAACAGCGACACATCGCCTTTGAACCGGTTGACGGCAAAGCCCTTGATCATCTGCAGATCACCTGCGTCCAAAACCGCCTGTGTGCCCACGATCTGCGCAATCACGCCGCCGCGGTGAATGTCACCGACCAGCACAACCGGCACGTCAGCGGCACAGGCAAAGCCCATATTGGCGATGTCGCCCTTGCGCAGGTTGGTCTCGGCCGGGCTACCTGCGCCCTCGATCAGAACCAGATCGGCGTCGCTGCACAGCCGGTCAAAGCTCTCCAGCGCGGCGCCGAGCAGTTTGGATTTGTCCTTGCGGTAATCGCCCGCTTTCATGGTGCCCGCGCGTTGCCCTTGCACGATGATCTGCGCGCCAGTGTCGGTTTCGGGCTTCAGCAGGATCGGGTTCATATCCGTATGCGTCGGGCGTTTGGCGGCGCGGGCCTGCAACGCTTGTGCCCGGCCGATCTCGCCCCCGTTTTCCGTGACAGCGGCGTTGTTCGACATGTTCTGCGGCTTGAACGGGGCCACACGCAATCCGCGCCGGGTATACGCACGCGCCAATCCGGCGACCAGAACCGATTTCCCAACATTGCTGCCAGTACCTTGAATCATGATGGCGCGAACCATGGCGGTCTCCTATATCTTGGCGCGCAGATGACCTGATTTGCTGCCAAAGGGAAAGACCGGATGAACACGCCCGCCCATCTTTTGATCGGAGCCGCCGCTTTTGCGCGTCCGCCGCGGGGCCGCATCCTTGCCGCCGCGCTGTTGGGATCATTGCTGCCCGACCTTTCGCTTTATCTTATGGCAGGGGTGTCGCTGCTCATCCTTGGTATCCCCGAGCAGGTGGTCTTTGGTCAGCTCTACTTCTCAACGACGTGGCAGACGGTGTTTGCCATCGACAACTCGTTCCTTCTGTGGGGGCTGGCACTGACGATCGGAGTGGTAGGCGGGTGGCGGGTGCTTACTGTCGCGGCCTCAGCCGGGGTGCTGCATTTGGCGACGGACTTTTTCTTGCATGCGGGCGACGGGCGGCCCCAGTTCTGGCCGCTGAGCGATTGGGTCTTTCACAGCCCCGTCAGCTATTGGGACAGCAGCCACCACGCGCTGTGGGTCGCGCCGGTTTCGCTGGCGATTTGTCTGGCGTCATACGCAGTGCTGTGGAGCAGGGGGTTGTCGATTTCGGCCAAGCTGTTCTTTGCCGTACTTGTGGCGGCAGAGCTTTGGGTCGCGCGGCAGTGGATACTGTTCTTTTGACCCAAAAGAAAAACGCGCCCCGGTTTGCGGAGGCGCGTTTTTTCTTTCGGAAGTCGCCTTGGATCAGGCGGCTTCAGCCTGCTGTGCGGCGTTGCGGCGTTCGCTTTCTTCGCGCGACAGCGCAACAGATGTGCGTACACCACGGCCAACAAAGTCCATCAGGCCGCTGACCACCCGCTCATTGGGGTCGATACCGGCGCAGGACAGAACCTCGCGCCCATCGCGCGAACGGGCCCAGCGGGCGATTTGTTCGGGGCCATTGCCGTATTTCTTATCATCGGCAATTGCATCATCCAGAGCGGCCAACACAACAGCCGCGAAAAGTTTACGTGCACGGTTGCCTTGTTCGTTGTTAAAGGCGGTGCCGTCAACGAAATCTCTCATCTCGTTTTCCTTGTTGTTCTTGCTCTTGCATTTTCGGCGTGACGGTCCTTATGACCTATTCAATGCGATTCGGATACAGCTAAAATGCATAGTTGCGTTGCGTCGTTTGCATAGCTTGCTGCAAGTGCAGCACCAAGTTTCGTTGTCTTGTCAGGTGGTGTCCCGCCAGATATAGGGACGGGAACTGACGCATCAACCGTTTGTGAAGGATTTATGTCATGCCCAAGATAAATGGGAACGAAATTCGCCCCGGCAATGTGCTTGAGCATAACGACGGCCTGTGGGCCGCTGTCAAAGTTGATCACGTAAAGCCCGGTAAAGGCGGTGCTTTTGCCCAGGTCGAACTGCGCAACCTGCGCAACGGATCGAAGCTGAACGAACGCTTCCGCTCAGCCGACAAGGTCGAGCGCGTGCGTCTAGAGCAGAAGGATCAGCAATTCCTTTACGAATCCGATGGCATGCTGGTGTTCATGGATTCCGAGACCTATGAACAGATCGAATTGCCCGCAGAACTGCTGGGTGAGCGTCGCCCGTTTCTGCAGGACGGCATGACCATCGTGGTCGAATTCTACGAATCCGAGGCGCTGAACGCCACGCTGCCGCAGAAAGTGACCTGCAAAATCGTTGAGACTGAGCCGGTCGTCAAAGGTCAGACCGCTGCGAACTCGTTCAAACCGGCCATTCTGGACAATGGCGTCAAGGTCATGGTGCCGCCCTTTATCGGCCAGGATGAGATGATCGTGGTCAACACCGAGACCATGGACTATTCCGAGCGCGCATAAGTCAGCGCCTGTACGCATTCAAAGACCGCGCTGGCACAGGCCGCGCGGTCTTTTTTAGTTCAGGCGTTTCATATTGCGATAGCGCTCCGGGTTGGGGCCGAATAGCTCCAGCATCAGTTCGTATTTGATCCGGTTGGCGCTGACTTGCCGGTAGAAGGCAATCAAAAACGCCGTGGGCCCCTGAATGCGGGTCAGGCCACTGGTGGCGGCCACGACGGTGCCCACATCCGTTTTACCCTGCAACACCAGATAGCCGCCCAGCATCAGAATACCGACCGTGCCGGCCCCGTTGATGACGCTCAGCAGAAACTTGGCCGAGAGCTTCCACAGGAACATGCGGCGGCGGGTGTTGTAGATATCATCGAACTGGGCGTCGATATCGCGGGCCACCGCGTCAATATCCTCGGTCGTGAGCCGGTCGGTGGCGCTGCGCAAGATACGCACCCGCTCGGCGACAAAGACATTCACTTTACGCTGCGAGATCAGAACGATGACGATTTGCGGCACGATCATCGAAAACGCGATCATGCCCAGGCCCGGCTGGGTGGATGAGATATAGCCGATGACGCTGATCAGCGTCCCGATCTGCACCACAGGGTCTGAAAAGGCGCCGCCTGCGAATTTGCCCAGCTCTTCCGCTTCGGCCGAAATGGCGGTGGTCATGGTGCCTTTGCGGATCGTCTCGCCGGTTTCGCCCAGATCGGCCGAGCGCGCCAACAGGCGGCTGCGGATCATGCGGATCATATCCTCGCCCAGCGTGCCCGCGCGGTAGCCAAGCAGCCACTTTAGTCCAAGGCTCAGCAAGATCACTCCCATCATGCCCGCGCCCAGCATGGTCAGGCGTTCGGTGCTGATATTGTCCGAGGTCAGATGGTTGATAATCCCGCGTTGAAATTCCAGTGGGGCGGCGGCCAGCCCTGCGATGGCGATGGACAGCACGATAAGAACAATCTGCCGTCCGGCGCTGGCGCGCCAAATCGCTTGGTACAGTTTAAACATAAACGCATCCGGATTTTTGAACTGTTTGCACTGTGGCAGCGCCACGGGAGTTGTTCAAACTGGACACGCGCTGTTGCCGCCCGGGCCGTGCCGGATCGGCAACATGTCAAAGCGTAACGGCTGCCTCGTCGGCCTGCATCTCGCCGGTGGCCCGGTCGAATCGCAGGTAGGCGATGCCGTGGCCGTCCGCCTGGGTAAAGAGCGTCCCAACCGGTTTGCCGCCCGAGGTGATCGGCGTCCCAACCGGGGCCGCACCGTCAACCCGGACGGTCCGCAGCCCTTTGCGCAGCTCGGTTTTGTGTTTCATGCGGGCGGTGACCTCTTGCCCGACATAGCAGCCCTTTTTGAAATCGACGCCATGCAGCGCCTCAAACCCGGATTCAAGGATATAGCTGCTGTCGGGTGTCAGCTCGATCCCCGTTTCAGGAATGCAGTGGCGTACACGGATGGCGTCCCAATCGGTGTCATCTTCGGCCTCGGGGTCTGTGGTGTAAGCCCGCCAGCCCATGTCCGGGTGGCGCGGGTCGGGCAGGGCGCCGTCAGGGGCTGGGCCCGTGCCCCGTTGCAGCGACAGGCCGCTGTCCTCAACCACGACATCGGCGCGCAGCTTGTACATCGTCAGCCGTTTGGCCAGCCCGTCCGCCAGCGCGTCGGCGACATCCAGCAGGATCGCCTCGCTTTCGCGTTTCAAAAAGAAATCGGCCAGATACTTGCCCTGAGGTGTCAGCAGAGCTGCATAGACCAGACCGTGGTCCAGCCCGGCGATATCATTGGTCACCAGTCCCTGAATAAAGCTGTCACTGTCCGAGCCGCTTAGGCGCAGAATACGGCGAGTGGGCATCGGGTGGTCCTCATCAATTGCCTCGGCCCCGTGATATAGGAGTTCCCGAGGCCATGACCAGAGGTGATCCTGCCAAGCTTACGAGTTCGGTGGGTTTTGCGGCGCCTGCTGGGGTGCGGTCGGAGCAGCATCTTCGTGCGTCTCGGGCCGATCCTGGGGCGCGGGATCATCGGACATCAGGCTTGTGCGCAATTCGACAATCGATTTTCCCAATCGAAATGGCGCAGCGAAACTGACCAGACACAGGGCGATGATTTGCAGCACCAGAATATGCGCATTGGACTGCAGATATTCCCATTCATCCTTCAGCTTTCCAACCTGTTCGACCAAATCGTCATAGCTTTGCGCTAGGATCAGGTAATCGCCGGCAATGGCGGGCACCTTGCGGCGCATGTTGTCGATCGCGTCCTGCGTTGCGTCGTCCAGAGTGGTAAAGACCAGAAACTGATCGATACTGAACGCATCTGCCTTGGCTGCCATAGCTCGGATATCGTCCTGGTCTTCTTTCGCCTGCCGCCCAAACAGGAAATGCAGCCCCTGTAGCGGCGCGACCTCATTCGTCACGGCGATGAACAAGGGCAAATCCGCATTGCTGGCGGTTGAGGCGGACAGGAATTCGACCTTTTCGCACAGAACACCGGTATCGGGATCAAAGGCCGGGTCGCAGAACCGCAAGCGAAACCGCGCAGCATCGCGATCAAAGGCCAGTGTTGCCGCATAAGCCACGTCAATCTGTCGATCCAGACGCGAGCTGTCGGCAGTATAAAGCCCTGCCAGAACCGCCACCAGCGCGCCGATACCGCCCAGAACGACCCACACAAGGTCGGCCAGCTTCCACGCCCGGTGTCCCGCCGGTTTGCGAAACAGGAAGCCGGTGCCTACCAATCCGATCAGAAAGAACAGGATCAGCAGTGGCAATTGGTTTTCGGCTACAAATGTCATGTTCTTAAAGTGAACGTGGCATGAGGAAGTGGCAACACTCCTCACGGGCAGTTGTAAATTGTAGCAAAATCAGCGCTTAACTGCCCGAGCTTTGGCCGAATTTCCGAAACAGCTTGGTGCGGTCAAAAGCCTGTTCCAATTCAGCCGTGCGGTCCTTGACCGAATCCCACAGTCTTTCTTGCGCTTCGGCGATGGCACATTCCATCAGCACCATGATTGACGCCATCGAATCCCACGCAGACGGAACCGCGATACGGGCCGCGAACGTGTGCTTGGCCAGCCGATGAATGGGTGATCGCCATTGATCCGTGAACAGCACAATCTCGGCCCCGCGTTCCTGACAGAGTTGGCCGATCAACATGGTCGAGTTCTCATACCGCCGCACATCCAGCGCGATCAGCACGTCACCCTTGCGCACATCCAGCAGGTCATGGGTCCAGGACGCGGCAACCGGCAGCATCCGCACATCGGGGCGGATCATTTGCAAATGCAGATACAGGTATTGCGCCAGCGTCCCTGTGATACGCCCGCCGGTGATGAAAATCCGCCGGTCAGGGTCGCAGAGCAGGCTGCAGAAACTGTCGAACTCTGCGGGGTCGACCTCATCAATGGTGCGCTTTTGGTTGGCGAGGGCCTGCTGGGAATAGCGGTTCAGGATGTGCTCTTCGGGCAGGTCATTTTGCCAAAGGTCGCGCTTGGCCACGGGCCCCGAGATCATCTCTTTGACCTCACCGCGCAGGGCGGCCTGAAACTGGGGATAGCCGTCAAACCCCGTCTTTTGCAGCATGCGCGCAACGGTCGTGGTCGAAACCGAGGCCGCGCTGGCCAGTTCGGTGATGCTGCCGAGACCCGCCATGGGATAGTCATCCAGCAAAACGCTGACCAATTGCCGCTCGGACGGAGTCATCTCGTCCCGATGGGCCAACAGCCTGTCCGTCACCCGCACTGAATGATCCTCCTGCATATGTCACAGGCATAATGTGAATAATTTTACATCAAGATCAAGCGTGGGCGAAATTGAACAGGAAAATTATTGACAGGCGAATGGGGTCTGTGAAAATTCTTTCGTAAACCCACTCATGGAATCGCAGGGCGAGACATTGGATTTCGGAACAGTTGTTCACACAGATGTGGCAGGCAGCGCCCCAAAGGTCGTTCTGGTCTGTGAACACGCGTCGAACCGCATACCCGGGTTTCTGGGGGATATGGGGTTGGACCCCGAGGCATTGAAAAGCCATATCGCTTGGGATCCTGGTGCATTGGCCGTGGCCCAGCGGATGGCACAGCAATTGTCGGCCCCTTTGGTTCATGGCGGCGTGTCGCGGCTGGTCTATGATTGCAACCGCCCGCCCGAGGCGGCAGGCGCTATGCCCTTGCGCAGCGAAGACATCGAAATTCCGGCCAATGCCACAATGACGCCCGAGCAGCGTCAGGCGCGGATCGATGGCATTTATGAACCGTTTCGGCAGGCCGTGTCCGGGGTGATTGCGCAACATCGCGGCACGCTGGAACTGATGGTGACGGTGCACAGCTTTACCCCGGTCTATCTGGGGCAAAAGCGTCAGGTTGAGCTGGGCATTCTGCATGGCATTGATGACCGTTTCGCCCATGCCATGATGGCCGAAAAACCGGCATCGACGCCTTTTCTGACCCTTCTGAACGAACCCTATTCAGCCGCCGATGGAGTGGCGCATACGCTGGACGTACAGGCCCTTCCCAACGGGTTGCTGAACGTGATGATCGAGGTGCGCAACGATCTGATCCGCACGGCCCAGCAACAAGACGCGATGGCCGATTGCCTGGTGCCGTGGATCAAGCAGACCCTCGCAGGTTTTGAAGAAAGGGCAGCGGAATGATCCGCGCGATGGCGGCATATGTCCGGGTGGTTGACGCAGTCAATTACCGCATTGGCCGGGTGATGATGTGGGGCCTGTTCGCGATGATGGGCATCCTGCTGTGGTCCTCGATTTCCAAGACCTTCTTCCTGCCGTCGCTGTGGACGCTGGAAATGGCGCAGTTTGCGATGGTGACCTATTACATCATGGGCGGGCCGTATTCGATCCAGCTGGGGTCGAATGTGCGGATGGACCTGTTTTATCACAACTGGACCCACAAAAAGAAAGCGTGGTTCGATGCGTTCACCGTCCTGATGCTGATCCTGTATCTGGGCGTGCTGTTTTACGGCGGGCTGGGCTCGACCGCGTATAGCCTGGGCTATTGGGGGGACGCGCCGCTGTCCTATTTCACCGGCCTTCTGACCGGCAGTGAAGAGATCGGGCGGCTGGAACGCTCGTCCACTGCGTGGCGCCCGTATATCTGGCCGATCAAGTCGATCATGGTGTTTGGCTTCTTCCTGATGCTGCTGCAGGCGATATCGGAATTCTTCAAAGACATAGCCCGGATCAACGGGCAGGAAATCGGGGTTCAGCGGGCATGAGCCAGGAATACATCGCCATTTTCATGTTCGCATCGATGATGCTGATGCTGTTCACAGGTCAGCGCGTCTTTGGGGCCATCGGGGCGGTTGCCACCATCGCGGCGCTGGCCCTGTGGGGCACAGGCGGACAGGACATCACCTTTTCGGCGGCGATGAAGCTGATGAAGTGGTATCCGCTGCTGACCCTGCCGATGTTCATCTTCATGGGCTATGTCTTGTCCGAAAGCCGTCTGGCAGACGACCTGTACCGCACGTTCCATGTCTGGATGGGGCCGGTGAATGGCGGGCTGGCGATCGGCACGATTGGCCTGATGGTTCTGGTCTCGGCCATGAACGGCCTCAGCGTCGCCGGGATGGCCATTGGTGCGACCATTGCGCTGCCGGAACTGCTGCGGCGGGGCTATGACAAGACGATGGTGACGGGCGTCATTCAGGCCGGGTCCAGTCTGGGTATCCTTGTGCCGCCCTCGGTCGTGCTGGTCCTTTATGCGATGATCGCGCGTCAGCCGGTGGGGCAATTGTGGCTGGCGGGCATTGTGCCGGGCTTGCTGATGGCAAGCCTGTTCATCCTGTATATCTGGCTGCGCTGCCGCATCCAGCCCGAGCTTGGCCCGGCGATGGAAGACGCACATGAAGTGCCTCGGGCCGAGAAAATCCGCCTGCTGGGGGCAGGGGCGCTGCCGCTGATCATCTTTGCCGCCATGATGGTGCCCTTTGTGAACGGCTGGACCTCGCTTGTCGAAAGCTCAGCCATCGGCGCACTGACGGCGCTGGTTGTCTCGGTGCTGAAACGCCGTATGACGTGGAAGATATTCGAGGATTGCACCAAACAGACGCTGGCGATTTCCTGCATGTTCATGTGGATCATTCTGGCCGCTCTGGGCTTTGGCGCGGTGTTTGACGGGCTGGGCGCGGTCAAAGCGATCGAGAACCTGTTCACCGCTCAACTGGGCCTGTCGCCCTGGATGATCCTGATCCTGATGCAGCTCAGCTTTATCGTCATGGGGACGTTTCTGGACGACACGGCAATGCTGGTGATTGTCGCGCCCTTGTATGTGCCGCTGGTGGGGGCGCTGGGCTTTGACCTGATCTGGTACGGGGTTCTTTATACGATCACCACGCAGATCGCTTATATGACGCCGCCCTTCGGCTATAACCTGTTCCTGATGCGGGCAATGGCCCCGCCCGAGATAGGGTTGAAGGATATCTACCGCTCGATCGTGCCCTTTGTCGGTGTGATGGTGCTGGCGCTGATCATTATAATGGCATTTCCGGAAATCGCCCTTTGGCTGCCCGGCTATGTATATGGAAATTAACAAGAATGCCCGTGAATGGGCACGCAAACCTTAACGGAGAGGAAATTGACATGACGACAAGACGTAAGTTTCTGCAAACCGCCGGTGTGGGCGTTGCGGCTGCACCGCTGGCGACGCCTGCTTTGGCGCAAAACACGATCACATGGCGGATGCAGACCTACGCGGGTCCCGCACTGGCCGAGCACGTGATTGATCCGGCCATCAAGATGTTCAACCAGATCGCCGGCGACCGCATGCAGATCGAGCTGTTCTATGCCGACCAGCTGGTTCCGACCGGTGAACTGTTCCGCGCCATGCAAAAGGGTACGATTGATGCGGTTCAGTCCGACGATGACTCGATGGCGTCGCCCACCGAAGTCACCGTATTTGGCGGGTATTTCCCCTTTGCCTCGCGCTATTCTCTGGACGTGCCGGTGCTGTTTAACCAGTGGGGCCTGAACGAGATCTGGGATGAGGAATATTCCAAGGTCGGCGTGAAACATATCAGCGCGGGCGCTTGGGATCCCTGCCACTTTGCCACAAAAGACCCGATCAAATCGCTGGACGACATGAAGGGCAAGCGCATCTTTACCTTCCCGACGGCGGGCCGCTTTCTGTCGCAATTCGGCGTCGTACCGGTGACCCTGCCTTGGGAAGATATTGAGGTTGCCGTGCAGACCGGCGAGTTGGACGGGATCGCGTGGTCGGGCATCACCGAGGATTACACCGTGGGTTGGGCCGATGTGACCAACTATTTCCTGACCAACAACATCTCGGGCGCATGGGCTGGTCATTTCTTTGCCAATATGGACCGCTGGAATGAACTGCCCGAGGATCTGCAAACGCTGTTCAAGGTGTGCTGTGACCAGTCGCACTATTACCGCCAGTGGTGGTACTGGGGTGGCGAGGCCAACCTACGCGTCAACGGCACCAAGATGCAGTTGACGACCATTCCGGACGAAGAATGGGCCACTGTCGAAGAGGCGGCCGTGAAGTTCTGGGATGAGATCGCGGCTGAATCTGAGACCAAAGCCAAGGTGGTCGACATCTTCAAACGCTACAATGCCGAAATGCTCAAGGCCGGACGGCCTTATCGTTACGGCTAAAAAGACTGGACCGGCCCGCGTCAATGCGGGCCGGCCGCAACGGGGCTCTAGAATTTTCGTCGAAAATTCTCGTGGATCGCAGAGATGATTTATGCTGACATTCGAGCATCTTAAAACGCAGGTTTCTGCCGGAGAAATCGACACCGTGCTGGTCTGCATGGTCGACATGCAGGGGCGTTTGATGGGCAAGCGGTTCCATGCGGGGCATTTTGTAGCCGGGGCATGGGAAGAGACCCATTGCTGCAACTACCTGCTGGCCACCGATCTTGAGATGGGCACGCCCGATGGATATGCCTCAACCAGTTGGGAGCGGGGCTATGGCGACTATGTCATGAAGCCAGACCTCAGCACGTTGCGCCCTGTGCCGTGGCTGGAGGGGACGGCGATGGTGATGTGCGATGTGCTTGATCATCACACGCACGAGGAAGTACCACATGCACCGCGCTCGATCCTGAAAAAGCAGGTCAACCGTCTGAAGGCCATGGGCTATGACGCCATGTGTGCGACGGAACTGGAGTTCTTTCTGTTCGAGAAAAGCTTTGACCAGATCCGCAAGGAGGGGTTCCGCGATCTGGAGCCGATCTCGGGCTACAACGAAGACTATCACATCCTCCAGACCACCAAGGAAGAGCATGTGATGCGGCCCATCCGCAATCACCTGTGGGATGCGGGGATTCCGGTTGAGAACTCGAAAGGTGAGGCTGAGACCGGGCAGGAAGAGCTGAACATCAAATACGCATCCGCGATGGAGACGGCGGAATATCACTCGATCGCCAAGAACGCGGTGAAAGAGATCGCCTGGCAACACGGGCACGCCGCAACGTTCCTGCCGAAATGGCATCATGAGAAAGTCGGCAGTTCGTCCCATGTGCATCAGTCGCTTTGGTCGGACGGGGTGCCGATCTTTTTCGACGAAAAAGATCCGCTCGGGATGTCTGATGTGATGAAAAACTATATGGCCGGTTTGCTGAAATACGCCGCCGATTACACTTATTTCATGGCCCCCTATATCAACAGCTACAAACGGTTCATGAAGGGGACTTTTGCGCCAACGCGGATCATTTGGTCGGTGGACAATCGCACGGCGGGGTTCCGTCTGTGCGGCGATGGAACCAAGGCGGTGCGGGTGGAGTGCCGTATACCTGGGTCTGATATGAACCCCTATCTGGCGATGGCAGGGATGCTGGCCGCCGGGATTGCCGGGATTGAGGAAGGGCTGGAGTTGCAGGCGCCGACTCAGGGCGATGTGTATCAGGGCGAAACGGGGATGATCCCCGGCAATCTGCGCGCAGCTCGGGATGCGTTGCATGGCTCGGCTATGCTGCGCGCGGCCATGGGGGATGAGGTGGTCGATCACTATACCCGCGCGGCTGAGGTCGAGATTGAAGAGTTCGAGCGTGTGGTGACCGATTGGGAAATTGCCCGCGGGTTTGAGCGGGCTTAGAGTGCTGGCCTGGGGGCTCTGCCCCCAGACCCCCGGGATATTTTTGGCCAGATGAAGCAGGGGATCCTGTTTCTTTCGGAAATGGAGTGAAGATGGGGCAGATGTTGAAATGTGTCTCGCCGATTGACGGATCGGTTTTTGCAGAGCGTGAAGTGCTGTCCGCTGAGGCGGCGTTTGAGGTCGCCGCGCGGGCACGGGCGGCGCAGGCCGCGTGGGCCGCGCGACCCCTGCAGGAGAGGATTGATCTTGTCATGGCCGGTGTAGCCGCTGTTGGCGAGATGAATGACGAGATCGTGCCGGAGCTTGCGCACATGATGGGACGCCCCGTGCGGTATGGTGGTGAGTTTGGCGGCTTCAATGAACGCGCCAGTCACATGGCTGAGATTGCCGAGGCATCGCTGGCCGAAATTGAAGTGGGCGAGGATGAGACTTTCAAGCGTTACATCAAACGTATCCCGCATGGGGTGGTGTTTGTGGTGGCACCCTGGAACTACCCCTATATGACGGCGATCAACACGGTGGCGCCTGCGCTGATCGCGGGTAACGCTGTGGTGTTGAAACACGCCACGCAGACCTTGTTGGTGGGCGAGCGGATGGCACGGGCCTTCCATGCGGCGGGCGTGCCCGAGGATGTGTTCCAGAACGTGTTCCTCAGCCATGATGTGACCAATGATCTGATCGCGGGCAAGGCGTTTGATTTCGTGAATTTCACCGGCTCGGTCGGTGGCGGGCAGGCGATGGAGCGTGCGGCCGCGGGCACCTTTACGGGTGTGGGAACCGAGCTGGGCGGCAAAGACCCGGGCTATGTCATGGACGACGCCGATCTGGATGCGGCGGTGGATACGTTGATCGACGGGGCAATGTTCAACTCGGGTCAGTGCTGCTGCGGGATTGAACGGATTTATGTGCATGAGAGCCTTTACGATGACTTCGTCGCCAAGGCCGTTGAAGTGGTGAAAGGCTATAAGCTGGGCAACCCGCTGGACGCCAAGACGACGATTGGTCCGATGGCCAATATCCGCTTTGCTGATGAAGTGCGCGCGCAGATTTCTGAGGCGGTCGCTGCGGGTGCCGTCGCCCATATCGAGACCTTCGCCGAGGATGATGGCGGGGCTTATTTGACCCCGCAAATTCTGACCAATGTAAATCACAATATGCGCGTGATGCGGGATGAGAGCTTTGGACCCGTGGTTGGCATCATGAAAGTGACCTCGGACGAAGAGGCCATCGAGTTGATGAATGACAGCGAATTTGGCCTGACCGCCAGCCTCTGGACCAGCGACGTGGATCGCGCGGCGCGGCTGGGTGATCAGATCGAAACCGGTACTGTGTTCATGAACCGGGCCGACTACCTTGATCCGGGCCTGTGCTGGACCGGCTGCAAGAACACCGGGCGCGGCGGCGGCTTGTCCGTCATTGGATACCACAACCTGACACGTCCCAAATCCTACCACCTTAAGAAGGTCACAGGCTAAGGACGACCGGCCTGCTCTGGACACACCCCCTCGCCAGAGCAGGCCTCAAACGACAAAGGAACGCTGACATGACACTTGTTGGAAACTGGTCCTATCCGACCGCGATCAAATTCGGCGCTGGCCGGATCAAGGAACTGCCCGAGGCCTGCGCTGCCGCTGGGATGAAACGCCCGCTGCTGGTCACGGATAAGGGTTTGGCCGATCTGCCGATCACCAAAGCCACATTGGACATTATGGAAGCCGCAGGGCTGGGCCGGGGTCTGTTCAGCGACGTGGACCCGAACCCAAATGAAAAGAACCTCGACGCCGGGGTTGCCGCCTACAATGCGGGCGGCCATGACGGGGTGATCGCGTTCGGAGGTGGCTCAGGGCTGGATCTGGGCAAGATGGTGGCCTTCATGGCTGGTCAGACGCGCCCGGTCTGGGATTTCGAGGATATCGGTGACTGGTGGACCCGTGCTGATGCCGATGTCATCGCGCCCATCATTGCGGTGCCGACCACTGCCGGGACGGGGTCCGAGGTGGGGCGCGCGAGCGTCATCACCAATTCGGAAACCCACGCGAAGAAGATCATCTTCCATCCCAAAGTGCTGCCGACGGTCGTGATCTGCGACCCGGAGCTGACGGTGGGCATGCCCAAATTCATCACCGCAGGCACCGGTCTGGACGCCTTTGCCCATTGTGTCGAGGCGTTCAGCAGCCCGCATTACCACCCCATGTCGCAGGGCATCGCGCTGGAAGGGATGCGGCTGGTCAAGGACTACCTGCCGCGCGCCTACGCAGATGGCAGCGACATCGAAGCGCGTGCTCAGATGATGAGCGCGGCGGCGATGGGGGCGACGGCGTTCCAAAAGGGCCTCGGCGCGATCCACGCCATGAGCCACCCGATTGGCGCGGTGTTCAACACCCATCACGGCACCACCAACGCGGTCTGTATGCTCACCGTGCTGGAGTTCAACGCCCCCGCCATCGCCGACCGGTTCCAGCAGGCGGCGGCCTATCTGGGCATCGACGGTGGCTTTGATGGCTTCCGCGCCTTTGTGCAGGAGTTCAATGACAGCTTCGCCATCCCACACAAGCTGTCCGATCTGGGCGTGACCGAGGCATCGATCCCCGAGCTGGTCAAAGGCGCAATCATCGATCCGTCCTGCGGTGGCAACCCGATTGAACTGACCGAAGACAACCTGACCGCGCTGTTCAAAGCCGCCCTGTAACAGGCTTGCCGAACGTATCCCTCACCTCGCATACTTGTGCTGAGGTGAGGGAGATTTTCATGACCAAAGACATTGTTCTGATCCACGGGGCCTTTGCCGGGCCGTGGTGTATGGAAAACTACGCCGGGTTCTTTCGCGCGCTTGGCTGGACGGTGCACACCCCCGCGCTGCGCTATCATGGCGGAGACCCTAAGGCCGAGCCCGATCCCGGCCTGACTGACACCAGCGTCATGGATTACGTCGACGATATCGCTGCGTTTGTGCAGGGGCTGGACAGCAAACCGGTTCTGCTCGGCCATGCCATCGCGGGTGTGGTGGCGCAGCAGGTGGCCTCGCGCGGATTGGCCAGCGCAATTGTCCTGATCAACCCAAACGCGGCCTGGGGGACGTTGCCCGAAACCGATGACGAACGCGCCGTGCCGCGTGCGTTGATGGAGGGCGGGGCGTTCTGGAAACAGCCCATGCGCGTCGATTTCGACCTGATGGCCCCCTTTGCGCTGAACAAGATGCCCGAGGCGCAGCAGCATGAGGTCTTCGACCAGCTTGGCCCGGAAAGCGGGCGGGTGATGTTCGAGATGTTCTTTTGGATGTTCGACGACCACCACGCGATGAAGGTCGATATCGACAAGGTCGACTGCCCGGTTCTGATCGTGTCGGGCACCGAGGACCGGGCCGTGAACCCCAACACCTGTCGGGCGTTGGCGAAGCTCTACGGAGACCGCGCGACGTTCCTGCCCGTCGATAACCACGCGCATTTTCTGTTCATGGAGCCGGGGTGGGAGGAGCCAGCGGGGCAGATCGCCGACTGGCTGGGTCAGAAATTGGACGCTAGCGGCTGATCTGAAAGCTGCTTTGGGGCTTCCAGCTCATCGTGCCATCGTCGTTTTTGACGCATCGCAACAGATGCTCCTCGCGCGCGCCAGAAGTGGCGGTGACAGTGTTGTCGCCAAAGATTACCACAAACGCATCCATCGAATACGCCATGCCCGCGTAATAGCAGAACTTGGTATCAGCCCCGTCAGGGATCGGGGAGGCGGTGGTCAGGGTCTGCTGCGCGGTCACTTGGCTGGCCAGCAGGGTCAGAGCCAGCCCGAGGGTAAGTGTGAACGAGATCAACGGGTTAGGCAAGGGTTTTGAGTGTGCAGCGATCAGGCCCGTAAGCCTGATGGTCACAAGGAGAGCTGGTATCTTTGTGTCAAGTTGCGGGCAATTGAATGTTTTTTCAATTCGCTGGGTAGCTTGATGGTTGTGTTGCGAAAACGATCATAGGTTTCATCAACTTGACTGGAAAAACTGACTTGAAAGCCTTCAGGTGAAATTTTCATCAAATCGCGGTCGAATAGCCTATGCAGATCAATTCTGAGTAATATTCCGTTGTCAGGATCGTCACACCCGTCAGCGCCTACAGGTATGATATGAGCTGCCTCGAGAGCTGGTAAGGTCCTGCATTGAGTAACGGGGCAAACCCCGCGCCAAAGCGAAATAGCTTCAGCACGAAACTTTGCCTGATTAGGTCTCGCTAAGGTGGGTTGAAGTTTTCTGTAGCGTTCGCAATCTCTTATGATGCTGTCTGCTCTGTGCGGAAGTTGAATCCATTTAAAGTCCAAACCTTCCAGCCAGGCACGTCCATTGTGTGATGTAAACTCACGCCTTACCGGATCTTGAGGATTTATTCCTCTTAGCTCCATTGCCTTCTTGATTAGCGCTTTTAGCGGGAAGAACTCGCCATCCGAAATCACAAAGTGATCTTTTGGCTTGCCTGCGCCAGCGGTGATCTCGTGTAGTTCTTTACCCTCTATTCTGGCTTTCTTAGCGATCTCGATTGCGTCTTCAATTGCAGATTTGTCAATGCCGTCGAAATACTTGCTCAAACATCCAACTCCTCCACAAACCGCGCGTTCTCCTGAATGTACTGGAACCGCAGTTCAGGCTTCTTACCCATCAGGCGCTCGACGAGGTCGCCGGTTTCTCCGGGTTCGTCCTCATCAATCGTGACGCGGATCAGTTTGCGCGAGGCGGGGTCCATCGTGGTCTCTTTCAGGTCCTTGGCGTCCATTTCACCCAGACCCTTGAAGCGGGACACGTCGATTTTGCCCTTGCCGCCCAGACCTTTTTCCAGCCACTCGTCGCGCTCGGCCTCGTCCAGACAATAGACGCGTTTGGCGCCCTGGGTCAGGCGATACAGAGGCGGGCAGGCCAGATACAGGTGGCCCGCGTCGATCATCGGCCGCATCTGGGTGAAGAAGAATGTCATCAACAGGGACGCGATATGCGCGCCGTCCACATCCGCGTCGGTCATGATGATGATCTTGTCATAGCGCAGGTCGTCGACGTTGAACTTGGTGCCAAGGCCCACACCCAGCGCCTGCGTCAGGTCGTTGATCTCGGCGTTGGTGCCCAGCTTGGAACTGGCCGCGCCCAGCACGTTCAGGATCTTGCCGCGCAGGGGCAGCAGCGCCTGCGTTTTGCGGTCGCGGCCCATTTTCGCGGAACCACCGGCCGAGTCGCCCTCGACAATGAATAATTCGGTGCCGTAGCGTGTTGAACTACTACAGTCCACCAACTTGCCGGGAAGACGAAGTTTCTTAGTGGCGGATTTGCGTTGTGTTTCCTTCTCGGCCCGTCGGCGCAGGCGTTCCTCAGCCCGCAGTATGAGGAAATCCAAGATCGCGCCGGCGGATTTCGTGTCCGCGGCCAGCCAGTTATCGAAATGGTCGCGGACCGAATTTTCCACCAGCCGTTGCGCCTCGACCGTGGCAAGGCGGTCTTTTGTCTGGCCGACGAATTCGGGCTCGCGGATGAAGCAGCTGACCAGCGCGCAGCCACCGGTGATCAGGTCATCGCGGGTGATCTGCGCGGCCTTTTTGTTGTTGATCAACTCGCCATAGGCTTTGATCCCCTTGAGGATCGCGGCCCAGAACCCCGCCACATGGGTGCCGCCTTCGGGCGTGGGGACGGTGTTACAGTAGGATTGAATGAACCCGTCGCGCGAGGGCGTCCAGTTGATCGCCCATTCGACCTTGCCGGGGGTGCCGAATTTCTCGGTAAAGTCCACGGTGCCGGCAAAGGGCTGCTCGGCATAGGTGGACGAGCCGTTCATCGTCTCTTTCAGGTAGTCCGATAGGCCGCCGGGGAAGTGGAACGTGGCCTCGGTCGGGGTTTCGCCGTCGTCGATATGGGACTTCCAGCGGATTTCAACGCCCGAGAACAGGTAAGCCTTGGAGCGGATGGATTTGAACAGCCGCGCCGGTTTGAACCGGTGTTGGCCAAAGATGTCGGGGTCGGCGTGGAACGTCACAGTCGTGCCGCGCCGGTTGGGGGCGGCGCCCACCTTTTCAACCGGGCCCTGCGGAATACCGCGTGAGAACCGCTGCTCGAACAGCGTTTTGTCGCGCGCCACCTGAACGACCATCGAATCCGACAGGGCATTCACGACCGACGCCCCCACGCCGTGCAAACCGCCCGACGTCTGATAGGCCTTGCCCGAGAATTTACCGCCCGCGTGCAGGGTGCACAGGATAACCTCAAGCGCGGATTTGTCAGGGAACTTGGGGTGCGGATCGATCGGGATACCGCGCCCGTTGTCGCGCACGGTCAGGGCGTAATCCGCGTGCAGCTCAACCTCGATCCGGTTGGCGTGACCGGCGACCGCCTCGTCCATCGAGTTGTCGAGGATTTCGGCTACCATATGGTGCAGCGCGCGCTCATCAGTGCCGCCGATATACATGCCGGGGCGTTTGCGGACGGGTTCCAGCCCCTCCAGCACTTCGATGGAGGAGGCGTCGTAGGTCGTGGTCGCGCTGGGCGTCAACAGATCGTCGGGCATCGGTGCTGCTCTTGTTCTTGGGTTTGGTCCCATTATGGCAGGTGATGTGGTCCGGGGGAAGAGGGGCGCGAGGTGTTGTAGTTGGTTTAGTGGCGCAGATTATCATCTGCGCCAAAACAGAAACCTCTCCGAAGGCGTGACTTGATCTATTCTAGGACTTGCTATTCGTAGGCCCTTATTGCGGCTTTCAGCGCATCAGTGTGCAGATATAGGTCTTCAACCGATGAAATTTTGTGTTTTTGTTCATTCTTCATTTCATCAAAAATGACGATGAACTTATTTGTTGGAGAGTTAAAGAACAGACGGCAGACGGGGCGACGGTTGTTGTCATCCATCAGAATTGCACAGTAGCTTTTGGCATCGCGTATGGTAATGCGCTCGACCCCCACAATTTTGGCGCCTATCGCGCGAATGATCCTGTGTGCCTCAATCTCTTCTTCAGTTGTGTTGATGTCACTATCGGGTGCGGTTTCGTCCCGTATATCCTCTGAGGAGGGGTTGGCTTTTTCTCCGAGTGTTATTGACAGGCGGTCCTGTATTCGGTTTCGGATCAAATCATCCATTGCCGATTGGATCGCGGGTTTGAGTTGCTCGGCAACACTTTTCGTAATCGGACCATCGTGTATTTGACGGCCAACAAGGCGAATGAACTCGTCGTCGGGTTCATCAAGCTGTTTCTTGAGGTAATTAGAAGCCGAGCGTGTGTATTTCAAAGTGGAAGCAGCTTCAATGATCTGATCAATCGCGAAGTTTTTCTTTTGAAAGCGCGACAGTTCGTCAACCTGATTTGCGTCGTGGGACTGAAAGTCAAATTTGAAAAAAGGTCGTTTGTCCATCTTGTTTGGCGCGTCAGTGTCGGAGAAGAACCAAGCCTCGCGCCCATTGGTCAGAATGGCCAGCCGCGCCTCGGTTACCGAGAAATAGCGGAATAACTGGTTGAACTGCGCATCGCCGAGCTTGGAGGAAATTGGTTTGACTTCGACCAGCATGGCTAACTTTCCGTCGATCTTAACGGCAAAATCGACCTTTTCTCCTTTCTTCGTTCCGACATCTGCGACAAATTCTGGGATAACTTCACTTAGGTTAAATACGTCAAAGCCCCAAGCTTGCAATAACGGCAGCACGACGGACGTTTTCGTCGCTTCTTCTGTGATTGCTTGCCGCTCTGCCATTTTGGATCTTTGGGCAAGCTCTTCAATCTTTTGATAAAAATCACTCATAGTGTCACCTTGATATTATTTACTACACGTTCTGATGATCAAGGGGTGTAGGTCAAGGCAGTATTCTCCTTTGCATCGTTAAGAGCCAAGAGATGATGTGCAGCCGTCGGGACTCGAATTTCCAGTCCAACTGCGCTTACTGTGATCCCGATTTCAAAACGGAGAAGATACTACATGAGCTGGATCAAAACCGTGCCGTTTGATGAGGCGACCGACAAGTTGAAAAAGCTGTACGCGCGTGTGACCGGTCCCGACAACAACGTGGACAACATCATGATGGCACACAGCCTTCGGCCGCATTCGATGGAAGGCCATATGGTGTTGTACAAGAACGTGCTGCATCACTCGGCCAACAAGGTGCCGAAGTGGTTTCTTGAGGTGTTGGGGGTCTGGGTCAGCTCGCTGAACCGGTGCGGTTATTGCGTCGAACATCACTTTAGCGGGTTGCAGCGGCTCTTGAACGATCCCGCGCGTGGGAACGCCATTCGCGCCGCGATTGAGGCGGGTGCGCCCGACACCGCGCCGCTGGATGCAGCGCAGATCGCCGCGATGGGCTATGCCCGCAAGCTGACCGAGGCCCCGGCAGAGATGGTTGAGGCGGATGTGCAGGCCCTGCGGGATGCGGGTTGGGAGGATGGTGAGATACTCGAGATCAATCAGGTCTGCGCGTATTTCTCTTATGCCAATCGCACGGTGCTGGGTCTGGGATGTTCGACCAAGGGGGATATTCTGGGGCTGTCCCCAAACAACTCGGATGACCCGGACGATTGGGGGCACACATAATCAGGCCGCGATCCACTCCAGAATGGCCCGTGCCACGGCGTCGGGCCTTTGGTGATGCAGCCAATGGTCCGTATCGGGAATGTCGATGCGGGTCAGGTCGGGGGCGAAATCCTCTAGCCCGGCGGTGGACTCAGGCAGCAGCGCCTTGTCCTTCGGCCCCCAAAGCAGCAGGTGCGGGCAACGGACCATCAGGCGGTCCAACGGCAGGTCGGGCAGGTCGGTTCGTGGCGCTCCCGGTTCGGCGACGATCAGGGGTGAGGCGCGGTACCAGTTCAGCATGGCCTCAAGACGTCCGGGGCGGGCCCATTCGGTGCGGTATTCCTCCATCCGTGCATCAGACAGCCAGTCGACACCCATACCGAACCGAAAAAACTGTTGCAGCCGTGCGAAATTGTTGGCCGAGAACTGAGATGCGGCATCCGGCGCACGCAGCGCGTGGATGTATTGCGAGGCGGCGGACTGCGCGCCTCCGGTCGCCATGGCGCGCTGAAACGGGACGGGGTGGACCCCGTTTGCGATGATTAGCCGGCTGACCAGATCAGGCCGAAACATCGCCAGCCCATAGGCTACGGACGCGCCCCAATCGTGGCCCAGAACAGTCATCGGAGTGTCAAACCGCCCCGCCAGCTTTGCCATGTCCGACACCAGCTGAGACAGCGTGTACTGACCGACCCCTTCGGGGCACCAGCTTTGGCCATAGCCGCGCTGATCCGGGGCGATGCAATGGAATTGGTGGGCCAAGTGTGGGGCCAGATCGCTCCAGCCGCCGCCGTATTCCGGGAAGCCGTGCAGCATCAGCAGCGGTGGCAGGTCAGGGTTCCCCCAGCGGCGCAGAAAGAAGGGGTTGCCGTTCAGTGCGATGACCTCGGTGTCCACAAAACCCTCCTGACCATTGGCGAAATGATGCGTTTTTCGCGCATCAATTTGACACCAATCAAAGCGCAAAAATACCTCTTCTGCTAGCCGTGTCCGCAGAGAACGAGAAAAGGACAAATTGAATGGACGCAGCGATCAAAACCGAAGAAAAGAAATCCTCTGTCACACTGGTGCCGACGCCGAAACCTGAGCCGTCGCCGCCCAGCCATGAAAAGATCCGGCAGGCGTTTGAAAGCGGCAAATACCCCTATGGCCGCAAGATGGCGCGCAAGAGCTATGAGGTTGAAAAGGCGCAGCTGCAGGCCGAATTGCTGAAAGTTCAGTTGTGGGCGCAGGAAACCGGCCAGCGTTTTGTGCTGCTGTTCGAAGGCCGCGATGCGGCCGGCAAGGGCGGCACCATCAAACGCTTTATGGAGCATCTCAACCCCCGTCAGGCCCGCGTGGTCGCGCTGAACAAGCCGACATGGGAAGAGAAGGGACAGTGGTACTATCAGCGCTACATTCAGGAACTGCCGACTGTTGGAGAAATGGTGTTCTATGACCGCTCGTGGTACAACCGCGCGGGTGTGGAGCGGGTCATGGGGTTCTGTTCGCCCAACGAGTATCTTGAGTTCATGCGCCAAACCCCCGAGCTGGAGCGGATGCTGGTTCGCTCGGGCATTCAGCTTTACAAATACTGGTTCTCGGTCACGCAGTCCGAACAACAGCGCCGTTTCAAAAGCCGTGAAACCGACCCGCTGAAGCAGTGGAAACTGTCGCCCATCGACAAGGCCAGCCTGAATAAGTGGGAGGATTACACCGAGGCGAAAGAGGCGATGTTCTTCTATACCGACACCGCCGATGCGCCCTGGACCATCATCAAGTCCAACGACAAGAAACGCGCGCGGCTGAATACGATGCGCCATTTCCTGTCGACATTGGATTATCCCGATAAGGACCATGATATTGTCGGCGAACCCGATCCGCTGATCGTCGGGCAGGCGCATCACGTGATCCATCGGTCCGAGCATATTCTGGGCAATACCCTGCACCCCGAGGCGAAATAAGCGGCGGCTTTGACTGCCCGAGCGGCAGGTCTCATATTGAAATTTCATTGATCCCCTCTTGTCCCGGCCTCTGGCCGGGCATATGGCTGGGTCAATGAACAAGGTGATGACATATCGCGGCCATTTCCGGGCCATCGCTGTGCTGGGCTTTCCGCTGATAGGCGGGCATCTGGCGCAGTTTGCCATCGGTCTGACCGATACAATCATGCTGGGCTGGTATGGGGTCGAGGCGCTGGCCGCGGTAACGCTGGCCAGCAGCTATTACTTTGTGCTGTTCCTGTTCGGGGCCGGGTTTGGTTGGGCCGTCATGCCCATGGTCGCCACCGCCGCCGCCGAAGAAGATGAAACCAGCATTCGCCGCTCGACCCGCATGGGGCTGTGGCTGTCGCTGATTTATGCGACCTTGATGATGCCGCTTTTGTGGTGGTCTTACCCGATCTTGATTGCGTTGAAGCAAGACCCGCAAGTGGCTGAAACTGCTGCGCAATACCTGCGCGTGGCAGGGTGGGGACTGTTCCCGGCGCTGATCGTGATGGTGATCAAATCCTATTTGGCGGCGCTTGAACGGACGCAGATCGTTTTGTGGATCACTGTCACCGCCGCCGTGGTGAATGCGTTGACCAACTATGCGTTGATCTTCGGCAATTGGGGCGCGCCGGAACTGGGCGTGATGGGCGCGGCCATCGCGTCGGTCGTGACGCAGATCGTGTCGCTGGTATTTGTGGTCATCTACGCGGTGCGTATATTGCCCGAACACAGCCTGTTCCAACGCTTTTGGCGCCCCGATTGGGAGATGTTCGCCAGCGTTCTGCGTCTTGGCGTCCCCATCGGTCTGACCACGTTGGCCGAGGTCAGCCTGTTTGCGATGTCGGCCATTATGATGGGCTGGCTGGGGCAGGTGCCTCTGGCGGCGCATGGGATTGCGCTGAACCTGGCCTCGGCCACGTTCATGGTGCATCTGGGCCTGTCCAACGCGGCGACGATCCGGGCCGGGAACGCTCTGGGGCGCAAGGACCGGCCGCATCTGGAAAAGGGTGCGATTGCGGTGACGGGGATGTCGTTGGTGATGTCAGTGCTGACCGTGATCCTGTTCCTGACCTGCGCCGAGCCTCTGATTTCGCTGTTCATGGAGCCCGACGATCCGCAGCGCCCGCAGATTTTGGCCATTGGCACCGGGTTGCTGGCAATGGCGGCGCTGTTCCAACTGGTGGACGGGGCGCAGGTGATTGCGCTGGGCCTGCTGCGCGGGTTGCAGGACGCCAAAGTGCCGATGGTGATGGCCGGGCTCAGCTATTGGGTCGTGGGAATCCCGGCATCTTACTACTTTGGCTTTGTGCGCGGGATGGACGGAATCGGGGTCTGGCTGGGCCTCGTGCTGGGTCTTGCCTTTGCAGCCGTGCTGTTGATGGCGCGGTTCTGGCTGCGCTCGGTTCGGATAATCGCGGTGCCCGCCCAATAGGGGTGGCGCTAGCCTTTGGTCAGCCGGTCCGCCTTTTTGCGCACCAGAACCGTGCGCAGATCATGCATGGCCAGCAGCAGACGGTCCGTAACATCCTCTAGCTGATCATCCGTTGCCTTGGACTGGGCCCATTGCGTGGTCAGGTTCATGTAGTCGACGGCGCGGTGAATATCGTCGAGGTCGCGCTGCGCCAGCAAGGCTTTGCGCGCCTTCATCCAGCGGCTGATCTCGGCCTGATCGGCATCGGTGAGGGTACGCTGCCCTTGCGGCTTGACCTCACCGTTGCGGATGTTGATGACCGCGATCTGCTCCATCTCGATCCGCTGCTGACGGTTTTCAGTGTCGATCCTGAAAACCGCCGCGCCATTCTCGCGGATGCGAAAGTAATACTCGGGCAGATCTGCGGTCATATGGTCCTCCGGCGTCAGGTCAGCGCAGCGCAGAAGTTTTGGATGCGGGTGCAGGCCTCGGTCAGCGCTTCGTCCGATGTAGCATAGCTAACCCGAAAGTTCGGAGACAACCCAAACGCGGCACCAAAGACCACGGCAACGTCGGCCTCTTCCAGCAGGGCCGTGGCAAAGGCTTCGTCCGAGTCGATCACGGTGCCCGCCGGGGTGGTCTTGCCGATCAGTCCTGCAATGGACGGGTAGACATAGAATGCGCCTTCGGGCGTGGGGCATGAAATCCCGTCGATTTCATTCAGCTTGGACACCACCAGATCGCGACGGCGTTTGAAGGTTTCGGCGTTTGGCGCAAGGAAAGACTGCGTTCCATTCAATGCCTCAACCGCCGCCCATTGACTGACCGAGCAGGGGTTCGAGGTCGACTGAGATTGTATCTTGCGCATGGCCGCGATGATCTCAACCGGGCCCGCCGCATAACCGATGCGCCAGCCGGTCATGGCATAGGCTTTGGACACGCCGTTGCAGGTCAATGTGCGGTCATAAAGACCCGGCTCAACCTCGGCCGGGGTGCAGAATTCGAACCCGTCATAGGCCAGATGTTCATACATGTCGTCGGACATGATCCAGACCTGCGGATGGCGCATCAACACATCGGTCAGGGCCTTCAACTCGGCCCGGCTATAGCCCGCGCCGGTTGGGTTGGATGGCGAGTTGAAGATGAACCATTTGGTCTTGGGCGTGATCGCGGCCTCGAGCTGTTCGGGGCTGAGCTTGAAACTGTTCTCAAGCGTTGTCTCGACAACGACCGGAGTGCCCCCCGCCAGCAGCACCATATCCGGGTAGCTGACCCAATAAGGCGCGGGGATGATGACCTCATCGCCCTCATTCATGGTTGCCATCAGCGCATTGTACAGCGTCTGCTTGCCGCCTGTACCCACGGAAATCTGCGCAGGCGTGTAGTCCAGCCCATGATCGCGCTTCATCTTGGCGCAGGCAGCCTGTTTCAACTCGGGGATACCGTCGGGCGCGGTGTATTTCGTCTTGCCCGCCGCGATGGCCGCAACAGCCGCGTCCTTGATGTTTTGCGGGGTGTCGAAATCCGGCTCGCCCGCGCTCAGGCCGATGACATCGCGCCCGGCGGCCTTCAGCTCGGCCGCTTTCGCTGTCATGGCAATGGTCGGAGAGGGTTTAACGCGTGACAGTGTCGCAGACAGGAAACTCATGGTCGGCCTCGGTTTGTATGTTCAACTTGACTGTCATAGGGTGCGCCTGAACGACGATCAAGCTGTATGAATTTGAAACCAGGAGACCCCGATGAGCGACGAAACTGACTGGTACGGAGCCGAGGCTGCAACATTCGGGGACAGGCTGGCCGGTGCACGCGAGGCGGCAGGGATGACCCAGACCCAGCTTGCCCGCCGTCTTGGGGTCAAGAAGGCAACGATTGTTGCCTGGGAAAACGATCTGTCCGAGCCGCGTGCGAACCGGTTGTCGATGATGGCGGGCATGATCAACGTGTCGATCATGTGGCTGTTGACCGGCGAGGGCGAGGGCATGGACGCGCCTATCGACGAAAACGCGCCCGATATGGAGATGGGGGACGCCGTGGCCGAGTTGCGCGCAATCCGCGGCGAGATGCGCGCCTGCGCCGAGCGCGCCGCACGTTTGGAAAAGAAACTGCGGCTGATGTTGGAGCAGAGCCAGTGACCGAGACACGCGAGGTTCGGATCAAACGCATGCAGATGCGATCCATGCGACGCGGTATCAAAGAGATGGACTTGATCCTGTCCGCCTATGCCCAGCGCAACCTTGATCAGATGGATGCAGACGGTCTGGATGTGTTCGATGCCCTGCTGCATGAAAATGATCAGGACCTCTATCAATGGGTCACGGGGCAGGTGGCCCCGCCCGCGGTTTTTGGTGATCTCATCGCGGATATCGCGCAGACCTTTCAAAAATAAAGAAAATCCGGCTTAACCGATTTTTCGGGATTTCGATTCATGCTGCCTGAAACTGCGTGACTGAATCGGAGGATCGGATGAGTATGGAAATGCAGGTCTCCGGGCCGGAAACCAAGGGCTTCATGAACAGCTACCTTGAGGCACTGGCGCTGGTTGAGCGTTTGCACAGGCTGTTGCTGGACGTCATCAAGGATGAGTTTGAGCGGGTTGGCGTCTTGGAAATCAACGCGGTGCAGGCCCTGCTGCTGTTCAATATCGGCGATCATGAGGTCACGGCGGGCGAACTGAAAAGCCGGGGTTACTATCAGGGCAGCAATGTCAGCTATAATCTCAAGAAGCTGGTGGAAATGGGCTATATGCACCATCAGCGATGCGAGATTGACCGCCGCTCGGTCCGGGTGCGGTTGACGCCACGTGGGCGCGAGATTCGGGATATTGTCACACAGCTGTTCTCGCGCCATGCCGAAGGGCTACAGTCGCGCGGGGTGCTGGGGTTGGACGGGATCGACGACATTGCCACCTCGCTGCGCCGGGTTGAACGGTATTGGACGGATCAGATCAGATATATCTACTGATCAGCGTAAGGGGTGCCTGCGTCGGACAGGATCAGCCCCTCCAACTCGCGCAGCAGCTTGCGGGTCATCGCCTCCTGATAGGCTTCGAACCCCAGCGCGACCTCGACAAAGGCATCGGGGCCCAGAATGACCGAGGTTTTGTAGTAGGCGGACAGCTCGCTAATCTGCACAAACCGCATGTCGCCCGGTCGGGGGCTGTCTGTGCCAATGACAAGCCCGTTGATCGTGATACCCAAATGCGCCAGTTCGGCTTTGGTCGCATTGGGATGCGGGCCCAGATTGTGTTTCCCATCGCCAGACAGGTCCAGCGTGCGTATCCAGCAAAGCGGTTGCTGCGACAGCAGATCGGCCCCATAGGCCATTGCGGCACCGACAGCAGTGCCCTGCGGCGCCGCGCTGCGCAAGGTGGAGTTGAGCCGGGAGCTGATTAGATTCAGATCGTCAGAGGATCGGATTTCGGTCCAGTTGAGCAGCAATCTTTGATGGCCCGGTTCGCTCCATTCGAACACGGCCAGTCGCACGGGGGCCGACGGGTTGGACAGGATGAGCTGCGCCACCTCTGGGGCTTGCAACGCAGCGGCCAGACCATCCAATTGCAGACGGTATTCGCGGCTGTCGACCGAGCCTGACACATCCAACCCCAGCGCCAGGGCCTGCCGACACTCGGCCACGGCTGGCCCGGCGGTCAGGGCAAAGAGGGTTGCCAGCAGTCGGATCATTGCGGCGCGTTGTTCTGAAGGGCCCCGATCTGCAGACCCTGCAATTCACGCTCCAACTTGCGCCGCATCGCGCGTTCAAAGTCCTCGAACCCCTGCGCGATCTCAAGAAAGGCTCCGGGGCCGTGCAGCACGTTGTTTTCAAAGAAGGGGATCAGAAACAGCTCACCTTCGAAATCGGCGGCGTTGATCACCAGCCCATTGACCACGACGTCCTCAAAGGGGAAATGCCGATAGGCCGACTGGGGACCATAGCCGTCATTATTGGATCCATCCCCCGACAGATCGATGGTTTGGAACAGGCAGGGCGGGGCCTGCTGCATCAAGGTCGCGCCAAAGGCCAGCGCATAACCCATCGCCGTGGCCGACCCGCTGTCAGAGCGCACGGATTGCTGGATTGTAGTGGCCGCCGCAAGCAGATCAGCCTGCGTTTCGATCATGCTCCAGTTCAGGATAACATGCTGTGTGGACCGACCGCTCCATTCATAGACGGCCAGCGCGACCGGCATCTGGGATGAGAAAAACGCCTCGGTCACTTCGGGTGCGACCAGTGCTGCCGCCAGGCCCTGACGCTGTAGCGCGTCTTCGGCCGCATCGACCGAGGTCGAGATGTCTATCGCCAAAGCAAGGGCAAGGCGGCAGGTCTCGGCCCGAAGCGGGCTGGCCAGGACGGCCAGCCCCAATACTGTCAACCAGCGGATCACCAGTGACCGGTGCTTTCCATGCTGACCCAGGGTTCAGCTGGGTCCAGCGCGTCGCCGTTTTGCAGCAGTTCGACCGAGATATTGTCGGGCGAACGTACAAATGCCATCCGACCGTCACGCGGCGGGCGGTTGATCACAACACCATTGTCCTGCAGTTTCTGGCACATGTCGTAGATGTTATCGACGCCATAGGCCAAATGGCCAAAGTGGCGGCTGTCGCTGGGCAGGGCATCGTCGCCATCCCAGTTATAGGTCAGCTCGATCGGCCGATCCTCTTGCCGCGGAGGCGCCATGAAGATCAGCGAAAACCGGCCCTGTTCGCTGTCATAGCGGCGGGTTTCCTTCAGGCCCAGCAGTTCATAAAACGCCATCGACTTCTCCAGATCCTTCACGCGGACCATGGTGTGAAGATATGTCAGCCCCATTGCGGCTTCCTTTTTTGTTCAGGTGATGCCAAGCACCTTAGCGCGCGATTGATACGAGTCGAGGGGTCGCACGGACACAATTTGGCGCTTACGCGATCATGCGCACATATCGCGGTTCCTGTCTGTGTCTTGCCGATATATAGTGGTGCGCGACTCATTGCTGGAAAGGAAATTTCATGCCGCTGTCCCCAGACCAACTGGCCGAGATCGAAGCGCAACGGGCGCAATCGCATCCAACACGCCGCGTTGTGGCCGCCGGGATGGAGGATCATCTGTACACTGCCCATCAGGTTCTGGACCATGGTTTCGTGCGGGTCATCGACTATATGGGCGATGATGCGGCGATCTGTCAGGCGGCGCGGGTGTCTTACGGCAAGGGCACCAAATCGGTGCAGAATGACGAAGGGCTGATCCGCTACCTGATGCGCCATTGGCACTCGACCCCGTTCGAGATGTGCGAGATCAAGCTGCATGTAAAACTACCCGTTTTCGTGGCCCGTCAATGGATTCGTCATCGGACGGCCAATGTGAACGAATACTCGGCCCGTTATTCGATTCTGGATCGTGAGTTCTATATCCCCGCACCCGACCACGTGGCGGCGCAATCCGAGGTCAACAATCAGGGGCGGGGTGAGGCCCTGCAGGGGGAAGAGGCTGCGCGTGTGCTTGAGATGCTCAAGGCCGACAGCGTGCGGTGCTATGACAATTACGAGGCGATGATCAGCCAGAATGGTCAGCAGGGGTTAGCGCGCGAACTGGCGCGGATGAACCTGCCCGCGAATATCTATACGCAGTGGTACTGGAAGGTCGACCTGCACAACCTGTTCCACTTCCTGCGTCTGCGCGCGGACCCGCATGCGCAGTACGAAATCCGCGTATATGCCGACATGATGTGCAAGATCGTCGCCGACTGGGTGCCCTTTGCCTACAAAGCGTTCGAGGATTACCGCCTGGGCGCGGTCAACCTGTCGGCACAAATGGTCGACAGCCTGCGCCGGATGCTGGCGGGTGAGGCCGTGACGCAAGAGAATTCAGGCATGACCGCGCGGGAATGGCGCGAGTTTGAGGCCGTGATCCGCAAGGATTGATCGCATATCGTTTGTCTATACAGAGTGTCATGATTTCGTTACAATCGGGACATGACCCTGTTCTCTGCACTCCGCCCCGTTTGCCTGCTGGCCATGCTGGCGCCCGCCGTTCAGGCAAAATCCCCAATTGCCGAGGTTCTGTGTGAACCGACGTCGCGGATGCACGAAAAGCTGGAGCGGCAGTTCGGATCGGAACGGGCGGCGACGGGCATGCGCGGACCCGAACAAGTGATGGAGATCTGGACCAGCAAGTCAGGCGATTGGACGATGGTTGTCACCTATGCGACTGGCACGTCCTGTATCGTGGCGATGGGCGAAGACTGGTTCACTCATACCGGGCACGATCCGGCATAAGGGAAAGGTCTTGGAACCTTGGGGAATTGGTCAACGGCCGGAAATTGGCCGTTGTCCTGATTTGCTGAGCCGCCCAGGGGCGGTGGTCTCTTACAACGGCTTCAAATCAGCGGCCATTTGGCGGCCATCACGTCCGTCTTGCAGCTCGTATGAGACTTTTTGATTGTCGGCGAGCCCGGTCAGACCGGACCGTTCAACGGCCGAGATATGAACAAATACGTCCTTGCCACCTTCATCGGGGGCAATAAACCCGTAGCCTTTCGTGGTATTGAACCATTTCACGGTGCCAGTTGGCATTTCCCGTGTCTCCTTCTACTTACACGTTGTCCCACAAATTGGTGGGGGCAGTGATTGACGCCGCCGCAACACATCACAGTATCGCCCACACGATGCTGCCCGAATTGCGTGTTTCGTCTTTTTCAACATTGCACGGTGAAGTAAAAAATCAAGAATTACCGGAACACACAGGCAAATTTGCCCAAAAATTGAACCAAAGACAGGACCCCGTCAAAATGCAGCTTTATGGCCTGAAAAACTGTGACACCTGCCGTAAGGCCTTGAAATCCCTTCCAGATGCCGAATTTTTGGACGTTCGCGCCGACGGTGTGCCTGTCTCGGTGCTTGAGCGGGCTTTTGAAGCTTTCGGCGGGGCTTTGCTCAATACCCGTTCCACCACATGGCGCGGATTGGATGAGGCCGAGCGCGCGCGTCCCGCGCTGGACCTGTTGGCCGAGCATCCGACATTGATGAAACGACCCTTGATCGAGCGGGACGGCACGCTGTTTCTGGGTTGGACTGCAGAAACCAAGGCAGGGCTTGGTGTTGCGTGATGGCATGCCTATGTGAAGAGGCGTAAGTCAGAGGATTTTGAATGCGCAACGCAGCTATGATTTTGGGTGTCATCGCCGGCCTGATCGGTATGATCGTGGGCTTTGTCGGCTATGGCTATGTCGAACTGGTCGACCGCTATGGCGAGATTGAGGGGCTGGCCGAACAGGTAGACAACGCACAGCTTATACAGATCGCGTCGATCCTTGCGCCACTGTTGGCGATCGCCGGGGGCGCGATGGCCCATGCACGGGCGTTGATCGGGGGGCTTTTGCTGCTGGTTTCAGCGGCGGGGATGTATTTTGCCTTTGGCTTTAACGTCTTCACCATGTTCCCGGTGGCGTTTGCCGCAGTGGCGGGGGTCCTTGGGCTGGCCGCGGGTAAACCGGACGAGCCCAAGGCACATTTCTAAATCACTTGATGCGCAGGATGCGATCCACCGACAGCGGTCCTGCGCCATTGATCACGATCATCAGCAGCAGGAAGGTCCACAGCGTGCGCTGATCCAGAACGTTCGGTGCCGCAGTGAACCAGCTACCCAGTGCAGCTCCGTGGCCGGACACGTCAACAATTGTCTGAACCCAGACAAATCCAATCATGCCCAGCGCCGCGACGCGCGACAGCAGGCCGATCACCAGCAAAGCGGGCAGGATGAACTCGGCCCAGGTTCCGGCCAGGGCGACAATCCAGTGGCCAAAGCCCAGCTGCGAGCTGTCATAGCTGACTGCTTCCATCGCTTTGGGGAAGATCTGCACATAGGCCCCGTCAGACGGGCGCAGAAAGCCGAAAATCCCGTTGCCCAGTTTCGTTGTTGCCGAGTTCCAGTAGTAAATCAGCAAGGTTGCCGCAAAAACCAGCCGGGCGAGGGTCGGGGTCAACCAGCCAGAGGTCACCTCCAACCGTCCCAGGGTGTTGTTGTGTAATGAGATCAGCGCGGTCATGTCGCCAGCCTTTCGATAGTCACAGAGTTTATTGCGCCGCCCTGCAGAAGCAGCGCAAGAGTGGCCCCCAGATCAAATTGGGGAAATGTCGCCGCCGTTTCTTCGTATGCGGCACCAATGGTTCGCCCTGCCTGAAGGCCAGCAATCCACGATGCACCGCCTTCGGGCAGCAGGTTTGGAATAGGATCGTAATCGGGCCGGGTGATCAGAACGGCCTCGGGGCCGGGCTCTGGTTTTGGCGCACCCTCTTTCGAGTTGTACTGCCAGATCGAAAACACCGGCCAATCTGAGTTTAAAATCTGCATCGCGGGGGCAAAGGTCAGTTGCGCCCGCATAATTTCTTCTGGTGGCAGGGCCAGCGTATCAGCCGGGGCCGGGGTACTGTCTGCAGCATGGTAAGACCGGCGCAGGGCCAGTTCCAGTCGCGCAACATCCGGCAGGTAGCCCAGATGGGACAGCTGCTCCATCCCTGCAAGAAAATCTGGAAACGCCTCGCCGTAAAACATCATCAACGGCGATGTGGGCGGGTGCTTGCGCAGGAACATCCCCGACAGGCCATCCATATTCTGGGTGCCCAGCAATTTGGTGATCACGGGAAACGCCTGATGCATCGCCTCGGTCAGAGACACGGCGACATTGTTGCGATAGACGCTGAACCGCCGCCCGGCTGGTCGCGCCTGTGCATCCTGCAGGCCATCGGGAACCGTCTTGGACGGGTCCAGCAGGGCAGAGTGGAAAGTGTCCTGTGAGACGCTCATGCCGGGATGCGATCCAACGCCAGCTGGGCGCGCTCTGCCTCGGCCCGCAGAACGGGCCAGTCCGGCACATCGGTGTCCCATTCGATCAGCACAGGTTTCGGACCTGACCGTTCCAGCACATAATCCAGAAGGGCCCAGACGGGATCAACCACCTCGCGCCCGTGGCTGTCGATCAGCAGGGGGCGGCCGTGGTCGTCCTCGTCCTCGTCATGACCGCCCAGATGAATCTCACCCACCTGATCCAGCGGGTAGGCATCGATGTAACCTTGCGGTGAGAAATCCAGATTTGTGGCCGAAACAAAGACGTTGTTTACATCCAACAGCAGGCCACAGCCGGTACGGCGCGCGATTTCGCGCAGGAAATCAGGCTCGGACCAGGTGCTTTCCTCAAACGCCAGATAGCTTGAGGGGTTTTCCAGCAGCATCTGCCTGCCGACCGTGTCCTGCACCAGATCGATATGTTCGCAAATCCGCGCAAGCGTTGCGTCGGTATAGGGCAGGGGCAGCAGGTCGTTCAGAAAGTGACTGTCATGGGTCGACCACGCCAGATGTTCGGAAAAACTGGCAGGGTTCAGCCAGCCTACAAGATGTTTCAGCCGGGCCAGATGATCTGCGTCCAGCGGGCCTTCGCCGCCGATGGACAGGCCAACACCGTGGACCGAGATCGGAAACTGTTCGGACAGGTGCCGTAGTTGGGCCAGCGGTCTGCCGCCATCGCCCATGTAGTTCTCGGCATGGATTTCAAGCCAGGCAACCGGCTGCGCATGGTCGAGAATCTGCGCGAAATGCTGCGGCTTGTATCCAACCCCGGGCGCCGCAGGCAGCCGGTTTGGTCGGGTTGTTTGGTCCAACATGTGCTTGCCCTCCAGTCACGAAAAAGAGGCGGGCGATATGGCCCGCCCCTCGGTCTTGGATTGCCGTGGCTTATGCCGGCAGGTCGCGGTCCAGCGGCTCCAGCGAACCTTTGCGGTTGTCCGGCAGTTCGATATCGGCGCAGGTGCCCGCGTCGACCAGAGTCCAGGCGTTGCCCTGGTAGTCTACGGTCGAGGTGCCCGCACAGGTGGTGCCGGGGCCAGCGGCGCAGTCGTTCTGACCGGCCAGCGAAACGCCATAGCATTTCTCTTTGGCTTGGGCTGATGCGGTGGTGGCAACGCCAGAAACGGCGGCTGCGACTGCGCTTGCGATAACCAGTGTTTTTGCGGTGTTCGACATCTCGGTAATCCCTTTTGATGACTGCGTATGTCTGCTTGTGACAATGACAAAGGTAGTGCTTGTGAGCCAACAGTTGAATTCACGAGCCCGTGTCTCACAACCCCGTCAGGATATGTCATGGCCTATTGCAGGTTAACATATTGTTTTTGAAATCGAAAATGGAAAATATTTCAATCCGGCCCCTATTTGGGGGCCGGATTCCCGGCGGTATGTCGCCGAATGTTACAGCAGATCGGGCGGAGTTGCCGCATCGGAAAGCTCAATTGTTACAGCCTCAAGTGACTGAACCTGCGTCTGTTTTTCACCCAGACGCCGAACGCTGACGGTGCGGTCTTCAACTTCGCGGTGACCGACGGCCAGAATAACGGGCACTTTACCGACCGAATGCTCGCGAACTTTGTAGTTGATCTTCTCGTTGCGAATATCGGCCTCGGCCCGCACGCCAGCGGCTTTCAGCGTTTCGACCACCTCGGCCACATACGGGTCCGCCTCGGACGTGATCGAGGCGACGACGATCTGACGCGGGGCCAGCCAGAACGGCAGCTTGCCCGCATGTTCTTCGATCAGGATGCCGATGAAGCGCTCGAAAGAGCCCAGCGTCGCCCGGTGCAGCATGAACGGGCGGTGTTTCGCGCCATCCGCGCCGATAAAGCTGGCGTCCAGACGTTCGGGCAGGTTTGGGTCAACCTGCAGCGTACCGCATTGCCACGTCCGGCCGATCGCGTCGGTCAGGGTGAATTCCAGCTTGGGGCCGTAGAACGCGCCTTCGCCTTCGAGAATCTCATAGTCGTACCCGGCGGCCTTACAGGCATCGCCAAGGGCCTTTTCCACCAGATCCCAACTTTCATCCGACCCGATCCGCTTTTCCGGGCGGGTGGACAATTTGATCGTCCAGTCATGGAAGCCCAGATCGGCATAGACCTTGGACAGGAAAGCGATGAACTTGGCGGTTTCAGATTCAATCTGATCTTCGGCACAGAAGATGTGGCCATCGTCCTGCGTAAACCCGCGCACCCGCATGATCCCGTGCAGCGCGCCCGAAGGTTCATAGCGCGCACACGATCCGAACTCGGCCATGCGCAGGGGCAGGTCGCGATAGGATTTCAGACCCTGATTGAACACCTGCACGTGGCAGGGGCAGTTCATCGGTTTCAGCGCGTTGATCGCCTTTTCGCGGGCATGATCTTCGTCAACCTCGACGATGAACATGTTTTCCTGATACTTGTCCCAGTGGCCCGACGCCTCCCACAGCTTACGGTCGACAACTTGCGGGGTGTTCACCTCGACATAGCCGTCGCGTTCCTGCATCCGGCGCATATAGTCCTGCAGGGTGGTGTAGATTTTCCAGCCATTGGGATGCCAGAAAATCTGGCCGGGGGCCTCTTCCTGCATGTGGAACAGGTTCATCTCGCGGCCCAGCTTGCGGTGGTCGCGCTTGGCGGCCTCTTCCAGCATGTGTAGGTGGGATTTGAGCTTTTCCTTGCCGGTGAAAGCCACGCCGTAAATACGCTGGAGCATGGCGCGGTCGCTGTCGCCGCGCCAATAGGCACCGGCGATGGACATCAGTTTGAACGCATCGCCGGGCAGTTGGCCGGTGTGCTGCAGGTGCGGGCCGCGGCACAGGTCCTGCCAGTGGCCGTGCCAATACATGCGCAGCGGCTCATCGCCGGGGATCGCTTCGATCAGCTCAACTTTGTAAGGTTCGTTATTGGCCTTGTAGAACTCGATCGCGCGGTCACGGTCCCAAACCTCGGTGGTGACGGGGTCGCGCTTGTTGATGATCTCTTTCATCTTTTTTTCGATGAGGCCGAGATCTTCGGGGGTGAAGGGTTCTTCGCGGTCAAAGTCATAGTACCAGCCGTTGTCGATGACCGGGCCAATGGTGACTTTGGTCGCGGGCCAGATTTCCTGCACGGCGCGGGCCATGACGTGGGCCAGATCGTGGCGGATCAGCTCATTGGCCTGATCTTCGTCCTTCATGGTGTGGATGGCGATGTCGGCATCGGCATCGATGGGCCATTGCAGGTCCCAGTGCTTGCCGTTCACCGTGGCCGAGATTGCCTTTTTCGCGAGCGAGGTTGAAATATCGGCAGCGACCTGCGCGGGCGTTACGCCTGCGTCATAGGAACGTGCATTGCCATCGGGAAAGGTGAGAGAGACGGATTTTGAATCCAGGGCCATGTTGGCTCTCCTCGTCGGTTTGGCGCCCACTGAACGCCCGGTTGCGGGTTATTTGCGTTTGGCTGCTTTGGCAGTTGGGGGGGAGTGTGTCAAGTGGTGGAGCGAGGGGCGCCGCCCCTCGCGCTCCCCGCCGTATTTGGAACAAGAAGAAGCAGGGGGCGATTGCGCTTGGGAGTGGCGCGTGCATGATGCGGTGAAAGCAAAGAGGGTTTTATGGCAGCGACTGAATTTCTGGAGACGGCGCAGGGGCGGCGGTTGGCGTATCACAAAAGCGAGGGCGCTGGTCCGACGGTGGTTTTTCTGGGCGGCTTGAAGTCGGATATGGAGGGTACAAAGGCCATTCATCTTGAGGCGTGGGCGCAGGCGCGAGGGCAGGCGTTTTTGCGGTTTGACTACTCGGGGCACGGCGAAAGCTCGGACCGGTTCGAGGACGGCTGTATCGGAGATTGGCATCAGGACACGGTTGCGGCTGTGTCGGCGCTGACCGAGGGGCCTTTGATCATTGTCGGGTCGTCCATGGGCGGATGGCAGGCGCTGTTGCTGGCCAGGGTGATGCCTGAGCGGATCGCCGGGATGGTCACAATCGCGGCGGCCCCGGATTTTACCGAGGACGGATATTGGGCTTCGTTTGACGACACGCAGAGAGCGGCGCTTGAGACGGTTGGCCAGGTGGAATTGCCGTCAGATTACATGGAGCCCTACATCATCACCAAACGGATGATTGAAGACGGGCGGCAGCAACTGGTATTGCGCGATGCGCTGGAGCTGCCCTTTCCGGTCCGGTTCCTGCAGGGCACGGCAGATACGGCGGTTTCTACCGAGACTGCCGTGCGGTTGCTGGACCATGCCACCGGCGCGGATATGCGTTTGCTATTGGTCAAGGATGCCGATCATCGATTTTCCGACGGGCCGTGTCTGGGGATCATCGAGGACGCGGTTCTTGCCGTGATGGGGGCTGACTAATGCGGCGCTTTGGCTGGGTTCTGGGCCGTGTCTTGCTGGCGCTGGTCGTGCTGGGTGGGTTGATTTACTGGTTCGGTCCGCGCGAAGAGGTCGATCTGCATCCACGTTTTGATCCGCGCAAATTCGGCGAAGGGGTTCAGGTCTATTTCGAAAGCACCGAGTCCGCCTTTGACGATATTGTGCCCGGTGTCGAAAAGCGGGTTATCTGGCAGGACGGGTTCAAGGAACAGCGCACGCCAATCTCGGTCCTTTATGTGCACGGGTTTTCGGCATCATCCGAGGAAATCCGGCCCGTGCCCGACAGGGTGGCCGACGCGCTGGGGGCCAATCTGGTCTATACCCGGCTGCAAGGTCATGGCCGGGACGGTGACGCCATGGCCGAGGGGACTGCGTCTGGCTGGATGCGGGATATGGCCGAAGGGTTAGCTGCGGCGCGGGCCGTCGGGGACCGGGTCGTCGTCATGTCGACCTCGACCGGCGGGACGCTGGCGGCGGCAGCGGCGCTTGATCCTGAACTGAGCCATTATGTGGCGGCCATGGTATTTGTTTCACCGAATTTCCGGGTGAACACGCCGGGTGCTTGGATTCCCGGTCTGCCATGGGCGCGGCATTGGTTGCCGATGCTGATGGGCGAGGTGCGGGATGTCTCAGGCCCGGACCCGGAAAAGAACACCTATTGGACAGCGGTCTATCCGTGGGAGGCTGTGGTGCCGATGACCGCGCTTGTGGAGACTGTTTATGCGCTGGATTTCGCGGGCGCACAGGTCCCTGCACTGTTCTGGTTCTCGGATGATGATCAGGTGGTGCGCCCCGATCTGACCCATCAGGTGGCCAACAACTGGGGCGGCCCGGCAACGGTTCACCTTGTCACGATGGGGCCGGGGGATGATCCGTCCTCGCATGTGGTTGCGGGTCGGTTGATGTCACCCGGGCAGACGGATTCTGCGGTGGCGGGCATTCTGGGCTGGCTCAAAAGCGCAGGTGTGGAATAGCGATGCGCAAACCCGGCAGCATGTGGAGCCTTGAAACGCTTGGCCGGGTGCGCCTGTCGAGGCACTTTTTCATGCGGGATTTTCTGTATTCCGAGATCGGGAATTTCCACGAAAAACAGAACCTGCCTGAAAACCCCGATCTGGCCATCGAAACCGGCCGCGCCTTTTGCCAGACCCTGCTGGACCCGCTTGAGGAAACCTTTGGGCGGGTTGCTGTGCGGTCGGGATACCGCTCGCCCTCACTGAACCAGTTCGGCAATGAGAACCGGCTGAACTGTGCCCGCAACGACAACCCGTTGGAGTGTCATATCTGGGATCGGGGTGAGGGAGAGGCGCGGATTGCAGGCGCCTCAATCGTCATCCCGTGGTTTGCCGATCAGTATGAACAGGGGCGCGACTGGCGCGATCTGGCGTGGTGGATGCATGACCATCTGGATTATTCTGAGATCTGGTTCTTTCCCAAACTCTGCGCCTTCAATCTGGTCTGGAGACCAACACCACATCATCGCATCGACAGCTATATCGCGCCGCGCGGCTGTTTGTTGCAACCGGGGGCGGAGCCGGGCGAAGAGCTGTCTGTCCGCCGCAAACGCTATGCGGATTTCCCGGCGTTTCGGGGTATCGCTTACCCTTGAAGTTTAACTTGCCCGCGGGTGCAAAACGTCTCATCCTGCTACAAAAGAGTGCCGGCCAAAGAGCCGAAGTTTGAAGAGGCCCCGCGTGATCGAGCCGCTGGTTTTACTGCCCGAAATGATGTGCGACGCACGGATTTTTACCCCTCAGGTCCAGTGTCTGTCGCGGCAGCGTGCGGTGACGGTTGCGCCTGTGTCGCTGGGCGAAAGGGTGGAAGAGACCGCCTCGGCCCTACTGGATCAGTTGCCGCATCGGTTTGCCTTGGGCGGCTTGGGAATGGGCGGGGTTGTCGCGTTGGGGCTTGTGCGGCGGGCACCGGACCGGGTGTCGCGCCTGTGCCTGATGGCATGCGACGCGCAGGCCGATACACCGCAGCTGGCCGCCGCCCGCGAAGAGCTGCTGGTCGGGGCCAAGGCCGGACGGCTTGAGGATGTGATGCGCCGGGTCATCGGCTCGGATACGCTGGCGCCAGGGCCGCAACGCATCCCAATCCTGAATGAGCTGATCGAGATGGCCGCGGACTTTGGGCCCGACGTATTCGAACGGCAAATCCGCGCCTTGCAGCGGCGACCGGATCAGCAGGGCGAGCTGCGGCACATTAAGGTCCCAACGCTTGTGCTGTGCGGTGCCCACGACAAACTGACGCCGCAGCGCAAGCATGAGTTCATGGCTGACCTGATTCCGGGTGCTGAGCTGAAAGTGTTTGAGGATGCTGGACATTTGCCAACGCTCGAGATGCCCGACGCCGTGAACCAAGCCCTGACCGAATGGCTCAGCACACCCGTGCGGGCGCTCTATGTGTAAAGCTTTGCGCGCTCTGCCTTGGTCAGGACTTTCGGGCGGGCCACGGGGGTGCCGCTGTCTTCGTTGAAAAAGGGCGTCTTGCGCCAACTGCCTGACAGCCAGGACTTTAGGCACCGCGTCAGCATCCCGATGGCCGCATAGCGCAGTTTCTCATGCGCCTGTTTGCCGTTCGGTTGCGGCGCAAAGCCACGTGTCATCATGGGGCCGAACGCTTTGGGGTCAGCGATCCGGTTCACATCGAACCCGGCAAAGGGAACCTTGGCGCTGCGCGCTGTCGTGGCCAAGGGGGCGTTGCAGCAATTCGCGTACCACCGCAGCATGCCTTTGGGGCTTAGCTGCATAAAGGCCAGATGCTGGACGCCGCTGTCAAAGCGGATTTCCTCGGGGCTCATATGCAGGATGTTGACCGGGCCGGGGGCCGGGTCGGGTTGTCCGAAATACAACTGAGCCGCCCGGCAGTCGTGGCAATAGCAACCGACGTGGGTGCCCGTCTGCAGACCAGCGGTCGTGATATGGCCGGTCATTGCACCACAAGAACAGGAAAACGGCATGTCCTGCACCGATTTCCCGCGCATTGGGATCAGGCGACCTTATTGCTGTTGGCAGCGCGACGTTTCGGCTTGCGCGAATTGGCGTTCATGAAGTCGATCACCAGCGGGCGAATGTTGTCGCGCCAGCTGCGTCCGGCAAAGATACCGTAATGGCCCGCGCCGGGTTCGACATGGCTGGCTTTTTTCTTATCAGACAAGCCGGTGCACAGGTCCAGTGCCGCGATGCACTGACCGGGGGCCGAGATGTCGTCATTTGCGCCTTCGACTGTTTTGACCGCCACATCGGTGATCTTACCGATGTCGACCTTGTGACCTGCCACGACAAATTCGTTCCGTGCGATCTCACGGTTTTTGAAGACACGCTCGACCGTGGACAGGTAGAACTCGGCGGTCATATCCATCACCGCGAGGTATTCGTCGTAAAACCGGTTGTGCGCATCGTGGTCAGACGCTTCATCCCGCATCACGCGGTGGATTTGATCCGTGAACGCCTTACTGTGGCGGTCTGCATTCATCGACATGAACGACGCCAGTTGCAGCAGGCCGGGATAGACCATACGACCCACGCCCTTGTACTTGAAACCAACGCGCTGGATCATCGTCTCTTCCAGTTGGCCCATCGTGACGCGACGGCCGAAATCGGTCACGTCGGTCGGGGTGGCGTCGGGGTCAACCGGGCCGCCGATCAGAGTCAGAGTGCTGGGCTGCGCCTTGGGCTCGACCTCGGCCAGATAGGCGGTGGCGGCCAACGTCAGAGGGGCAGGCTGGCACACGGCGACCACATGGGTGTCGGGGCCAAGCTCTTTCATGAAATCGACAAGGTAGAGGGTGTAATCCTCGACATCGAACTTGCCTTCTGACACGGGGATGTCGCGCGCGTTATGCCAATCGGTGATGTAGACTTCGCAATTGACCAGCAGGCTTTTGACGGTCGAGCGCAGCAGCGTGGCGTAGTGGCCCGACATGGGCGCAACCAGCAGAACCTTGCGCGGCTGTTCCTCGCGCCCGTTGACGCGGAAATGCAGCAGATCGCCAAAGGGGCGTTCAACAACGGTGGTGATATCGACCAGGTGGTCCTTGCCATCTTCGCAGGTAAAGGTGCGAATGCCCCAGTCCGGTTTGACAACCATGCGCTGGAACGTACGCTCGGTCACTTCGCCCCATGCAGCCATCATCGAGAAGGCGGGGTTAGGTACCATCGAAAACATCGGGTAAGATGCAAATGCGCTGGCGGTCGCACCCATCCACTGGTTGGTGTTGCGCACCGTTTCCATCAAATCGTACGTCATCATGTAGCGCATTGGAAAGGGGTCTCCTGAGTGTCAGCCTTAGAGTTCGGACGATTCGCCGCTTTGCCCCCCGAGACACACGACGTTATTCTGCATAGCAGCAAGAGTAGGCGGGAATTGTTAAAATGACAACAAGTGACGAAAAAATGTCGGAATTGACCGAAGAAAGCATTGAACGCCTTAAAGAAAATATGGAGCGGGTCGAAGCGCTCTCAAAACGGATGATCGAAGTGATGGCGGTGAAAAAGCCGCATACGCCCGCTTTGGACGCTCCGAATCAAGAGCTTTTCGCACGAGCAGCAACAGCCTATTGGACAGAGGCATGGCAAAATCCCGCCAAGATGCTGGAACAGCAGATAGAATACTGGGGCAAATCGGTTCTGAACTTTGCCGAAGCGCAACAGGCGCTGACCAAGGGTGAGGTTGAGGACGAAGACCCCAAGGCCAAAGACAGACGATTTTCCAACCCCTTGTGGGAGACCAACCCCTATTTCCGCCTGATCCGCCAGCAATACCAGACAAACGCGGATGCAATCGCGCAGGCGGTGAATTCGGTTGAGGATATGGATGCCAAGGACATGCAGCGCCTGCGGTATTTCTCGCAGCAGATTGTCGACATGATGGCGCCCACGAATTTCCTGGCGACAAACCCGGACGCCCTGCAAAAAGCGGTCGAGACCGAAGGCGAGTCCCTGATCAAGGGGCTTGAGAACCTCGTCTCAGACCTTGAGGCCAATGATGGTGAACTGGTCGTAAAGCTGGCCGACGAAGACGCGTTCGAGGTGGGCGGCAATCTGGCAACCACGCCGGGCGATGTGGTCTATCGCAACCGTATGATGGAACTGATCCAGTACAAGCCTGCGACCGAGACGGTGCATGAAACGCCCATCGTCCTGTTCCCGCCCTGGATCAACAAGTTCTACATTCTGGACCTGAAAGCGCAAAACAGCCTGATCAAATGGGTGACCGAGCAGGGCTATACCCTGTTTGTGGTCAGCTGGGTGAACCCTGATGAATCCTATGCCGATGTGGGGATGGAGGATTACATTCAGGACGGTTTCCTGACCGCCATCGAAGAGGTCAAGAAGATCTGCAAGGTCAAGCAGGTCAACGCCGTTGGCTACTGTATTGCGGGCACCACGCTGAACCTGACCCTGTCGCTGCTGAAACAGCGGGGGGACAAGTCCATCAAATCGGCGACCTTCTTCACCACGTTGACGGATTTTGGGGAGCAGGGGGAATTCACGCCTTTCCTGCAAAACCACTTTGTCGACGGTATCGAAGATCATGTCGCCAAAGAAGGCGTCCTGAACGCGTGGATTCTGGGGCGCACCATGTCCTTCCTGCGCTCGCGCGACCTGATCTATACGCCTGCCATCCGCAATTACATGATGGGCGAGACGCCGCCTGCGTTCGATCTGCTGTTCTGGAATGGCGACGGGGCAAACCTGCCGGGTAAGATGGCGGTCCAGTATTTGCGCGGTCTTTGTCAGAGCAATGATTTTGTCGGCGACGGGTTCGATCTGATGGGCCACAAACTGCATATCAAAGACGTGGACGTGCCGATCATGGCCATCACCTGCGAGACAGACCACATCGCCACGTGGAAGGATTGCTATCGCGGCTTCCAGCAGGCCGGATCGAAATCCAAGACTTTTGTTGTTTCGGAATCCGGCCATATCGCAGGCATCATCAATCCACCCAGCAAGAAGAAATACGGCCACTATTCCAACCCGGACCTGAAGGCCGATACCGAGACCTGGCTGAAAGAGGCGGACTTCCACGAAGGATCGTGGTGGCCGATGTGGGAGGCGTGGCTGAAGAAACGGTCAGGCAAGCAGGTCCCGGCCCGCGATACCGGCGATTCGGATCATCCGCGCCTGTGCCCGGCACCGGGGACCTATGTTCTGGTCAAAGCAAACCGCTGATTTCATTTTGAAACTGAAATTTTTCTGCGTCGCAGCAAGAAAAAACTTGAAATGCTGCGTCGCAGCATTCATATTGTCCTCAAGCTGATGAAAGCCGGGGTGGGCCCGGTTCGGCAAAAGGATTAGGACAATGGCAAAGACTCAAGACTTTACCGCCACAATGAAAGACATCATGGGCGCGTTCCCCGTTGACACCACCGCTCTGGAAGGTGCCTTCAAATCCACCGCAAGCCTGAACGAAAAACTGTCGGGCGTTGCACTGGAAGCTGCAAGCAAGTCGGCTGAAGTGTCCAACAAATGGACCAAAGACACTCTGTCCAAACTGACCGAGATGTCGAAAGCCAAGGCTGAGCCTGCTGACTACGCCAAAGCTGCAACCGACTTCGCAAGCGCGTCGGCCGAAGTTGCTGCTGAAAACATGGCTGCCTTCGCCGAGATCGCGAAGAAACTGCAGACCGAAACCGTCGAGCTGCTGATGGCTGCTGGCAAAGAAGCTGCGGAAGACGCAACTGCTGTTGTCAAAAAAGCAACCAACGACGTAACAGCTGCTGCCAAGAAAGCCGCTGCTGCAAAGTAAGTTAATGCCGCGAGGCGCACCCGTTCCTCCCATCTGGTGCAATCGCGTTGGGCAGGTCTTTTGACCTGCCCTTTCTTTTTGTTCTGCGCTCGCATAATCTCTGCTGCAATGCATCATCCTTGGGGAGGGTAAACAGTGTCAGAACAAGAAAAACCGCTGTTGATCAAACGCTACGCCAGCCGTCGGCTGTACAACACCGAGACCAGCGACTATGTCACGCTGGAGGACATCGCGACCTTTATCCGTGACGGGCGCGAAGTTCAGATCATCGATCTGAAAACCGGGGACGACCTGACCCGCCAGTATCTGCTGCAAATCATCGCCGAACATGAAAGCCGGGGCGAGAATGTCCTTCCGGTGAACGTGCTGAATGATCTGGTGCGCAGCTACATGATCCCGGGTGGGGGGATGATGCCGCAATTCCTGCAAAGCTCGTTCGAGATGCTGCGGGAAAGCCAATCCAAGATGATGGAAAACATGAACGCCATGAACCCGATGTCACAGATACCGGGGTTCGAGGCGATGCAGGCGCAGCAGCAGGCATTCCTCAAGGCGATGACCGGTGGCCTGTCCGGCGGCTGGTCCGGACCGGGTCAGGATGATGACAAACCCGAGCCCAAAGAGGATCTGGACGACATCAAAAAGCAACTGGCCGAGTTGCAACAAAAACTCTCCAAGCTGAACTGACGCGCAAGGGATGCGCTGGCTGGCTCTGACTGTCTTTCTGTTTTGGGTGCAGCCAGCTTTTGCACAAGGTCTGTTTTCCGACAATTGGTCTCAGGTCTGCACCTTGGGTGCGCAGGCGTCTGACGGATGCGATGCGATCCGCGCGCGTGAGATTCTGGACGCCGCGCAAGCCCCGTGGCGGGCCATCGGGCGGGTGAACTTTGCGGGGCGGGATCAGAGGTCTCATTGCACCGGAACCCTGATATCGGACCGGTTGGTTCTGACGGCTGCGCATTGCCTTTTCAACACGGCCCGCAAGCGATGGATCGTGCCCTCAAGCATCCGCTTTGTTGCCGGATACCAACGGGGCGAGGCCGCAGCAGTGTCTGGTGTCAAAGCCTATCACCTGCCATCTGGGCAAAGCGTGGATGAGGTGTTCGACAACAGCACGGAACTGGATTGGGCGGTTCTGGAACTGGCTGAGCCTATTGGCAATCAGGTTGGATTCTTACCCTTTGCTGACAGTGAGGTGCCCAAAGCTTATGTCGCGGGCTACCCCGGTATACGTCCACATGTCCTCAGCCGGACACAGCTGTGTCCGTCACAGCGACGCGCTGGTGGCCTGGTGTTGGCAACTTGCCCGGTGATGATGGGGGATTCCGGCGCGCCGCTTTTGATCGACGGGCCGGACGGGCCGCAGGTTTTTGCCATTCTGTCCCGCGTCGCAGCGACCCCCGAAGGAGTCACCGCGCTGTTTTTGTCGACCGATCTTTTTGATCTGCCGTCGCAGTAATGATCAGGTGCCGTAAACCGGAACCGGCCCGGTCACATCCCCGACCGAGGCCAGCAGGATGTCTGCGATCACGTCCAATTCCGCGCGTGTCAGACGCACGGGCAGGCGCACGTCACAGGCTTTCATCAGCATGTCGCGGGTTTGCGGCAGATCGAATTTCTCGGGCAGGAACTGCCAGTTCCAAAAGGCGCGGGCATTGTCCTCACTCAGGCCAAAGACCTGAACCTTGACGCCGCGCGCCTCTGACGCGGCGGCAAAGGCGCGGATTTCATCCTCGCTCAGCCCGACCAGATTGAACTGGATCGAATCCGGCGCACGACGCTCGGGCGACAGCGGGTCCGGAACGTGGATGTAGTCCGAGTTGTTCAGACGCTCGGCCACATAATCGTGGTTCGCCAGCCCGTCCTCCACGCGGCGCGCCAGTTCAGGGATCTGTGGGCGGATCACGGCGGCGCTGAGGTTGCTCATCCGCAGGTTATACAGCGGCAATTGGTTCTGCCAGCGGGCAAAGGCTTGCCCCAACTCGGGCGAGTTATCGCCATGCGGGCCTTTGTGTTTCTTCCAGTTATGCTCGTACGCGCCCGACATGATCACGGCCTGCGCAACCAGATCGGCGTCGTCGGTGACCAGAATGCCGCCTTCGCCCGCGTTGATCATCTTGTAGGACTGGAACGAGAAGCAGCCGACCTTGCCGATCGTACCGATATTGCGCCCGTGCCAGGTGGTGCCCAGCGAATGGGCCGCGTCCTCGATCACCGGGATGTTGCGGTCATTGCACAGGGCCATGATCGCATCCATGTCCGAGGTGTGGCCGCGCATATGGCTGATGATCACCGCCTGCACGTCATCCAGTTTGGCGGCGAAATCCTCCATGTCGATGCGATAGTTTTCGCCCACTTCGCACAGCACCGGAATGCAATCTGCGTGTACAACAGACGAGGGAACGGCGGCAAAGGTAAAGCCGGGGATCAGCACGCGCGCATCGCGGGGCAGACCCAGCGCCTTGAGCGACAGGAACAAAGCGGCCGAGCAGGACGACACAGCCAGAGCATACTTCGTGCCCAGAAGTGCGGCGAATTCGCTTTCCAGCAGCGCCACCGGCGCATCCTGCGGCGCGGTATAGCGGAACAGGTCGCCCGACTGCATCAGGGCGTCGATGGCGTCACGTGCGGCTGCGGGGATGGGTTCGGCGTCATGAACGTTTGGAGGAAGCGTCATATTTGGTTTTCCCGAATTCTATCTTTGGAAAAGATAAAGCTAAAGCGATCCCGAGAAAACCCCCCAATTGCGAGCTGGGCGAAATTTCACCAAACTGTCGCACTCCTCGGAACGCAGGTCACAGGACCGCCCGGATTATTGTCCTTGCAACTTTGAGGAAACTGCGGTGCCAATGGCCAAACTCTTGAGTTGCTCTAAAGTTGGACCATCGTTTGCTTAAACTTCGCCTCGCATGCGCATTTGCGCTGTTCTCATTCGCGCCAGCCGCTCAGGCTGATTACACTTTGTCTGACGGAACCGAAGTCGCGCCACTTGAGATGTTTCAGGAATGCGACCTCTGCCCCGAGATGATCGTTCTACCGCTGGGTGAATTCATGATGGGCGGCCCTCCCGGCGAATCCAAACAGAACGTCAAGTTCGACGAGGAAGGCAACTGGATACCTGTCACGCCGGACAACCCCTATATCGCTTTTCATGAGGGGCCGGTGCACAAGGTCACGGTTGATATGCCTGTCGCCATGGGCCGCAACGAGGTCACCCATGACCAGTGGATGGCCTGTGTGCACGATGGCGGCTGCGGCGGGTATAAGCCGCAGGACTATATTTTGCTGCCCGATTCCAAGCGCGCAAAGGTCAGGGGCAATCATCCTGTTATCAAGGTCTCTTATTTGGATGCCGTTGCTTACAGCGATTGGCTGAACAGTAAGGTCGGGATGGATGTCTACCGCCTGCCGACCGAGGCAGAGTGGGAATACGCCGCCCGCGCCGGAACGCAGACGCCCTTTGCGCAGGGCGAAGAAGTCACCACGGATCAGGTGAATTTTCTGGGCAGCGCGACCGAGATCATGCTGGGCGAAGAGCGCCCTGACCTCGTTTCGCGCGGCACGCCTGTGCCTGTAGACCAATTGGACGCCGCAAATGCATGGGGACTGCGCCACATGTCGGGCAATGTGATCGAACGCACGATGTCCTGCTGGACCGACACTTATGCGGGGTGGGGAACATCCAGCCGCTATCTGGAAATGGCTCTCGAAACCCCTTGCGCGAAAACAGTGAGCCGGGGTGGAGCGTATCCCTTTGCAATGGACGCTTCTCGTGTTGCCAATCGGGGTAGAGCTTTGCGGGATACCCGATCAGCTTTGGCGGGATTCCGTGTTTTGAGAGAGTTCAAACAAACGCCTTAGCGTCACACACCCAATCGATCCCGCAATGCAAACCATGTCATCGCCAGAACCAGCAGAGGGCTACGCAACGCAGGCCCGCCGGGAAAGGGCAGGGCGGGGACGCGGGCCATGGTGTCGAAGCCCTCGGACTGCCCCTGAATGGCCAACGCCATCAACTGCCCCGCCTGGGTCGCGGTGCCAACGCCATGGCCGGAATAGCCCGAAGCGGACAGGATATTGGGCGCAACCCGCGCCAGGTAAGGCATCCGTCGCATGGTGATCGCCAGCGTCCCACCCCAAGCGTAGTCGATTTTGACATCCCGCAGATGCGGGAAAATCTCGATCATCGGTTTGCGCACCTTTGCGGCGATGTCGGACGGGAAACGATAGCCATAGCTTTCGCCGCCACCAAAAAGCAGCCGGTTATCGGCGCTAAGGCGAAAGTAGTTCACAACGAACTTGGTATCGGCCACCGCCACATCGCGGCTCAGAATACGAGCGGCATCGGTGCCCAAAGGCTCGGTCGCGGCGATGAAGTTGTTGATGGGCATGACCCGCGCGGCGACCTTGCCATTCAGCTTGCCCAGATACCCGTTACAGGCCAGAATGACGTGATCGGCAGTCACCTTACCTTGCGCCGTGCGCACAACCGCGGGAGTGGCCTCATCAACCCCCGTAACCTCGGTGCCCTCGTAAATGCGGACGCCCGCGCGCGCCGCCGCCTGCGCCAGACCCAGAGCATAATTCAACGGATGCAGATGCGCCGCGCCCATATCCAGATACCCCCCGCGATAGGCGGGCGATGGGCACAGACCGTGCCCCGCAGCTTCGTCCAGCAACTCCATCTGGTCATAGCCATAGCGGTCGGACAGATGCGCGGCGTGGTCGTGCAACTCTTGCTGCTCGTCAGCGGACAGGCCCAGAACGGCCACGCCCGGTTTCAGGTCACAGTCGATCTGATGCTTTGCGATCAGCGATTTGACCAGCGCCTTCGCGTCCTCGGCCAAATTCCACAGCTTGGCCGCATCCTCATCGCCCACCAGCCGCTCAAGGTCTTCCTGATCCATCCGCTGCGCGCTGCCCAGCTGGCCGCCATTGCGGCCCGACGCGCCAAAGCCTACGCGATGCGCCTCCAGCAACACCACGCTGAACCCGGCCTCAGCGAGATGCAGTGCGGCGGACAGCCCTGTATAGCCGCCGCCAACCACGCAGACATCCGCCTTTTCGTCGCCCTGTAAAACAGGAAAACGGTCTATGGGATTGGCCGTCGCGGCATACCAACTGGCCGGATACTCGGCCTTGCGGTCATTCGCGTACAGAAGGTTCATGGCGCAGACCCCATCTTCTTCTCGTTCCAAATACGGAAATCCTGCCCCCGGCCAAAGGCTCAGACGTTTATCAGCAGATGCTCGCGCTCCCACGGAGAGATGACCTGCAGGAACTCCTCATATTCCGCCCGTTTGACGATGCCATAAACCCGCGCGAATTCTGGGCCCAAAACCTCGTGCAGTGCGGTTGCACCATCGAACAGATCCAGCGCATTGCCCATGACCTGCGGAATATCGCCTTCGCCCTCGTACGCATCGCCATAGAACTGACGGCGCGGGCGCTCCTGCTGGGTCAGGCCCAGATAGCCACAGGCCAGCGACAGCGCGATGCCCAGATAGGGGTTGCAATCCATTCCCGCGATGCGGTTTTCCACCCGGCGCGCCTCGGGGCCGGACAGGGGTACGCGGATGCCGGTGGTGCGGTTGTCCCGCGCCCATTCCAGATTGATAGGCGCCGCATGGTCTTTCACATAGCGGCGATACGAGTTCACATAAGGCGCCATCACCGCCAGGCCTGCGGGCAGGTGGTTCTGCAACCCGGCGATGAAATTGTAAAACGCGTCCGTCTCACCGCCTTGCGGGCCGGAAAAGATGTTCTGCCCACTCTCCATGTCGATGATCGAATGATGGATGTGCATGGCAGATCCGGGCTCATCCTCGATCGGTTTCGCCATGAAGGTGGCAAAGCAATTGTGGCGCAGGGCGGCCTCGCGGATCAGGCGTTTGAAGTAAAAGACTTCATCGGCCAGCTTCACCGGGTTGCCGTGACGCAGGTTGATTTCCAACTGACCCGCCCCGCCTTCTTGGGTGATGCCGTCAATCTCGAACCCCTGATGCTCGGCGAAATCATAGATGTCGTCGATCACGGGGCCGAATTCGTCAACGGCAGTCATCGAATAAGCCTGACGCGCCGCCGCCGGTCGGCCCGAACGGCCCATCATCGGCTTGATGCCCTGCGCGGGGTCGACATTGGGGGCGACCAGAAAGAACTCCATCTCCGGCGCAACGACCGGCTTCCAGCCCTTGTCGTGGTACAGCTGCACGACGCGTTTCAGCACATTGCGCGGGCTGAACGGGATCGGGTTGTTATCGCGGTCATAGGCGTCGTGGATCACCTGCAGGGTCCAGTCGCCCGTCCACGGCGCGGCCGACGCGGTCGAGAAATCGGGTTTCAGGATCATGTCCCGTTCGATAAACCCGTCTTCGCCTGCGGCCTCGCCCCAGTCGCCGGTGATTGTCTGGTAAAAGATGCTGTCGGGCAGGTGGAAATAGGCTTGCTTGGCGAATTTCGAGGCCGGCACCGCCTTGCCCCGCGCGATGCCGGGCAGGTCCGAGATGATACACTCGACCTCATCCAGTCGGTGGCCGTCAAAATAGGTGCGCGCGGCCTGCGGCAGTTGTTCGGTCCAGTCGGCCATCAGGCCCTCGCTTTCTTCAGGAAGTCCGCCATAAACCGCCCGATTTTCGGATTGTCGTCATTGGCAGGCAGCCGGTCTGCTGCGGCCTGCATCAGCTCATCGGGCACCACACCCTTTCCGCGGGTCTCCATCAAACCACGAATGAACCCGTCGCCATATTCCGGGTGCGCCTGTACCGTCCAGATTGAATCTCCATAGGCCACCATGGCGTTCTGGCAGAAATCATTGGTTCCGACGACGCGCGCATCCTCGGGCAGGGCAACGACCTGATCCTGATGCCATGCGTTCAACGTGACCGATCCGCCATCAATGTCATAGTCGGTTCGTCCAACAGCCCAGCCGCCTTTGAACTTTTCGACCTTGCCGCCAAGTGCCTGCGCGATGATCTGATGGCCAAAGCAGACGCCGATCAGGGGATTTCCGCTGGCCCGGATCGCGCGGATCAGATCCTCCAGCGGAGGGATCCATGGGTGATCCTCATAGGCCCCATGGCGCGAGCCGGTGATAACCCAGCCATCCGCCTGAGCGGCATTTTCAGGGAACTGACCATCTACAACCGCGTAGCTGTCAAAGGTAAAGCCGTTCCCATCCAGCAGTGCGCGAAACATCGCGTCATAGGTGCCGAACTGCGCGCGCAGCTCATCAGGCGGGTGGCCGGTCACAAGGATGCCGATTTTCATAGGTCACCAAATTTGATCAAATTCAATCTAACGCAGCGCATTCAAGCGGGCAAGAGGGGTCATACTGCTTCGAGATAGCTGAGCCAGTGCTCCTCGGGCGGGCGCTCGGCAAAGCGGCGGATTTCCTGTCGTTTGGTCATCGCGAAATAGCGGATCAGTTCAGCCGGAAAGATGCGCGCCACATGGGGATCGGTTTCAAACGCTGTGACAGCCGCGGCCCAGTCGCTGGCCAGCTGTGGCAGGCCGTCGATCTCATAGGCGTTGCCCTGGATTGGTCGCGGCGGCTCTTGCTGGTCGTCGATGCCGTTCAGCGCGGCCCCAAGAACGGCGGCAAGCATCAGATAGGGGGTGATGTCACCCCCAGCGACGCGATGCTCGATCCGCCGCGCAGCAGGGGCACCACCGGGGATGCGCAGGGCGGCGGTGCGGTTCTCATAGGCCCAACTTGCGCCCGTGGGCGCATGGGCGCCGGGTACAAGGCGGGTATATGAATTGCCATGGGGCGCAAAGATCAGGGTGCATCCCGGCATCGCCGCCAAACACCCGGCGATGGCGTGGCGCAGCAGGGCGGTGCCCTCGGGCCCGCCATTGTCGAACACGTTGCGCCCCTGATCATCGACCACCGAGAAATGCACATGCATCCCGTTGCCCGCATCATCGGCATAGGGTTTGGCCATGAACGTTGCGGTGAACCCGTGTTTGCGGGCAAGCCCACGCGTCAAGGTCTTGAAAAGCCACGTATCATCGGCACAGCGCATGGCGTCCTGATGGTTCAGGTTGATCTCGAATTGACCAATGCCGCTTTCGGAAATGGCGGTCTGGGCCGGGATGCCCATCGCGGCACAGCCATCGTAAAGGTCGGTGAAAAAGGCGTCGAAGGCGTCCATCTCGGCCATCGACAGCACCGCCTCATCCGCCAGCCTTCGCCCTGTCACCGGGTTGATCGGCGGCTGCGGTTGCGCGCCCGAGGCATCCAGCAGCGTGAACTCCAGCTCGGTCGCGGCGATTACGGACCAGCCGCGCTGGGCATAGCGGTCCAGCACGGCGGCAAGCGCGTGCCGGGGGTCGCCGGGAAAGGGCGTGCCCGCGTCATCCTGCAACCACATCGGCACCAGAGCCGTCTCACCGCCCAGCCAGGGCATCGGCACCGGCCCGCGATCGGTGGGGACTAACACGCCATCCGCATCGCCGCTTTCAAAGACCAGCGGGCTGCCGTCAATATCAGCCCCCCACAGGTCGACGTTCAGGGCGGAAAAGGGCATGCGCACCGCGCCTTTGTCCAGTTTGCCGGCATATGAGGGCGGCACGCGTTTGCCGCGCATTTGACCGTTCAGGTCACAGGCGGCAACGCGCAAACTGTGCAGGGCGCTCAGATCCATGAAAGTCTCCCTCTTCCAGATTGTCCGAGATGTAGTCGAGCCTGCGCGGTTTGTCACGAAATTTGATCAAATTATTGCGGCGGTTGTTGGGTCGGCAACCCATTGTGTATAGCGCTTGTCCCCCAAATGGTGTTACACGGCGGTTTCGGTCGAAACACGCAACGCGGAAACAAGCAGATGTCAGCGACAACGGATCAGAACACGCCAACCCGCGCCGATCTTTGGCGCGCGGCCCGCCTTTCTGTTGCGCCGATGATGGACTGGACAGATCGACACTGCCGGTATGTGCACCGGCTGCTCAGCCAGCAGACATTGCTTTACACCGAGATGGTGACCGCCCCCGCCCTCGTGCGCGGCGGGGCGATGCATCTGCTGGACTATAGCCCGCAGGAACACCCCATTGTCCTGCAACTTGGCGGATCGGACCCGGAGGAGCTGGCGCAGGCCGCGCGTTTTGGGAACGATGCGGGCTATGATGAGATCAACCTGAATTGCGGCTGCCCGTCGGACCGGGTGCAATCCGGCACGTTTGGAGCGGTGCTGATGAAAGACCCCGGCCGTGTGGCCGAGTGCGTGGCCGCCATGCGCGGGGCGGTGGATGTTGAGGTTACCGTAAAGTGTCGTATCGGCGTCGATGATCAGGACCCCGAACAGGTCTTGCCCGCATTTCTTGAACACATCCGCGCGGCGGGGTGTGGCCGCGTCACGATCCACGCGCGCAAAGCGTGGTTGCAGGGGCTTAGCCCCAAGGAAAACCGGGATATTCCACCGCTCGATTATGATCTGGTGCACCGGATGAAGGCGGCATTTCCCGACCTTCATATCTCGCTCAATGGCGGCATCGCCTCGTTGACCGAGGCACGCCAGCATCTTGAGGCCGGGTTGGATGGCGTGATGATCGGGCGTGCGGCGTATCACCAGCCCACCGACATTCTTGCCGAGGCCGATCCAATGATCTTCGGAACGGGCAGCGCAGCGGACCCGCATGAGGTTGTTCAAAATATGGTGCCCTATATCGAACGCCATCTTGCCAATGGGGGGCGGTTGCACCAGATCACGCGCCATATGTTGGGCCTGTTCGCCGGACGCCCCGGCGCGCGGGCGTGGCGTCGGACCCTGTCCGAGGGCGCGGTGCATGACGGGGCAGGCCCCGAGGTGATGCTGAAAGCGCTGGATTGCGTAACACCTCTGGCCGAGGTCTGAACGAACAAAAGGTGCGGGGGGAAGATGCCCGAGACGATGTTGCTGGTCCAGATGTTGGGCCTATTGCTGGTGATCGGAGCGCTGGCCGGGGTGCTGGCCGGATTGCTGGGCGTTGGAGGCGGCATCGTTCTGGTACCTGCCTTTTTCTATGCGTTCCAGACGCTTGGATATGGCGGGCCACAATTGATGCAACTGTGTCTGGCCACCTCATTGGCGACGATTATCGTCACTTCGATCCGGTCCGTTCTGGCGCATAACAAGAAAGGCGCGGTCGACTGGGATATCCTGCGCGGTTGGGGTCCGGGTATTGCCGTGGGTGCGGTCATCGGCGTCATGGTGGCCTCTGCCCTGCGGACCGAGGCGCTGCAGGCGTTGTTCGGTATTCTGGGGATCGTCATAGGCGCCTATCTGGGGCTGGGCAAATCGGAATGGCGTCTGGGCGATGCGATGCCCAAGGGCCTTAAACGCGCCGCACTGTCCCCGTCTGTTGGATTTCTGTCCGTGCTGATGGGGATCGGAGGCGGCAGTTTCGGTGTCCCGTTGATGAGCCTCTTCAACACGCCGATTCACCGCGCCGTGGCCACAGCCGCCGGGTTTGGTGTGATTATCGCGGTGCCGTCGGTTCTGGGCTTTCTGTTTCTGCACATCGCGCCGGAACACCGCCCACCCCTGACCATCGGCGCGGTCAATCTGGTGGCTTTTGCGATCGTCGTGGCGATGACGCTGATCACCGCCCCCTGGGGGGTGAAGCTGGCCCATGCGATGGACCCCAAACCGCTCAAGCGGGTCTTTGCGGTGTTCCTGACGCTGGTGGCCCTGAACATGCTGCGAAAGGCGCTGGGGTTATGAGCGGGTTTCGCGACAAGGGATGGATTAAGTTCCCCTTTGATCCGGTGCTGGCGGACTGGGTACACCATGCGCTGCCTCTGGCGCGTGCCTCGGTCACGGACCCTGCGCATGCGGGCTGGATGGATTGCGACGGCACGTGGTTCATCGGCGTGGATGCGCTGAACAACGACCCTCAGGGGCGGGTGGGGCAATCCGGGGTTCTGTCCGGTGACGCCATGGCGTTTCTGACGGACCTTTACGGAGAATTGCCTCTGCACAAAGGGCAGGTCTCGGTCATCTATCCGGGCTATCCCAAACCCCGGCGCGGCGAAAGCGAAAGCGCGGGGCGGTATCGGCTGAAACGCGACGCGGCCCATGTAGACGGGCTGCGGCCGACAGGACCGGATCGGCGGCGGCGCGTGGATGAGCCTCATGCGTGGATTCTGGGCATTCCACTGACCGAGGCCAATGCGCAGGCTGCGCCGATGGTCCTGTGGGACGGCAGCCACAAGATCCTGCGCGCGGCCTTTGCCGACGCGCTGGCAGGGCACCCGCGGGACTACCTGCACGAGGTTGACATCACCGAAATCTATCAGGCCGCACGGCGCGAGGTGTTTGAGACCTGCCCGCGCATCGAACTACCGGCCAAACCCGGTGAGGCTTATCTGCTGCATCGGCACTGTCTGCACGGCGTTGCCCCATGGGGTGAGGGCGCGCAGGCCGGGCCGGATGGTCGGATGATTGCCTATTTCCGCCCGGAATGCGCCGGTGGTGTAGCCGAATGGATCGAATCTGCCTAACCTCCTGACCTTATTCAGGTTTGGAGGTTTGGTTCGATGATTACTGTTCACAGAAACTCTGACGGGGCGCTGCTTGAGGCTGAACTGTCCGGTGAGGTCACCAACCGTGACTATACCGAGGTGCTGATCCCTGCGATTGAGACCGCTCTGGCCGAGAATGACGCCATCCGTTTGCTCGTTGTTTTTCAGCCCGAATTCAAGGGCTATGAAATGGGCGCGGCATGGGCGGATACCAAGCTGGGTCTGAGCCATTGGCGCGGGTTTGACCGGATTGGGGTGGTTGCAGATCAGGGTTGGGTGCGTACCAGTGTGCGGCTTGCCTCACCGATCCTGCCATGCCCGGTTCAGGTGTTCGACCTGTCCGATCTTGAAGCCGCCCGCCGTTGGATGCGCGAATCTCTGGGGGCCATTCACGTGACCGATCTGGGCGGTCCCTGCGTGCAGATCAGCCTGCTGGGTAAGCTTGACCCTGATGAATACACACAGGCCGAAGAGGCGCTGGACCGGCTGTTGGAGGGAAAACCTGGGTTCCGCCTGCTGGTCGACCTGCGCGAGTTCGACGGCTGGCAGGGGCTGACGGCCTTTGCGTCGCATTTCAACCTTGTACGCAAACATGCCGGACTGTTGGATCGCGCTGCCATTGTCGGAGACAAGACCTGGCAGAAGGTGGCACAAAAGGCCGCCGGTCACATCCTGGCAACACGGACCGAGTTCTTTCCGTCCGAGGAAATTGAAGATGCCAAAAGCTGGCTTGCCGTTGGATAGAGGCGTCTGCTGTGGCGGTGCAAATCGGTTTACGTCGGGTTATTCGACTTGAGCGTCATCGCGTTGTTGACTGACGGGTCAAATAAAATCAAAACAGAGTTCTGATCTTTTGTTAACCACTTTGAAAGGTCGACCAACCTGACGTGCGCCGCTGTGGGTCACCACTCACTCAGACCCAGAGTTCGAACTTAACCCCCCTCGAAGTTCATACCAGCCTGCAGCGGCGCAAAGTCAGGGTGAGGTTTTCAGGTGTTTTTCATCCGCGCAGCACGACCGCCGCGCCGTTTGGCAAGACGCGGTTTGCGCGCGGGCAATTCGTCCATGATCTCAGCGCGTTCAGAGCTGTCCATTTTGGACCAGCGCGAGATTTCATCGATTGTGCGATAGCAGCCGGTGCAGATGCGCTCTGTCGGGTGAACGACGCAGATCTGGACGCACGGGCTTTCGACCTCGTTTCTTTTCCAAACCATGTTCGTCATCGACGGTCTCCGAACGTTACAAAAAGCGCAGCCTGTCCAGCGCTCCTTGCAAGATATACCCTGCGGCGACGTGATCAATAACCTGTCCGCGACGTTTTCGTGTCGTATCCGCCTCAAGCAGTGCTTTCTCGGCAGCAACCGTGCTGAGACGTTCATCCCAGAACCCGATGGGCACATCGGTCAGACGCGACAGGTTGCGGGCAAAGGCGCGGGTCGATTGGCAGCGAGGTCCTTCGGTTCCGTCCATGTTTTTCGGCAGACCCAGAATGACGCCACCAATCTCGCGATCTGCGATGATCTCAAGCAAACGCGCGGAATCGAGGGTGAACTTTTTTCGCCGTACCGTCTCCAGCGGGCTGGCCACGCCGCGCATCCGGTCAGACACTGCGACACCAATGGTCTTTTCGCCCAAGTCCAACCCCATCAGGGCGGTCATCGGTGATAATGCGCTGGCAAAATCCTGAAAGTCATCATGGATCATTGCGCGATCCCAGCCTGCAATGCAGCTGCGTCGATGATCTCCAGTGCTTCGGTATTGCCAGCAAAGACCTCCATGGCCTCGTTTCTTACATCAATGGCGCGCTGCCCTTCGCCCAGAACACCCAGCGCTGCGATCAGCCGGGCCCAATCTTCTGGCGGGCCACCTTCAGAGGCCAGCCGGTCAGACAACTGGTTGACCATGCCAACGATCATTTCTTGCCGTTCTTCCGGTGTCAAAGCTGCGGCAGCGTCCACATCATCCTGGCTGGGCCCTGCTGCGGGGGGGATGTCCGGGGCGTTGAAGACGCCGGCGCGAAAGGCCAGCTCGTCCAATTGCGCGCGAATTGCGTCACCCCATGGCGCTCCGGCTGGGGCGTTACGCACAGCATCCACCCAGATGCGATAGGCGATGTCAGGCCGCCCGATTTGAACCATCATCTGACCCAGGTAATACTGAGCCGGGCCATGGCGTGGGTCGCGCTGCAATGCCTGTCTGAGAGCCTCTTCTGCCTCGGGTGAGACATAACCACCTGCGGACAGGATCATCATTTCAGCCAGATGCGAATAGGCATCGGCGGGGGCCGCATCGCCGGACAGTTCGATCACCCGTTGCTGTGCCTTGTAGGCGGCTGGAAAATTGCCTGCGTTCGCCTCGTGCTGGGCCAGAAGAATCTGACCCTGCAGGTCATCGGGACGCCCGGAAACTGTTTCACGCAACTGTTTCAACAGATTGGCGTAGCTCTCTTCGATTTCAGGTTGCGGGGCAGGTTGCACAGCCGCCTCGGCCTCGGCCTGGCTGGGGCGTTCGGCCCGCAAGACTTCGGCCCGTTCCAGCCTCAGCTCCAGCGGTTGGTCCGAAAGTCCGGCCGCGCCCATACGGTGGTACATCGCCCCGGCGCCCCCGACCAGAAAACAGGCGACAACGGCAAACGTGGCAATGGTAACCCCGCGCGGTGGCCCGGATCGTTCAGATGCGGTCTGCAACTGGGCATCCGCCGCCAGAATGCGGCGCGAGATTTCCGTGCGCACCCGGTCGGCATCCGCTTCGCCGATCACACCCCGGGCGAGGTCGCGGTCCACACCGGCCAGCTGTTCGCGATACACGCGCAGATCATAGGCCGCTGCGGGCTCACCCGATTTGCGTCCGCGCAGCAGGGAAAGACCCAGAATAAGCGCTGTCAGCAGCGCGGCCAGGGTTGTCACGACCAGAAACGACATAGCTACTCCGATATGGCTGCCCTGATGTAGACCTCTGGACCGGCCGACAAAAGGGATAAATGGTCGCGCGGGGACGTCATGTCGCAAGAAACGAGCCGATGTCGCAATAGTTCGATATTGTGGCGTTGTCCGGCAGGGTTAAACTGCGTTCACACGGCATACCTGCGCCAATCACCGAACCGGATGGATTCGCCAATGAAACACTACTCAGCCTTTGCTGTGGCGCGCGAAGCGCTGCGCTACCACACCGGATGGGAACGCGCATGGCGCTCTCCCGAGCCAAAGAAGAAATACGACGTCATCATTGTGGGCGCTGGCGGCCATGGTCTGGCCACGGCGTATTACCTTGGTAAGAACTACGGTATCCAGAATGTGGCCATTATTGAAAAGGGATGGCTGGGCGGTGGCAACACCGGTCGGAACACGACCATCATCCGGTCGAACTACCTGCAGGATCCGTCGGCGGCGATGTATGAGAAATCGCGCAGCCTGTATGAAGATCTGAGCCAGGATCTGAACTATAACATCATGTTCAGCCCGCGTGGCGTTATGATGCTGGCTCAGACCCAACACGAAATTCGCGGCTATCAGCGCACCGCGCATGCCAACGCACTGCAAGGGGTCCAAACCGAGTGGATCGGGCCCGAACGCGTGAAAGAGCTGGTGCCGATTATCAATCTTGAGGGTCCGCGCTATCCGGTTCTGGGCGCGCTGTGGCAGGAACGCGGCGGCACCGCCCGCCACGACGCCGTGGCGTGGGGCTATGCGCGTGCGTGCTCGGCCATGGGCATGGACATCATCCAGCAATGCGAAGTGACGGGCGTTCGGTCCGACAATGGTCGTGTTGTCGGTGTCGACACCTCCAAGGGAGCGATTGATTGCGACAAGCTGGGCATCGTGGTTGCGGGGCACTCCGGGCAACTGGCCGAGATGGCAGGCTTCCGTCTGCCGTTGGAGGCGATCGCCCTGCAGGCGCTGGTCTCTGAGCCGATCAAACCCTGCATGGACGTGGTCGTGATGGCCAACACCGTTCACGGCTACATGTCGCAATCCGACAAGGGTGAGATGGTGATCGGCGGCGGCACCGACGGGTTCAACAACTTCACCCAGCGCGGCAGCTTCCACCATATCGAGGAAACCGTCCGCGCGCTGGTCGAGACCTTCCCGATGATCTCGCGCCTGAAGATGCTGCGCCAGTGGGGTGGTATCGTGGACATGACCGGCGACCGCTCGCCCATCCTGTCGAAAACCCCGCTGCAGGGCTGCTTTATCAATGGCGGCTGGGGCACCGGTGGCTTCAAGGCGATCCCGGGTTCGGGTTGGGGTATGGCGCAGCTGATGGCCACGGGCCATTCACCGCTGACCGAGGCCTTCTCGATGGATCGCTTCAAAGAGGGCCGCTTCATCGACGAAAGCGTCGCCGCCGGGGTGGCGCACTGATGAAGATTTTTCGTCGAAAAATCTCGCGCCCGTGTCACATGGAATTTACAGGCCGCTTCGGCGCGCCTGACGAAAAAAGGATGAACGTATGCTGATCCTGAATTGCCCCTATTGCGGCGTCGATGCCGAAGAAACCGAACTGGCTGCTGGCGGTGAGGCGCATCTGAAGCGTTTCGGCCCCGGCTCGTCGGATGATGAGTTCCACGATTACCTGTTCATGCGTGAAAACCCCAAGGGCGTTCACTTTGAACGCTGGCGCCATGCGAATGGCTGCGGCAAGTGGTTCCACGCTGCGCGCTGCACAAACACGCTGGAGGTCTTTGGCACCTATTCCGCGCAGGTGTTCGAGCCGCCGCAAGAGATCAAGGACGCCATCACCGCCAAACGTCCTGGCTGGACCTGGAGAGAATACAAATGATCCGCCCAGCCACCCGTAATTCCGTCTGCGAAAGGTCAGCAACATGAGCACCCGTCTCGCAAACCAAGGCCGGCTGATCGACCGGTCGAAACAGGTCACATTCTCATTCAATGGCACCTCGATGCAGGGCTACGAGGGCGACACGCTTGCCTCGGCTCTGCTGGCCAACGATCAGATGATGGTGGGTCGGTCGTTCAAGTACCACCGCCCGCGCGGCATGGTCGCCAGCGGTGCCGAAGAACCCAACGCTCTGGTCGGTTTGGGTGAGGGCAACCGGTTCGAGCCGAACCAGCGCGCCACCACAACCGAGCTGTTCAACGGTCTGACATCTGTTTCGCAGAACCACTGGCCGAACCTGGAATTCGACGTGGGCGCGATCAACACCCATCTGTCGCGGTTCCTGCCGGCTGGCTTCTATTACAAGATGTTCATCCATCCCAAGCCGTTCTGGAAACACGTCTACGAGCCGTTCATCCGCCAGTCCGCCGGTCTGGGCAAAGCGCCCGACAAGGACAACAGGGATGCGGACACGTATGAGCATTTCTATGCCTTTACCGATGTTCTGGTCATCGGTGGCGGGGTAGCGGGCCTGCAAGCGGCCAAAGTGGCGGCTGCGTCCGGCGCCAAGGTCATGCTGATCGAGCAGACCGCCCATTGGGGTGGCCGCGCTCCGGTGGATGGCGGGACCATCAATGATGAGCCTGTGGATAAGTTCGTGGACCAATTGGTGTCCGAACTGGAAGCCATGGACAATGTCACGATGCGCAATCGCTGCATGGGGGCTGGGGTCTATGACCACGGCTACGTGCTGGGGTATGAGCGTGTGACCGACCATAAACCGGGCACGCAAGGCCCGCGTCACCGTCTGTGGCGCATCCGCGCCAAGCAGGTCGTGACCGCCACGGGCGCCATCGAACGTCCGCTGTCTTTCGCCGGCAACGATGTACCGGGCGTGATGCTGGCCTCAGCTATGCGCGACTATGTCGTAAACTGGGGTGTGACCCCGGGCGAACGCGTTATTGTCGCCACCAACAACGACGATGCCTATCGTACAGCCATCATCCTGAAACAGGCCGGAGTCGACGTGCTGCGCATCGTCGATGCGCGCCCTGCAGCAGGGCTGTTGGCTGATGAAGCGCGCCAGCTGGGCATCCAGGTTGATCCGGGCAAAGCCATCGCCAAAGTCAAAGGCGGCAAACGGGTCAAGAAGGTTGCGCTGTGCAATCAGGAAGGCATCGGGGGCGCTCGCGAAGAAGTTGAGTGCGACGCGGTTGCGATGTCGGGCGGCTGGTCTCCGGTCGTGCATATGTGGTCGCATTGCGGCGGCAAGCTGATTTGGGACGAAACGCACGCGCATTTCCGCCCGGATCCCGCGCGCCCACCGCTGGGCGCAAATGGCGAGGGCTTTGTGGTTGCCGCTGGTTCTGCAAACGGCCCACTGGCGTTGGGCGACGTTTTGACTGACGCACAGGCTGCAGGCGACGCGGCTGCCAAAGCAGCCGGTTTCAAGCCCAAGGCAGGCAAGGCCCCGTCAGGGGAAACGACCGCCGAGGCCCCGATGGCACCAGTCTGGCTGATGCCTTCGAATGCCGAAATCGGTCTGCGTATGAAATCCTGGCTGGATTTCCAGAACGACGTAAAGGTCTCTGACGTTCAGCTGGCTGCGCGCGAAGGTTATGAAAGCGTGGAGCATACCAAGCGCTACACCACGCTGGGCATGGCGACGGATCAAGGTAAACTAAGCAATATCAATGGTTTGGCAATCCTTGCTGATGCGCTGGACAAGGAAATCCCGAAGGTCGGTACCACGACCTTCCGTCCGCCCTACACGCCGATCTCGCTGGCGTCGATCGGCGGCGAGGCGCGCGGTGAAGTGTTCCAGCCCATCCGTCAGACTCCGATGCACAACTGGCACGACAAGAACGGTGCCGATTGGGAGCCCGTGGGCCATTGGCGCCGGACCTATGCCTATGTCCGTCCCGGTGAATCCGTGCATGACGCGGTAAACCGCGAGGTTAAGAACACCCGCGAAAACCTCGGCCTGCTGGATGCCTCGACACTGGGCAAACTGATCGTCAAAGGCCCGGATGCGGGCAAGTTCCTGGACATGCTGTACACCAACATGATGTCCACGCTGAAGGTCGGCAAATGCCGCTATGGCCTGATGTGCTCGGAAAATGGCTTTCTGATCGACGACGGCGTCGTCGCCCGGATCGACGAAGATACATGGCTGTGCCACACAACCACCGGCGGAGCCGAGCGCATCCATGGCCATATGGAAGAATGGCTGCAGACCGAGTGGTGGGACTGGAAAGTCTATGTTGCGAACGTCACCGAGCAATACGCTCAGGTCGCCGTGGTCGGCCCCAACGCCCGTAAGGTGTTGGAGAAGCTGAACGCGCAGGCGGGCGGCGGCATGGACCTGTCGAAAGAGGCGCTGCCCTTCATGGAATGGCGCGACGGCAAGATCGGCGCATTCGACGCGCGCGCCTACCGCATCTCGTTCTCGGGCGAGCTGTCCTATGAGATCGCGGTTCCCGCGTCTCAGGGTCAGGCCTTCTGGGACGCTCTGATCGACGCAGGGCAGGAGTTCGGCGTGATGCCTTACGGCACCGAATGTCTGCACATCCTGCGGGCCGAAAAGGGCTTTATCATGATCGGGGACGAGACCGACGGCACCGTGATCCCGCAGGATCTGGGGCTGCACTGGGCGCTGTCCAAGAAGAAAGAGGACTATCTGGGCAAACGCGCGCATTCGCGCAGCCATATGGCCGATCCGGACCGCTGGAAACTGGTCGGGCTTGAGACTGTGGATGGATCGGTTCTGCCGGACGGGGCTTACGCCGTGGGCGAGGGCGTCAACGCCAACGGTCAGCGCAACATGATCGGGCGTGTGACGTCGACCTATTACTCGGCCAATCTGGATCGCGGCATCGCCATGGGCCTGATCAAGCACGGCCCCGACCGGATGGGCGAGATTGTCGAGTTCCCGGGCACCGACGGCAAAACCTACAAAGCCAAGATCGTCGATCCGATCTTCTACGACAAGGACGGGGAGAAGCAGAATGTCTGAACCCATCAGCGCACTGAACCACGCCAGCTATGATGGCATTGCCAAGGTTGCGGAATGCGGCCTGCAGGGCATGATCACCCTGCGCGGCGATCTGTCGGACAAGGTGCTGGCCAAGGCCGTCAAGGACGCGACCGGGCAGGCTGTGCCCGGTCAGCGTGAGGCTTTGGTGAACGGCGACACCGGCGTGTGCTGGATGTCGACGGATGAGCTGCTGGTGCTGGTGCCCTATGCCGATGTCAACGCCAAGCTGGACGCCATGACCAACGCGCTGAGCGGCACGCATGCGTTGGCGGTGAACGTATCCGATGCCCGCGCCGTATTCAGCATCTCGGGCGCCAGTGCCCGTGAAGTGCTGGGCAAGGTGGCTCCGGTTGACCTGTCACCTGACGCATTCCAGCCCGGAAACTTCCGCCGCTCGCGTCTGGCGCAGGTGGCTGGCGCGTTCTGGATGGATGATGCTGAGACCATCCGCATCGTGTGCTTCCGTTCGGCTGCAGACTACGTGTTTAAACTGCTTAAGGTTGCGGCGCAGCCGGGCAGTGAGGTTGGGGTTTACTGACTTTCATAGTCAGCTTAATCTTATGAATGTGGCCGCTTTGTCTCAGACAGGCGGCCACTTTTTTTGGGGCATTGTGAGTTGTTTTGCAGGCACATAAGGATGATGGCACCACGGCGAATTCTCTTTAAGATTGTGTTTGATCTTAAAGGAAGATAGCGCCGCAAACATTAGTGTTATTGTTGAAGTTGAAGGCTGAATGAAGATGAAAAAAGCGTTAGCTGCCCTGCTGTTGACCTGCGTAGCAACCACCGCGAAAGCTGAGATTTTTACCTATGATTGCACGTTGCACCGCATGGAGCATGGATGGATTTCCGAGCGTGTGATCCTGAGTGTTGACCCGGAAAACAAACGCGCACGTGTCTACGATGGGTATATTCACAATCTTGAGGGCGCGCCGAAGGACGCCCGGTTCAAGATCACCCGCAAGGGCGATTACCGGGTGTCGTGGAAGATGAAAATTCCGGCTTCGAATGGTGGGCTTACATATGTCAGCTACACAGGCGATTTGAACCCGGAAAAACAGCGCCTAGATCTGACGGCGCGTTTCCCTCAGGAAAATGTGCTCAACCGGCCTACTGGCTATGGCGGTTGCTCTGTTCAAACCGGTGAATCGCTGTACGGTTCCTGAGGTTTCGAACTTGCGCCTGTCTGAGAAAAAGCCCCGGATGATCCGGGGCTTTGTTTATTGGGCAACCTGGCAGGTGCCCGTACCACTTGGTTTGTTCGCAAAGTTGCCGTGTACAAATGCCATGCGTACCGCAACTGTGCTTCGATTTGGATCCAGATTGGCCTGATAGCGGACACGGACGTCTCCACCGGCAAGCATCCTTTCGGTCCTGTTCCAGACGATTCTGTATCCTTTTGAACCGCGATTTTTGAATTTGGCGTCGGTCCAGTCCTGAAAGTTGCTGGCCGCCCGTGCGGACTGTTGCGCCGAGTCCACCTGGAACCCGTATTCGCTGGCGATCCAGCCATGCGCATCTTGCTTAGTCATCTTGCACGTGTAGGTCACGGTTTCTGCAAATGCGCCCGAACCCAAAACTGCTGCCAAGGCAGCAATACAAAAATACTTCATTTTAAACCTTTGTTTTCAGTCGTTCGGGGTGAGAATACCTAGCGTTTTTTGCGAAACGCAAGGTGCCTCGGCAAAGCTTAATGTTTCGCCCGCTCGTCCATCAGTTGTGCAACAATATCGTCTTGTACTGCGTCAGGGCCTGTGGTGTCAGCAAGTCTGCCACGGCAATCGTCTCAGCATTTTCCGTAGCGATTTCCGCGTAGAAGCCGAGCATCTCCAACAGGTCCTTCGTGCGCGCCAATCGTTCCCCATCCGGCAGAAGCGGAGCGTGCAGCGACAAAAACAGCGCGGGGCGGCGTTCCTTTAACCAAGGGATCAGCGTCGGCAGCACCGTATACTCCGCACCTTCGATATCCATCTTGACCAGCGATACGCCCGACAGGTCGTTTACGGCTGCGAACTGATCCCACGCGATGGTTAGCGCATCAGTGCCATGCGCGCCGTCATGCAGAAGGGAACTGGTGGAATCGCCGGGCTCACCCCGGACCGAGGCCATGCGGGCCACGCCGAACCGGTCCGACAACGCCACCCCAAAGGCCGAGACGTTGCGGACCTCGTTCAGGTCCAGGTTCCAGGCCAGATGGCGGAATGCGGTGGGGTCGGGCTCAAAGCACCAGACATGTCGGGCCCGGCGCGCGCCATACAGAACCGTGGGCCCAATCCAGGCCCCGATGTCCAGGTAATCGCTGTCAGATGTCAGGTATTTGTCCAGAATGGCGAATGTCTCAGGCTCCCATGCACCGGTCGAGGCTTTGCGCCAGAATTTGGAATGGTAGGGGTCAAGGCGAAACGGTTCACCGTTCAGGGCACCCGCATAGTATCCGCGGGCGCGGTAAAACATCTTGCGCGCCTGTGTCAGCATCGCCTGCCTCCGGGTTTTATGATCTCTGCCCTTGACCTGAGGCGGTTGCCAAAGCATTTAACCCTTGGGAACCGCAACTTATATTTAACAGGGGGCCGAGATGGCTTTTGAACTTCCTGATCTTCCTTATGCACATGACGCGCTGGCAGCCAAGGGCATGTCCGCGGAAACGCTGGAATATCACCACGACCTGCACCACAAGGCCTATGTCGACAATGGCAACAAGCTGATCGCCGGGACCGAGTGGGACGGCAAGTCGCTGGAAGAGATCATCGTGGGCACCTACGACGCAAATGCCGTCGCGCAGAACGGTATCTTCAACAACATCAGCCAGCTGTGGAACCACAACCAGTTCTGGGAAATGATGGGCCCCGGCGCAAATGCCATGCCCGGTGAGCTGGAAAAGGCTCTGGTTGAAAGCTTTGGCTCGGTTGACGAATTCAAGTCGCAGTTCAGCGCCGCTGGTGCCGGTCAGTTCGGCTCGGGCTGGGCGTGGCTGGTCAAGAACGCGGACGGCTCGCTGGCTGTGACCAAGACCGAAAACGGCGTGAACCCGCTGTGCTTTGGTCAGACCGCTCTGCTGGGCTGTGACGTGTGGGAGCATTCCTATTACATCGATTTCCGCAATAAGCGTCCCGCCTACCTGACCAACTTCCTGGACAATCTGGTCAACTGGGAAAACGTTGCTTCGCGCATGTAATTCCTGAACCTATCAGGGTTTTTTGGGCCTGCTGGCGGCAACGCTGGCGGGCCCTTTTCTGTTTGCGCCGAGACCGGAGAAAACCCGCCTATTGCCGAAGTTTCAACCTGAGATGGGATTGTACCCGGCCCGGCAGTGCTTACCTTAGGTAGGGCGGAGGGAGAGAGCCGCCAATCAAAAGAATGCACTCAGGCAACGCGCCGGTTTGGTCCAGGCGCGTCACAGCACAGATGTGCCTGATGGAACAGGGATAGCCACAATAGTAACAACAGGAGAACATGATGGTCGCACTTGAACAGGGAACTTGGGTTGTCATTGCCGATGGCGAAAAGGCGCTGGTTGTCGAGAACATCACCGATGCAGAAGATCCAAACCTCGTGGTTGTTTCCGTGGAAGAGCACGACGCCCCGCTGCGTCCAACCGACAGGGCAGGGCGGCGCTTTGACGGCGGGCCAAGCCAGAAGTCAGCGGTGGAAGAACCGAACTGGAAGGCGCACGCGAAATCTCTGTTTGTGCAGGACGTTGCCAATCTATTGAACCGCAAGGGGCTGAAGGGGGCGTATAACCGTCTGGTGCTGGTCGCCAGCCCGCATGTTCTGGGCTTGCTTCGTCGCAGGCTGCACAGCGAAGTTCTGTCCAAGGTGGTGGCCGAGGTCGACAAGACCCTGACCAATCATCCGCTGAACAAGGTGGAATCCATGCTTAAGGCAAGGTTTGCGAAACCCGCTTAACCTGGCAGAACCATGGCGCGGGCGGCGCTTGCGGCCCGCAGCCTCTCAGGTCAGAAGACCCCGCAGCCGGGTCATCGCGCCCTTTGGGTTATCGACCCAGGTGACAAAGTCCCCCAGCGAGGCATCTGCAAAACCCCGGTCGATCACCTGATCCAGCAGCGTTTTCAGCCCGTCCCAATAGCCGTTCACATTCATCACCAGGATCGGTTTGTCGTGCAGGCCCAGTTGTCGCCAGGTCAGCGCCTCGAACAGCTCATCCAGCGACCCCGGGCCGCCGGGCAGGACCACGACAGCATCCGCATTCATGATCATCACCTTTTTGCGTTCGTGCATGGTTTCGGTGATCACAAAATGGGTCAGGTCGGTTTTCCCAACCTCACGTTGCAGAAGGTGAACCGGTATCACACCAAACGTATCGCCACCGGCGACTTGGGCGGCGCGGGCAACCTCGCCCATCAGGCCCACATCCCCTGCACCGTAGACCAGCCGCCAGCCTTCCTTCGCCAACAGCGTGCCAAAGGTGCGCGCGGCTTCGGGATATGCGGAATCGGCCCCATTTCGTGACCCGCAATACACACAAACGGATTTCTGAGACATTGTGATCGCGCTCCGGGGTTGTGCCTGAGGTTTTGACCCCTGATAGCGGGATTGATAGGTTGGCTCAACCGTCAGGCAGAATGTGTTTTAGCCAAAGCACTTGCGCTGTGAAGTGAAGGGGAAAAAATGGCCGAGTCGGGAAGTGGAAGGTCCGGAGGTGCGCTGTGGGGCGCAATTGCTGGTATCGTGGTCTTGGCCGTAGCGGGCGGGGTTTATCTGTTTGGCACCAACACAGAGGCACCGCAAACGACCGCCCCACAGGATGAAGTTGCTGATCAGGCCCCGCAGGAAAACACCGAGGACGTCACCGTTTCCGAAGACGCGGCCGAAACCCCGGATACCGCGTCAACGTCAGATACGGAAACTGCGGCAGCAGAACCCGAACCGCCCAAGGCGCCCGCGCTGGACCAGATTTTTGTCGAACCCGATGGCAATGCTGTCTTGTCCGGCTCGGCTGAGCCGGGATCGCAGGTTAATGTGCTGCTGGACGGCGAACCCGTACACCGTTTCACCGTAGATCCCAGCGGCAAATTTGCTGAATTCATCTCAATCCCATTTGCCAATGCCGCGCGGGGGCTGACGCTCGAGACACATGGCGAAGATCCAGTGCGCTCGGACGATTATGTGATCGCGGCTCTGCCAGAGCCTGAACCCGAGGTCGAGCCGACCCCCCCGATCGAAACGGCGGAGGCACAGCCCGAGCCCGCTCAGGATACCCCGGTTGAGGCCGAGGAGGGCGCGCCGCAGGACGAAACTGCTGAGGCTGCGGCTGAAGAGGCTCAGGCCCCTTCGACCGGCGCCGAAGAAACCCCGGCACCAGATGTGGTAGCGTCGGCTGAGCCTGAGGCTGCGCAAGAAGAAGAGAGCGCAAGCACAGGCCAGAACGTGGCGGTCCTGCGCTCGGGTGAGGATGGGGTTGAGCTGGTTCAGGCCCCGACGGCGCAGCCGCAAGACCCCGAAGAGGTCGCGCTGGATACAATTGGCTATTCCGACACGGGCGATGTTGAGCTGACGGGCCGTGTGCCGGACGGGTCCGTTGTTCGCCTGTATCTGGACAATAAGCTGGTGGCCGACCTGACCCCGGCTGAGGACGGCAAATGGCGGGGCGAATTGGATGGGGTTGATCCCGGTGTCTATACCCTGCGTGTGGACGAGGTCGGCGTGGATGGCACGGTGGTCAGCCGCCTTGAAACACCGTTCAAACGCGAGCCGGTTGAGGTTCTGCGCGCCGCCGAAGCCCCCGCTGAAACCGATCAGGTCAGCGATGCGCCGCCGCCGATCCGGTCCGTGACCGTGCAAGAGGGCGATACATTATGGGCGATCTCGCGCGACCGTTTTGGTGATGGCGTTTTGTATGTGCGTCTCTTTGAGGCCAACCGGGACGCGATCCGCGATCCCGATCTGATCTATCCCGGTCAGGTTTTCACGATCCCCGAGTAAGATCACGGTTCGGGCGGGTAAGAAAAAAGGCGGGCCAATCAGCCCGCCTTGTTTTATTCGGCCGCTTTCAGAGGAGAGGAGGGCGGACGCCCCGGTTCAGATTGCGCGCTAGACGAGAAGGCGTCGTCGGTCCAGAGAACCTCGTTGGCTTGTACCTGGCGCGCAGCTTTGCCGATGGCCATGTCCTGCGCGATCTGGCTGGACCGGCCCGAAGTCACGCTGGCCAACAGTCTTCCCAGCCAGATGATGTAGGTCGATAGCCAGACCCGCAGTGCCAGGAACGAAGGCGTTACGATCAGCGTCAGGATCGTCGCAACCCCCAGGCCAAAAACCACCGCCGTGGCCAGCTGTTTCCACCACAGCGCTGTCGGGCTGTTGATCGAATAACCGCCATTGATGAAGTCCAGCGACAGGCCGAACATCATTGGCGCCAGACCGGCCATCGTGGTCAGCGTGGTCAGCAGAACTGGGCGAATACGCGCCTCGGCCGTGCGGATAATCGCCTCGATCCGGGGCATATAGCGGCTGTATTCCTGATAGGTGTCGATCAGAACGATATTGTTGTTAACCACGATCCCCGCCAGCGCCACGATACCCGTGCCTGTCATGATGATCGAAAAGGGCTGGCCCATGATGATCATCCCGATCAGAACGCCGGTCGTCGACAGCACCACCGCCAGCAGAACCAGCACCGAGTTATAGAGCGAGTTGAACTGTGCCAGCAGGATCACGAACATCAGACCCAGGGCCCCCATGAACGCGCTGACCAGGAAGGCGCCAGATTCCTCCTGATCTTCCTGATCTCCGGTCCATTCCCAGCTGATCGCGTTCGAGAAAGGATCAGTGTTCAACCACTCGGTCAGAACAGCGATACGCTCATTCGCGTTGATCAACGCAAAACGCGCATCCCCATCGTCAATCGATGTGCGCAGATCGTCCAGCGATGGCGCGCCGGTCAATTGGAACAGCTCATAGTCGGTTCCGTCGGGCCCCGTGATCACTGCGCCCCTTGGCGTTGCGTCTTCTTCCAGCGTGCGGACAATGGCCAGACGCTGTTCTGTGCCGTCAGGGCCATCGACCACCACCTTTGACAGGCCCGGTTCAACATCGGCCTTGATGTCGTAATAGCGCTGCTGGTCGACCCGGTCGATCTCGGCCAGTTTGGCCACCGGTTGACGGGTGACAAAATTCGACAGGGGCACCAACCCGTCCGGTGTCCGCACCTTAAGCGAATCCAGGGTCGACAGCACGCGGTCTTCCTCGGGCAGGCGCACGCGGATTTCGACCTCTTCATCGGTGGTGTCGGGGCGCATCTCACCCAGCAGGATACCGCGCGTGACCAGCTGCACCATCGCGCCAACCGTCGCCACATCGGCGCCGAACCGCCCCGCCTTGGCGACATCCACGTCAATCTGCCAGTCGATGCCGGGCAGGGGCATCGTGTCTTCGATCTTGATCAGGCCCGGAGTTTCTTCAAACGCCGCACGTGCGGATTCGGCGGCGGCGGTCAATTCCTCCCACCCGTCGCCTTTGACGCGCAGATGTACAGGCTTGGCTGATGCCGGGCCCTGTTCCAGCGCGCGAATTTCGACCACAAATCCCGGCAGTTGGGCCAGCTCTGCGCTGAGCTGTTCCAGAACGTAATCACCATCATATTCCGGGTCGATGATCTGACGTTCGAACAACCCGAAAAAGGCGGGTTCCGACAGATTCGGGCGGTCTTCCCAAGGGGTGATTTCAAACTGAATGCGGCCTACGGTGTCTGACGGCGAACCTGCCCCGCCATCATTCTGATCCAGCCCGCCTTCACCGGCGAAAGCAAATACGTTCGTGACAGCCGGGTGGGCGCCGATCACTGCCTCGGCCGAGCGGACCATCGCGTCCTTTTCGGTCAGCGACAGGTTCCCTCGGGCGCGGACAAAGGCAGTGGCTTGTTCCGGTTCGGTCTCGACGAAGAATTCACTGCCGTTGTGGTTTGCGGTAAAGGGCTGGTACCCTAGGAAACTGATGCCCGTGTAAAACAGGAAAACATGGAGTACGAAGAGAAATACACCAGCAATCGTTACGAGAGGCATCACCGGATTGGCGACAAGCAGTTTTATCGTAGAACCAAACCAAGTGTGTTCGCGGGCCGAATGAACGCGCTCTTCGCGGTGGCGTTCGATCTTGGCCGCGCTCAGTGTGACCGAACCGGCAAAGCCACCGAGCACGAACAGCAGCGCGCCAAAGATCACCCCGCCCGAGCCGCCTTGCGGCAGCAGGTAGTCGGGGTTCAGCATCTGCATTGCGCCAAGGAAGATCATGTAAAGCGATGGCGGCACCAGCGCCGCGCGCACCCACCACGGGGTCAGGCTGCGCAGCCAGGTGGATGTGCGATCAAAGCTGCGGCTCAGGCGACCCGACACGCCGCCCACAACGGGCAGATAGATCAGGGCAACGATCAGCGAGGAAGACAGAACAAAGATCAGCGTGATCGGCAGCATCTTCATGAATTCACCGGGAACGCCCGGCCAGAACAGCATGGGCAGGAAGGCACACAGCGTCGTCGCAGTGGACGATACGATGGGCCAGAACATCCGCTGCGCTGCCTCGACATAGGCGTGCATGGGGCCGATGCCTTCTTTGATGCGTTTGTCGGCATATTCAACCACCACGATGGCGCCATCGACCAGCATTCCAACGGCCAGGATCAGGCCGAACATCACCATGTTCGAAATGGTCACACCCATGACCGCCAGAAACGCAAAGCTGAGAAGGAAAGAGGTTGGGATGGCAAAACCTACCAACAAGGCGGCGCGCGTCCCCAATGAGGCCAGAACGACGATCATCACCAGTGCGATGGCGGTCAGGACTGAGCCTTCAAGCTGTCGCACCATCGAGGCGACGATGCGGCTTTGATCGTTCGACGTTCCGACATCCACCGCCGCGCGCAGCTCGGCTGGCCATTTTTCCTGTGCGGTGGCAATGGTCTCTTTCACCTGCGCGACGGTGTCGATCAGGTTAAAGCCCTTGCGCTTGACCACCTGCAGGGCAACAGTGGCCTGATTGTCGAACCGCGCCGTGCCTTCGCGATCTTCGAACGTATAGTTGATCTGCGCCAGCTCACCCATGGTGACCACTCGGTCGCCATTGACCTTGACGGGCAGGCTATAGACGTCCTCGGCGGTTTTGAAAGACGAGGGGATCTTGACCGAGAAGGTGCCCTGCGCCGTATCAACCTCACCCGCTGCGATCAGCTGGTTGTTGTTTTGCACCACGCTGATCAGCTCATCCGCCGACACGTTGTAGGCCTCCAGCCGCAGCGGGTCGATGATCACCTCAAGCAGCTCGTCGCGATTGCCTGCGATACCGGCTTCAAGCACTGAATCCAGGGCCTCAAGGTCGTCCTGCAAGTCTTTGGCAAGCCGCGCCATTGTGCGTTCTGGTACCGCGCCTGTCAGGTTAACGATGACAATCGGAAACTCTGACAGATTCACTTCGTTGAGCGAATATTGCTCGGCCCCGTCGGGGAAGTCCGCCTGCGCGCTGTTCATGGCATCCCGCACGTCGGCGGTGATGGCGGTCTTGTCCCAGCCGAAATCGAATTCGAGCAGAATTCCGGCATAGCCTTCGGCCGCGGTGGCCACCATCTCTTTCAGGCCATCCAGATCAGCCAGCTCGGTTTCCATCGGCTTGATCAACAGGTTCTCGGAATCTTCTGCCGAGATGCCGGGGAACTGGACTGACACGAACAGGACCGGAACCTCGATATCCGGTTCACCTTCTTTCGGAAGGCCCACATAGGCAAACCCGCCAACCGTCAGCGAGATTGCAATGAAAGCCAGAACCATTCGGGCCCGTGTGGCGGCCCATGCAACCAATCCTGTCATTGTGCAGCTTCCCGATAGGTGGGTCGGACGGTCACGCCCTGCATGACAAATTCCTGTCCGACGACGATGACATTCACGGTTTCCGGCAACCCATCGATCCAGACACCTTCGGCGGTGTCGCGCAATAGGCGCACGGGCATGAAGTTCACGATGTTTCCGTCTCCGACCGTGCGCACGCCTACTTGGCCCTGGTTGTTCAGGGTCAGCGCAGACTGGGGCAACAGATGCGCCTTGGCCCCTGCCGCCGAGATACGGATATCTGCGGTCTGCCCGTCGCGGATAGAGAGGTCGGAGTTCGGAACAGTGATCTCAACCTCGAAGGTGCGGGTCGTTTCATCTGCCGACCGGCTGAGGAAGGTGACGCGCCCGCCGACCTCAAGCCCAGTGACCAGTCGGGCCGACGCCTCGGAACCGACGATGATCTTGTTCACATCGGTTTCGGGCACAAAACCCACCAGCTTGATCGGGTCCAGCTGAATGACCGTGGCACACAGCGAACCCGGCTGCATCAGACTGCCCAGTTCTGCGGTGTCACTTTCCAGCAGCCCGGTGAACGGGGCCTCGATGGTTTGACGCCCGACCTCGCGCTCGGCGGCGTGGACCTCGGCTTTCGCGGCTTCGATACCCGCGCGCGTGGCCTCCAGCCCCGCCTCGGCGGTTTTCACACCGGCTTCGGCCGAACGCATAGCTGCCTCGCTGGAAATCCGGCGGGTCTCTGACCCAAAGCCCGTTTCAGACAGCCGCTGCGCCGCGGTCAGGTTGATTTCGGCCTCAGCCACAAGCGCATGTGCCTCGTCAAGGCGGGCTTCAGCTTCGGGGATGCGGCTTTCGGCTTCCAACTGGGCTGCCTTGGCTTCGGCCAGGCTGGCAGGGCGGGTGCCGGGGTCAAGTTCGCACAGCAAGTCGCCGGGTTCGACAAAAGTCCCCTTGCGCTTGGGTTCAGAGATCACGGTCGACGTAGTTTCGGCCAGAACCTCGACCTGACGGTTGGCTTTGGTTTGCCCGCGCAGCAGCACCGCGCTGTCAATTTCACGCGCGACCGAGCGCAGCGCCACGACCCCGATACCGGTCTGATCCTCGGGCGAGTCGGCTGCGGCCTCGGCGGTTGACGTCGCGTCTGCCTCGGTATCTCCGCGTCCGGCAAAGGCGAACAGCGCGTCGCGCTCAAACACCAGCAAGAACAACGCTGCAATCACAAGCAGTGCATTCACGAGTGAAATCAATCGCATACAGGGTGTCTCCCAGAGTTTTTTGCCGATTTCTTAAGGGCGTATATGCCAGAAAGTGGGGCCAGACTTATATCATTTCTACACTAAACTGGATAGTTCGGATCACTTTTTTGCGCAAGATACGTCAGCTGCTTTGAAAATGTGCAAATTCCGGCCCTTGGCTTGGCAAAGGCGGCGGGGTATGACATTGCGCCATACGAACACGTCAAACCCCGGGGAGCAGGGATGAGCGACACCGACAGTTTTATTGAAGAGGTGACCGAAGAGGTCCGCCGCGATCGCCTTTTCCTGCTGCTGCGCCGCTGGGGTTGGGTTGGTGTTCTGGCCGTGGTCCTGATCGTCGGTGGTGCCGCGTTCAATGAGATTCGCAAGGCCCGCACGACCGGGCAGGCGCAGGCGCTGGGGGATGACATCCTGACCGCGCTGGCGCAGAACGACTCGGGTCAACGGGCGTCCAGCCTGGCCAGCATTGAAACTGTCTCGCCGGGCGGGGATGCGGTTGTGAACATGCTGCTCTCGTCCTCGCAGATTGAGGCGGGGTCGCGGGATGAGGCTGTGAACAGTCTGAACGCAATCGCCGTTCAGGGTGACCTGCCCGAGATTTACCGTGCCATCGCGGCCTTCAAAGCGCTGCTGCTGCAAAGCGACACACTGCCAGCCGCAGATCGGCGCGTGCAGTTTGAGGCGCTGGCGGCACCGGGTGCCCCCTTGCGTCTGCTGGCCGAAGAACAACTGGCCCTGATCGATGTGTCCGAGGGCAATGTCGATGCGGCCATTGAACGGCTGCAAGCCATGCGTCAGGATGCCGAGATCGGTGTCGACCAACAGCAGCGCGCGGCGCAACTGATTATCGCCCTTGGCGGCGAACCGGAACCGTTGGTGGCCCAGCAGGGCTGATCCACGGCAGAAAAATGACAGGCGAGTTCAGAGCATCATGGTGACAAGTCTTTTCTCACGCATAGGATTGTCGGTCGCGACCCTTTCGCTCACGGTGCTGGCGGCCTGCGAAGAGCCCGAGATCATCCTGCCCGGTCTGCGTGAAGACATCCGCCCCGCGTCGGACAACGAAGCGGTTGTGACACAGGGCTCGAAACCCATCAGCCTGCCGGCGCAGAGCGCGAATGCCACCTGGTCGCAAAGCGCGGGAACGCCCGCCTATCGCACCACCAACGCAGCGCTGCGCGCGGCACCTCAGCGCGTCTGGTCAGCCTCGATCGGTGAGGGGGATTCACGCAAGAAGCGCATCACGGCAGAACCTGTTGTGGGCGGTGGCCTGATCTATACGCTGGACGCGGGTGCCACTGTTTCGGCGGTAAACCCGCAAGGGCAGGTGGTCTGGAGCACGGACCTGATCCCGCCCAATGACGGCGACACGGACGCAACCGGCGGCGGGCTCGCCTATGCCAATGGCGCGCTTTATGTGTCGTCCGGGTTTGGCCGCCTGACCGCTTTGGATGCCACATCCGGCGGGATCAGATGGCAAAAGCGCCTGAATGCCACCGGCAGCGGCGCGCCTTTGGTCAATGACGGGTTGCTGTATCTGGTCGCGGGCGATGAAACCGGCTGGGCGGTGAACACCAAGGATGGCCGGATCGCTTGGCAAATTCAGGGCACGCCGAGCGTAGGCAATGTTCTGGGCGCTCCGGCGCCGGTGATTGCATCGGAATTTGCAGTGTTTGCTTTCGGATCCGGCGACGTTGCTGCAACTTTCCGCAAGGGCGGCATTCGCCGCTGGAACGCATCCGTGGCCGGTGGCCGCCGGGGTCGCGCCGCCGCGCAGATCGTGGACGTGACCGGCGGGCCGATGGTGGTGGGCGACACAATCTATATCGGCAACCACTCGGGCCGCACGGTCGCATTCGATTCAAACTCTGGCGAGCGGATCTGGACTGCGGGCGAAGGTGCCGTGGATACGGTCTGGCCTGCGGGTGACAGCCTGTTCCTGATCAGCGACCGCAGCCAGCTGGTGCGGCTTAGCCGGGCGGATGGGTCGGTAATCTGGGCGCAGGACCTTCCGGGTTTTGTGAAAGACAAACCCAGACGCCGTGGTCCGATCGTGGCCCATTACGGCCCGATCCTTGCGGGCGGTCGCATTGTCGTCGCCTCAAATGACGGGTTCCTGCGGTTCTTCAACCCGGTCGATGGCACGCTGGTCAATCAGATCGAAGTCCCCGGCGGTGCCACCACGGCTCCGGTTGTGGCGGGTCAGACGCTGTACGTGGTGTCGACCAAAGGTGATTTGCACGCTTTCCGTTGACCGCAAGATGCGCTAAAGGGCGCGTCTGAGTCTTGAAAGTTGAGTATCATGTCGCTGACCCTCGCCATCGTGGGGCGCCCGAATGTGGGCAAATCCACCCTGTTCAACCGCCTTGTGGGCAAACGTCTGGCGCTGGTCGACGACCAGCCCGGCGTGACGCGCGACCTGCGCGAGGGCGAAGGGCGGTTGGCCGATCTGCGGTTTACCGTTATCGATACGGCGGGTCTTGAGGACGCAACCGACGACAGCCTGCAGGGCCGCATGCGCCGTTTGACCGAACGTGCTGTGGACATGGCCGATGTGTGCCTGTTCATGATCGACGCGCGGGTGGGGGTAACCCCGACCGATGAGCTGTTTGCCGAGATTCTGCGCAAACGGTCCAAGAATGTGATTCTAGCGGCCAACAAGGCCGAAGGCAGCGCCGCCGATGCCGGTGTGCTTGAGGCGTATAATCTGGGTCTTGGCGAACCCGTGCGCCTGTCGGGTGAGCATGGCGAGGGGATGACGGACCTGTACGCGCAACTGATGCCTCTGGCGGATGCGGCGGCAGAGAAGGCCGTTGAAGAAGCCCCCGAGACGGATATTGAACTGGACGAGGATGGCGAGGGCGAAACGCCTTTGATCACCGACGCCAAGCCGTTGCAGGTGGCGGTTGTGGGTCGTCCGAATGCGGGGAAATCCACGCTGATCAACAAGATCATGGGCGAGGACCGTCTGCTGACCGGTCCCGAGGCCGGGATTACCCGCGATGCGATCAGCCTGCGGGTCGATTGGGCCGACCCTGACGGCGACAGCACACCGATGCGGATTTTTGACACCGCAGGCATGCGCAAAAAGGCCAAGGTTCAGAAAAAGCTGGAAAAGCTCTCCGTATCGGACGGCCTGCGTGCGGTGAAATTTGCCGAGGTTGTGGTGGTGCTGTTGGATGCGGCCATTCCGTTTGAGCAGCAGGACCTGCGCATCGCCGATTTGGCTGAGCGTGAAGGCCGCGCGGTCGTTGTCGCGGTGAACAAGTGGGACATCGAAGAGGACAAGCAGGAAAAGCTGCGTGATCTCAAAGAGTCCTTTGAGCGTCTGCTGCCGCAATTGCGGGGCGCACCGCTGATCACTGTTTCGGCCAAAACCGGTCGCGGGCTGGAACGTCTGCGCGCCGCGATCCTGCGCGCCCATGATGTCTGGAACCGGCGCGTGCCGACCGCTGCCCTGAACCGCTGGTTGACTGCGATGCTGGAACAGCACCCGCCGCCAGCGCCGCAAGGCCGCCGGATCAAGCTGCGCTATATGACTCAGGCCAAAACCCGTCCACCGGGATTTGTGGTCATGTGCTCGCATCCCGACAAGATGCCGGAAAGCTATAACCGTTATCTGGTCAACGGCCTGCGCGAAGATTTCGACATGCCGGGCACCCCCATTCGCCTGACATTGCGCGGGCAGGGCGACAAGAACCCCTATAAGGGGCGGCGCAAGAAAAACGCCGGCGCATTGGCCAAACATCTGAAGGGTCGCGCGTAACTGCGCCAATTTTCAGCATTTTAAGTGGAAGGGCGTGACAGCCCGGTTGCCGCAGGCTAGCATTCGCTTGTGCGCATGTGTTTTCGTGCGTGCTGCTTGAATATCCGAAAGATGCAAATAGTTTCAAATTGAAATTGACTTGGCCAAGCGTAGGGACAGGCTGAATGAATTTGCGGGAATATACACGACAATACGCGGTGCAGGACAATCGGTTGGCTGCACTCAGCTATTTTGGAACCTTCGCCGTCTATTTTGCCTCGCTTGCGCTGGCTATCGCAAATGCAGATCGGTGGTATGTGATGATCCCTGCCGGGATCGTTTTCGCCTTTTCCGCTGTGCGGCTTTATGTGCTTCAGCATGATTGCGGTCACCATTCCCTGTTTGAAACGCGTCAGCAGAATGAATGGGCCGGTCACGGGCTATCGCCTTTCACCTTTGCACCGTTTGAGGTGATGAAGCAGAACCACAACCTGCACCACGCGGGGATCGGCAATCTTGAGCATCGCGAAACCGGCGAAATCCACACCATGACCCTGCGCGAATGGAAACAGGCAGATTGGAAAACGCGCCTGTTCTACCGCCTGTATCGCAACCCTTTCATCCTGGTGCCGGTGGGGGCCTTGTTCACCTATTTCATCCGATACCGCTGGCCCAAGAACACGATGCGATTCGGAGTGTGGGGCGTTGTGTTGCACAACTTGTCGATCGTGGTGTTCCTTGGGTTGCTGTACCTGATCGCGGGTGCAACGGGCATTCTGGTCTGGTTGGTCTTTTCGCTATTGGGCGGGATGCTGGGTGTCTTCCTTGTCTATTTGCAGCATAACTTTGAGGACACCTATTGGGATCGCCGCCCGGACCTTGATCCACAGCTGGCGGCGTTGCAGGGGTCCTCGGCGCTGGATTTCGGGTGGTGGTTTGACAATGCCGTGGCCTGCATCACCTTGCATGACATCCATCACTTCAACGCCCGTATCCCGTCTTATCGGCTGCGGGCATGCCACTATAACCTGCCACCGAAATACACGCCGCGCCGGATCAAGTTCCCCGAGGCGCTGGCGGCACTGAACCTCAAGCTGTGGGATGAGGATGCCAAGCGGCTTGTCCCTTTCCCCGCAAAGGGCGGAACAGGAACGGTGGCGCAGGGGACGTAAACGGGTTGTGGATGTGTATATCCTTGGTATATACAAGGCCGTGCAGGGAGACAGAAAGGACAACGAATGACCGCAGTGACAGAAGTTAAGGGCGTAGGTGAGGCGATGGCGCAAGCGCTGAGCGCCAACGGTTTCAAGACCGCCGAAGCCATAGCCAAGGCCAGCCCCGCAGACCTGATCAAGGTCCCCCGAATTGGGGCGGCGCGGGCTCCGCTTCTGATTGCTGCTGCGAAAGAGGCGATTGCCGCCAAACCGGCTGCGGCCAAACCGGCGGCCCGAAAATCCGCCGCGGGAAAACCTGCTGCGGCTAAGACCGCAACACGCCGTGCACCGGCCCGCAAACCGGCCACACGCCGGGCTGCACCGCGCAAGACGGTCGCTGCCGCAGCCGCCGAGAAACGCGCCGAAGAGGCCGCGCGCAAGGCAGCTGAGGAAAAAGCCGCAGCGGCAGCCGCCGAAGCAAAGGCACGCAAAAAGGCAAAAGCCAAGGCTAAGGCCGAAAAAGCCGCCAAAAAGCTGCAAGAGATGGAGGCTGTCTTCTCAAAGGCCAAGGACAAGGTAAAGGCCAAGGCCAAAAAGGACAAAAAGTCTGATAAAAAATCGGACAAGAAAAAAGACAAAAAGAAGGATAAGAAAAAGGCGAAGAAGTAAGCCTCCCTCGCCTTCGAGTGTTTGAAACCGGCGGCCTTGGCGCGCCGGTTTTCTTATGCCAGCGTGCCGTCCGTTTGCAGGGTCAGCTTGCCGCCCAGGTAAGGACTAAGTACTTCGGGCAGAGTGACCGTGCCATCAGCGTTCTGGCCGTTTTCCAGCACCGCAATCAGGCAGCGCCCAACGGCCAGACCTGAGCCGTTCAGGGTGTGAACATATTCCGGCTTACCACCGCCCTCGGGCCGAAAGCGCGCATTCATGCGGCGGGCCTGAAAGTCACCACAGGTCGAGACCGAGCTGATCTCACGATAGGTGTCCTGACCGGGCAGCCAGGCTTCGATGTCATAGGTGCGGCGCGCGCCAAACCCCATGTCACCAGTGCACAGGATCACGGTGCGATAAGGCACGCCCAGTTTCTCCAAAATCCCCTCGGCGCAGCGCAGCATGCGTTTCTGTTCCGCGTCCGAATTGTCGGGATGCGTGACCGAGACCATCTCGACCTTTTCGAACTGGTGCTGACGCAGCATGCCGCGCGTGTCTTTGCCCGCGCTGCCCGCCTCGGACCGGAAGCACAGCGAATGCGCGGTATAGCGGCGGGGCAGGTAGCTTTCCTCGATAAGCGTGTCATTCACGATATTGGTCAGCGAGACCTCAGACGTTGGGATCAGCCACCAGCCTTCGCGGGTCTGATAGCTGTCTTCGCCGAATTTCGGCAGTTGGCCGGTGCCCTGCATCATCTCGGACAGAACCAGAACCGGGCCGTTGACCTCGGTCAGGTCGTTTTCGTTGATATGCGTGTCCAGCATGAACTGTGCCAGCGCGCGGTGGATGCGCGCAACGCCACCAGACAGCAGCACAAAGCGCGAGCCGGACAGCTTGGCGGCGGTTTCGAAATCCATACCGTTTTGGACGGCGTCGATCTCAAAATGCTCTTTCGGTGCAAAGTCCAGTTCACGCGGGGTGCCCCAGCGGTTGACCTCGACATTGTCGTTTTCATCGGCCCCTTCGGGCACGTCCTCGGCGGGCAGGTTGGCGATGCGGATCAGTTGATCCGTAAGCAGGGCGTCCAGATCCTTGGCCTCGGTCTGCATTTGCGCGATCTCGGCCTTTTTCTCGGCGACCAATGCGCGCAGGCGCTCGAACTCGGCCTCATCACCGCGTCCTTTTGCGGCGCCAACCTCTTTGCTGGCCTTGTTCTGCTCGGCCTGCGCGGTCTCGGCGGCCAGAATCTTGGCGCGGCGGCTTTCGTCCAGCCTCAGCAGATCTGACGACACCGGCGCGTCCCCACGGCGCGCAAGAGCGGCGTCGAAGGCGGCTGGGTTTTCGCGAATGGCGCGGATGTCGTGCATGGTTCAGATCCTTAAATGCGTGAATCACTGAACCCGCTTATGCACCATCTGATTGGCAGGGTGTAGCACCGGTTACGCTTTATCCACGCCCCCGTGTGTTTCATGCGCCAGATGACCATCCCAATCCTCGGTCGGGATTTTCGGTTCGGGCGGGTCGGCGATGTAAGACGGGGTCATGATCTGAACGCCGTTTTCGTTGAACACCGCCACGATATTGCGATGCAGGTCCGAGCGGATCTTGGGGATGATACTGCCGCGCGTGGTGTAGCCGTTGATCTGGTAATTGATCGCGTAATCGGCCAAAGCGGTCCATAAAACAAAGGGTTCCGGCTTGGCCTTGATGCCCTTGGTGCGGTCTGCGGCCTCGATCAGCATGGCCTCGATCTTCTCGGGCGGTTCTTCATAGCCGATGCCGACGGTGGTGTGCAGCAACAGCCCGCTACCATCGGTTTTCTTGGAAAAATTCACCACGTCCGAATTCATCAACTGCGCATTGGGGATCGAGATCAGCTCGTTCTTGATGGATTTCAGATGGGTCTCCATCAGCTTGATCTGCACAACGTCACCGATGTGATCCCCGATCTGAATACGGTCCCCGATCGAGGTAGAGCGGCGGTAGATCACGAACAGACCGGCCAGCATGTTCGACACGACCGAGTTCGCGCCCAGCGACAACATGGCGCCCACCAGAATGGTCAGCCCCTGAAACGCAGCCGAATCCGATCCGGGGATGTAGGGGACGGCAAAGACCAGCGCGATCAGGATGACGACCACACGGGCGATGTTGAAGGTTGGGTTGACCCAGTGTTTTTCGAAATCGCCCAGATCGAAGGACCCGGCCTCGACCGCGTCAAAGAACACGCGCATGCCCCGGATGATATACAGCGTGACCCAGGTGATCAGCCCCAGCATGATCATGTTCGGGATATAGCTGAGGATGCCCCGGAAGATGACCAGAACCGGTTCCGTCAAGTAGGTCAGAAGCAGCTGCGCGAAATAGCGCGTCTCGGCAAAGGCCAGCAGAACGAAGGACAGGTAGTAGTAGAAGCCCAGAAAGAACACCACCAACAGCACGAAATTCAGACCATAGCGGACCAAAGCGGCAATCGCCTCGGCCTGAACGCTTTTGGCGGTGGCGGTTTCCACGTCTTTCAGATGGCGGGTGACGAATTCCAGCGTTTTGCGCCTGATCCGACGGTGCAGCCACAAGATGGCAAAGATGAAGACAGCAAAGCCCAGCGTCCAGGCGCCGGCCTCGATTGCGCCGGACACGCGTGCCTGGTCGGTTCGGTTGGCGCGGTATGAGAGGATCGCGGTTTCAATCGCCCGACCATGCAGAAAACTGAGAACGTCCAGCTCCATCTGCTCAAGCTCGGCATCGGCCTCGGTGACGACAGAGACCGAGGTGCCATCCACCAGAATGCGCGTGCCCAGATCGATGTCTTCGTAGGTGACGACCACCTCTGATGCTTCCGACGCTTCAGCGACGTCAATGATCGCGGTCTGAACCGTCTCGGCGCGTTCCGAAGCGGGCAGGGCAGTTGAACCGCGCAGGAAAAACAACATGTCGCCGTCTACGATGACTGGCGCTCTAAAAACTTCCGAGTTGGCGATCTCGGGTTGCTCCAGTTCTGTCGGTGCCTCTTGCGCCGCCAACGGCAGGGATAGAAAGGCAAAGACGATACCCGCGCGCAGCAGATGCACCACAAGATGGAAGGGGTTGAAGTTTCTTGTCATTTGGCCTCCTTACCCCAGAGTACAGCCAACGCAACAGATGTTTCTAGGACATATCTGCAACGCTGGCGAACATCCTTGATGCAGTGTGGGGTCTGCCACAACATTCCGGTGCCGCCTTTGCTTGCAAACAGTCGGTGCAGAGCATAGGTTCTCGCAAAATTTGCGGAGCCCTTTCGCAAAACACCAAACCAAAAGGAATGTCCCATGGAAGGTGGCGCAATCGCCCAGTTTCTCCCGCTGATCCTGATCTTTGCGATCATGTATTTCCTGCTGATCCGTCCGCAGCAGAAGAAGATGAAGGAACATCAGGCCATGGTCGAGGCCGTGCGCCGGGGCGATCAGGTGGTCACCCAGGGGGGTCTGATCGGCAAAGTGTCGAAGGTCAAGGAAGGCGAGAACGAGATCGAGGTCGAACTGGCCGAGAACGTCAAGGTTCGTGTGGTCAAGTCGACCATCGCTCAGGTGCTGAACAAGACCGAACCGGCGAAGTAACTTCGCGCGACACTTCGTTGAAAAGGCAGGGTAATGCTGCAAATTGATACCTGGAAGCGGGTTCTGATCTGGCTGGTCTGTGTGACGGGCCTGCTGATGGCCCTGCCGAATGCGTTCTATACGCGCGTCGAGCAATCCAACGACGCCAAAGCCGCGATTGAGCTTGGCGTCGACACTCCCGAGATGCAGGCCGAAGCGGCGCAATGGCCCAACTGGCTGCCGTCTTCGCTGGTCAATCTTGGCCTCGATCTGCGCGGCGGCGCACATCTGCTGGCCGAGGTGAAGGTTCAGGACGTCTACGAATCCCGCATGGATGCCATGTGGCCCGAGATCCGCGACGCGCTGCGTGATGAGCGCGCGACCGTGGGCACGATCCGCCGTCAGGACTCGGCCCCCGATGAGATTCGCGTTCGCATCAGCCAGCCCGAGGGCATGCCCCGCGCGCTGGAGGTTGTGCGCGGTCTGGCCCGTCAGGTGCAAACCCTGACCGGGGTCGGGGCCACCGACATTGAGGCCCGCGCCGAGGGCGACACCATCGTCGTGCAACTGTCCGAGGCGGAAAAGCTGGCCTCAGACGACCGCACCGTGCGTCAGTCACTGGAAATCATCCGCCGCCGGATCGATGAGGTCGGAACGCGTGAGCCGACCATTCAACGTCAGGGTGCCGACCGTATCCTGATTCAGGTACCGGGCATCGGCAGTGCAGGTGAACTGAAAGAGATCATCGGCACCACCGCGCAGCTGACATTCAACCCCGTCGGTGGCCGCACCACGGACCCGGATACCGCGCCGGGCATCGGACAAGAGGTCGTGCCGTCAATCGATGAAGAGGGTGTGTATTACATCATCGATTCCGCGCCCGTCGTCACGGGTGAAGAGCTGGTGGACGCGCAACCCTCGTTCGATCAGAGCGGGCGTCCGGCGGTCAGCTTCCGGTTCAACACCTCTGGCGCGCGCAAATTCGGTGACTACACGCTTGAAAATATTGGCGCGCCCTTTGCCATCGTTCTGGATGATGAGGTGATCTCGGCCCCCGTGATCCAAAGTCATATCCCGGGCGGATCGGGCATCATCACCGGCAATTTCACGGTTGAGGAGAGCACCAATCTGGCTGTTCTGCTGCGCGCAGGGGCCCTGCCTGCGGGGCTGGAATTCCTCGAAGAACGCACCATCGGACCCGAGTTGGGACAGGACAGCATCGACGCGGGTAAAATCGCCACCATCGTGGCCTTTGTCGCGGTGCTCAGCTTCATGGCGCTCAGCTATGGTTTGTTCGGGGTGTTCGCCAATATCGCGCTGATCATGAACGTGGGGCTTCTGTTTGGCCTGCTCTCGCTGATCGGGGCCACGCTGACCCTGCCGGGTATTGCGGGGATCGTTCTGACGGTGGGTATGGCGGTGGACGCGAACGTGCTGATCTTTGAACGTATCCGCGAGGAACTGAAATCCGCCAGAGGGCCAGCGCGTGCGATTGAGCTGGGCTATGAAAAGGCGCTGTCGGCTATCGTCGACGCCAACGTCACCACCTTCATCACCGCCGTGATCCTGTTTGCCATGGGCAGCGGTCCGGTGCGCGGCTTTGCGATCACGCTGGGTCTGGGCATCCTGACCTCGGCCTTCACCGCGATCTTCGTCACACGCCTGATGGTTGTGATGTGGTTCGAACGCCGCCGTCCGAAAACGATCGAGGTTTGATCATGAGACTGAAACTTGTCCCCCAGAACACCTCGTTCGATTTCTTCAGCCGCTGGAAGGTCTGGCTGGGTATCTCCGGCCTGATGATGGTGATTGCCTTCACGTCCTTCATGTTGCAGGGCCTGAACTTTGGCATCGATTTCCGGGGCGGGACCACCATCCGGACCCAATCCGCGCAAGAGATCGACATCGGCGTCTACCGCGACGCCATCGCTCCGCTAGAGCTGGGCGATGTCACGATCACCGAGATTTTCGATCCCACCTTTGGCGAAGATGAAAACGTCGCCATGATCCGCATTCAGGCGCAGGCCGATGCCGAGGCAGTCGAAGCCGCGACCATTACCGCAGTCGAAGCCGCCTTGCAGGGCGTGGTGCCGGACATTCAATTCGTGTCCGTGGAATCTGTAGGCCCCAAAGTGTCAGGGGAGTTGATTCAGACAGCGGTCATCGCCGTGGCCTTGGCTATCGGTGCGGTGCTTGTCTATATCTGGCTGCGGTTCGAATGGCAGTTTGCGCTGGGGGCGGTTGCGGCCCTTGTGCATGACGTGATTCTGACCATCGGCATCTTCTCGGAACTGCAAATCCGCTTCGATCTGGCCATCATCGCGGCCTTGCTGACTATCGTGGGCTATTCGCTGAACGACACGGTGGTTGTCTTCGACCGGGTGCGCGAGAACCTGCGGAAGTACAAAAAGAAGGACCTGAAAGAGGTTCTGAACATCTCGATCAATGAAACCCTCAGCCGGACGGTTATGACCTCGGTCACCACGCTGCTGGCGCTGATCTCGCTCTATGTTCTGGGCGGGGATGTGATCCGCGGCTTCGTCTTCGCGATGATCTGGGGCGTGATCGTGGGGACCTATTCGTCGGTCTTTGTGGCCTCGACCATCCTGTTGTGGCTTGGGGTCAAGCGCGACTGGTCCAAGCCGTCGAACACGTCGGGCAATCAGTTTGCCAATATCGACGCCTGAGTTATTCGGCCAGTCCCCCACGGGGCTGGCCGTTATCCTTTTCGCGGCCTTTCTTGGCGGAGTGGTGCGCGGCTTCTCGGGCTTTGGTACCGCGCTGATATTTCTGCCCATCGCGACACCCTATCTCGGGCCCTTCGGTGCGTTGATCGGCCTGACCATCATGGACATATTCGGCCCGCTGCCGAACCTGCGCAGAGCTTGGCGTGCCGTGGACAGGGGGGACCTGACCCGGCTGGCCATCGGATGCGGGGTCATGCTGCCGGTCGGGCTATGGCTGCTGACAATGGTGCAGCCCGAAGTGTTCCGTTACGCGGTCAGCCTATTGGCGATCTTCATGCTGGCCGTGCTGATCCTTGGTCTGCGCTATCACGGCCATGTCGGTCGCGCGATGGTTGCGGGTATCGGGGCGGCGGCCGGGTTTCTGGGTGGTGTCGCGGGCCTGCCGGGACCGGCGGTGATCCTGTTCTATATGTCGCGGCCTCTGCCGGTCGAAACGATCCGCGCCACGATCCTGCTGTTCCTGTTCGTATTCGATTTCCTTCTTCTTGGTTACCTAACGGGTATGGGCCGAGTTACCTGGCCCGCAGTTGCGCTGGGTTTGGCGCTTGCACTTCCGAATCTGTTGGGCAACTGGATCGGCGGCTGGCTGTTCCGGCCCGAGTACGAGCGGCTCTATCGCGGCGCAGCCTATCTGGCGATTGCGGTTGCGGCCTTGTCGGGCCTGCCCCTTTGGGGCTAGAAAACCCCATGCGCCTGAATGAAATCTCATACAACAACTCCGCCCCGGTCGACGGCTATGGCCCCGGCTTTTTCCGCATTGGTGGGCAGGTCTATCACGGACCCGTCCTGACCGGCCCCGCCGGAACATCGGATTGGGGCGGATATGCTGACACCGCCCCTTTGCTGGCTCTGTCGGATGCGGTGGATGTCCTGTTTATCGGCACCGGTGAGGCAATTGGGCATATCCCCGCCGACCTGCGCACCGCGCTCGAAGGGGCAGGGCTGGGGGTGGAAATCATGAACTCCCCGGCCGCCTGTCGTACCTATAACGTGTTGCTTTCCGAAGGCCGCCGCGTCGCGCTTGCCCTGATCCCTGTCTAAAGGATCCTCTTCATCTGTCCAAAAATATCCCGGGGAGCGCGAGGGGCTGGCCCCTCGCTCCCTCACTATCCACGTGAACAACACCAAACACCCTGCGGCAAATCTCGCCTTTTGCCCCTGACAGCAATCAGATAAGCGGGTCCCATGACTTTGACTGTGACCGATCTGGCCATCACCCGGGGTAGCGTTCCCGTCCTTGAGGGCCTGAGCTTTACGCTGCATCCGGGCAAGGCACTGATCCTGCGCGGGCCCAACGGGATTGGCAAAACCACCTTGCTGCGGACTTTGGCCGGGCTTCAGCCGCCCATGACCGGGCAGATCGAAGGGGCCGAGGATCAGATCGCCTATGCCTCTCATTCCGACGGGTTGAAGCCCACGCTTACGGTGGTTGAAAACCTGAGCTTCTGGGCCTCGGTCTTTGGCACACAGGGCATTCAACCCGCGCTGGACGCTTTTGCCCTGAATGATCTGGCCGACCGCCATGCGGGCAACCTGTCGGCAGGGCAGAAACGGCGGCTGGGGCTGGCGCGGATGCTGGTGACGGGGCGACCGATCTGGATGCTGGACGAACCCACCGTTTCGCTGGACAAAAACGCCGTGCAGATGTTTGCCGACGCGGTGCGCGCCCATCTGGGGCAGGGCGGGTCAGCCCTGATCGCCACCCATATTGACCTTGGTCTGGATGGCGAGGTGCTGGACGTGGGGCCCAACAAGGCCAAACCCAAACCTATCGAAGATTTCGACGGAGGCTTCCTGTGATCGCCCTTTTGATGCGGGACCTGAAACTGGCCCTCCGCGCAGGCGGGGGCTTTGGCCTTGGGCTGGCGTTCTTTCTGATCGTCACCGTGCTGGTGCCCTTTTCCGTGGGGCCGCAATCCTCACTGCTGTCGACCATTGCACCGGGTATCCTGTGGCTGGGCGCGCTGCTGGCCTGCCTATTGTCGCTGGACCGCCTGCTGGCGCTGGATTGGGAGGATGGCTCGCTGGACTTGTTAGCCACCGCGCCTTTGCCGTTGGAGGCTGTGGTCTCGGTCAAGGCGCTGGCCCATTGGCTGACCACCGGCCTACCTCTGGTTCTGGCCGCGCCGTTCCTTGGCGTGCTGCTGAACCTGCCGGTGCCGGGGTTTTTCTGGCTGGTGATCTCGCTGCTGATCGGCACCCCGGCGATGAGCGTCATCGGCACATTCGGTGCCGCCCTGACCGTCGGCTTGAAACGCGGCGGCTTGCTGCTATCGCTGCTGGTCCTACCGCTTTATGTCCCCACGCTGATCTTCGGTGCCGAAGTGGCCCGCCGTGGCGCCACGGGGATGGAGACTCAGACCCCGCTGCTCATGCTGGCTGGGATCACTACTGCGACAATTGCATTACTGCCTTTTGCCAGCGCCGCCGTTTTACGCATCAACCTTCGGTGACGTGCTCAGACTTTGACCAAGGTCAATTGAGAACACACCCGACTCGGACTAGATAAAACACATGTCTATCGCAGCCAAAGCCAACGCCCTCTGGGAATATGCCAACCCGCGCAAGTTCCTTGCGACCAGCGAACGTGTGATGCCGTTTTTCTGGATCACATCAATCGCCTGCATCGTTGTCGGTCTGGTCTGGGGGTTCTTCTTCACGCCGGACGACTACAAACAGGGCTCGACCGTCAAGATCATATACCTGCACGTTCCTGCGGCGCTGATGGCGATCAATTGCTGGCTGATGATGCTGGCGACCTCGCTGGTCTGGCTGGTGCGTCGCCACCATGTCAGCGCGCTGGCCGCGCGGGCCGCCGCGCCGATTGGTATCGTCATGACGCTGATCGCGCTGGCCACCGGGGCGATCTGGGGGCAGCCGATGTGGGGCACTTGGTGGGCCTGGGACCCGCGTCTGACTTCATTCCTGATCCTATTCCTGTTTTACCTGGGCTATGTCGCCCTGTGGGAAGCGATCGAAGACCCCGATACGGCGGCTGATCTGACCTCGGTCCTCTGTCTGGTGGGGTCGGTCTTTGCGATCCTCAGCCGCTATGCGGTGAATTTCTGGAATCAGGGCCTGCATCAGGGCGCGTCCGTGATGCGCGCTGCGGCTGTCACCGGTGCGGATACCGAGGAAAAGGTCAGCAATATCTATTTCTATCCGCTGCTGCTGTGCATGATCGGGTTTGTCCTGCTGTTCATCGCATTGGTCCTGTATCGCACGGGCACAGAAATTCGCGCACGCCGGATTCAGGCGTTGCTGGCGCGGGAAAGGGTGAACGGATGATACCTGACCTGGGAAAGTATGCCGACACGGTCATGTGGTCCTATGTGGTCTCGATCGGCTTGCTGGTTGCGCTGGTCGCACTCAGCGTGATGCGCGGCCGCAAGGTCCGGGCCGAGATGGAGAAGGTCGAACAAAGGATGACGCGCAATGGCTAAGATCTCGCCCCTGATGCTGGCGCCGCCGCTGATCTTTGGCGCGTTTGCCGTACTGGCTGGCATTGGCATGTTTCGCGACGACCCTGATGCCTTGCCTTCAGCCCGTCAGGGCCAACCGGCACCGCCCGTTGTTCTGACGGAGTTCCCGGGCAAGGCGCTGTTTGACGATGCAACCCTGCGCGATGGTGAGGTCAAGCTGGTCAACTACTGGGCCAGCTGGTGCGCCCCGTGCCGCGCGGAACATCCCAACCTTGAGGCCCTTTCGGATGAGGGCATCCCGGTCTACGGCATCAACTATAAAGACCCGCTGGGCAATGCCGAATCCTTTCTGACGGAGCTGGGTGACCCCTACGCTGCTATCGGCCGGGATGAGCAGGGCCGCATGGCGCTGGACTGGGGCCTCTACGGTGTGCCCGAGACCTATGTTGTGGACGGCGAGGGAACGATCATCCTGCGCTTTGCCGGGCCGATCACCCAGCGCGTGATCGAAAGCACGATCCGCCCCGCATTGGAAAAGGCGGCTGGCAACTGACGCCGGGTTTCACATCCCTCAAATGCCACAAAGCGCGCGGCAGAGCTGCGCAACAAAAAAGGACGCCGCTTGGGCGTCCTTTTGCGTTTTCGATCAAACAGGTGCCGGGCTTTAATCAAACCCGATGCCTGTTTCATTTGGCGATGGTGTTCGCAGCAACCTCGTTGGCGATCAATGTGCGTTTCGCACTGTCATCCTGAGCAATCATGCCGGGGATCAGGAAGGCGTCGACCAGCATCCAGATGCCCAGAGGGATCAGCAGAACCAAACCAACCAGAAACGCGACCGTGGCCCAGCCGATGATGAACATCAGCAGCATCGCGACGGCGGTGCCTGTGCGGCCAAGATAAAAACGGTGCGCGCCAAAACCGCCCAGAAAGAACCACAGCAGATAGGCGACCACGGTTGATTTCTTTTCGTTGGTCAGGCGTTGCTCGATCAGCATTTGCTGTTCTGTGGAAAGTGCCATTTGACGTACCCTTTTCAATTATCTTTTTGAGATGTGAATCACCTATAAGATGAGCATCCGGAACAAGAAAACCCCGCCAGAGGCGGGGTTTGTGAAAGCTTTGTAAATTGTGGCTTTTTCGTCAGCCAGCCTTGGCAAGATTGCGCAGCACGTATTGCAGCACGCCGCCGTTTTCAATGTATTCAATCTCGGGCGCTGTATCGATGCGGCATTTGAGGGTGATGGTTGCCTCGCGCCCGTCCGCATAGGTGATCGTGCAGGGCACCTCTTGTAGGGGTTCCACACTGTCCAGACCGTGGATCGAAACCGTCTCATCCCCGGTCAGACCCAGTGACTTGCGGCTGTCGCCCCCTGTGAATTCCAGCGGAATGACTCCCATACCCACAAGGTTCGACCGGTGAATACGCTCAAAGCTTTCGGCGATCACGGCTTTCACGCCCAGCAGCGCGGTGCCTTTGGCCGCCCAGTCACGGGACGAGCCTGCGCCATATTGCTCACCGCCAAAGACAACCAGCGGAGTGCCCTGCGCCTGATAGGCCATCGACGCCTCATAGACCGAGGTCTGCTGCCCGTCCGGGCCCTTGGTATAGCCGCCTTCGACGCCGTCCAGCATTTCGTTCCTGATGCGGATATTGGCGAAAGTGCCGCGCATCATGACCTCGTGATTGCCGCGGCGCGACCCATAGGAATTGAACTCGCGCGGCTGCACCTGTCGGTCGATCAAGTACTGCCCCGCAGGCGTTTGCGTGGCAAACGACCCCGCAGGTGAGATGTGGTCGGTCGTCACCATATCCCCCAGAATCAACAGAACCTTGGCCCCGTCGATATTCGAGATTGTCCCCGGTTCCGGCCCCATGCCCTGAAAATAGGGTGGGTTCTGGATATAGGTCGAGGTCGGCGGCCAGTTATAAGTCTCCTGTTGCGGAACTTCGACGTCCTGCCATTTCTCATCACCCTTGAAGACATCGGCATATTTCGACTGGAACGCCTCGCGGGTGACGGTTTGCTGCACCAGTTCGGCAATCTCGCTTTGCGTGGGCCAGATGTCTTTCATGAAGACGTCATTGCCGTCCTTGTCCTGACCAATCGGTTCCGAGGTCAGGTCGATATCCATCGTGCCTGCCAGCGCATAGACGACCACCAGCGGCGGTGAGGCCAGATAGTTGGCGCGCACATCGGGCGAAATCCGGCCCTCAAAGTTGCGGTTGCCCGACAGAACCGAGGTGGCGACCAGATCGCCTTCGGAAATCGCCTCGCTGATTTCCTTCTGGATGGGGCCTGAGTTGCCGATACAGGTGGTGCAGCCATAGCCCACAAGGTTGAAGCCAATGGCATCCAGATGCTGTTGCAGGCCAGCGGCCTCAAGATATTCCGACACCACCTGTGAACCGGGCGCGAGCGAGGTCTTGACCCAGGGCTGGCGGTTCAGCCCCAGCTCATGCGCCTTTTTCGCGACCAAGCCAGCGCCGATCATCACATAAGGGTTCGAGGTATTGGTGCAGGAGGTGATCGAGGCGATCACGACCTTGCCCGATTCCATGCCGTATTCTTCGCCTTTGACCTCAACCTGCTTGCCCATGGGGCGTTTGAACGTCTCGGCCATTTCGCGGGTAAAGGCCGCTTTGGCGTTGGTCAGCGCCACATAATCCTGCGGACGTTTCGGCCCCGAGATGGCAGGTACGATGGTGCTCATATCCAGCGTCAGCGTGTCGGTGTAGATCGGCGCATAGTTCTCATCGCGCCAGAACCCGTTTTCCTTGGCGTAGGCTTCGACCAGTGCCAGACGATCCTCATCCCGGCCGGTATTGCGCATGTAGCGCAGGGTTTCGCCATCGATCGGGAAGAAGCCACAGGTCGCCCCATATTCGGGGGCCATATTCGCAATGGTCGCCCGGTCGGCCAAGGGCAGACGGTCCAGACCTTCGCCATAAAACTCGACGAACTTGCCGACCACGCCCTTTTCGCGCAGCATTTCAACGACCTTCAGCACCAGATCGGTGCCGGTGGTGCCCTCGACCATCGCGCCGGTCAGTTCAAAGCCCACAACCTCGGGGATCAGCATCGAGATCGGCTGACCCAGCATCGCGGCCTCGGCCTCGATCCCGCCGACGCCCCAGCCCAGAACCGCCATGCCGTTCACCATGGTGGTGTGGCTGTCAGTGCCGACCAGCGTGTCGGGATAGGCGACCTCATCCCCGTTCTGGTCAGTATCTGTCCAGACGGTTTGGGCCAGATACTCAAGGTTCACCTGATGGCAGATGCCAGTGCCGGGGGGCACAACGCGGAAGTTGTTAAAGGCCGACTGGCCCCATTTCAGGAACTGGTAGCGTTCCATATTGCGTTCGTATTCGCGATCCACGTTCATCTGAAACGCGCGCGGGTTGCCGAATTCGTCAATCATGACTGAATGGTCGATGACCAAGTCCACAGGGTTCAGCGGGTTGATCTTTTGCGCATCACCTCCAAGGCCCTTGATCCCGTCGCGCATCGCGGCTAGGTCGACCACCGCCGGAACACCGGTGAAATCCTGCATCAACACCCGGGCAGGGCGATAGGCGATCTCACGCGGGTTCTTGCCGCCATTGTTGGCCCATTCCCCAAACGCCTTGATGTCATCGACGGAAACGGAAAAGCCGTCATCCTCGAACCTGAGCATGTTCTCCAGCACCACTTTCAGCGCGGCGGGCAGGCGTGAGAAATCGCCCAGACCGGCCTCTTGCGCGGCGGGGATGGAATAATAGGAAATGGATTTGCCATTCACGCTCAGGCTGCGGCGTGTCTTGGCGGTGTCCTGTCCAACTTTAATGGGCATGTACTGGCCTCCCTCTCAAATACTTGGATGTTGGGATTCGCTATGAGTTTTCTGTCGCATGATTGCGGTTGGTTCAAGGTTAAGGTGCCTTGCTCTTGATTTGTATGCAAAAGTATACAAATCAAGAGCAAGTAACATAAAGTCTCAAGAAACCTTGATTGGTGGGTGAAGCGGAAAGCGGTTACACCATTCAGGCATCTTATAGGTTTCAGACAGAAAAGTTATCAGCCCGAGGTCACACATGATCAGATCCGCCGCCATCGCAACTGCGCTTTCTCTTGCCCTGACTGCCCCGGTAGCAGCAGAAAGTGATCCCGTGGTGATCGAGCTGTTTACGTCACAAGGGTGTTCATCCTGCCCGCCAGCGGACAAGCTTATGCACGAATTGGCCAAGCGTGACGATGTGATCGGACTGGCCCTGCATGTGGATTATTGGGACTATATCGGGTGGGAGGATGAATACGCCAAACCCTCTCATACCCAGCGCCAACGCGCCTATGCGCGGCAGGGCGGGCGGTCGATGATCTATACGCCACAGATGGTGATCAATGGTCAGCAAGACGTGGTCGGCGCGCAATCGCAAGAGCTTGAACGTATCATTGATGCCCATCTGACTGCGGCCCCCGAGGCCGAGGTCACGGCCTCACGCTCTGGCAACGAGGTGACGGTTGAGGTCACGCCGGTTGAGCTGCCTGAGGGGGCGACATTCGAAGTGCGCGTGGTTCAGTATTCGCCCATGCGCCATGCCTCGATCCGCCGGGGCGAGCTGGCGGGGCATGAGTTGGACTATGCTAATGTCGTCGAATCCTGGCAGGTGGCAGGGCAGTGGGACGGCGCTGCTCCGCAAGCGTTTTCTGCCGAGCTCAACTCGGACCTGCCAGCTGTTGTTCTGGTGCAAAAGGTCGGGCATGGCCCGATTGTTGCCGCCACTAAGGTCAAGTGATCAGGGCATATCCTCGGGCTGAACCCCCAGCCCGTTCCATGCCTTCCACCGGCGGTGAATCCAGAACCACTGACCCATATGCTGCCGAACCATGGCCTCAAGATCATCATTTGTGAATTGGGTCATGGTTTTGGGATCGGTATGCTCCACCGGGTCATGCAGAACGATCTCAAAATCGATGCCGTTGGGCTGACGCACCGCATAGCAGGGGATCAGGACCGCATTGTACTTGATCGCCAGTTCGGCATTCAGAACCGAGGTGACGGCGGGTTTGCCGAAAAAGGTCAGCTCTTCCCCGCCATGGGCATGCAGGTCTGACACGATGGCAATAATGCCGCCCTTTTTCAGGGACCGGACCATTTCCACCATGCCGCGGCGCCCCTGTTCGAACATGGGTGCGCCGGTTTTGTAGAACGCCTCGACATAGGCGTCGTTGAAATAGGGGTTGGCCATGCGACGGTACAGGCAACCGATGGGCTGGCCGCTGCGGGCTTGCAGGGCGATCCGGGCGGCCAGGTAATGCCCGAAATGGGCGGTGATCATCATCACCGGGCGTCCTTCTGCCAAAGCGGCATCAAATGCTGCGATGCCCGGGCCTGAGACCTTGGCCGTGCTTTGACGTTCCGTGAACCCTTCGGGCGAGAAATGCTCCATGATCGCGCGCCCCGCATTGTCGGGGACATCGCGGCAGATGCGCTTGACCTCAGCATCGGACAATTCGGGGCAGGTCAGTTTCAGGTTCTTGCGCACGCGCTCGGTAAAGCCGACCAATGGCGCAAGAGAGCGCACAATAGCCCCCATCGCAGCGATCCGACGTTCATAGGGCAACAGGCGCATCGCCCCGATCACGCCCTTCAGAAACAGGCCGGTGACATAGTATTTCCGAAGCGCCCCGCGGCTGAGCTCCGACTTTTCGACGGGCATGATCTGGTCTCACCGGCTGTTGATGTTCGGAGGCCAGACATACAAGGCGCATTCCCCGATCACAAGCGCTCCAATGGTATGTCAGTCTTCCCCGTCTTCGTCGACCAGCGTGATGGTTCCGTCATCCACAAGGGTGCGAATGGCCCCGACGATCAGCGTCATGGCGACTTCGGCGTCTGATTGTTTGACCTTACCGCGCTCGCCGATCTCTTCCCGCAAATTGTCGGCCATGCGGGTGGACATGTTGGACAGCAGGAATTCCGTCGCGGCCTGATCATCCTCGGCCGATGAGCCCGCCAAGGCCGTCACCAGATCCGCCTGATCCACACCGCGCAGAATTGCCGGGACGTCGCGCGGCAAAATCCGAGCCGGAATATGCGCATAGGTAAAGATCGAGCGGCGCACGACGCTGGCGAAATCCGAATCCTCTTCGTCCAGCGCAGACAGAACACCGTCGCGGGTCGAGGCGGCGGATTGATTCAGGATCGATCCAAGCCGCGCACCGGGCCCATCGGCAAAGGCAAGCGAGGGCCTTTGGTCCAGTTGCGCAGCCAAGGACCAGCCAATCCGTTCCACGGCTTCGGGCGTGACATTGGCGGTTTTGGAAACGGCATAGGTGATCCGGCGCGCGATGGGGCCGGGCAGATGCCCCAAAAGCTCAGCCGCCTTGGCGGTGTCCAGTTTCGACAGCATGACGGCAGCAATTTCGGTGCTTTCGGCCTGAGCCATCGCGGCCAGATCTTCGGCGGGGATATCGCGCAGTCGTTGCCAAGGATCACCGATTTGCCGCACACCGGCCACCTTGCGCAACCGCGCGGCTGTGGCGGGTGCGATCTTGCCATCCACCGCATCCAGCGCCCCGGCAAGACCATGGGGAAAAGACAGCCCGATTCCATCCAGCGCCTCGGCAAATTCATGGGCCACGGCGTCCAGCGTAATCCGATCGACCAGCCCCATCTGCCCCAGTTGATGGGTCAATTTTTCCTGCAGCTCGTCAGGCAGTTCTTCCAGTGGGATGTCAGCGCCTTCGTTCAGCAACAGCCGGACAACGACCGCAGCCTTTTGCCGATTGCTGAGCGCGCGGGGTACGACACGGGGGGCGTCGTCTTTGAGATCGTGTACCGGAGCTGCCCCCGGTGCCACCTGTACCAATGAATGTGTGTCCTGCATCTGCCTGTGGTGCCAAAGTTCTGTTCCACAGGCAGATTACGGAGAGTCGGGTAAAGAAAGGCTGAAGCTTAGTAGTTAAAGGTCAGCCCGGTGCGGATAGCCTCGCGCAGCGACGCCTCGGCCCAAGTGCCTTCTCCACCGCGGGCCTTGATCTCGCGCCATTGTTCGATGGCCAGATCGGTTTTGCCCTCGGTCACGAAACCCTGACCCATATAGCTGCGGGCAAGGATGTTGTCGGGGTTGGCTTCGATGGCGTTGTTGTAGAAGACATTCGCCAGCTCAAGCTCACCCATTTTGCGGTAGGTAAAGCCCCAATAGGTCAGAACGCGATCGTCGTCCTGATCCATGATACGCAGAATGTTCTGCGCGTTCTCAAGCTGTCCGTCATAGGCCAGCTCGCGGACGGCCTCATAGAGTTCGTCTTGGGAAAAGTTGGTTTTGTCCGGCTTGACGCACCGCCCGGCCTCTTTGTCATAAACGCGGCCAAACAGGCATTTCTTGGTTGTATTGGTTGGCTTCGGGGCGGTGCTGCCACCGCCGCCTGCGGCATAGACGGCCGGGGTGAAGACAAGGGCCTGAAGGGCAATGGCAGAAGCTAGTACGAGACGCATTTTCCTACTCCGTTCTCTGGGCTGCTTAGACCAAGCATAGCGTGATCCGATAAAAAGCTAACAACCGCAGGCTCGCTTTTATTCACAAGTAGGAAAAATTTTCGTCTTTTCTGTTTCTTTCGCGCGGGTTTCGCACCCGGCCCAAGATTTTTCGACGAAAAATCTTTGCGAAGGGCCGGGGCGGTCGCTCGGGTTACTCGCCGAAGACGCGGGCAAAGATCGTGTCGACATGCTTGGTGTGATAACCAAGGTCGAATTTCTCTTCGATTTCTGCAGGGCTGAGGGCGGCGGTAACATCGGCGTCGGCCAAAAGCTCCTGTTTGAAATCGGTGCGGTGTTCCCAGACCTTCAGCGCGTTGCGCTGAACCATGGCGTACGCATCCTCGCGGCTGACACCGGCTTGGGTCAGCGCCAGAAGCACCCGCTGGCTCATGACCAGACCAGGGAATTTATTCATGTTTTCAAGCATGTTCTCGGGAAAGATCAACATCTTGTCGATCACACCGGTGAGACGGGCCAGCGCAAAATCCAGAGTGATCGTGGCGTCCGGCCCAATCATGCGTTCCACCGAGGAATGCGAGATGTCACGTTCGTGCCACAGCGCCACGTTCTCCATCGCCGGGATCACCGCTGCACGCACCATGCGCGCTAGACCGGTCAGGTTCTCGGTCAGGACCGGGTTCTTCTTGTGCGGCATGGCAGACGAGCCCTTTTGGCCCATCGAGAAGAACTCGGCCCCTTCCAGCACCTCGGTCCGCTGCATGTGGCGGATTTCGATGGCGATGTTTTCGATGCTGCTGGCGATGACACCCAGCGTCGCAAAGAAGGCTGCGTGACGGTCGCGCGGGATGACCTGCGTGCTGATCGGCTCGGGCACGAGGCCCAGCTTGTCGCAAACATGTTCTTCGACCGCCGGATCGATATTGGCGAAGGTGCCAACCGCGCCGCTGATTGCGCCAGTGGCAATTTCGGCCCGCGCGTCGCGCATGCGGGACAGGTTGCGGTCCATCTCGGCGTAAAAACGGGCGAAGGTGAGACCCATGGTGGTGGGCTCGGCGTGGATGCCGTGGCTGCGGCCGATGCGGACAGTATCTTTGTGTTCGATCGCACGGCGTTTCAGGGCGGCCAGCAGACCTTCTAGATCGGCAATCAGCAGGTCGGCGGCACGGGTCAATTGCACATTCAGGCAGGTGTCCAGCACGTCCGATGAAGTCATGCCCTGATGGACAAAGCGCGCCTCTTCGCTGCCGACATGCTCAGCCAGATGGGTCAGAAAGGCGATGACGTCGTGCTTGGTGACGGCCTCGATCTCATCAATACGCGCCACGTCGAATTCCACATCCTTGGCCTTCCACACGGCCTCAGCGTTTTCGCGCGGGATCACGCCCAGATCGGCCATCGCGTCGCAGGCATGGGCCTCAATCTCGTACCAGATGCGGAACTTGCTTTCGGGCGACCAGATGGCAACCATCTCGGGGCGGGAATAACGTGGAATCATTGGCGGCGGGACCTTATTGTGATTTGGCAGAGATCGATGCGGCGCGGTTTAAACCTGACCCGCCACAGGAACAAGGTGTGAGTGTGCATATGAGACGGTTTGCCCTGATTTTAGCGCTTTTCCCCGGTTTTCTGGCAGCGGAAGAGTTTCGACCGCTGAGCGGGGATGAGATTCAGCAGGCGTTGACCGGGCGCAAGCTGGGTTATGGCGCGGATGTCTGGCAGACATTTGATGCCTCAGGGGTGACCGACTATTTCTCGGGCGGTCCAAGCGCCGGACGTTGGGCGGTGCGGGGGGAGCAGTATTGCTCGGTCTGGCCGCCATCGTCGCTGTGGGCTTGCTATGATGTGCAGCGATCGGGCGATGTCATCCGGTTCATAGACAATCAGGGTGCTCGAACAGACGGTGCGTTTACGGAATGACCCTGCCGCAAACCCTGTCAGATTTCGAAGGACGCTGGTCCCTGACACGCACCATACGCGACGCGCGGGCAGGGCAGGTTGTGCAGGCCGATGGGGTCGCTCATCTGCACCGCACGGACGATGGGTTGATCTATGACGAAGAGGTCATCCTGCGCATCCCCGGACAGGCCGAGATGAAGGGCACCCGACGCTACCTGTGGCGTGGCGCGGGGGATCGGATCGCGGTCCATTTCGATGACGGGCGCTACTTTCACGGCCTGAAACTGGGATCGGATCGGGCCACTGACCATCATGATTGCGCCCCCGACAGCTATGATGCCGAGTATGATTTCTCGGGCTGGCCCCGCTGGAGCGTGCGCTGGATCGTCTCGGGGCCGCGTAAATCCTATGAAATGGACACGGAATTTGTTCTAAGATAGCGTAATCAACTTGAAGTGAGTGCCCTTAAAGGGCATTGCTTTCACAAAATTCCGTTCCGAATGGGGAGAAGTGAAAATGAATGCAAACGTACTGGCCAACGCCTTTGGCCCGCGCGAGGGCACTGCACTGCGCGTCAAGCAAGCGGCTCTGGTCGCACTGGGCATTGTTGTTCTGGCCGTTGCTGCGAAGATCAAAGTGCCGATGTGGCCTGTTCCGATTACGATGGGCACCTTTGCCGTTCTGACCATCGGCACAGCCTATGGTGCACGCCTTGGTCTGGTGACGATGCTGGGCTACCTGTTGGTCGGCGCGCTGGGCTTTGACGTGTTCGCGGGCTCTTCGGCCGAGAAATTTGGCCTGACCTACATGATGGGCGGCACCGGCGGTTACCTGGTGGGTTACCTGATGGCAACTGTCCTGCTGGGTGCGCTGGCAGCGCGTGGCTGGGACCGTTCGGTTGGCAAATTGGCGCTGGCGCTGGTTCTGGCAAACGTTTTGATCTATGTCCCCGGCCTGCTGTGGCTGGGTCAGCTGTATGGCTGGGACAAACCGATCCTGGAATGGGGTCTGACACCGTTCCTGCTGGGGGATGCGATCAAGCTGGCTCTGGCCGCGCTGCTGATCCCTGCAGTCTGGAAACTGATCGGTGACGCCCGGACCTGATTTCCGATAATTCTGTTCAGACAAACCCGCGCCCGGAGCGATCCCGGCGCGGGTTTTTTGTTGCAAGATGAATGAGATACTGGACAACACTGACCCAAACCGGGCAATCTGATGTCAAACAAATCATCAGGTTATTGAGATATGCGTATTTTATCTGGCCCAACCCTGGCGTCCTGCGCGGCGCTTTGGATTGGTGCAACCGCACCCGCCTTGGCTGAGACGCCGGTCACTTATACAGATGCAGGCCGTGTGCTTTTCAGCTTTGCGGTTCCGGACTTCTGGGCGGTGCGCACAGGCGGCCCGCGTGAGATTGAGGATACAGAGCTTGGCGATCTGCGCGCGGTGGCGCGGGTCATGGGGATCAAACCGGTCACGGATGACAATGTCTGGATGGGATTCGTTTCGCCCGCAGGGGTCGCGTCGATCGAGGGCGGGCTGCGGTATCTCGGCGATATCGACAAGTTCCTTGTTCAGGAACCGACTGTGACGGGTACGTCGGACACGCGCATCGGGGGACTGCCTGCCAAGGTGATCCGTGGCACCGGTACGCGTGACGGGCGCGGGATCAACTTTACCGCCACGGTTATCGACCTTCCCAATAACCGCGTCGCAGTGGTGGTCGCCATCCTGCGCGAAGGGGCCGATCCGGCGTATGTCGATGTTCTGAATGACGTTTTCACGTCGTTTCGGGCCCAGCGGTAAGGAAACATGCAGATGGTAACCAAACCTATCAAACGTCTGGTGCTTACTTTGGGCCTTGGTGCGGCAAGCTTTTCTTTGACGGCCTGTGACGGTGTCACGGTGGGTGTCGGGTACGGGTATGATCCGTTCTACGACTCGATGCTGTGGAACGACTATTACCACGATGTCGACGTGGATATTGACGTGGACCGCCCGGTGCGTCCCAGACCACCCGAAGGACGCCCCCCGGCGCGGCCAAATCCCCCTGTGGGCAAGCCGCCCGCGCGGCCAAAACCGCCGGTAGCGAAACCGCCCGCACGACCACGTCCTCCGGTCGCCCGACCCCCGGCGGCGCGTCCGCCGATCCATCGCCCGGCAGGACGCCCGCGCCGGTAAGGGGTCAGGTCAACAGCTCGGTTGTGATATGGGCAGATCCCTCAAGCGTTTTGTGAACCGGGCATTTGTCGGCGATTTCCAACAGCCGGTCCCGCTGTTCCTGATCCAGCGGACCCTCAAGGCGTATCTTGCGTCGGAACTGGTCGATTTTGCCCTCGCCGACAAGGCCAGCATCCTGCGCGTGGACCTTGTTGTGGCAGACATCCACGGTAACACCGGTCAGCGGCCATCTTTTGCGCCGGGCATACATGCGGATCGTCATTGATGTGCACGCGCCCAGTCCCGAAGAGACGAACCCATAAGGCGACATACCTTTGTCCGTGCCGCCGTAGGATTCAGGTTCATCCGCAACCGCGTGGTGACGGGGGCCGGATTGAATATCCTGCAGGAACCCTGCCGCATCCGCCTCGGTCACGCGCACGACGCCTTCGGGTGCGCCCGGAGGCGGGGCCGGAGGGCACAGAGGGATATAACGCCCGACCCAGGCCGCAATCACATCCGCCGCATACTCCGCGTCTGCGGCGCGCGTGATCAGATGATCGGCGTCGTCCAGTGTCACAAAGCTTTTGGGATGCTTGGCCGCCAGAAAGATCGTGCTGGCATTGTCGATGCTGACGGTCTCATCACGTGGTGCATGCAGGATCAGAAGCGCAGCCTTGAGATCGGCAATCGCAGGTGTCAGGGCGGATTCCGAAATATCGTCGACAAAAGCCTTGCCGATGCGGAAGGGACGACCGCCCAACATCACCTCGGCCGATCCCTCCTGCTCGATCTCGGGCAGGGCGTCCGCAAAATGATGGGATACGTGACCGGGATCGGCGGGCGCACCCAGTGTCACCACGGCCTTTACGCTGGGGATGCCCGCGCGTGCGCGTAAAACGGCAGCTCCGCCCAGCGAGTGGCCGATCAGTAGCGACGGGGCCATGTCGCGGCCTGCCAGATACTGCGCAGCGGCAATCAGGTCATCGACATTTGACGTAAATGTAGTGTTGGCAAACTCACCCCCCGAATGACCCAGTCCGGTAAAGTCAAACCGCAGCACCGCGATGCCCATCGCAGCAAGGCGCGCCGCGACCCGACGGGCCGCTGGAATATCCTTGGAACAGGTAAAGCAGTGCGCAAACAACGCAGTAGACAGAACCGGCCCATCCGGCAGATCAAGGCGCGCAGCCAGTTGGTTGCCGTCGTGACCGGCAAAAGTAATGCGTTCGGTGGGCATGGCCATTCCTTACGTGTCGGGATGAGTGTAATAGTGTTTATTTCCGGCTGGTTGCTCAACCCCAATGTAGGATGCGTCACGGGAAGGTGAGTGGAAACTACACATTTTAATCAATGAGACCGCGAGTATAAATGTTCAAATTTGGTGATGAATACACACTCAAATATTCGTTTTAATTATTTTAAATCAGGCCCCATCTTGTCGCTATCACACCTGACGAGCCAAGGAGGCCCCAATGTCCCATACCGCATCCGCCCCGCGTGGCGTTGTTTTCCGCCCTGATCTGCTGATCATCATTGCCCTGACCGGAGTGCTTGGCTTTGCCCTGGGGCATGAATGGAAAATGGCAGTCCCGACCGAAATCGAGGCTGCCATTCAATCCGAAGACTGGCACGGGAATGTCCGGCGTTCAACCTGGCCGGACTAGGCCGCTTATTCCTGACCCATAAGTTGCGGGTCGAACGGATAGGTGGTGAGGTTTTCATACCCATCCTCGGTGATCAGAACCTGATCTTCCAGCTTAATCGAGAAGTCGCCGCCAACCTCGCCGACGGCGGCTTCGACACACAGAATCATGCCGGGTTCCAGCGCATAGTCGTACGATCCCGCGACCGCCTGATCCGGATAGGCAACCAGCGGCCATTCATCACACAGACCAACACCGTGCATCAGGCAGCCATATTTCTGCGCCTGAAACTTGTCGTCCAGCTTATGCGCATTGGCGGTCAGTTCGGGGATGGTAACGCCGGGTTTCAGCATCTCCATGTTAGCCATGATATGTTCATGCGCGTGCTGCATGGCATAGACCATATCGGCGCGGGGCTTCTGATCCCCGATCCACCAGGTGCGCGAGATGTCGATGCAGATCCCGTATGAGCCGATCAGGTCGGTATCAAAGGCAATGATCTCATTTTGTTGCGTGATCCGTGGACCGCATTCCTGAAACCACGGGTTAGTGCGCTGACCCGAGGCCAGCAGGCGGGTTTCGATCCACTCACCACCGCGGCGGATGTTTTCAGCGTGCAGAACGGCCCAGATGTCATCTTCGGACGTCTTGCCGTCACCCACATTGGCGCGGGCAAACTTCTCCATCTCGGCAACGGCGGTTTCGCAGGCGTGGCTGGCGCAGCGCATGGCCAGAATCTCGTCCGGGCCTTTGATGGCGCGGGTCTTTTCGGTGACCTCTTCGCCCTCCATGATCTCGAACCCTTGCGCCTCAAGCGCGCGCAGGCCGTGCAGCATGATCTTGTCAACCGCCAGACGTTTGTTGCCGCCGCTATGTTCTTCGATCAGCACGCGCACTTCGTTCGAGAAGACATCCGCCGCCACGTCGACCTTGTCGCCCCGGTCGAAATAGAACAGGTCCGCGCCCGAGCGCTGCTCGCGCACCAGCGGGTTGAACGTCGACAGGAAGGGCGAGTTCTTATAGTCCCAGATAACCATGTAGCCGTCAGCACACAGCAGCACCGCGCGGAACGGATTATGGGTGTTCCACAGCTGCATATTGGTGCTGTCGGTGGCGTACCGGATGTTGAGCGGGTCAAACATCAGCAACCCGCCATAGCCACGATCCACAATGGCCTGCGTCAGGCGCTTCCAACGGTGCTCGCGCATGCGGGCCAGATCGGGAAGGACCAGACCCGCGGCCTCCCATTCTGCAAAGGCCAGCTGGGTCGGACCGATTTCAATCCGGTCATTTTCGTTCGGAGTACCGTCGCCAAGTGTCTCGCCCCTGGACGGGTCGATTTTGCGGGTGTCACGGTAATGTTGATTCATAGTGGGTCTCCCTGCCTGAGCGGCAGAATGAAGAATCAGCGGCTGGTTGTCCCGAGAATATGCGACAGCGCGCCGGTCGTTTTCGACCCACGACGCGGCGGCGAAATGCTATACATCCCTCATGAAGATTCTCCAGAAAACCATCCCCTATGATCCGCGAAACCCGCGCCCTTTGCCCGGCATCCAACCGGCCAATATGAAGGATTGGTTGCACCGCGATGACGCCTTTGCCGGGCAGATGCAAAGGCGCGAAGACATTCTGCGGGCTCATCGCAAAGACGTTCTGGCAATGGATTCACGGGCTGAACCCGCCGCGCAAGAGCTGTTGGCGCTTGTGTTGGAGTGCGCCTATGGGGGTGCAACCGATCACGTGGTGCGGCCCGATGGTCGGCGCATTCAGATCGACCGGGATCAGCCGCTAGAGACGCTGTGCCTGCTTGTGCAAGAGGATTTCTGCATTCTTCAGAAACAAGGGGAGGAACATGTTCTGACCGGGGCAATCCTGTGCTTTCCAGCCAGTTGGCGCCTGTCGGAAAAATTCATGCGGCCGCTTATCGGCATACATGATCGGGTGGACAGTTATGACCCCAATATCGCACGCCGTGTGCAACGTCTGTTCGACGGGATACAGCCGGAGCGCCCGCTGTGGCGATTCAATGCGCTGTGGTACGAGGACGCTGAACTGTATCAACCCCGCAGTGCCAGTGATCCGCGCGACATCAGTGACCTGAGGGCCGCGCAATACATGCGCAGCGAACGTCAAACCCTGCTGCGCTTACCGCAGACACAAGCGGTAGTATTTTCGATCCATACATATGTTTTGCAGGCTGAAGACTTGCCCAAAATGGAAAACCCCGCCTGATGGCGGGGCCTCCAAGGAGGGTCTTAGGGTTCAGTGCTACATGCCCAACACGCTGGCGACGCCGGCAAATGCTCCGCTTGTGCTGAGAGCGGAGATTGCAACAGTGTAGGCAAGTACCTGAGTGTTCAGGCGAAAATCTTCACCCTTTATCAGGTTCACAGCGGCCACAGAGACCGCGATGGGCACGGACACGCTGGCCACGGCACCGGTCAATCCCCAACTGGTCAGTCGCAGGATATCGCTGGGCTTATCGTGGTCGAGGGGAGGCGTGTCTTCGTCCTCATCCTTAGGCTGCTCGATAGGTTCCGTCCGAAAAGCGATGCTGAGCAACTGCTCATCAGACAGCTGGATCGGCCGGGCTGCTGGTGTCAGCGCCTGTTTTTGTGCCTCATCCAGGTCTTCTGTTTCAGTGATGTCCAGCCCCGCGAAGGGGCCTGTCACTGCCTCGAAAATCTGTTTTCTGTCTCGTGGTTTTGAAGGCGTCAGCGTGTTGAACGCGCTCATGAATTGTTCGGTGGTCAGTACGGTGTTGGGCGACAGCCACTCAATACGACGCGTGGCGCAGATATCGACCATCCGGTACAGCATGACCACAAGCATCAGCTCGGAAATCTCGCTGTCATCCAACAGGGGAGAGACGGGAGAGATTGTGACGGTCAGTCGGTTTTTGGGCAGGGTGGCGACCTGCTTTTGCATGGTTTTCAGACCTGCGGCGCGATCCATGCGCTCAAACCGGTCGCCCGAGCCGGGAACCTGCGTGTCAAGGGTCAGGCGAACCAGGTACTGGCTGCAGACAATGCTGGCTTCGGTGTCGCTCAGCATGCTTTTGCGTTCGACCAGATGCCCGTAATCCTGCAGGGTCGCGGCTACGATGCTGCCGAACCGTTCGATTTCGCCATCGGTTTCACCGTCGAACTGAAGACCACCATGATAGTTGTGCTTCGGGCTCACTGCGCTGTCCTTTGTCGTAGCTTGTCTGAGAAACAGGTTAACGACCGAGTTGGGGCAGATTTTGGCGAAAATGGAAAAAAATCAAAAATCGAAGGGATTGATTACACTATGGAAACCTAGACATTTTAGGGGCCACTTAATGTCTGTGGCAGAAATGTGTCGGTATTGAGGTCCATTGCCGCCGAAAACTGGCGTAGATCAGCCGTCGATTCGGGTTGCCATAATCGCAATGGACTGCTGGTAGACCGTGGCGGCATTCCATTCCTGAATAACCGTGAAATTCGGTTGCCCGGGCTGATAGCCACGGCCCGGTTTCCAGCCTTTTTGCCGCAGAAAATTGGCGGTTGAGGCCAGCGCGTCCGTCATGTTGTAGAAATCCACCTGACCGTCGCCCGTAGCATCGACGCCAAAGGCCAGCGCATTGCCGGGCAGGAACTGAGTATGCCCCAATTCGCCATGCTTGGCCCCCTTGGTTGCGGTCGTAATGCTGCCTTGATCCACCAGTTTCAACGCCCCGATGGCATGGGGGATAAAGAACTCGGATCGGCGACAATCATAGGCCAGAGTGGTTATTGCTGACACAACCTGACTGTCGCCCATGAAGTTCCCAAAGCCGGTTTCCATTCCGTGGATCGCAATCAGAATCCCGCTTGGCACTCCATATTGACGCTCAAGCGCGGCGTAGAATTGCGGGTTGCGCGCCTTACGCTTGCGCCCCTGCGCGACGATCGTGTCGGCCCCGCGCACACGCATGAATTTGTCTAGCGAGTACTTGAAGCTCTTCTGATTACGGTCCGCTGCAATGGTGCGGGTGGCATATTGCGTCTGCGCCAGCGCCTGCAGTCCCTTTTTCTTAACACCCGCCCGTCGCGCCTGTTTCGCGAAATCCTGTTTCCAAGCTTCAAACCCGCTGCTGGTGTTTCCGCAGGGGGCGGCGGCTGCAAGTGTCGGCAGGGAAAAGGCAAGGATCAGTGCAAAACGTAACATCGGTGAAATCCGTTCAAATGAACTGCTGGAATCAGGGTACGCCGCATCCCACAATGTTCAAAGCCGTTAATACAGATCCAGTTCGCCCGTCCCTTTCAGGCTTTCGAACCATTCGTCCGGCGTTTTGTTGATCTTGGCATGCTTGACCATCATCGCATTCATGTTCGGCAGCTGTGATGAGTCTGGCCATGCGTCCGGTTGCCAAAGGTTTGCGCGGATGACGCATTTTGGACAATGGGCAAAGACCGTGTCGACCCGAACCAGCAGGGCCAGTTTGGGCGCGTGTTTCTGGATTGCCATTTCGTTCAACAGTTTCGGATCAGCGCAGATCCGGGCGGTTCCGCGAATGCGCAGGGTCTCCATCTTGCCTGGAACGAAAAAGATCAGACTGACGCGGGGGTCCTCAAGGACGTTGTGAAACGTATCGACACGCTTGTTTCCGGGCCGATCCGGAATCGCGATCAGCGTGTCCGAGAGCACCTCAACAAACCCTGCCGGGTCGCCGCGCGGCGAGATGTCCAGGTGGCCGCCGGGATTGGCCGAGGCGATCAGGCAAAAGGGCGAAGCAGCGATGAAGTCGCGGCACATCTGATCCAGCGCAGGCAGTTCCTTGGCGATGATTTGGGGCAGGGGCGCGCCGGTGAGACGTTCCAGGTCTTCGGCGGTGGTCACGAAGTTCGAGAATTCTGTGTCCATGCGATCTCCTCCTGAGGTTAACTGTGGAAGATCGGTCCGAACGAAACAAGGGCGCCCGATTGGGCGCCCTAGAAAGAATTTTCGTCGAAAATTCTTGGATCAGCAGCTGTAGTACATGCCGTATTCTACAGGGTGCGGCGTGTGCTCGTAGGTTTCGACCTCTTCCATCTTCAGCGCAATGTAGCCGTCGATCTGGTCTTTGGTGAACACGTCGCCCTGCAGCAGGAAGTCGTGATCGGATGCCAGAGCTTCCAGAGCTTCGCGCAGCGAACCACATACGGTCGGGATGTCGGCCAGTTCTTCGGCCGGCAGATCGTACAGGTTCTTGTCCATGGCTTCGCCCGGATCGATCTTGTTCTTGATGCCGTCCAGACCAGCCATCAGCAGAGCTGCAAACGCCAGGTAGGGGTTCGCTGCCGGATCGGGGAAGCGGGCCTCAACGCGCTTGGCTTTCGGGCTTTCGGTCCACGGAATACGGACACAACCCGAACGGTTACGGGCCGAATAGGCGCGCAGAACAGGGGCTTCGAAACCCGGGATCAGACGCTTATAGCTGTTGGTCGACGGGTTGGTGAAGGCGTTCAGGGTCTTGGCGTGCTTCAGGATGCCGCCAATGAAGTAGATCGCTTCGTCCGACAGGTCGGCATATTTGTCGCCAGCGAACAGCGGCTTGCCGTCTTTCCAGATCGACATGTTTACGTGCATGCCGGTGCCGTTGTCACCCGCGATCGGCTTCGGCATGAAGGTGGCCGATTTGCCGTAGGCGTGCGCCACGTTGTGGATGACGTACTTGTACTTCTGCAGCTCGTCGGCCTGTTTGGTCAGGCTGTCAAAGATCAGGCCCAGCTCGTGCTGACAAGATGCAACCTCGTGGTGGTGCTTGTCGACCTTCATGCCCAGACGCTTCATGGTCGACAGCATTTCCGAACGCAGGTCCTGCGCTTCGTCAACGGGGTTCACCGGGAAGTAGCCACCCTTGACGCCCGGACGATGGCCCATGTTGCCCATCTCGTATTCGGTGTCGGTGTTCCACGACGCGTCGGTTGCGTCAACTTCGTAGGATACCTTGTTGATGCTGTTCGAGAAGCGGACGTCGTCAAACAGGAAGAACTCAGCCTCGGGGCCCATGTAGGCAACGTCGCCGATGCCGGATGCCTTCAGGTAGGCTTCGGCTTTCTGCGCCGTACCGCGCGGGTCACGCTCATAGGCTTCGCCAGTGTCGGGCTCAACGATCGAGCAGTGCAGGCAGATGGTTTTCTCTGCATAGAACGGATCGACATAAGCGCTTTCGGTGTCGGGCATCAGTTTCATGTCTGAGGCTTCGATCGACTTCCAGCCTGCGATCGACGAGCCGTCGAACATGAAGCCTTCTTCCAGGAAGTCTTCGTCAACCTGATCAGACATGATGGTGACGTGCTGAAGCTTGCCGCGCGGGTCGGTGAAGCGGATGTCGACGTATTCCGCGTCTTCGTCGCGGATCAGCTGAAGAACTGCGTCCTTGCTCATACTCTCTATTCCTCTACTTGGAGTGTTCGATTACAGCGCGTCCGAGCCGGTTTCACCGGTCCGAATGCGAATGGCTTGTTCAACGGGCGACACAAAGATTTTGCCGTCGCCGATTTTGTCGGTTTTCGCGGCCGAAACGATGGCCTCGATTGCGGCGTCGACCTGATCGTCATCCAGAACGACCTCGACCTTTACCTTGGGCAGAAAGTCGACGACATATTCCGCGCCGCGATAGAGTTCCGTGTGGCCTTTCTGACGGCCAAACCCTTTGACCTCGATCACGCTGAGGCCCTGGACACCCACGTCCTGCAGCGCCTCTTTCACTTCGTCCAGTTTGAACGGTTTGATGATCGCTTCGATCTTCTTCATCCCGGGCTCCTATAACACTTGTCAGGGTCGGACTGATCACGTCTAAGATCGGCGGGCAATCTGATAGCGAAAACCGAGGCAGGCGCGTGCCGAGAAAAGAGGCGTTGGATTAAATTTTGACCGACTTGCATAAAAAGTAATCAGAATTGAATCGCGAGGGGATTTGAGATGACGGAATTGCTGACAGCCGCGCAAATGCGGGCCATCGAACAGGCCGCGATTGAGTCCGGTGAGGTAACCGGGCTGGAGCTGATGGAGCGGGCCGGGCGCGGCGTTGTCGATGCGATCTATGAGGAGTGGCCCGAGTTCAAGGATCGAGGGGCCAGCCCCTCGAACTCCCCGGGATATTTGGGGCCAGATGAAGGGGATCCGCTGCGCGCTGTGGTGCTGTGCGGGCCGGGGAATAATGGTGGGGATGGGTTTGTTGTTGCGCGCCTGTTGCTTGGGCTGGGGTGGCAGGTTGAGGTTTTTCTGTATGGAGATGCAGAAAAGCTGCCGCCGGATGCGCGGGTGAATTATGAGCGGTGGGTGGAGTTGGGGAGTGTGCTGCCGTTGCCTGAAGGGATGTGGTTGCCACGCTGCGATTTGCATGTTGATGCGCTGTTTGGCACTGGTTTGACACGTCCGATTTCCCATGCTGTTTCATATTCCCTTTCCTATTTGCACAAACGCCACCCGCACTTTGTTTCTGTTGCCGTCGATATTTCTTCCGGCCTGTGTTCCGACAGCGGACGTCCTATCGGAATTTCTGGCAAGGCGGATTTGACGGTCACCTTTCACAGGGCAAAGAGAGGTCATTTCTTGGCGGAAGGTATTGCGCGTAGTGGTAAGATAAGGATCGTAGATATTGGCTTGCCGACAAAAAAGTTTTGCACGACCGAGGATTTAGTGGCTTCAATAAACGATCCAGCGCGCGCGATCATGGGGCCTGATGAAATTGAAAAACTCAATATAGAAGCAGCGCGAGAGTTCGGGTCAAAGGTAAGGCTGGCGGTGCCAGTACATTCTTTGGAGAAATCTGAGCCGCAACACAAATACTCCCACGGCCACGCTCTCATCCTCTCGGGCGGTCCGGCCAAGACCGGCGCGGCGCGGTTGGCGGCGCGGGGGGCTTTGCGGATTGGGGCAGGGCTGGTGACGCTGGGGGTGCCTCCGTCGGCGCAGATGGAGGTGGTGGCGCAGGTGACCGCCATCATGGTGCAGCGGGTTGATGGGGCCGAGGGGCTTGCGGATGTGCTGGGCGATGAGCGGCTGAATGCGCTGTGTCTGGGGCCTGGACTGGGCATAGAGCGCGCGCGGGAGTTGGTGCCGGTGGCGCTGCAGGCCAAGCGGGCGACCGTGTTGGACGCCGATGCGCTGACGGCGTTTGGGGATGATCCAGAAGCCTTGTTCCAGCAGCTTCATGAGGCGTGTGTTCTGACCCCGCATGGGGGCGAATTTGCGCGCCTCTTTCCTGATATTGCCGAGAAATTGGCGGCTATTCCGACCAAAGGACCAGCTTATTCCAAGGTGGATGCGACGCGTGAGGCCGCAAAACGGGCAGGCTGTGTGGTGCTTTTCAAGGGGCCGGACACGGTCATCGCCGCCCCAAATGGGATGTGCGCGATCAATGCGGCCATGTATGAGCGGTCCGCCCCCTGGCTTGCCACGGCAGGATCGGGTGATGTGCTGGCCGGGTTCATCACGGGATTGCTGGCGCGTGGGTTCAGCCCGATGCAGGCAGCTGAGACGGGGGCCTGGCTGCATGTGGAATGTGCGCTGCAATTCGGGCCGGGGCTGATCGCCGAGGATTTGCCTGAGCAATTGCCCAGTGTTTTTACAAAACTGAATATATGATTTTATAGGCGAATCTTGGCCGACTTGCGACCTCTTCGGCGGCAATTGGCCGAGCGGTTGGCGCGGGTGGAGCAACGAGTGTTTGCCACCGACCCAACACCACGCCAGACTTTGCTTGGAGGGGAACTCCGACTGCACGGTGTTGCGGTTAATCCGTTGAAAAAAATGTAATTACGTCCGGCTTTTTACTGGCCAAACAAGTGTAATTAACTCCACCTGTCGTGCCGACCGGGGTCGCCGAACCCAACGGTCAGACGGGAAAAAATGAGGGCCGAAAGCCGGGTCATTCAAGGTGAGCGAAATGACCCAGAACTCTAAAGTGACTTCAATCCTCGCGGTCTTGGCCGCGTCCGCAGCAAGTACCGCTGCCGCCGATTTGAAATATGAGAACAACAGCGGCGGCTATGTTGAACTCTATGGTCAGCTTGACCCGGTTATCGTTTCTGTCGACGACGGAGAGGAAACCGAAACGCGATTGCTGGACAACGATCTGTCCAACAGCCGCGTGGGTCTGCGTCTGATGCAGCCCTATGGCAGCAATGAGTTCATGTTCCGCTTTGAGACGGGGTTGGGTCTTCCGGGGACCGGAACAGCCAATCAGGACGGAACCAACACCAATGGCTGGACCCGTGAAGATATCCGTCATGTCGATTTCTCGTTGAAAGGGGGATACGGCAAGTTTTCGGCCGGGCAGGGGAGTATGGCCTCGGACGGGGCAGCCGAGACTGACCTGTCTTATGTCGGAACGGCGCTCTATTCCTTTACCAATGATGAAAACGGGGCCTTTTTCTATCGCGGCGCCGACGGCGTTCTGAGTGACATCACCGTGGGCGATTCCTCAAGCAACTTTGACGGCAGCCGCAGGGGCCGCATCCGCTATGACACGCCCGATTTCAACGGGTTTTCGGGGTCGATCGCCTATGGCCAGAACATACTGTCGAGCAGCGACGACGATGATTATTACGACATCGCGGTTTACTACCGGAATACCTTTGCCAACGGCATCGCCTTTGCGGCCAGCGCGGCCTACGCGGTGCGCGACTTCGATGACGGCTCGGGCGAGCGGCGGGATGTGATCGGCTCAGCCTCGGTCCTGTGGCCCAGCGGGTTCAGCTTTACGGCGGCTTTGGGCGCGCGTGACGATACGGCGGCGGGGGCCAGTGATCCGGATTATTGGTACACCAAACTGGCCTATGAGGGCGATTGGGTGTCCTGGGGGAAAACCGGAATCGGTATCGATTACTTTGACGGAGCGGATTTCGAGAATGACGGATCCAGCACGAAATCCTGGGGCATTGCGGTTGTCCAGCGGATCGACAGCATCAACACCGATGCCTATCTGAAATACCGCAATCACGACTTTGACGACATGGTCGATTTCGACAAGAACGAAGCCTGGGTGCTGGGCGCGCTTTGGAAGTTCTGATCTAGGGATTGGGGTCATGGGGCGCCCTGGGCCTGTCCGGGGTGCTTTTTTGTTCAAAACACCGGCAAAACAAGACTGATCCGGGCTTTGCCCTCTTGCACGCGGGCGGCTGGGCAAATAGAAGGCGTCAAATTTGCCCGGCGCGCCGTTTTGCGCGCCCCGAATCCTATGGGGACTACCATAATGCAGGTTACCGAGACGCTGAACGAAGGTCTGAAACGCGGCTACAACATTGTCGTTTCCGCGGCTGAGTTGGACGACAAAGTGAATGAAAAGCTGGTCGAAGCGCAGCCTGAGATTGAGATGAAGGGCTTCCGCAAAGGCAAGGTGCCGATGGCGCTGCTGAAAAAGCAGTTCGGCCAGCGTCTGCTGGGCGAAGCGATGCAGGAAAGCATCGACGGTGCGATGAACCAGCACTTTGAAGACAGCGGCGACCGTCCGGCACTGCAGCCGCAGGTCAAGATGACCAACGAAGACTGGAAAGAAGGCGACGACGTCCATGTCGAGATGTCTTATGAGGCACTGCCTGCGATCCCCGAAGTTGACCTGAAATCGGTCGAGCTGGAAAAGCTGGTTGTCAAAGCGGATGACGCAGCCATCGAAGAGGCGCTGAACAATCTGGCCGAAACCGCGCAGGATTTCAAAGCGCGCCGCAAGGGTTCGAAAGCAAAAGACGGCGATCAGATCGTGTTCGACTTTGTCGGCAAAGTTGACGGCGAAGAGTTCGAAGGCGGCGCAGCCGAAGACTATCCGCTGGTTCTGGGTTCCAACAGCTTTATCCCTGGCTTTGAAGAGCAGCTGGTCGGCGTGAAAGCCGAGGAAGAAAAAGACGTCACCGTCACCTTCCCCGAAGAATACGGTGCTGAGCATCTGGCCGGCAAAGAAGCCGTTTTCACCTGCACCGTGAAAGAAGTGAAAGAGCCTGTCGCTGCTGAGATCAATGATGAGCTTGCCACCAAATTTGGTGCCGAAGATCTGGCCGGTCTGAAAGGTCAAATCGCTGAGCGTCTGGAAGCCGAATATAACGGTGCCTCGCGTGCCGTCATGAAGCGGGCCTTGTTGGACGTTCTGGACGAGAAGGTGTCGTTCGACCTGCCGCCGTCGCTGGTAGAAGCCGAAGCCAAGCAGATCGCACACCAGTTGTTCCACGAGGAAAACCCCGACGTCGAAGGCCACGACCACGGTGAGATTGAGCCGACCGACGAGCACAACAAATTGGCTGAGCGCCGCGTGCGTCTGGGCCTGTTGCTGGCCGAGCTGGGCCAGAAGGCCGAGGTTGAAGTGACCGACGCCGAGATGACTCAGGCGATCATGAACCAGGCACGTCAGTACCCGGGGCAGGAGCGTCAGTTCTTTGAATTCGTACAGCAGAACGCTCAGATGCAGCAGCAGCTGCGTGCGCCGATTTTTGAGGACAAAGTCATCGACTACATCGTCGAACTGGCACAGGTTGCAGACAAAGAAGTCAGCAAAGACGACCTGCAAAAAGCCGTTGAGGCACTGGAAGAGGAGTAATCCTCTTCCGCCCATGACCCGTGGGCACAAAAAAGCGGAGCCGTCTGACAATCAGACGGCTCCGGTGGGTGGCTTTTGAACTTATGAGGTGAGGGGGTCAGGCCTCATGAGCAAAAGCACGGGGGGTTCTTAACAGAGCGAGTTTCTGCTCTGGTGTGAAGCGATCCGAGAGCGCTTCGATCAATTTCAGCACATCGTTGACCTCTTCCTTCGTTCGGGCGGAATGCATCTGTTCAACGAAGTATTTTTCAAGCTCGGTCAGTGGTTGGTGATCGACATTTGCAGGTGTCTCGACCGGAGTGCCGGCAAAACGTTCCAACGCCTGCTCTTCGGTCAGGAAGACGTCATGCTCGATCCCGGCATAGTCGCGGATACCCGCGATACGTTCATCCGAACAGTCCATCAGCGCGGCCATGGCTACAACTTTGCCCATTGGTTTCGCTGTGCCCAGATAATCATAGGGCGCATTGCCTGATCGTTGCAGCACGCGGTTCATGATCGGATCGATCACGGCGATCGAGTCCAGAACACCGGCAGCTTTTGCATATTCGAAAGATCCGATCATCACCTCACTGGTGACATAGGATACAGAGTTCTTGCCACGACCGCGGCCAAGTTTCTTGGTGTCGACGCAAAAGCGGGTCGCTTCCCAAATCTGCGCGCTGCGCAGCGGTGGTTCCCCGTCCAGGATCGAATGAAAGACGTCGGACAACATGTGCGGCCCTGTTGTCTGCAGCAGGCGCATGCACCCAACGACGTCCCCCTCGTCGCTGATGCTGACCACATGTGCAGGATTTAGGTCGTCAAACATGTCGCGCTCGCGACCGTCCTGAATATTCACTTCCCATCCCAAACGATCCCCGAACACGCGCGCGCGGAGTTGATACATTTCGTCCAAGACGTCTTTAAACTTATGTTGGTTGATACCATCAATTACGATGATCATTTCCATCCCCCTACAGTCTGGTTACCGTGAACCCAGAGTTAACCAACTCGTGAATTGAGACTATTGGGGGTTTCCCGTAATTTTGCGGTTTTTTGCTTACCCGGGGGCGATTAACCCTAGACCAATGGCCCGGCCAATGGCCTGAGGTGTGGTCAATGCACCGAGTTTTTCCCGCCCGGAACGCACATGTACTTCAACCGTGCGGTGGGAAATGGACAAAATGTCGCCGATATCCTGCTGAGATTTACCCTCGGCCACCCATTGCAGGATCTCTTTTTCGCGGGTCGAAAGCGAGGGCAGATACAGCGCCTTTGCAAGAACGCCGGACTGCATAACCGTATCATGCGCATTCACGGCCGCCATTTGCAGATCGCCCATGACGTGCTTTTTGAGCTTTTCCCACTCAGCGTCTGAACAATCGCGCGTCACGCTGAGGATACCGCATTCCCCATAGGGCCCGCGAACCGGAACCGTCAGACCACGCGGCGTGATCCCGAAATCATGGGCGTCGCGGAACACCGCATTGAATTTCTCGTCATGGTTAAAGCGGCTCCAATCTACCGGAGCGATACTGAGCACTGACTGATAGATCGTAGGATCGAAATGGTGAAAGCCCTGGCTGCCGTAATGAATCTTCCATTCATCGGGATAGTTGGCATAGCCCTGCACATCACCTTTGACAGGATTCATGGTGGCGTAAGACGCGTAGTCAAAGCCAAGTTCCTCGCAGACCGAGTTGATTATGTCAGCGGTCGACTTCTCCTGTTGGTCGAGCGCGGCCAAGTCTATGAGTTTCACCTGTCCAACCCTTATATGGCTCCCTTCATCCCCAAGAGCGCCAAGCCTGTTCGCATTTCGTACTACGTTGCGTTAACTTATACGCTGAATTCAAGGCAATAGTTCAATTCACGCATACATATTGCGTACTTCGCGCAACAGAACCTGTCGAATTTGGCCCATTTCGGCGGAATTCCTCTCACTTTGACGCTAAATCGCGTCGAAAGTCCATGGTTTTTGCGTTTTGCGATCGCGCGTCATTCGGGGACAAGACCAGTTTCTACCAGCATGCCGCGTGCTTTTGCTTCGGGCCAATAACCTTTGGCATAGAGGAAAATAGCGCGTTGTTGATCTCCGTCAGACAACAGCCAAGCGCCGCGCAGGTATTTCCCGGCAAATTCCAGGTTCGTGTCTGCGTCCAGAAGACCTTGCGGGTTTCCGGTGTATCCCATCGAGCGCGCCGTGGCGGGCAGGATCTGCAGCAAGCCGTAATAAGGGCGGTTTACGGCCCATGGGCGGTGTGTGCTTTCCCGGATGGCCAGCTTGTGGACCAATTCCCGCGGCACCTCATAGTGATCGGCCCATTTGTTGATCGAGGCCCGCAGTTCGGGGGTTTCGTTGGGATAGAGCGGGGGATCAAACGCGGCTTGGGTCGGTGTGTCCGGGCCACCGCATGCGGCAAAGGGGATTAGCAGCAACATGGCCAGAACGCTGCGGCGCAGGAAGGATGTCATCTATATACTCCGGTCGTCTGGGTGCGATGATAGAAGGCGAAAACGCACCGGCAAGCCTAGGTGTGAAATCTGGCTGAATTTTGCCCGTTCTGCGTGTGCAACGAAAAAAGGCCGCACGAGTCGCGCGGCCTTTTCTTGTTCAAATCAGCCAGATCAGGCTTTGGCTTCGTCTTCTTCCGCAGCCGGTGCGTCTTCGGCAACCAGGTCGTCGTCGTCGGACGCAGCCGAACCGATATCGTCGAACAGTTCGGCGATTTCGAATTCTGCAGCTGCTTCTTCTTCAGCGGCCAGTTCCTGGATGGATTTGCCCGACGCCTGCAGTTCGGCTTCTTCTTCCGAACGGGCGACGTTCATCTGGATTTCAACTTCAACCTCGGGGTGAAGTTTAACCGCCAGCGAGTGCAGACCCAGTTCCTTGATCGGAGCGATCAGGGCAATCTGTTTTTTGTCGACGGTGAAACCAGCCTCGGTTGCGGCATCTGCGGCGTCACGCGGTGTGACCGAACCGTACAGAGCACCGGCGTCCGATGCCGAGCGAATCACGATGAACTGCTGACCGTCCAGCTTTTCAGCCAGAGCTTCAGCTTCTTTCTTGGTTTCCAGGTTGCGGGCTTCCAGCTGCGCTTTCTGGGCTTCGAACGACGCGATGTTGGCGTTCGAGGCGCTCAGGGCTTTGCCCTGGGGCAGCAGGAAGTTGCGGGCGTAGCCGGGCTTGACGTCAACGACGTCGCCCATCTGACCCAGTTTCGCAACGCGTTCCAGCAGGATAACTTGCATGTCAGTCTCTCCTTACTTCACAGCGTAGGGCAGCAGGGCGAGGAAGCGGGCGCGCTTGATAGCACGGGCCAGTTCACGCTGCTTTTTCGCCGAAACGGCGGTGATGCGCGAGGGAACGATCTTGCCACGCTCAGAGATGTAGCGCTGCAGCAGACGGGTGTCTTTATAGTCGATCTTCGGCGCGTTATCGCCCGAGAACGGGCAGACCTTGCGGCGGCGGAAAAATGGTTTTGCGGCCATGGTTTATGTCCTTTCGTCAGGCGTTGATCAGCGGCGCTCGCGGCGGCCTTCGCGCTCATCGCGCTTCTGCATCTGGACCGAGGGGCCCTCGGCATGCTCGTCGACCTTGATGGTCAGAACGCGCATAACGTCGTCATGCAGGCGCATCAGGCGTTCCATTTCCTGAACGGCGCCAGCGGGGGCGTCGGTCTTCAGGAAGGCATAGTGGCCTTTGCGGTTCTTGTTGATCTTGTAAGCCATCGTCTTGACGCCCCAGTACTCGCTTTCGACGACGTTGCCGCCGTTGTCAGCCAGAACGGTGCCGAAATGTTCGACAAGGCTTTCTGCCTGCGCGTTGGACAGGTCCTGACGCGCGATCATTACATGCTCATACAGTGGCATGTGCACTCCTGTTTATATCAAGGCGCATTTCATAGGCGGGGCCATCTGGTCCTTCGCGACCCTGCCACGAGAGGCTGCGCGATTCATACGATGTGCGAAGGATGGCCCCGTATACACGTTTATGGGGGCGGGGCAAGCCCCGTCACATATGCCTTGGTGAAGTCGTGCTATTTCCACTGCACCGCCCAATTCCTGACGCTTTTCGGCTCAAAGTTGTTTTCAATACCGGGGACTAGCCGGACAGCCAGATCCCACACGGACAACCTGAAAACCAGGGTGAGAGATATGACCGCGACGAACACGAATACATTCGAAGATTCCGCAAATGCAGCCGGCTATGACAAGGCCGTACCTGTCTTGATCGCATTCGAGGCGAATTGGAAGGTTCGCATGGTTCTGGCCCGCGTTTTGGGTGCCTTTCTGATCGTCATGGCCTTTTCGATGTGGCTGGTGGCCGGTTCCACAATGGCTGCCGAAGTCTGGCCAATCAAACTGGCGGCGTCGCTGGTGTTCCTGCTGATCGGTGTTAGCCTTCTGACGATTCAAATTTTGGATGCGCGCCCCGACGCTTATTTTGATCCGATCCGCCGCGAGGTGCGCGTGCTGCAAAAGAACGAAAACGGCCGCCCTCAAACGGTTCTGCGCCGCAGCTATGATACGCTGGGCGGAGCACGCTTCGAGGAAGATCAGGTTGAGCTGTTCGACGTGGATGGCAGCCTGCTGATGAAGCTGCCGCTGCAGTCGGCGGATATCAGCCGAGCGCTGAAAGGCCAGTTGAGCGGAAGTGTAACAATCTTCGCCTGAATTTTATTCTGTTCATATAGGAACAGAAGTTGTGAGCTAATAATACTTGTGTGCTGCCCTTGGGCAGCACATTTTCGTTATTGAGCAACCCAATCGGTTTGCATCCACATAATTGCGGAGTTTGTCATGAAATCCACCCTTCTTGCTGCTGCACTGGCCGTCACGGCAACTTCGGCGTTTGCCAGCGCCGAGAAATACGTTCTGGACCCCAGCCACAGCCAGGTCATCTTCAACTATAACCACCTTGGTTTCTCGACCACCTACGGCATGTTCTCGGGCTTTGAAGGCGAGATCATGTTCGATCAGGAAAACCCGGCAGATTCGAGCGTCAGCGTTTCGATGCCCGTGATCGAGATGTTCACCGGCTGGCAGCCGCGCGAAGATCACTTTATGACCGAAGACTTCTTTGGCGCAGCCGAGGGCGATCTGGTCACGTTCAACTCGACCAGCATCGAAGTTACCGGTGAAAATACCGCCAACATCACTGGCGATCTGACCATGAACGGCGTGACCAAATCGGTCGTTCTGGACGCTAAGCTGAACCAGGTGGGCGAACATCCCATGGCGGGCAAGCCCTGGGCCGGTTTCGATGCAACCACCACCCTGATCCGCAGCGATTTCGATCTGGGCCAATTCGCCCCCTTCGTCAGCGACGAAGTTGAGGTGCGTATTTCGGTCGAAGCGCAAAAAGCCGACTAAACCGATTCAATCGGTCTGAAACGAAACCGCCGGGGGTGACCCCGGCGGTTTTTCTTATGCGCCACGCTCGGCCGTCAGTTGGACGTCAACAGTCACCCCAAATCCCAATGACGCCTCGGTTGGCTGGGATGTGCCGACCTCAAAATCCATCCGGTTCAGGTCCAACTGGCCTGACATGGTTGCGGTGTTGTCCTGCAGATCAAGGGTGAACGGCAGGACCACCTCCACAGATTTGTCGCGGATCGTCAGCGGGCCGCGCGCTTCGTATCCGGTGTCTGTTTTGTAGATGTCGGCCTTGAACTGCGCGGTGGGGAATTGGGCGCTGTCAAAGAAATCGGCACCCATGGCCTGATCTGTCACCGTTCCAAGGCTGAGCGATGCGATGGCAATCGTCACGTCGACCGAGCCGGCCAGACCCGGCTCGGCAGGGTCCTCAAAGGCGATTGCGGCGGTCCAATCGGCAAAGCTGCCGGTCACCGGGCTGCCCAGTTGGGCAATGGTGATGGCCAAGGTGCCGTCCTGAACGGTCCAGTCCGACTGCACCTCGGTCAACTCGGCGGTGTCGGTCGCGGCAGCAGAGTGGTCAGAGAACAGGCCAATCGACCACCCGCCAACCAGAACAGCGCCCCAAACCGCAAGCGCGGCAACGGCTGGAATGGCTGAGTGGTGCTGTGCCGGAGGTTCAGGCGCATCCGACGGTCCGGGCAGCATGCGGCGCAGGGTGCTGTCCTTATCGATCACGTGGTGTTTCAGTGCTCCGGCGATATGCAAAGCCAGCGAACCGGCCAGAACCCAGATGAACAGCCAGTGCAGATTGGCGGTCAGTTCGGCCAGATGGGCGGATTTCGGCACAAAAGGCAAGTTTTGCCCAAAGGGCCACAGGATCGGCGCAAACCCTTCGGCGGCTGCGTGGTGCACCCAGCCCGTCAGCGGCACCAGCACCAATGAGGCATACAGCATCCAGTGTACGGTTTCGGCGGCAAAGGCTTCGGGTTTGTTCTCGGCATTCAGCAGGCCGGGTTTAGTTTGCCCAAAGGCCCACAGGATGCGGGCAAGAGCCACAAAGAACACCGTGACGCCCACTGTTTTATGCAGCGAGAACAGGCGAGCGGCGCGGGCGATGTCTTCTTCGGTGGTTGGGATTGCGGGGTCATAGATCGCGTGGGCCAGGTTATTGGCGAACCATCCCAACGGAATGGCGGTAAAGATCAACAGGGCCGTCAGCCAGTGAAACGTCTTGGTTACGCTGCCATAGCTGGAAAACGTATTGGTAGAAGGCATAGGTTGCTCCGGGGCTGGGGTCGCTGGTTCCAACCTAAAGCCATGGGGTCAGGACACAATAGCGGGATGCGCACAGCTCAGGTGCCTGTGTGCAGAGGTGAGGCAGTGCTTGTGCCGCGCGCACACTCGGTTTACACCCCCCGGCAACCTAACGTCATCCAAGAGGTCGCAATGACACGCGCATTCGTTTTTCCGGGGCAGGGTGCCCAAACCATCGGGATGGGCAAGGCTTTGGCCGAGGCTTATCCGGCTGCGAAAGCTGTGTTCGACGAGGTCGATGAAGCCCTTGGGGAAAAGCTGAGCGATCTGATCTGGGACGGCGATATTGCCGATCTGACGCTGACGCAGAATGCGCAGCCTGCACTGATGGCCACGTCAATCGCTGCCATGCGCGCGCTTGAGGCCGAGGGCGTCTCGATCACGGACGCCGCTTTTGTGGCTGGGCATTCGCTGGGTGAATACTCGGCCCTGGCCGCTGCGGGGGCCTTGTCTGTTGCGGACACTGCGCGCCTGCTGCGCACCCGGGGTCAGGCCATGCAAAGCGCCGTGCCCGTGGGTGAAGGCGCGATGGCCGCTATTCTGGGTCTGGATCTGGACGCTGTGCGCGCGGTGGCAGAAGAGGCCGCGCAGGGCGATGTCTGTCAGGCGGCAAATGACAATGACCCAACTCAGGTTGTTGTGTCGGGCGCAAAGGCCGCTGTCGAGCGCGCCGCCGAGATCGCCAAGGAAAAAGGGGCCAAACGCGCGGTGATGTTGCCGGTCAGCGCCCCCTTCCATTGCGCCCTGATGCAGCCTGCAGCTGATGTTATGGCAGAGGCTTTGGCCAGTGTGCAAATTCAGGCCCCTGCCGTACCTCTGGTGGCCAATGTGCGGGCCGAGGCAGTAAACGATCCTGACCTGATCCGCCAATTGCTGGTCGAGCAGGTCACAGGCTCGGTCCGGTGGCGTGAAAGCGTGCAATATATGGCCGCACAGGGTGTGACCGAAACATGGGAGATCGGCGCGGGTAAGGCCTTGTCCGGCATGATCCGTAAAATCAATCGCGACATTGCGGGTAAGGCGGTGGGCGCCCCGGAAGATGTCCAAAAAGCCGTTCAGGCCGATTCGTAATTCAATAGCGTTCAGAACAGACGCACCAAGAGGGAAACCGAATGTTTGATTTGACAGGTAAGAACGCGCTGATCACCGGCGCCTCGGGGGGGATTGGCGGCGATATTGCGCGTGTGCTGCACGGCGCAGGCGCGGCAGTCGGGCTGTCGGGCACGCGCGTCGATCCTTTGCAGGCGCTGGCGGATGAGCTGGGTGAACGAGCGCATGTTCTGCCCTGCAACCTGGGTGATCCAGAGGCGGTCGCGGCGCTGCCGAAACAGGCGGCGGATGCGATGGGGTCTGTTGATGTTCTGGTCAATAACGCAGGCATCACGCGCGACAACCTGTTCATGCGCATGTCGGATGAAGAATGGCAGAGCGTGATCGACGTGAACCTGACGGCAACTGCCAAGCTGTGCAAAGGCGTACTGCGCGGCATGATGAAGGCGCGCTGGGGCCGGATCATCAATATCTCGTCCGTGGTTGGTGCAACGGGCAACCCGGGGCAGGCGAACTATGCCGCCGCCAAGGCTGGCATGGTCGGCATGACCAAATCGCTGGCCTACGAAGTGGCAAGCCGCGGAATCACTGCCAACGCGGTGGCACCCGGCTTTATCCAAACGGCGATGACCGACAAGCTGAATGACGATCAGAAAGCGGGCATTCTGGGTCAGGTTCCGGCAGGCCGTATGGGCGAGCCTTCGGAAATTGCTGCGGCAGTTCTGTACCTTGCCAGCCCAGAGGCCGGATATGTGACCGGAACAACCTTGCATGTGAATGGCGGTATGGCCATGTTGTGATCGCATACCAGGGCTGGCGCGAAAGCGTTTGCCTTGGGCGTTGTCTGTGCTATAGGCGGCGCATGAATGCAGGGGTCGGCCAAATGGTCGGCCTTCTACTTTCCCGGTATTCGGGAACCAAAACCGCCCGAAACGGGCACATCAAAGCCAGCCTGAGCGGGCAAGGGCAGAACCGGGCGCCACGCCCTGAAATGGAATGAGGAATAGACATGAGCGACGTCGCAGATCGCGTTAAAAAGATCGTTGTTGAGCACCTGGGTGTTGAAGAAGACAAAGTAGCGGAAAACGCTTCCTTCATCGACGATCTGGGCGCAGACAGCCTGGACACCGTGGAACTGGTTATGGCCTTCGAAGAAGAGTTCGGCATCGAGATCCCCGATGACGCAGCCGAAACCATCCAGACCTTTGGCGACGCCGTCAAATTCATCTCGGAAGCGTCCTAATCGCTCTGAAATCGCTAAAAGCGGCGCTTCCGTGCAACGGAGGCGCCGTTTTTTATGCCCTGCCGAAATTCACACTTGCTTGACGCTTTTTCGCTAAGCAGTCTGCGCTATGAGGCAAAATTTCTGAGCGGGCAGGGCATGATACGATCCACCCCGACGATAAATACGGCCCGTTTGATGCTTTGCGGCATGCGGCCAGAGGATTTTAACCGGTTCGCCGAAATTTGGCGCAACCCGTGTATCGTGCGGCATGTCGGTGGCAAACCGCGGTCGCGTGGTGAGGCTTGGGATTCCTTTCTGCGCAATGCGGGGCATTGGCAGATGGCCGGGTTCGGGCAATGGGCCGTTCTACAGCAATCGAATCGGACGATGATCGGCCAGGCAGGGTTTTTCTATGGAAACCGGGCGCTGGGTGACGATTTCGACAGCTTCCCTGAGGCCGGATGGATATTGGTCCCCGAGGCGCAGGGTCAGGGCCTGGGCTATGAGGCCGCGCAAGCTGCGCATGACTGGTTTGATCGCATCATGCCAGGGCCCTTGGTGGCAATGGTGAATTCGGCCAACTCGGCATCTCGGGCTTTGGCTGAAAAGCTGGGCTATGTGCCGATGCGGGAATGCACGTACAACGATACGCCGGTTGTGCTGTTGCGCAGAAACGGGCCGCCCGCCCGCATCTAGTTTCACGTTTTCGCCGATGCCGCAAAATGCCTTCGGTTTGCCGATACTGGTGGTATCAGGCACGCTCCGTATCTGTATGATACAGTGAATTTCAAAGCGATTGGGCTAAGGAGCGTGCTCATGAGGATTTACCCAACTATGGAACTGCAGAACGGCCGGTGTGTTTCACTGGAAAAAGGCCGTTTGGACGAGGCCATGATCTGGCATGTGGACCCGGTAGAGACAGCACGCAGCTGGTCGGCTGCGGGCGCCGAATGGATGCAACTGACCGATTTCGACGCAATCGAAGGGCGCGACACGAATAACGCGTTGGTTGAAGACATCATTCGCTCGGCAGAAATGCCGGTGCAACTGGCCGGTGGTATGCGTACGCGGGAACAGGTTGAACACTGGATCGACAAGGGGGCCGGGCGCATTGTCATCGGTACGCTGGCGGCCTGGGATCCGATCCTGGTTAAGGAACTGGCAAAGCTGTACCCTGACCAGATCGTGCTGGCCGTGGATGTCTGGCAAGGTCAGGTGATGACCGAAGGCTGGCGCAGCCAAAGCGCCTTTACCCCTGACGCCTATATCGAAGCTTTTGCCGACGCGCCTTTTGCGGCAATCCTGGTGACCGATATCGACAGCGACATGGACGATGTTGAGGCTCAGTTGGGGCTGATCTCAGGGCTGGCGGAAAAATCCCGCACCCCGATTATCGCCAGCGGTGTAGTGCGCGCTGCGGACGATATCTCGCGCTTGGCTTACATCCCGAACATTTCGGGTGCGATTGTCGGGCGCGCTTTGTTCCGCAAATCGATCGACCTGTCCGAGGCGCTGCAAATGGCGCAGGCCGCCCACGAGCCGGTCGCGCAGTTCCAATAAGACGTCGGAGAAACTGGTGCCGCCCGTTGTCGCATCTCGGCAGCGGGCGGTTTTGCGTTCAGCCCTTCGGGATGGTTGAAAAAGAGTGATTTCTTTCACATTTGGCGAGATCATGCCGGAGGGGAAGATGCTGTTCCTCTTGCCCCCGGGGCCCGGGCCGGGGTATGAGCGGTTCTCAAATAGGAAGCAGGCAAGAGGCATTTCATGCGCAGAGTCGTTGTAACCGGTCTTGGGTTGGTCACTCCGTTGGCCAGCGGGGTCGAGGAAACCTGGTCGCGGCTGCTGGACGGAGAATCCGGTGCGGGCCCGATCACGCAGTTCGATGCTGAGGCAAGCGGGGTCACCACGACCTATGCCTGCGAAGTGCCGCGCGGCGATGGCACAAACGGGACGTTCAATCCCGACGACTGGATGCCGCCGAAAGAGCAGCGCAAGATCGAGGACTTTATCCTGTATTCCATCGCAGCTGCCGACATGGCCTGTGAGGATGCGGGCTGGATGCCCGAAGACGAAGACGCCCGTCTGCGCACCGGTGTTCTGATCGGGTCTGGCATTGGTGGGCTTGGGTCCATCGCGGAAACGGCGAATTTGATCCGTGACAAAGGCCCGCGCCGCGTGTCGCCCTTCTTTATCCCGGGCGCGCTGATCAACCTGGCCTCGGGTCAGGTCTCAATCCGTCGTGGGTTCAAGGGGCCGAACCATTCGGTCGTGACGGCCTGTTCCACCGGCGCGCATGCCATTGGCGACGCAAGCCGTATCATCCGTGCCGGCGACGCGGACGTCATGGTCGCAGGTGGTGGCGAGGGCTGCATCTGCGAGATCGGCATCGCCGGTTTCAACGCGTGCAAGGCGCTGTCGACCAAGTATGCCGACGACCCCAAGAAGGCGAGCCGCCCTTATGACATTGACCGTGATGGGTTCGTCATGGGCGAGGGCGCAGGCATTGTCGTTCTGGAAGAATACGAACATGCTGTGGCGCGTGGTGCCAAGATTTACGCCGAGGTTCTGGGCTATGGCATGTCCGGTGATGCTTATCACATCACCGCACCGTCCGAGGATGGCGACGGGGCCGAACGCTCGATGAAAGCCGCGCTGCGTAGCGCCGGGCTTGAGCCGAAGGATCTGGATTACATCAATGCGCATGGCACCTCGACCATGGCCGACACGATTGAGCTGGGCGCGGTTGAGCGTCTGCTGGGCGATCATGCGGGCAACGCGACCATGACCTCGACCAAATCGGCCACAGGTCACCTGCTGGGTGCTGCGGGCGCGATTGAGGCGATCTTTTCGATCCTTGCAATCCGCGATCAGGTGGCTCCGCCGACAATCAACCTGGACAACCCTGCGGTTGAGACGCCGATTGACCTGGCCCCCAACGCCAAGCGCGAGCGCGAGATCAACGTGGCGCTGTCGAACTCGTTCGGGTTTGGCGGCACCAATGCCAGCGTGATCTTCGGAAAGGTCAGCTAAATGTGGCGGGCCCTTGCATCGAACGCGCTGACCATTCTGGTGGTCGGCCTGTTCCTGATGGGCGGTCTGATCCTTTGGGGGCAGTCGCAATACAAGTCCGAAGGCCCGCTGGAAACCGCCATGTGCCTGCAGGTCAGGCCCGGGTCGAACATGACCCGCGTCAGTCAGCAGCTGGAGGATCAGGGCGCTGTCAGCAGCGCCATGATTTTCCGCATGGCGGCGGATTACACCGACAAGGCCCAACAGCTGAAAGCAGGGAGCTTTCTGGTGCGCGAAGGCGCGTCGATGGAGCAGATCATCGACGAGATTACCAGCAGCGGCGCCAGCACCTGCGGATCGGAGATCGAGTACCGCATCGGCGTGACGCGGGTTCAGACGCGCGTGCGTGAACTGGACCCGGCCACGCTGGACTTTGTCGAGATCGCGAGCTTTGAGGCCGCAGAAGACGAAGCCCCCGCTGCGTATCTTGAGAAACGTCAGGAAGCCGATACCCGGTATCGCGTGTCCGTGGCCGAGGGCGTCACCTCTTGGCAGATCGTGGATGCGCTGAAGGGGATTGATGCGCTGACCGGTGAGGTGAGCGAAGTCCCGGCCGAGGGCATGCTGGCCCCCGACAGTTACGAGGTGACCCCGGGGGATGATCGGGTGGCGATTTTGCAGGACATGCAGGACAGGCAGCAACTGCGGATCAACGCCGTCTGGGAAAGCCGTCAGGATGACCTGCCGATCAACAACCCCGAAGAGATGCTGATCCTTGCGTCGATCATCGAAAAGGAAACCGGTGTGCCGCATGAGCGCGGACAGGTGGCCAGTGTCTTTGTCAATCGTCTGGAAAAGGGCATGAAGCTGCAGACGGACCCGACGGTGATTTACGGCGTCACCAAAGGGCAAGGTGTGCTGGGACGTGGTTTGCGCCGGAGTGAGCTTCGCCGTGCAACGCCTTGGAATACCTATGTGATTGACGGTTTGCCACCCACGCCGATTGCGAACCCCGGCATGGCGAGCCTGGAAGCTGCCGTGGCACCCGAAGATACGGATTACGTGTTCTTCGTGGCAGATGGCACCGGAGGTCATGCCTTTGCGGTCACGCTGGATGAGCATAACCGCAACGTCGCCAAGTGGCGAGAGATCGAAGCTCAGCGAAACAGCTCGGGCAATTAAGAAAAAGGGCCGCGTCGGAAAACGCGGCCCTTCTTGTATCAGGCGGCAGGACGCCGACGGGGACGCCGCCTTTTGTTGGATGAGGGCTTGGATGCACCGCCGTTCCCACCTTGCGGTTTGCGCGCCCGAAAGCCGCCGCGATTGCGCGGCTTCTTGGGTTCTGCAAACTCCGGCATGGTGCCGCTGGCGACCGGAAGTTCGATCTTCATCAGCTTTTGGATTTGTTTCAGCTGATCCAGCTCATCCGGTGCACAGAAAGCAATGCCTTCGCCCTCGCGCCCGGCACGGGCGGTGCGGCCGATGCGGTGGACATAGTTGTCGGGCACTTCGGGCAGGTCGTAGTTGATCACATACGCAACGCCGGGAATATCGATACCCCGTGCGGCCACGTCCGTGGCGACCAGCACATTGACCTCACCCGCGCGGAACGCCTTGATGGCGCGATCCCGCTGGCCCTGGCTTTTGTTGCCATGGATTGATGCGGCATTGAACCCGTCTTTGACCAGGTCTTTCATCAACCGCTCGGCCCCGTGTTTGGTCCGTGCGAACACAAGGGTCAGGGCGTCTTTGTCTGCCGACAGAATCTCACGCAGTTTCTGCGGTTTTTCCGCCCGGCTGAGGAAGTGGACCGATTGCGTGATCTTGTCGGCGGCCTTGCCCGGAGGCGACACCTGCACCCGCTGCGGGTTGTTCAGATAGGCCTGGCTGAGTTCCTCCATCTGTTTTGGCATGGTTGCCGAAAACAGCATGGTCTGGCGCGGCGTACCCAGCGCGGGCGCGATTTTGCGCAGGGCGTGGATAAAGCCCATGTCCAGCATCTGGTCGGCCTCATCCAGAACCAGATGGCGCACCGAGCTGAGGTCAACCGCCCCACGCTCCATCAGGTCGATCAAACGGCCCGGGGTGGCGACCAGAATATCCGTGCCGCGCGACAGAAACGAAATCTGTTTGCCGATCGATTGACCGCCAACGACGGTGGCGACGCGGAGTTTGGTCTTTTTGGTCAGGTTGCGCAGGCTTTCGGCGATCTGGTTCACCAGCTCACGCGTGGGCGCAAGGATCAGGGCCTTGACGGTCTTGGGCGCGGGTTTGCCCAGCTGGGCCAGCAAGTGGTCGATCAGCGGCAGGCCAAAGGCCAGTGTCTTGCCCGTACCGGTCTGGGCCAGTCCAAGGATGTCATGGCCTTTAAGGGCCAGCGGTATGGCCTGGTTCTGGATCGGTGTGGGTTGGGTAAAGTTGGCGCGTTGCAGCGCGTCATTCAGGGCCGGATCAAGGCCCAGCATATCAAAGTCGAACAAGTATCATTCCTTTTTGGCCCGAGGCGAGGATGCGCACCGGGCAACAGTAGTGGCCACGCCAAAGGCGCAACCGGCAGGGTTTTGCGAAGCCTCCGGGCGCATGGGCGAGTCCCATACGTCTGGCCGTCGCATCAAGAACCCTGCGTGAAGGGGAACCAGGAGAAGTGTCGTGCGCTGTGGGGGCCATTGCGGCCAGAATGCTCACGCGTCAGCGCTGTGTGGGCGGCTGATGCGGCTTATGGACGGGATTGTCAAGCTTTGATGCCTGAGCGGGTCGGTGCGAGGGAAGGCTGCTGTGCGGTTTTGATCGCACCACGCGAAAGGAAATATTAACCGCTGCGCGCGTTGGGCGTTGCGTGTGTGTTGCGCAAATCATTGACTTTGGGCGCTTTTTATCGTACACATTGTGGCATGCTAGAAGAAATGGGCAACGGCCCCGGGGCGAACCGGCGGCCGTTTTTCGTTTCTCTCGTGCGGAGAAAACTCACGCATGAGGTCACAGGCAAACATGACTTTGATTACCCCGGAAGAGCGGATTTCTCAGACGGCCGACTTACTGCAGTCGCTTGAAAGATCCATTCGCGATTTGCGCCAGGCAGCGGAAGAACTGCGCAGGCAGATCGGTGCCGGGGAGGATGCAGACCTTGCCGGAACAGGCAAGCAACTGGGTCAGTTAGAGGGGCTGATCCGAAGTTGCCAGAAAGTGGAGACAAGCTTTGTCGAACAACATCACAGACAAGCCGGAATTGCCCAAGGGGGCTATGCGCTCGACCTTGAGCGCGCTCGATTTGAAATCGGGTGCAGGCTGGCTCGCCTCCGCCGATGCTGCGGTGAGGGACAGATTTCTGAGTGAGATCGGGGAGGGGGGGCTATGTGCCCTCCCTTTCCTGTTTGAGTTCTGGGCGCTGTCGCACCAACTGCCGCCCGAGGGCGACTGGCGGTCTTGGGTCATCATGGGCGGGCGCGGTGCGGGTAAGACGCGTGCGGGGTCCGAATGGGTGCGGTCGATGGTTGAAGGGGCCAAGCCGTTGGATCGCGGTGAAGCCAGTCGGGTGGCGCTGGTGGGTGAGACCTTTGATCAGGTGCGCGATGTGATGATCTTTGGCGATAGCGGGATTTTGCGATGCTCACCGCCGGATCGTCGGCCTGTGTGGAAGGTGTCGGAACGCAAGCTGATCTGGCCCAACGGGGCCGAGGCGCAGGTGTTTTCGGCGCATGATCCCGAAGGGTTGCGCGGCCCTCAGTTCGATGCCGCCTGGGTGGATGAGTTGGCCAAGTGGAAGAAGGCGGGTGAGACGTGGGATATGCTGCAATTCGCCCTGCGGTTGGGGGATCGCCCGAGGGTCTGTGTGACGACGACACCTCGTAATGTGAAGGTTTTGAAGGATTTGCTGACGTCGCCCTCGACCGTGCAGACCCATGCGCCGACCGAGGCGAACCGAGCCAATCTGGCCGACTCGTTTCTGGCCGAAGTGCGCGCGCGTTACGCGGGCACGCGGCTGGGGCGGCAGGAATTGGACGGGGTGCTGCTGTCGGATGCTGAGGGGGCGCTGTGGACAGGCTCGATGCTGGAGGCGGCGCGGATGGACACTGTGCCCGAGTTGGATCGGGTTGTGGTCGCTCTGGACCCGGCGGTGACGGCGGGGTCCAGCGCGGATGCCTGCGGCATCGTGGTCGTGGGCGCGCAGCTACAGGGGTCGCCCGAGCAGTGGCGCGCCTATGTGCTGGCCGACCGGACGGTGCAGGGCGTTGGTCCGGCGGGTTGGGCACAGGCAGCGATTGACGCGATGGACGGCTTCGGGGCCGAGCGGCTGGTGGCCGAGGTCAATCAGGGCGGGCAACTGGTCGAGGAGGTCGTGCGGCAGGTGGACCCTCTGGTCCCGTTCCGGGCGGTGCGGGCGTCACGCGGCAAGGTCGCGCGGGCCGAGCCTGTGGCGGCACTGTACGAACAGGGGCGAGTGAGCCATGTGGCCGGGCTGGACGCGCTGGAGGAGCAGATGTGCCAGATGACCGCGCGCGGGTTCGAGGGGCAGGGTTCGCCGGACCGGGTGGATGCACTGGTCTGGGCGCTGCATGAGTTGATTGTGGGGCCTGCGGGGGCGTATCGGCGGCCTAGGGTGCGGACGCTCTGAATTACTCGAACAGAACGAAGGCAAACGTATGTTCGGGTAAGTGAAGTCCTATTTCGGTCCGCGGGTGACGTTACTAGAATGACCTATTGAAAAGTGCTTCGGTTTGTGACCAAGTTTCCTTTAGTAGCTTTTTCCCGGATTTAAGGCGCTTGTTCATGTTGGAATGATTCAGAACCAGATGCATTTTTCTTGTACTTTTGGATTTCAACTGCGGATTCTTGCACTCGGTTTGATGTGTCAAAGTTGTACACAGGCTATCCAACCGCCCCGAATTTCCTTAGAGGAACGGCAGCCCGTAGAGATTTCGCGGGCAGTAGCGACGTTTGCTGAATTCTGTTATAAAGATGCTCCAAGTTTTGCGGGTGTCGAGAGGAAGGCACTTTCTGGAAATTATAACGAAGCGCCAAACGGTTGGTTGGAGCATCAGAAACTGGCTGTCGATCTGGTCGTACGCGAGCATATAAGCCACAAGACATGTCAAGTAGCGTTTCGTTCAGATCAGTCAGAAAGAGAATTTCTAAATCTGATGCAACACCCATTTAACGCAACGGAATTCTCCGGCGCTGAGTTTAGGTCTCTGTTTTCTTCTGAAACAAGCAGCGTTCCTTTTTTCGAATACATCGAGAAGGCCTTTGTCTCCCGCACAAACTTTGACGGTATTGAAGCGGTATTTTATGGGTTCGTCCTTGATGATCGTACTCAACTTGAAAACCTGACGACCTTTGGCTTGTTACTGCGTATTTGAAAAAAGTGAGTCACGTTCTGCTGCGATAGTTGTTACGGGCTGTTCGCCTACCAATGGCACGTGCGGAAAGTGCTATGCGACGGCTACATCACTCTAAACTAACGGAGCCGCAATTCGGTTTCACCCGTTGCCCAACCGCCGTACGCCCCATTCCCAAGCCTTAAACTTCTTTCCGTCATAACTCCTTTCAACAAGCCGGACACAGCGGCGAAAGAAAGGAGCACAGATGGTATTCGATTTCTTGCGTCGTGGAGCGGCCGGGGAAGCGCCCGAGGCGAAGGCCAGCGCGGCGGGCCCCGTGGTGGCGTGGCAAACAGGTGGGCGCGTGGCGTGGAGCCCTCGGGACGCGGTGTCGCTGACGCGGACGGGGTTTTCGGGGAACCCGGTGGGGTTCCGGTCGGTCAAGCTGATTGCTGAGGCGGCGGCGGCGCTGCCTCTGGTGTTGCAGGATCAGGCGCAGCGTTACGATGCGCATCCGATCATGTCTCTGATGCGTCGACCCAATGCGGCGCAGGGGCGGGCGGAGTTGATGGAGGCTCTGTTCGGTCAGCTGCTGCTGTCGGGTAACGCCTATGTCGAGGCGGTGCAGGCCGAAGAGGGCTTGCCGGTTGAGCTGCACGTCCTGCGCTCGGACCGGATGAGCGTCGTGCCGGGCGCCGATGGCTGGCCCAAGGCGTATGATTACACGGCGGGCGGCAAGACTCACCGCTTTCCGGCGGATGCGATCTGTCACATCAAGTCGTTCCATCCGCAGGACGACCATTATGGTTTCTCACCGATGCAGGCGGCGGCAATGGCGATTGATGTGCATAACAGCGCATCTCGGTGGTCGAAATCCCTGCTGGACAATGCAGCGCGGCCTTCTGGTGCTTTGGTGTGGAAGGGAGACGGCCATGGGGTGATGGCCGAGGATCAGTTCCGCCGCCTGTCCGACGAGATCGAGCAGAACTATCGCGGGGCGCGCAATGCGGGTCGTCCGATGGTTCTGGAAGGCGGGCTGGATTGGAAGCCGATGGGCTTTTCGCCCTCGGACATGGAGTTTCAAAAGACCAAGGAAGCCGCCGCCCGCGAGATCGCGCTGGCCTTTGGGGTCCCGCCGATGTTGCTGGGAATACAGGGCGACGCGACCTATTCGAACTATCAGGAGGCCAACCGGGCGTTTTATCGCCTGACCGTGCTGCCACTGGTGACGCGGGTGGCGGCGGCGGTGTCGGAATGGCTGGTGGGCTATTCTGGTGAGGATTTGGTGCTGAAACCCGATCTGGATCAGGTGCCTGCGCTGTCGGCGGAACGCGATGCGCAATGGGCGCGGGTCAACGGGGCCGATTTCCTGACGGATGCCGAAAAGCGCGCATTGCTGGGGCTGCCGGAGCGTGCGGATGGGTGACTATCCCCCGTTCGACTGTGCGCCGGGCCTGCGTCTGGCCGCGCATGAGCGGGTGGCCGAGATCCAGCACGACCATCTGTGTCGCCGACTGGACCAAATCGAAGAAATGATGGAGCGGCTGGAGAAGCGATTGTGGCTGACGGTCTATGGTGTCGCCGCCGTGATTCTTGCGCAGGTGTTTCAGTCGTTCCTAACGGCAGTGCCGTGAATTCACAGACTTATGAGGAGGTGTTCATGGATTTGGAACACAAGTTCGCACGGTTCGGAGACGGGCTTTCGGTGTCCGAGAATGCGGTGATCGAAGGCTATGCCAGCCTGTTCGGACAGGTCGATCAGGGTAGCGATGTGGTGCAACGCGGGGCATATCGAGGCTCGCTTGGCGGGCTCAAGGCCGCTGGACAACGGGTCAAGATGCTGTGGCAGCACGACCCGGCGCAGCCCATCGGCGTCTGGGATGAGGTGCGCGAGGATGACCGTGGCCTGTGGGTCAAAGGGCGTCTGCTGGAGGCCACGCAAAAGGGCCGTGAGGCAGCCGAGCTGATCCGGGCCGGTGCGATGGACGGGCTGTCGATTGGCTACCGCACCAAGCGGGCCGTGAAGAACGAAAAGGGCCAACGTGTCCTGACCGAACTGGAGCTGTGGGAGGTGTCCTTGGTGACGTTCCCGATGCTGCCCAGTGCGCGGGTGGCGGCGAAGGGCGTTGAGCCTGAAACCGAAAACACCTGGCGCAGTATTGCCGAGGTGTTCAACGACGCCCGGCAGGAGCTGGCGCGGACCTAGCGCGCCTCAACCCCCACCCAAGAAATGGAAGTGCTGATGAGCAAGACCGAAACCCGGGCCTTGACCGGAGAGGGTGCGCCCCTGGTTCAGGAGGTGAAGCAGGCGATGGCTGGCTTCGTGAATGAATTCAAGGGCCTCAAGGCCGAAGTTAAAACCAAACTGCAACAGACAGAAGAGCGACTGACCATGCTGGATCGTAAATCAACCATCGCGGCGCGCCCGCATCTTGCGGCCTCGATTGAGGACGGCGCACCGCACCAAAAAGCATTCGACGCCTATGTGCGTTCGGGCGAGGATGACGGCCTGCGCGGGCTTGAAATGGAGTCGAAATCCCTGTCCAGCGCCGTGAACAGCGATGGCGGCTATCTGATCGACCCGCAGACCGCCGAGATGATCAAGTCGGTTCTGAAATCCACCGCCTCGATCCGGTCGATTGCGTCGGTGGTGAATGTCGAGGCGAACTCGTTCGACGTACTGATCGACCACACCGACGTGGGCGCCGGTTGGGCCGATGAGAACGCCGCCGCGACCGAGACGGCGACCCCGTCTATCGACCGTATCTCGATCCCGCTACACGAGTTGAGCGCGCTGCCCAAAGCCTCGCAGCGTCTGCTGGATGACAGCGCCTTTGATGTCGAAGGCTGGCTGGCGGGTCGTATTGCGGACAAGTTCGCGCGCGCCGAAGCCTCGGCCTTTATCAATGGTGATGGCGCGGACAAGCCCAAGGGTATTCTGAACCACGCCAAGGTCGACAATGACGTCTGGGATTGGGGCAACATCGGCTATGTGCCCACCGGCATCGACGGCGGTGTCGAGGCGGATGCGATTGTCGATGTGGTCTATGCGCTGGGCGCGCAGTACCGCGTGAACGGTACTTTCGTGATGAACTCGAAAACCGCCGGTCTGATCCGCAAGCTGAAGGACAGCGATGGCCGCTTCCTGTGGTCGGATGGTCTGGCCGCGGGTGAGCCCGCGCGTCTGATGGGCTATCCGGTGCTGATCGCCGAGGACATGCCGGATGCGGGCACCGACAGCTTCTCGATCGCTTTCGGTGACTTCCAGGCAGGTTACACCATTGCCGAGCGTCCCGACCTGCGCGTCTTGCGCGACCCGTTCAGCGCCAAACCGCATGTCCTGTTCTACGCAACCAAGCGCGTGGGCGGCGACGTGAGCGACTTTGCCGCGATCAAGCTGGTGAAATTCGGCACCGCCTAACGCGGGCTGAATCCTTGGGGGGTTTCGGCCCCCCAAGGCGGCGGGCGCGGGCCGGGGTGAGATCCCTTGCGTTGTCTAGCTGCTCCCCTCCGTCCGAGCAACGTGGGGCGGCGCGTGCCCGTCAATTTCTGAAGTTACGGCCCCGGAGGGGTCCGAGATTGCGGAGTGTATGGATGATGTTGATCGAAGAAACCGCCATCGCGGATGCGGCGCTGCCGGTGGATCAGTTCAAGGCGCATCTGCGGCTGGGGACCGGCTTTGCCGAGGACAGCGTGCAGGATGAAGTTCTGAAAGGTTTTCTGCGTGCAGCGATTGCAGCGATTGAGGCGCGCACCGGCAAGGTGCTGATCGCGCGCGCGTTTTCGTGGGATCTGAACGGCTGGCGCGATGCAGCGGGTGAGGTGTTGCCGGTGGCCCCGGTCACAGCGATCAGCGCGGTGACTGTGACCGATCCGACCGGTACCGACACGGTCGTGGACAGTGCCCGGTATCGTTTGACCCAAGACAGCCAGCGCCCGCGTCTGCGCCCTGCGGGGACGTCATTGCCGACCATTCCCACGGGTGGGTCGGTCAAGATCGCCTTTACCGCCGGGATGGCTGCGGATTGGGGCGCTCTGCCCGCCGATCTGGGGCAGGCGGTGCTGCTGTTGGCCGCGCATTACTATGAATACCGGGATGAGACGGCGTTGGGCGCGGGCTGTATGCCCTTTGGCGTCACCAGCCTGATCCAACGCTACCGGGTTGTGCGCTTTGGTGCCGGGGTGGCGCAATGAAGACGCCCCGATTGAACAGAAAGCTGGTGCTTGAGGCACCGGTGCGCAGCGCGGATGGGGCTGGTGGGTATACCGAGACATGGGCCGCCGTGGGAACGGTTTGGGCCGAGGTCACGGCCCGCAGCGGGTCCGAGCGGTCTGTGGCTGGCATCCCGGTCTCGCGCGTTGGCTATCGCATCGTGGTGCGCGGCGCGTCCGAAGGATCAGCGATGCGCCCAACCCCGGATCAGCGGTTCTCAGAGGGCACGCGCCGGTTCGTGATCCGTGCGGTGGCCGAGCGTGACCCGCGCGGCCAGTACCTGACCTGTTTCGCGGATGAAGAGGTGGCGGCATGAGTTACGGCGTATCAGCCGCCTTGCAGGCGGCGGTGTTTCAACAGCTGTCGGGCAACGCGCAGGTCAGCACGCTGTCAGGCGGCGCGATCTATGACGCGGTTCCGGCGGGCGCGGTGCCCCAGACCTATGTGACGCTGGGGCCGGAAGAGGTGCGCGATGCCTCGGACCTGTCAGGCGCAGGGGCCGTGCATCGCTTTACCGTGTCGGTGATGTCCGAGGCCGCTGGTTTTGGCGCGGCCAAGACGCTGGCGGGCGCGGTGTGTGATGCGCTGGAGGGCGCGGCGTTAACCTTGGATCGTGGCCGCCTTGTGGGGCTGTGGTTCGAGCGCGCCAGCGCCCGGCGCACCGGAACGGGCGGCGCGATCCGCCAGATCGATCTGAGATTCCGCGCCCGCGTGGAAGACGACTAACCAATCAACGGAGAGAGCACATGGCTGCCCAGAACGGAAAAGACCTGTTGGTCAAAGTGGATATGAACGGCTCGGGCCTGTTCGAGACCATCGCGGGCCTGCGCGCCACGCGAGTCAGTTTCAACGCGGAAAGTGTGGATGTCACCAGCCTTGAAAGTCAGGGCGGCTGGCGCGAGCTGCTGTCGGGGGCGGGGGTCAAATCGGCCTCGATCTCAGGCTCAGGTGTGTTCAAGGATGAAGGTACCGATGAACGTGCGCGACAGTTGTTCTTTGATGGCGAGACGCCTGCGTTTCAGGTGATCATCCCCGATTTCGGCATTGTCGAAGGTGCATTTCAGGTGACCGGCATCGAATATGCGGGCTCGCATAACGGCGAGGCCACCTATGAGATGAGCCTGGCCAGCGCCGGTGCCCTGATCTTTACGGCGCTGTAAGCCGATGGCCAATCCGTGGACGGGTGAGGTGGCATTGGCCATCGATGGCGAGCTGCGGGTGCTCAAGCTGACGCTGGGTGCTTTGGCGGAACTGGAACAGGAGCTGGGCACCGGGACACTGGTGGAACTGGTGCAGCGGTTCGAAGGCGGGGCCTATTCCAGCGGTGATGTGCTGGCGCTGATCGTGGCCGGGCTGCGGGGGGGCGGGGCGGATGTGACCCGCGCCGACCTGCTGCGCGCCGAGATCGAGGGCGGACCGATGGCGGGCGCCCGTGCTGCGGCTGAACTGCTGGCCCGCGCTTTCATGGTGCCGGATCGTTGAGCGGGTTCGACTGGCCCGCCCTGATGCGGGCCGGGATGACCGGCCTGCGTCTGACGCCGGAGCAGTTCTGGCATCTGACCCCAGCCGAGTTGCGGCTGATGCTGGGGCAGGGCGCTGGGATGCCCGCGATGAACCGGGCGGGGCTGGATGCATTGTTGGCGGCCTACCCGGACAAGGAACAAGGAGAGCGTAATGACGACGGATCGTGACGGGTTGGACGACCTGCAGGAACGGGGCGAGGCGCTGGGCGACTCGCTGGGGGATGCGGCGTCTATGGCTGCAGCGTTTGACGGCCAGATGAAGCGGATCAAGCAAGCGTTTGAAGAGACAGGCAAAGATGTGGCGACGCTGGAGCGCGGTATGTCGGGCGGTTTGCGCAAGGCATTTGACGGCGTTGTGCTGGACGGGATGAACCTGTCGGACGCGCTGAATGTGCTCAAAGATTCGATGATCCGCACGGCCTATTCGGCAGCGATCAAGCCGGTGACGGATCATTTCGGAGGGATGCTCGCCAATACAGTCGGCGGGTTGGTGCAAGGCATTCTGCCTTTCGCAGATGGCGGCAGTTTTTCCCAGGGACGTGTCATGCCCTTTGCCAATGGCGGTGTGGTCAGTGGGCCCACGACTTTCCCGATGCGCGGCGGCACCGGCCTGATGGGTGAGGCTGGTCCCGAAGCGATCATGCCGTTGGCTCGTGGTTCGGACGGCAAACTGGGCGTGCGCACCTCGGGCGGGGGACGGGCGGTGAACGTGGTGATGAATATCACCACGCCTGATGTGCAGGGGTTCCGCCGCAGTCAGGGGCAAATCGCTGCACAGATGAGCCGCGCCTTGGGCCGTGGCAATCGCAACAGATAATTCAGGGAGCAGCAGGTCATGAATTTCCACGAAGTCAGATTTCCCGCCAGCCTCAGCTTTGGCTCGGTCGGCGGCCCGGAAAGACGCACAGATATTGTCACGCTGGCCAACGGTTTTGAAGAACGCAACACGCCATGGGCGCATTCTAGACGCCGGTATGACGCCGGGCTGGGGATGCGGTCGCTGGATGATATCGAGACGTTGATCTCGTTCTTCGAGGCGCGCCAGGGTCAGATGTTCGGCTTTCGCTGGAAAGACTGGTCAGACTACAAGTCCGGCGCTGCGACTGCCGAGGTCAGCCAGCGCGATCAAGTTATTGCCCGAGGCGACGGCACGACAACGACGTTCCGCTTGGTCAAGACCTACAGCTCGGGCGGGTTCAGCTATGTCCGGCCAATCGTCAAACCTGTCCAGGGAACGGTAAAGATTGGCATAGAACAGGACCAGATGCGCGAGGGCGTGGATTTTGAGGTCGATTTGGCGACGGGCGCGATCTCGTTCACCGCGCCGCCGCCCGAGCAGGTGGAGATCACGGCCGGGTACGAGTTCGATGTACCGGTGCGGTTTGACACCGACAAGATCCAAACCAGCGTGGCGAGTTTCCAGGCCGGCGACGTTCCCAGTGTTCCCGTGGTTGAGGTGCGTGTGTGATGAGCGGCGACAAACAGGGATTACAGGCGCATCTGCAAAACGGGCTGACAACGACTTGCCGCTGCTGGATGATCCGGCGCGCGGACGGACAGGAATACGGGTTTACCGACCACGATATGGAACTGCGCTTTGACGGGATGACCTTCACGGCCAGTTCCGGCCTGACCGCGTCGGCGATTGAGCAGGCGACGGGCCTGTCCATCGACAATTCCGAGGCGATGGGCGCGTTGTCGGACGCAGCCGTCACCGAAGGGGATATCGAAGCGGGTCGTTTCGATGGTGCCGAGGTTCGTGCCTGGCTGGTGAACTGGACTGATACCGATCAGAGGATGCTGCAGTTCCGCGGCTCGATCGGAGAACTGCGGCGCGCGGGTGGGGCGTTTCATGCCGAACTACGCGGGCTCACGGATTTACTGAACCAGCCGATGGGGCGCATTTACCAGAAGCCATGTACGGCGGTTCTGGGGGATCGGGCGTGCAAGTTCAAGCTCGACACGCCGGGCTATCAGGCCGACGTCGAAGTGGTGGAGCTGACGGCGGGCAGCAATCTGTTACTGAAAGGCGCGGGTGGCCGCGACAATGGTTGGTTCAAACGTGGCAGGCTGGATGTGCTGACCGGACAGGCTGCCGGGCTTTGGGATGTCATCAAACAGGACAAACGCGTTTCCGGCGGGCGGAACGTCACGTTGTGGTCCGGTATCTGCGGCGGTTTGGCCGTCGGCGATCGGGTCAGGCTGACTGCCGGATGCAACAAAAGCATGTACACCTGTCGGCTGAAGTTCAACAACCTTCTGAACTTTCAGGGATTTCCCGACCTTCCCGGTGAGGATTGGATGATGGCCGTGCCCAAGCAGGGTAATCCCAACACCGGAGGGAGCAGACGATGAGCACCCGCAGACAGGATATCGTGACCGAAGCCCGCAGTTGGCTGGGAACACCCTATGTTCATCAGGCGTCGGTCAAAGGCGGCGGCACGGATTGTCTGGGCTTGCTGCGCGGTGTGTGGCGGGCCCTTGTCGGTCATGAACCCGAAGCAGTGCCCAGTTACAGCATGGATTGGTCTGAACCGCAGGGTGACGAACGGATGTGGGCCGCGGCCCGCCGCCATCTGGTTGAAAAGCCACAAGATCAGGCTGCAATGGGTGATGTTCTTCTGTTTCGCATGCGTCAAGGGCGTGTCGCCAAACATGTCGGGATCGTCAGCGAAACAGGGGCCGTACCGCGCTTTATCCATGCCTATTCCGGCCATGGCGTCGTTGAAAACACGCTGAGTGATCCCTGGCGCCGCCGGGTGGTCGCCTGTTTTGAATTCCCTCTGGAGGATAAGTAAATGGCGACAATAGTTCTGTCCGCAGCGGGGGCTGCAGTTGGCGGCGCGATTGGCGGTACGGTTGCGGGGCTATCAACGGCTGTCATTGGCCGCGCAATCGGCGCGACTTTGGGCCGTGTGATCGACCAGCGACTCATGAGCCAGTCAGTCATGGGAGGCGGTAGCGAGGTTGTCGAAACCGGACGCCTGGATCGGTTTCGCCTGACTGAAACAGGGGAAGGTGCCCCGGTCGCGACGGTCTTTGGGCGGATGCGTGTGGGTGGTCAGGTGATCTGGGCCTCGGACTTTCTGGAGACCAAATCCACAAGCACGACGACCCAAGGGGGCGGGGGTGGCGGCAAGGGCTCTCCCAAAGCGCCGGAGGTGACCACAACCACGCATAGCTACAGCTATTCGATCTCGCTGGCCATTGCATTGGGCAACGGCGTGATTTCGGATGTTCCTCGCATCTGGGCCGACGGAGAGGAGCTGGAACGCGCAAACCTGAACATGCGGTTTTATCGCGGCGACAACCAACAGCTGCCCGACCCTTTGATCGAGGCGGTCGAAGGTACGGGCAAAGTGCCCGCCTATCGCGGGACGGCTTATGTTGTGATCGAAGACTTGCAACTGGCTCAGTTTGGCAACCGAGTGCCGCAGTTTTCGTTCGAGGTCGTGCGACAGGAGCAGCCGGGTTTGCCTGATACTCCGAGCGCTTTGTCCCGAACTATCCGGGGTGTGGCGTTGATGCCGGGCACCGGTGAATACGCGTTGGCCAGTGAACAGGTCAACTATACCAAAGGCGCTGGGCAAAGCTGGGCTGCAAATGTGAATTCGGCCTCGGGCAAGCCTGATCTTGTGACTGCAACACGCGCGCTGCGGACCGAGCTGAAATCCTGCGGTGCTGCATCCCTTATCGTGTCATGGTTCGGGAACGATTTGCGGTGCGGGTCGTGTCAATTGCGGCCGAAGGTCCTGCGCAAGGACATCGAAGGTGAGAACATGCCCTGGCAGGTCGCCGGGGAAATACGTCATTCGGCCCAGCAGGTCCGTTATCAGAACGACCGGCCAGTCTATGGTGCTACACCTTCGGATAAGGCCGTAGTGCAGGCGATCCGCCATTTAAAAAGCACCGGTAAACGCGTCATGTTTTATCCGTTTATTCTGATGGATCAATTGGAGGGCAACGGTTTGCCCGACCCATGGTCCGATGCTGGCAACCAGCCGCATTTGCCGTGGCGCGGTCGTATCACGTTAAGCGAGGCGCCAGGGCGCGCGGGCTCTCCGGATCAGACAGCCGCCGCTGATACGCAGGTTGCCGCGTTTTTCGGTTCGGCCCGCGCCAGCGATTTTGTCGTGAGCGATGGAACTGTCACCTATACCGGCCCACAGGAATGGGGGCTGCGTCGGTTCATCCTGCACTATGCGGCCCTGTGTAAATCCGCAGGTGGCGTGGCGTCTTTCTGTATTTCATCCGAGATGCGTGGATTGACTCAAATCCGGGGTCTTTCCGGGTTCCCGGCGGTCGCGCAATTGCGCCAGCTGGCAGCAGAGGTTCGGACCATTTTGGGGCCGGATACCAAGATCGGTTATGCAGCTGATTGGAGTGAGTATTTCGGCTATCAGCCCAATGATGGGTCCGGTGACCGGTATTTCCACCTCGATCCGTTGTGGGCCGATGACGATATCGATTTCGTGGGTATCGACAATTACATGCCGCTGTCGGACTGGCGAGATGGCGTGGACCATCTGGATGCCCAATCCGGTGTAGATGCGATCTATGATCTGGAATACCTGCGGGGCAATATCGAGGGCGGCGAGGGCTATGAGTGGTACTACGCCTCGCCAGAAGAGGCCAAAGCGCAAATTCGCACACCCATCGAAGACGGCGAGCATGATGAGCCATGGGTCTGGCGTTACAAGGATCTGCGCAACTGGTGGTCGAACCGTCATCACGAACGGGTGGGCGGTGTGCGCCGCGCAAACCCCACGAATTGGGTTCCGGGGTCGAAACCGATCTGGTTCACCGAGCTTGGCTGCGCGGCGATCGACAGGGGGACCAATCAGCCGAACAAATTCTTGGACCCGAAATCATCGGAATCCAGCCTGCCGCGTCATTCCAACGGGATGCGTGATGATTTCATGCAGGTGCAGTACCTCAGGGCGATGCTGGGCTATTGGTCCGATCCGGCCATCAACCCGAAATCCGATCAGTACAGCGGCCGTATGATCGACATGTCCAACGCCTATGTCTGGGCCTGGGACGCACGCCCGTTTCCCACTTTTCCAAATCTGCGCAGCCAGTGGAGCGATGGTGCAAACTATCCGCGCGGTCATTGGCTGAACGGACGGTCGGGCAGCCGCACTCTGGCCTCGGTCGTCACCGAGATTTGTTATGGGGCCGGGGTAACCCATATCGATGTGTCGCGCCTGTACGGTGTGGTGCGCGGTTATGCGATCGAAGATGTCACAACCGCCCGGGCTGCCTTGCAACCATTGATGTTGCGATACGGCTTCGACGCGATTGAGCGGGACGGCATTTTACGCTTTCAGATGCGGGATGGTCGCAAGGCAATTGAGCTGGACACTGACCTGCTGGCGGACAGCGCCGATATCGAAGGACGCGTGGAACACCGGCGTGAGGCTGAGGCCGAACTGACGGGCCGTGTTCGTCTGCGCTTTGTGCAGTCTGATGCTGACCATGACGTCGTCTCGGAAGAGGCCGTTCTGCCGGACGCGCGCACCCATGCGGTCTCGGTCAACGAAGTGCCCTTGTCGATGACCCGCGCCGAAGGCCGCCAGACGGTGGAACGGTGGTTGAGCGAGGCGCGTGTTTCACGCGAGACGACGCGCTTTGCGCTGCCGCCCTCGATGCTGCATGTGGGGGCAGGCGATGTCGTCACCTTGGCCCAGGACGGGCAGGGTGCGCGGTATCGCATCGACCGGGTAGAGCAGGCCGATCTGCAAATCGCGGATGCCGTTCGGATTGAACCGGGCGTCTATGCGGCCTCGGACCTGCCCGATGATGAGGTAAGCGAAAAACCGTTTGTCGCCCCGGTTCCCGTTTTGCCAGTGTTTCTGGACCTGCCGCTGCTTACCGGATCAGAGGCGCCGCACGCGCCCTATGTGGCGGCCTCGGCAAATCCATGGCCCGGCAGCGTTGCCGTATATTCAGCTGCCCAGGACGAAGACTATGCTTTGCAAGAGGTCATCGCGGGCCAGGCGGTCATAGGATTCACCGAAACACCATTGCGGCGGGCCAGTGCGGGTCTGTGGGACGAAGGTACGCCCCTGCGCGTCAATCTAATCGATGGGGTACTGGAATCCCGCCCGCGCGAGGCGCTTTTGAACGGAGCCAACCTGGCGGCGATAGGGGACGGGACGCCGGGGAATTGGGAGCTGTTCCAGTTTGCCGACGCGACATTGCAGGACACTGGTGTTTACACCCTGTCCGGGCGTTTGCGTGGTCAGCTGGGAACCGATGCTGTGATGCCGGACGTATGGCCGGACGGGTCGATGTTTGTTCTGCTGGATCAGCGCATCTACCAAACCGGGCTGTTGCGCTCGGAACGGCGCGTCGCCAAGCATTACCGGATTGGACCGGCGACACGGGGCTATGATGACCCTTCCTTTGTGCATTTGGTTCAGGCGTTCGATGGCAACGGCCTGCGCCCCTATGCGCCGGTGCATCTCAGGTCAGTGCAGCACGCCTCGGGCGACCAGCTGATCTGGACACGTCGCACGCGGCTTGATGGCGATGACTGGGCCGGTCTGGACGTGCCTTTGGCAGAGGAGAACGAAACCTACCTTGTCCAAATCCGCCAAGGCGGTTCGCTTGTGCGCGAGCAGGTGGTAAGCGAAGCTAGTTGGTACTATTCGACGGTTGCAAAGGCGGCAGATGGGGTGAGCGGGCCTTATGACATTCAGGTGGCGCAAGTCTCGGCCAGCTATGGGCCGGGTCTGTTCGCCACTCTGACGGTGGAATAGTCGCTGCGATGCGCCCCGTTCTGCATGGTGACATCAGTGCCGCCGCCCGCGCTTTGCTGGCGGCACCGGCGACCGAACGAGAGCGTCTCTGTTCCCGGATGATTTATGAGGCGGAGATGGCCGACAAATATGTCGGCCACACCGGACGGCTGCACCCGCTATTTGGCAACGGATCATTGATGGCGGCGGCTCGCAACCGGCGCCTGGCAGATGAGCCGGGCTTTGATGATCTGCAATATTGTCAGTGTTTCGAGATGGTTCTGCACCATCTCATCCGGTTGCACAGCTGACACATCTGGTGGCGGCAAGATCAAGCGCCAGGCGACCGTGCGGAATTGTGTCTCCGCAATCTTCGCAATAGCCGTACTCGCCTTCGTCGATACGGATCAGAGCGGCCTGCAAACGCCTGGTTTCGATGTCCCTTTGGGCTTGTTGCGCCTTGGCCATGGCTTGGTTTTGCAACGCATCCATTCGGCTGAGGCGTCCAACGGCCTGCTGATCCAGATCCACAATCGCCTGCGCGTCTTTTCCGGCAGCTGACTGACCTGCTATCTCGGCCAAACGCGCCTGAATTCGGGCCGCAAAATCCTTTGTTTCGGCGTCATTCATTTTTGTTACCCTGTCGATCACGGGTTTGCGTTTGGTGTTTTTACAACTAAATGGCATTCTAGGCGCAGCAAAGGAAGAAAAGCCATGTTGGAAAAGCGCAGTCACGTGACACCGGTTGATCCGGTCTGGACCCGTATCACAACCGAAGCTCAGACCGCCGTTGAAGATGAGCCGCTGATGGGCGGCCTGGTTCACGCCTGTATCCTGCACCATCGCAGCCTTGAGCGGGCCTTGTCGTACCGTGTGGCGGCCAAACTGTGCTCGAATGAAATGTCCATGATGGTCCTGCGTGAAATCGTGGATGAGGCTTATGCCGACGATCCTTCGCTGGTCGAAGCTGCCCGTGCCGACCTGATGGCAGTGTATGAGCGGGACCCGGCCTGCCACCGGTTGTTGCAGCCGATCCTCTATTTCAAAGGGTATCAGGCGATGCAGGCGTATCGCGTGGCCCACTGGCTGTGGAACAAGCGCAGGTATGATCTGGCCTATTTTTTCCAGATGCGCTCGTCCGAGATTTTCGGGATCGACATTCATCCCGCCGCGAAAATCGGCAAAGGGATCATGATCGATCACGCCCATTCCATCGTGATCGGGGAAACTGCCGTGGTCGGTGACAACGTGTCAATGCTGCATTCCGTGACGTTGGGCGGAACCGGCAAGGAAGAAGAACAGCGTCACCCGACGATTGGTGACGGGGTTCTGATCGGGGCCGGGGCAAAGGTTCTCGGCAATATCCAGGTTGGTCATTGCAGCCGTATCGCCGCCGGATCGGTGGTGCTGCAAGAGGTCCCCGCCTGCACGACCGTCGCCGGCATTCCGGCAAAGATCGTGGGGGAGGCGGGGTGCGACCAGCCGTCGATCTCAATGGATCACATGCTGGGTAAAGACCAGTAACGGGGTCAGTTCAGGCGGTTGTCCTTTTTGGTCTGCCGCTTGAGCCGCCGTTCTTCACGGCGTTTCTTTCTCTCTTCTATACGCTTCGCGCGATCTGCCTCCCATTTTGCGACAGCGCTTTTCGAGTTGAATTTCGAGTTTTCACCGGGATAGCTGTTGGGCTTGGAATAGGCATCGGCTGGCGCGATTGCGGCCAGCATCAGGAAAACCACAAACATTCTGGACAGGCGAGTAAGGGTCATTGGGCACCTCTGCATCTGTGATGGGCGTGTACAGAGTGTGGGGGTCCGTCCGGGATTGAACAAGCATTGGGCCGCTCACGCTGGCTCACATCCCGGCAGGTCCAAAAAGAAAACCGCGCCGGAATTCACCCGGCGCGGCAAAACATGGGTTGGTTCGTGGCTGGGTCAGGCCAGCATGACCATCGGGTTTTCCAGATTGTCCACGATGGCTTGCAGCAACTCAGCCCCCAATGCGCCGTCAATCACGCGGTGATCAACAGACATTGTAACGGACATAACGGTGGCGACCGTCAGCTCTCCGTCATCGCCCACGACCGGTTTCTTGACCCCGGTGCCCACGGCCAGAATACCTGCATGGGGCGGGTTCACGATGGCGTCGAAATTGTCGATGCCGAACATGCCGAGGTTCGAGATCGCAAAGGTCCCGCCCTGATATTCATGCGGGGCCAGTTTCCGTTCACGGGCGCGACCGGCCAGGTCCTTCATCTCGGTCGAAAGCGCGGACAGCGATTTGGTGTCGGCATCCTGAAGGACCGGGGTGAACAGGCCGCCTTCGATGGCGACCGCGACGGCCACGTCCGACGGTTTCAGTTGCAGCACCCGATCGCCGGCCCAAACCGCGTTACAGGCCGGAACCTGTTGCAGTGCGTTTGCCACGGCTTTGATGATGAAGTCATTGACGCTGAGCTTGACGCCCCGACCTTCCAGCTGTTTGTTCAACTGGCTGCGGAACTTGAGCAGCGCATCCAACTTGATGTCACGACGCAGGTAGAAATGCGGGATCGTTTGCTTGGCTTCGGTCAGGCGCGCAGCAATGGTCTTGCGCATGCCGTCGAGCTTGATTTCCTCGTAGTCCCGGGTTTCGTACATCTTGGCGACTGCGTCTGCAGATGGGCCAGCCGGTGCTGAAGCTGCCGGGGTGGCGGCTGCAGGTGCGGGTGCTGCCGCCGGGGCAGTTGCTGTTGCGCCTTCCACATCCGCTTTGACAATACGGCCATGCGGGCCAGAGCCGGTGATCTGCGCCAGATCGAGGCCCTTTTGCGCGGCAATCCTGCGGGCCAGCGGAGAGGCAAAGATACGACCGCCATCGGCCTTGACCGGGGCAGCCGGGGCAGGGGCAGGCGCCTCGGACGCCGCTGGCGCGGCGGCCTCGTTGTCTGCGGCGGTTGCGGGTGCAGCCGCGGGGGCTGTGGCAGGCGTTGCGCCAATATCATCCGCGCTTTCGCCATCTTCCAACAGAACCGCGATGGCGGTGTTGACCTTGACCCCTTCGGAGCCTTCGGGGATCAGGATCTTGCCGATGGTGCCTTCGTCAACAGCCTCGAACTCCATCGTGGCCTTGTCGGTTTCAATCTCGGCCAGAAGGTCACCGCTTGATACGGTGTCGCCTTCCTTGACCAGCCATTTGGCAAGCGTACCTTCCTCCATCGTGGGCGACAGGGCGGGCATCAGAATTTCTGTGGGCATTTTAGTTCACTCCCTCGTCCTTGCAGCCATCGGATTTCAACCGAGCGCAATGGGCTTGAATTTCGGAAACGTTTCCGTCCTGCAATCGAATAAATACAGGACCAGCAGCGAAACCTTCGCTGCCTTTTGCAAAGTCAAAAACATCAAGTGACTGGAGCCGATCCTTGGCTTCTTCGGCAGACATTCCCTTCCAATGAGTTTCCGCCATAGCTTTCAGAACGTCACTTTCAGCGCGCAAGTTTTCTTGCTCAGAATAAAGGTGTGTGAGAGTGATGCTATGGTCCAGAGCTTGGTAAGAAGCAGTCATTGAGTTTTTGAGCCAATCCAATGAATCACCGGTGAGGAAGCCCAAGACGAACCCTGCTACTACCAGAAGAGATGTCTTGAGCTTTGTCATGCTCCTTACCGGTAGGTCACTTGTTTGACGGCGGCGATCACCTCATCGGTGGTGATCAGGGCCAGTTTTTCGAGGTTCGCGGCGTAAGGCATCGGAACATCCTTGCCGGTGCAATTGATGACGGGCGCGTCGAGATAATCGAACGCCTCCTGCATCACGACCGAGCTGATGTAGCTGCCGACCGAGCCTTGCGGCCAACCTTCTTCGACGGTCACCAGACGGTTGGTTTTCATCACCGAGTTGATGATCGCGCCGGTGTCCATCGGACGGATGGTGCGCAGGTCGATGACCTCGGCGCTGATGCCGTCTTCGGCCAGCTTGTCGGCGGCTTCCAGCGCGTATTGCATGCCGATGCCAAAGCTGACGATGGTCACGTCCGAGCCTTCACGCCAGATACGCGCCTTGCCCAGAGGGACGGTCAGGTCATCCACTTGCGGTACGTCGAACGTCCGTCCGTAGAGGATTTCGTTTTCTAGGAAGATCACCGGGTTGGGATCGCGGATTGCCGATTTCAGCAGGCCTTTGGCGTCGGCTGCCGAGTAGGGCATGACGACTTTCAGGCCGGGGATTTGCATGTACCACGCCGCATAGTCTTGGGAGTGCTGCGCGGCCACGCGGGCGGCGGCACCGTTGGGGCCACGGAAGACGATGGGGCAGCCCATCTGACCACCGGACATATAGAGCGTCTTGGCGGCGGAGTTGATGATCTGGTCAATCGCCTGCATGGCGAAGTTGAAGGTCATGAATTCGACGATGGGTTTCAAACCCCCAAAGGCCGAACCAACCGCGATACCGGCAAAGCCGTGCTCGGTGATCGGGGTATCGATCACGCGCTTGGCGCCGAACTCGTCCAGCAGGCCCTGACTGATCTTATAAGCCCCCTGGTATTCTGCGACTTCTTCGCCCATCAGGTAGACATCGTCGTCGCCGCGCATTTCCTCAGCCATCGCGTCGCGGAGCGCTTCGCGGACGGTTTCGGATTTCATTTCAGCGTCCGCCGGCCAATCAGGCGACAGGTCGACTACCGGTGCAGCAGGGGCGGCTGCAGGAGCGGGGGCCTCAACCGCCGCAGGGGCGGCCTCGGTCACCGCTGCGGCTGCGGGCGCAGCCGCGGGCAGGGCAGAGGCGTCTTCGCCTTCCTCCACAAGGATCGCGATAGGGGTGTTCACCTTCACCCCCTCGGTCCCTTCTTCGATCAGGATCTTGCCGACGATGCCTTCATCGACAGCTTCGAACTCCATCGTCGCCTTGTCGGTTTCGATCTCGGCCATGATATCGCCCGAGGATACGGTGTCGCCTTCCTTGACCAGCCATTTGGCCAGCGTGCCCTCTTCCATCGTGGGCGAAAGGGCGGGCATGAGAATTTCGGTTGCCATGTCTTATTCGTCCTCTCAGGCGTAAATGTCAGTCCAGAGCTCTTCAACGGAAGGCTCGGGGCTTTCTTTCGAGAATTCGGCGGCTTGATTGACGACCTCTTTGATCTCTTTGTCGATCGCCTTCAGGTCGTCCTCGGTCGCGTGTTTGCCGGTCAGCAGCAGCTCGCGCACATGTTCGATGGGGTCGCTTTGTTCGCGGACCTTCTGAACCTCTTCGCGGGTGCGGTACTTGGCCGGGTCAGACATCGAGTGGCCACGGTAGCGGTAGGTTTTGACCTCAAGGATGTATGGGCCCTTGCCAGCCCGGCAGTGGGCGACGGCTTTTTCGCCGGCGGCTTTGACCGCAAGCACGTCCATGCCGTTGACCATTTCGCCCGGGATGCCGAAGGCTTGACCGCGGTGATAGATATCTGCCGAAGAGGTCGAACGCGCCTGTGCCGTACCCATGGCGTATTGGTTGTTCTCGATCACAAAGACCACGGGCAATTCCCAAAGAGCCGCCATGTTGAACGTCTCATAGACCTGACCCTGGTTGGCCGCACCGTCCCCGAAATAGGTGAAGGTGACGCCACCGTTTTCCTTGTACTTGTCGGCAAAGGCCAGACCTGCCCCCAAAGGCACCTGCGCACCGACGATGCCGTGACCGCCGTAGAAATGCTTCTCTTTCGAGAACATGTGCATGGAGCCGCCCTTGCCTTTAGACAGACCGCCTTCGCGCCCGGTCAGTTCGGCCATCACGCCGCCCGGATCCATGCCGCAGGCCAACATATGGCCGTGATCGCGATATGAGGTGATACGTTTGTCGCCTTCCTGTGCTGCGGCCTCTAGACCCACAACAACGGCTTCCTGTCCGATATAGAGGTGGCAGAACCCCCCGATCAAACCCATACCATAAAGCTGACCGGCCTTTTCCTCGAATCGGCGGATCAACAGCATCTCGCGGTAGTAGGTTTTTAGCTCTTCTGCAGAAACATTTGGTTTCTTTGTGGTTTTTCGCGCAGCCATCGTGGCGATCTCCCCCTTTTGGACAGATAGTTTAGCGTTAAACTATCTCTTAAAGCATTTCCGGCTTTCTGGCGAGTGTTAATGTGACGCAGCGTCCGTTCGTGCGGAAGCTGACCGAAAACGCAACGGTTTCCGTGATGCGCGATAGATTTTTCGTCGAAAAATCTTGGCTCTTGATCAGCGGATGACAATCTCGTCCGAGCGGATCATGCCCAGAACGGAACGCGCCTGCTGATCTAACAGGTCGAGGTCCAGGTAAGTGTCTGAAAGGCGGCGGGTCAGGTTTTCCATCTCGGCGATCTCAGCCTCAAGCTTACCCAGGTCGCGCGACAGGGCGTCCCGTTCCGCTGCAATCTCGACCCGTCTGAACAGGCCATAGTCGCCCTGCACGGCGGCGAAGGTGAAATACACACCCAGCATAAATGCCACCATGAAGAAAACGACTGCGCCCAAACCGGGCCGATGGGAACGGGACACTCTGTTTACCGCCGTATGAAACGCCTCAATAACGGGCCCTTTGCGAGCCTCTGAACACACTATGTCACAGGCGATTCGGGTTGTGAATCCCCTGATTCGAAAAAACCGCGAATGCGGGCGTTTTATTGATCCAGCGCGGCAACGCCCGGCAGGGTTTTGCCTTCCATCCATTCCAGGAACGCGCCGCCAGCCGTCGAGATATACGAGAAATCCGCCGCTGCGCCCGAGGCGTTCAGCGCGGCAACCGTATCACCGCCACCTGCGACCGAAACCAGTTGGCCCGCGCGGGTTAACTCTGCGGCTTTCAGGGCGGCGGCATTGGTGGCCGCATCGAAGGGTGCGATTTCGAACGCGCCCAAGGGACCGTTCCAGATCAGGGTCTGGCTGTTGCCAAAGATCTCGGAAATTGCGGCGACGCTATCCGGGCCAGCGTCCAGGATCATACCGTCCGCGGTGCATTGATCGGCCGGCAAGACCTGATGTGGCGCGCCTGCTTCGAACTTCTCCGCAACCACGATGTCCGAGGGGAGGACAATGGTGCAACCCGCGCTGTCGGCCTTGGCCAGAATTTCGACCGCCGTGTCTTTCATCGCCGTTTCAGCCAGCGATTTACCGACGTTCACGCCTTGGGCAACGAGGAACGTGTTGGCCATGCCACCGCCGATCACCAGGTAGTCCACCTTGTTGATCAGGTTGCCCAGCAATTCCAGCTTGGTCGAAACCTTTGCGCCACCAACCACAGCGGTTACGGGGCGTTTGGGGGCGCTCAGTGCGCCCTCCAGCGCCTCAAGCTCGGCCTGCATCAGACGGCCCGCACAGGCGGGCAACAGACGGGCGATGGCCTCGGTCGAGCTGTGGGCGCGGTGCGCGGCTGAAAAGGCATCATTGCAATAGACATCCCCCAGCTTGGCCATGCCGGCGGCAAGGTCCGCGTCGTTCTTGGTTTCTGCTGCATGGAAACGGGTGTTTTCCATCAGCAGAACCTGACCGGGCTGCAGCGCCTCTGCGGCGGCCTCAGCGTCGGGCCCGACACAATCGGGGGCGAACTGGACAGTGGTGCCAACGGCGGCCTCAAGGGCGGGGACCAGTTGTTGCAGCGACAGGTCCATCTTGCGCTCACCGCCGGGACGGCCGAAATGGGCCAGCAGGATCGGCTTGCCACCCGCGGCCTGGATATCGCGAACGGTCGGCACGATGCGCTGAATGCGGGTGTCGTCGGTGACTGCCCCGTCCGCGACCGGCACGTTGATGTCGACGCGTACCAGTACGCGTTTGCCGTTCAGGTCCATGTCGTCGAGTGTTCTCCAGCCCATCGCGCGATCCCTCAGAAATGTGAAACAGATTTAGGCGGTTCTTTTCCTGCATTTTGCCCTCAGGTCAATGCGTCACTTGGCATTCACGCCCATGCCGCATAGGTATTTGCGCAAGACAAACGACAGGAGGGCCTCATGGCCGAGATCAAGGATCCCGAAAACACCATCATCATCGAGCTGAAAGGCGGCAATGTCGTCATCGAGCTGCTGCCCGACGTGGCCCCTCAGCACTCGGCCCGTATGAAGGAACTGGCCCGTGGCGGCGAATACGATAACGTTGCCTTCCACCGTGTGATCGACGGTTTCATGGCGCAGACCGGCGATGTGCAGCACGGCGACATGGAAGACGGGTTCAACATCCGCATGGCGGGCACAGGTGGTTCTTCGCTGCCGAACGTTCCGGCCGAATTCTCGAAACTGCCGCATGACCGGGGCACGCTGGGCGCGGCCCGTTCGCAAAACCCGGATTCGGCCAACTCGCAGTTCTTCATCAACTTCAAGGACAACCACTTCCTGAACGGTCAGTACACTGTTTATGGCCGTGTCATCGACGGGATGGAGCATGTGGACGCGATTGTTCGTGGTGAGCCGCCTGCGAACCCCGATCGCATGATCAGCGTTAAGGTGGCGGCCGATGTATAAGCTGGCCGCAGCTTTTGCCCTGCTGGCCAGCCCGGCGCTGGCGACCGGGCTGCAGATCGAAATCGAAGGTGAGGGCGCCAATGGCACCGTCACCGTCGACCTGTTCGAAGACCTTGCCCCCAACCATGTCGAGCAAATCAGCGCTCTGGCCGCCGAAGGCAAATACGATGGCGTGGTGTTCCACCGCGTGATCGACGGCTTCATGGCACAGACCGGTGATGTCGAGTTCGGACGCATCGGCAGCGATATGCGCCGCGCGGGTACTGGCGGGTCGGACCGTCCAGACCTGGCGGCTGAGTTCTCGGACTATAACTATGACCGTGGCGTCATTGGTATGGCGCGGGCTCAGGATCCCAATAGTGCCAACTCGCAATTCTTCATCATGTTCGCCCCCGGTCCGTTCCTGAACGGCGAATACACCGTAGTGGGTCAGGTGACCGGCGGTATGGACGTTGTCGATGCCATCAAGCGGGGCGAAGGCCCCAACGGTGCCGTCATCGGCCAGCCGGACGTTATGAAAACGGTGACTGTCACTGACTAAATCAAAAGGCCCCGAGGCACGCCACCTCGGGGCTTTTTCTTCAATCGTCTCCCATCGCCTTCCAGATCAGCGCGCCGATTGCGCCGCCGATCAGCGGGGCGACCCAGAACAGCCACAGCTGCGACATAGCCGGAGCATCGGCAAACAGGGCAACCCCGGTAGAGCGGGCCGGGTTGACCGATGTGTTCGTCACCGGGATTGAGATCAGGTGGATCAGCGTCAGGCACAGGCCAATCGCAATCGGGCCAAACCCCTGTGGTGCAAAATTTGATGTGGCCCCCAGGATAACCACAAGGAAAAAGGCGGTCAGGACGATCTCGATCACAAGGGCCGACATCATCGAATAGCCCTCGGGCGAGGCCGCGCCGTACCCGTTTGAAGCAAAGCTGCCCACGCCTTCGAATTCCGGCGCGCCGCTGACAATCAGGTATAGAACCGCGGCGGCTGCGATGGCACCGACCACCTGAGCGATCCAATAGGGGATCAGGTCTTTGGCGGGAAAGCGCCCTCCGATCATCAATCCCAAACTGACTGCGGGGTTAAAGTGACCGCCGGAGATATGCCCGACCGCATAGGCCATGGTCAGAACCGTTAGGCCAAAGGCAAACGAAACGCCTAGCCAGCCGATGCCCACGTCAGCAACACCCGCTGCCAATACGGCGCTGCCGCAGCCGCCCAGCACCAGCCAGAATGTGCCGAAAAACTCGGCCAATAGTTTTGATGACATGAAAAGCCCTCCTGAAAACAATGAGTTTAGTGTAATTCAAAAATGTAATTTTGTGAAATCATTGGAGAATTGCCAAAGCAACCTGCGTCAGTTCCAACTGGCAGGATCAAGTCGGAACAGCTTGGAGAGCTGCTCATAGACGCTTGGGACCGAGGTTTTCAACTGCTGCGGCTGTTCAAAGAATACCTCGACGGATACGGCAAAAAACTCTTCGTGGCCGGTTGCGCCATAAGGGTCGATGACCGTGTGCTGACCGCGTTCAACCGCTTGGACATGGGCGTCATAGGCGGTCAGGAACACGCGTTCCCATTCCGCGAAACTCTGCCCGTCACTCAGGATCGGAACGCCGTTCGTGCCGCCTGACAGATCATCGACCTGATGCGCGAATTCGTGCAGGACCACGTTCTGACCGTCGTGATCATTCGCGGCACCTTGCTTGCTGTGGGACCAGGACAGGATGACCGGCCCACGATCCCAGCTTTCGCCGGTGCGGATGATTTCCTTTTCGCTGACCACATAGCCGTCTTGCCGGCGCTGACGAGATTTGAAGGCAGTGGGGTAGATCAGAATGGTCGTCAGGTGATCATACCAGAGATCACTGTTGACCAGCAGCAGGCTTGCCTGTGCTGCGATGGCCAGCTCCATCTCTTCGGTGACCTCCAGACCGTCGCAGCCGTGGAACTGAACCTGATCCAGAAACAGGTTCACCTTACCGTCCAGTTTCGCCCGCAGGTCGGGGGGCAGGCGGCGGATCAGCGGAACCTGCTGTTCGATCACGCGGCGCTGATGGTCCGTCAGCGGTGTCGCCAGCAACTGTTGCCGCGCCTGGGATTTGGCCCAGTGGCGGTACAGAAAAAAGCCCGCGACCAACAACAGGATAAGGAAAAGGATCACCATACGGGAAGCTTATCGCCGTCAGGCCAGGCAACAAGGGGAAAAGAAAAACGCCGCAGGCATGGCCCGCGGCGTTTGTTCCTTTCGGTATGAGGTCAGGCTTACTGCTTGACCTCTGCCGCCGGGTTCGCGCCCGACTTGGCGCTGCGGCCGGGATTCAGCGGATCGTCCTGACGCTGGACCGAGCCTTCGAAATGCGCGCCGCTTTCGATGGCGATGGTCTTGTGGATGATGTCGCCTTCGACACGCGCGGTCGAGGTCAGGCGCACCTTCAGGCCACGCACGCGGCCCACGATGCGACCGTTGATCACGACGTCATCGGCGGTCACTTCGCCCTTGATGGTTGCGGTTTCGCCAATGGTCAGCAGATGCGCGCGGATGTCGCCTTCGACCGTGCCCTCAACCTGAATATCGCCCGAGGTTTTCAGGTTCCCCGTGATGTGCAGGTCAGAGGACAGAACCGACGCCGGAGGCTTGGGCTTGGGCGCGGTGCTGGCCTTTTTTTCAGCAGGTGCAGGGGTCGCCGGGCTCGCCGGAGCAGCAGGCTTTGCTGTCTCGGGCGCGTTGGATGCGGGCTCATTGATTTTGCTCTTAGAAAACATTTCTCGCAGCCTTAATATAGTCCATTGGATTTCTGGGTACACCGTCAACGCGCACCTCATAGTGCAGATGCGTCCCGGTAGACCGACCAGTGCTACCCATATCAGCAATATGATCCCCGCGCGAGACCCTTTGACCAACCTTCACCAGGATCTTGGTGTTATGAGCGTAAAGTGTCTCAATTCCGAAGGCATGCTTGATTTTTACCAATCTGCCGAACCCGGACTGCCATCCCGCATGGGTTACAACACCGTCAGCCGTGGCAAAGATGTCTGTTCCATGGGCACCTGCAAAATCGGCGCCGTTATGCATGCGGCGACCGCCGGTTTTGGGATCGCGGCGGGTGCCGAAACCGCTGGTATAACGCACGGCGGCGCGCACCGGGCTGGCAAAGGGGGCCTTTTCGGCTGCGATGCGATACAGGTTCAACTGATCCATCTGCTGCAGCAGGACATTGGCGCGGATTTCGTCCGCGGTAAGATCTTCACCGCGCGTACTGAACGAGATCGGGGTCAGGGGGCCGCCCATACCGCTATAGCCGCGGCGGACCTCTTCAATGATGCGGTCGGTGGGCATGCCCGCCTGACGGAACATCTTGTCCAGCGGCTCGACCGAGATCACCATCGCCTCTTCCAGTTGGCGGAAAATCTCGTCGCTGCGTTCCTGCATCAGGCGGATTTCCAGCTCAAGCTCATCCCGCTGGTCCAATGCGTCCCGCGCATCCGAGGCGATCTGATCGCGTTCCTGCGCCGTGCGGGCGAGGGCGTCGGTCATAAATGTCATCTGTTCGGGGGCGGCCATGGCGGTCAGGTAGACATCGCCTTCACCGGTTTCGGCCTGCATGTTCGCCAGCTCTGTGCGTGCCTCTTCGCGCTGTTTCATAGTGGCGCGCAAGGTGGTCTGGATCACCTCGATCCCGGTCTCAAGCTCGCGCCTGCGATTCTCCGACGCCAGCAGTTCCGATTGCATGGCTGAAATCTGCTCCAGCGCGGCATTGAACCGGTCCTGCGCCATCAGCGCTTCTTCGGCGCGCATGTCGCGCTCGGCTGACAGGATGTTCAGACGTTCCTGATAGGTTGCCTGATCGCGTTTTGCCTGCTCGCGGAAATTGCCTGATCCGATGCTGTCCATCAGCAGGATCGCCGTGGCCACAGCGGTCCAGCCGACGATCACCGCAACGCCCGCAACGGCGACCACCTGAGTTTCCGAGCTGAGTCGGATGAACCGCGTGTCATTATCAGATTTCAGGAAAACCCGGCGCTCCGGGAAATGCCGTTCAAGCAGTGAGTGTAGTTTGATTGCCAGACGAGTTCGCACGCGTCTTCACCTCTCATCCCCAAGATCGGGACCGGTCGTGAGTGATAGCCGTCCCTTGGGCGAAGTGCATAGAGGGCGCGAATGCTTTGGGCAAGTTTGTTAACCAGTTCACACAAGAAACGGGTTTTTTACCGCCCATTCTCGGCGGGAATTTGCCGATAACACCGATTTGAGCATGCTTATTGCGCAGCACCAGGCAGGGGGAGGTCTTCGGTCAGGGGCCAGTAAAAATCGGGTGGCAGCCCCGCCTCGGCGCGTTTTTCTTCGTTGAACGGGGGTTTGAGAACGCCGTGGAAATAGCGGCGCACCAGATTGTGAAACACATCCTTGGGATCGGCATTTTCGCGCCCGCACAAAAAATGGAACCATTTCGACCCGTAGGCGACATGCCCGACTTCTTCGGCATAGATCACCTCAAGCGCGGCGATGGCCTTTTCGTCCTTGGCCTTTCGGAAGATGTCGATCATGCCGGGCGTCACGTCTAGCCCGCGTGCCTCAAGGACCATGGGCACAACGGCCAACCGGCCCATCAGATCCTCGGCCGTGTCCTCGGCCGCGCGCCACATGCCCGCGTGGGCGGGCAGGGCGCCGTAATGGCTGCCCATCGCTTCAAGGCAGTCGCAGACCATCTCGAAATGGCGCGATTCTTCTTCGGCGCATTTGACCCAGTCGTCGTAGAAACCAATGGGCATGGGCACATGTCCGAACCGGGCGATGATGTCCCAATGCAGGTCCACCGCGTTCAGCTCAATATGGGCGACGGCATGCAACAGGGCGATGCGCCCCGCCTCGGTCCCCGGTTTGCGCTTTGGCACTTCGCGGGGGGATAGCAGTTCAGGCCGATCGGGGCGGGCAGGTTGCAGCGGCGGTTCTGCGGTGCCGACCTCAATCGCAGGGGCGTCGCCCTTGCGTGCCGCGAACCACGCAGCGGCATGGCGTTTGGAAAGGGCGGTCTTGGCCCGCCCATCCGCCGTGGTCAGAACTTCGGTCGCCATCTGGGTCAGTGTCAGGGGCACTGTTTCTCTCCGCCTAATCCGTTCTGCGGGTCATAGATCGGATGGCGACCGTGGAAAAGGGGTTACAGGCCGCGCACGGCCTCAAGTACCTCATCCACATGACCGGGCACTTTGACCTTACGCCAGACGCGGGCGATCTTGCCCTCGGCATCGATCAGGAATGTGGACCGCTCAATCCCCATCGATTTGCGCCCGTACATGTTCTTTTCGACCCACACGCCATAGTCCTCGCAGACTGTCGATCCCTCATCCGAGAGCAGCGGTGTGGTCAGGCTGTGCTTGGCGACAAACTTGTCATGCTTGGCCACGCTATCGCGCGAGATGCCGTAAACGTGAGCGCCCGCATCTTCAAAGGCTTGAAGTTGTTCCGAGAAACCGATGGATTCCTTGGTGCAGCCCGGCGTATCATCGCGGGGATAGAAAAACAGAACGACGGCACCGCCGCGCAGGGAAGACAGTGTTACCTCGCCGCCGCCGTCACGGGGCAGGGTAAAATCAGGGGCGATGTCTGAGACGTCGGGCATTGGATACTCCGCTAAAGTTTTTTAAGGGCTGCCCGAGATCATAGGGCGGTGCAAGCGGGTTGGAAGGCGTGGATAAGAAATTGGTGCAGCACGACAAAAAAAGTGCGACCGAATCCAGGAAACCCCGGCGTCGCCGGTCACGTCGTCGTATTGCTGCGCATTTTTCTGTTTGGTCGGTCCTGTCGATGGCCCTGCTGGTGTTTCTGGGCTGGTTCTTTTTGTTCGGGCAAAACCTGCACGCGCCGGAATGGCTGCGCCACAGGGTCGAACAACGGCTGGGGCAGAGCCTGGGGGGCCTGAAATTCAGCTTTGGTGACGCAAGTTTCATCGTCAATGAGGATTGGCGCCCCCGTCTGCGGCTGACGGATGTGACCATCAGCGACGCGGCAGGGCAGCAGATCGCGCGGGTGTCGGATCTGCGCACGCGGTTGTCCATGCGCGGATTGCTGCGGGGGCAAATCCGTCCCCGCCGTATTGCCGTGCGGGGCGCGCAGTTCGACCTGACCCGGGGCAAGGACGGGGCACTGTCCTTGTCTGTCGGCACTGGCAGCGCCCCGGTGCAAGAGGCCCCGGACCTGGCGCAACTGATCGAGGAATCGGATGATGTGTTCCTGTCGCCTCTTTTGTCCGGGCTACGTTCGATCGAACTGCAATCCCTGACGCTGGACTATCAGGATTTGCGCTTGGGCCGCGCCTGGGTGTTTGATGGCGGCCATATCACGATCACCCGCGACGGTGACGAGATGCGACTGGCCACGGGGTTCTCGGTTCTGACCGGACGCGATTACGCCAGTTCCATCGAAGCGAATTACACCAGCGTTCTGGGAACGCCCGAGGCCAGCTTTGGCGTCGCCATTACCGACCTGCCTGCCGAAGACATTGCCGGGCAGACGGTGGCCCTCTCGTGGCTGCAAGTGCTCAGGGCTCCGATCTCGGGCGCTTTGCGCGGCAGCGTGGACGGCAATGCCGCACTGGGTCCGGTCTTTGCGACACTGAACCTTGGGACCGGCGCATTGCAGCCCACTCAGGAAACCCGCCCGATCCCCTTTGAATCCGCCAGAACCTATTTCACTTATACTCCCAACCGTCAGGAGCTGGACTTTAACGAAGTGTCGGTGGTCTCGGCCTGGGGCGCGTTTCAGGGCGAAGGCAAGGCGTATCTGAACGGGATTGAAAACGGCACGTTGGACAGCCTGACCTCGCAGCTGAGTTTCAGCAGCATCAATGTCAATCCGGCCAATCTGTTCCCCGAGTCGCTGAAACTGGAACGGGCCGAACTGGACATGCAGATGAAGCTTGCCCCGTTTGACCTGCGTTTGGGCCAGATCATGATACAGGATGCCAATTACCGGCTGCTAGGGACGGGGAGACTGAAGGGAGAGGCCGATGGCTGGGCGGCGCAGGTAGACGCGCATCTGGACAGTATGGGCGCGGATCAGCTGTTGAACTACTGGCCTGACCTTCTGGCCCCCAAGCCGCGCCTGTGGGTGGAACAGAACCTTAAGGCGGGTCATTTCTCGGATGTCGATTTTGCGCTGCGGCTGCGTCCCGACACCAAACCAGACATCTATCTGGACTTTGGGTTCGATAGCGCCACGATCCGGTTTGCCAAGACATTGCCGCCATTGGTGAATGCGCAAGGCCAGGCCAGCCTGATCAACCGTCGCTTTACCGCCACGGCCGAGGCCGGTGTCGTTGTCGCCGATCAGGGCGGTGAAATCGACGCAACGGGGACGTCTTTTATCATTCCGGACACAAGTATCAAAAAGGAATCGCCCTCAATCACGCGGATCATAGCCAAGGGCAGCGCCACCGCCGCCTTGTCACTACTGGACCGGCCGCCGTTGCAGTTGCTGACCAAGGCAAACCTGCCTGTCGATTTGGCCGAGGGTGAGGTCAGCCTGACCGGCACGCTGTCTTTGCCCATGAAGAAGGGCCTGAAATTCCAAGAGGCCGAGTTCCACTTTCTGGGCGATATCGACAACGTCCAAAGCGACAAGCTGGTGCCCGGATTCGAGGTCAGCGCGCCGCGTCTGAAACTGGATGGCGATCAGACACAGGTTTCGGTGTCCGGGGATGGGCTGTTCGGCGATGTTCCGTTGCAGGCCACATGGCGTCAGCCCATCGGTGGAACCGAGCCGCAGCGCAGTGAGTTGACGGGGCAGATCGAACTTTCGCCGCGCCTGATGACCGAGCTGAAGGCCGGGCTGCCGCAAGGTATGCTGACCGGTCAGGGCATCGCCGATATTGCGCTGGGCATCGGGGCGGGCGAGCCGCTGAAACTGACGGCAAATTCGGACTTGTCGGGCGTGGTATTGTCAGTGCCTGAACTGGGCTGGCGCAAAGGGGCGGGCACGACCGGGTCATTGACCGTGGATGCCACACTCGGCGAAAACCTGCGCGTGGACGAGCTACAGCTGGACGCTGCAGGGCTGCGCACCACCGCGTCGATTTCATTCAACAACGGAGAGTTTGAGCGCGTCTCGTTCAGCTCATTCGATCTGGGAAATTGGTTGGCGGTACCAGCGGAACTGGTCAATACAGGCGGGGCGGTGCCGGATATCCGGGTGCTGGGCGGGGTCATGAATCTGGGCCGTGCAACCTTTGGCAGCAGCGGAGGCGGCGGAGGTGGTGCGTCCGGTGCCAGCCCCCGGCTGGACGTGTCGCTGGATCGTCTGCAGGTGACTGAAAGCATCGCTTTGACCGGGTTTACAGGCGCGTTCCAGACCGCCGGAGGCGTGAACGGTGCCTTTACCGCCAGCGTGAACGGCGGCGCCCCGGTGCGGGGACAGGTCTCGCCCCGTGCGGGTCGCAGTGCGGTGACCCTGCTGTCGGACGATGCGGGGCAGGTATTGCGGTCGGCAAACATGATTACTCAGGCGCGGGGCGGGTCGATGAACCTGCAGCTGGAACCGGTCGCGGGCCCCGGCAATTACGATGTGGACCTGAAAATCTCGAATACACGTATCCAGGACGCCCCGGCCATGGCCGCGCTGCTGAACGCCATCAGCCTTGTTGGCCTGCTGGATGAGATGGCAGGGCAGGGCATCTTTTTTGCCACAATCGAAAGCCGGATGCGTATCACACCAACCGAGGTCAAGGTTCTCAGCGGCAGCGCGGTCGGGCCGTCCATGGGCCTGTCCTTTGATGGTACGGTTGATATCGTGTCCGGTATGCTGAACCTGCGCGGGGCGATTTCCCCGATCTACCTGCTGAACGCAATCGGCAGCGTCTTTACCAAAAAGGGCGAGGGCGTGATCGGCTTTAACTATACCCTGACCGGCCCGTTGCGAGAGCCGAAAGTGTCGGTCAATCCGCTGTCTGGGCTGGCCCCGCTGTTTCTGCGCAACCTACTGCGGGCCCCGGCACCCACGGTGACGGATGGGCCCAACGCGACGCCACCCCGTCCGGACGCTGCGCAACGAACCTCGGGGTCGCGGGCAGAGGAGCGTTGAACTGGCGCGACGAGCGCGTTATGGCGCGGCCATGAAACTCAGCGATTTTGATTTCCACCTGCCTGAAGACCTGATTGCCACGCGGCCCGCCAGCCCGCGATCCTCGGCACGATTGCTGGTGGCCAAGGGCGACATTGTGTCGGATGCGCATGTGTTCGATCTGCCCGACTGGTTGCAGCCCGGGGATCGGCTGGTGCTGAACGACACCCGTGTCATCCCAGCCCGCCTGAACGGCCGCCGCCACCGCGACAGCGCCCAGGGCCCGGTGTCAGCCGCGATCGAGGCGACGCTGCTGGACCCGCAAGCCGATGGCACATGGGCGGCCCTGATCAAACCGCTGAAAAAGGTAAAGCCGGGCGAAGAGATACGGTTCTCTGACGCCCTAAGCGCCACGCTTGAACGGGTCGAGGACGGGCAGGCGCACCTGCGGTTCAACCTGACGGGCGAAGATTTCGACGCCGCGCTGGAACAGGCCGGTGCGATGCCTTTGCCACCCTATATCGCCGCGAAACGCGCAGCGGATGAGCAGGACAAAACCGACTATCAAACGATCTGGGCGCGCAATTCGGGGGCGGTCGCCGCGCCCACGGCCTCCCTTCATTTCGACGAGGCGCTGATGCAGGCGCTTGCCGCGCGCGGTGTCACGCTCAGCTATGTGACCCTGCATGTGGGCGCGGGCACCTTCCTGCCGGTCAAGGTCGAGGACGTCACCACCCATAAGATGCACGCCGAATGGGGCCAGGTCAGCGCGACGGTCGCCGCCGAGATCCGCGCCACCAAGGCCGCAGGCGGGCGCGTGATCCCGGTGGGGACCACAGCGCTGCGCCTGATCGAAAGCGCCGCGCGGTCAGGTCAGATCGAACCGTGGGAAGGCGAGACGGACATCTTCATCTATCCCGGTTTTCAGTTCCACGTGACCGATGCGCTGATGACCAATTTCCATCTGCCCAAGTCCACGCTTTTGATGCTGGTCTCGGCCCTGATGGGTCAGGATCGCATGCGCGACGTCTATACGCATGCGATTGCACAAAACTATCGTTTCTTTTCTTACGGCGATGCGTCGCTTTTGATCCCATAAGGGGCGCGATGTCGGGATCATTCCTTGGCGATGTCGTAGACAAGCGCGAACAAAAGCGGTTTCCATACCAAAACGAATCCAACTACCAAGTCGGCATCTAACGGAGTCCCCAATGATCCAGGTCCTGTCCAGCGCATGGGCGCTTTTGCTCGGTATGGGCCTGTTGATGGTCGGCAACGGCCTGCAGGGCACGATGCTGGGTGTTCGAGGTGAGATCGAGGGCTTCTCGACCCTTGAGATGTCGGTTGTCATGTCCGCCTATTTCATGGGCTTTCTGGGCGGATCGCGGCTTGCCCCTGAAATGATCCGCAGGGTCGGGCATGTGCGGGTCTTTGCGGCGCTTGCCTCGTTCATTTCGGCGGTCATGATCCTGTATCCGCTGATGACCAACCCGGTCATCTGGATTCTGGGCCGCTTTGTCATCGGCTTTTGTTTTTCCGGCGTGTATGTGACCGCTGAAAGCTGGCTGAATAATGCGGCCAGCAACGAAAATCGCGGCCAGGCGCTGTCGCTTTACATGATTTTTCAGATGATCGGCATCATCAGCGCGCAAGGGCTGGTCCTAGTGGGCGACCCGGCCGGGTTTGACACCTTTGTTGTCGCCTCGATCCTTGTTTCGATTTCCTTCGCGCCCATTTTGTTGTCGATCTCTCCCACGCCGGCCTTTGACACGACCAAACCCATGACGCTGCGCGAGCTTTTCGGGTATTCCCCGTTGGGCTGTGTCGGGATGTTTCTGCTGGGCGGAGTCTTTTCGGCCCAGTTCGGCATGGCGTCGGTTTACGGCGCGCGTGCGAACCTTTCGCTGGCCGAGATTTCGACCTTTGTGGCGGCGTTCTACGTCGGAGCGCTGGTTCTGCAATACCCGCTGGGATGGATGTCCGACCGCATGGATCGCCGCTTTCTGATCATGCTGGTGGCGGGCGTCGGGGCCTGTTCGGCCACAGTGGGTATGTTGTTCGGTGCGGCCTTTCCTGTTCTGCTGGGGGCGGCCTTCGTCATCGGCGGGATGTCGAACCCGCTCTATTCCCTGCTGATCGCCCATGCCAATGACTTTCTCAACCATGAGGACATGGCAGCCGCCTCAGGCGGTCTGCTGTTTATCAACGGTCTTGGGGCGATTGCCGGCCCGCTGATCACCGGTTGGCTGATGGGGGATAAGGTATTTGGCCCTCCGGGCTACTTTCTGTTCATCGCGGCGTTGCTGCTGACAATGGCGGTCTATGCGCTGTATCGCACCACACAGCGTGCGGCAATTCCGGTCGATGAGACAGGCACCATGTCCACGGTTTACCCAACCGCATCGCCGGTTGCCTTTGAGGTTGCTCAGGAAGTGGCGATCGAAGCCGCCGAAGCCGAGCAAGAAGCGCAAGATGTTGCCAAGGACACATGATTATGTCGCAAATGTTGCAAATCTTTACTGTCACAAATCTGTAAAACACCCTTAAATGACGTTACGTCCCTGGGGAGGGCAACACGACGGAGTTTAGGGCAATGGCAGGGCCTGAAGACGTATTGAGTTTTTGGTTGGATGAAGTTGGTCCCAAGGGGTGGTATCTACAGGATGACACTCTGGACACAGACATTCGCAACCGTTTCTTGACCACCTGGGAAGCCGCGAATGAGGGTAAATTCTCACTTTGGCTAACCTATCCAAGCGGGGCTTTGGCCTACATTGTTCTGATGGATCAGTTCCCAAGGAACATGTTCCGCGGCAGCGCGAAAGCATTCGCCTCAGACCGCGCCGCTCTTACAGCCGCAAAATGCGCGGTGGACAAGGGATGGGACCTCAAGATCGATGAACCCGCGCGGCAGTTCTTTTACCTTCCGATGATGCATTCGGAAAACCTGTGCGATCAGGAACGCTGCGTGCGTCTGATGTGCCAGAACATGACTCAGGACAGCGAAAGCAACCTGTTGCATGCCCGCGCCCATCGCGAGGTGATCCGCAAATTCGGACGGTTCCCCTATCGCAACGAAGCGCTTGAGCGTCCGATGACAGCCCCCGAAGCCGCTTATGTCGACATGGGCGGATATGGCTCGACAGTGCGTGAGCTACAGGCGGCGCGTTAAGACGCGGGAACGCATCCACGAATTGCGACAATGTGGTCGGCGGCTTCGCCGGCCGCTTTTTCTATGGCCGCGTCAAGCAGCAGTTCAGGGGCCTCGGTCAGCTCAGCGATGCGCGATTGCGCAGCTTGTAATTGCGCTTCAAGATTGTCCAGTTTCACAAGGGCGGTGGACATTTGCAGCTTCTCTGAAATGTTCGCGCCTGTATTCTCTTGTTGAATTGCAGCAAGGTCGGTGCGTAGTGCGACAAGCTCACCCCGAATGCCGCGTATTTCGTCCTTCAAAGGCGCGACAATCTGCACTTTTTCTGCAAACCCGGTGGTGATGTCATCCACAGTTGAAGCCAGTTTCCACCCCAGAAACAGGCACAGGGCGACAAGGATCAGCGTGGCATTGAGCAACGCAAGCAACAGGTCTTTGAGCGTTTTGGCCATGGTAAGCCTTTCGAATAACTTGTGTTTAAGAAAGATCACGTCTGCAGGATAGCAATATCCTAGCCTTTGTGAAATCTCGGGTATAGGCTGAAAACCGCGAAAACAGAGGCCATTGACCCTGCGTCGCATTTGTCGCGGGTCCGGTCTGTTGATGCGTTGAGAAAAGTAGTTTAATGGTAAACTAATTTTCATTCGACCTGTGCCGAGAGGAAAACATGGCTGCACAATCTTTTGATCTGATCGTAATCGGCGCTGGTCCTGGCGGCTATGTGGCGGCAATCCGCGCGGCTCAGCTGGGTCTGAAAACCGCCGTTGTCGAACGCGAACACCTGGGCGGCATCTGCCTGAACTGGGGCTGTATCCCGACCAAGGCGATGCTGCGGTCGTCGGAAGTGTTCCACCTTATGGAACGCGCCAAGGACTTTGGGCTCAAGGCCGAAAAGGTCGACTACGATTTGGATGCAGTGGTCAAACGTTCACGTGGGGTCGCGGCGCAGCTTTCGGGCGGAATCGGCCATCTGCTGAAAAAGAACAAAGTCACCGTGGTGATGGGGGAGGCAACGATCCCGGCCAAGGGGAAGGTCTCGGTCAAAGCCGACAAGGGGACTGAGGAACTTACTGCCAAGAACATCGTGCTGGCCACCGGGGCCCGGGCCCGTGAATTGCCGGGGCTTGAGGCCGATGGCGATCTGGTCTGGACCTATAAACACGCTCTGCAGCCGCCGCGGATGCCCAAGAAATTGCTGGTCATCGGTTCGGGCGCGATCGGGATCGAGTTTGCCAGCTTTTACAACACGCTGGGCGCGGATACGACCGTGGTCGAGGTCATGGATCGCGTGCTGCCAGTCGAAGACGCCGAAATCAGCGCCTTTGCCAAGAAAGCCTTTACCAAACAGGGCATGACCATCATGGAAAAGGCGATGGTAAAACAGCTGGACCGCGCCAAAGGCAAAGTCACCGCGCATATTGAGGTGAAGGGCAAGGTCGAAAAGCATGATTTCGACACTGTCATTTCGGCTGTCGGCATCGTGGGCAATGTCGAAAACCTGGGGCTGGAAGCTCTGGGTGTCAAAATCGACCGCACCCATGTGGTCACAGATGAGTTCTGCCGCACGGGTGTCGAGGGGCTCTATGCTATCGGCGACATCGCCGGTGCGCCGTGGCTGGCGCACAAGGCAAGCCACGAAGGTGTCATGGTGGCCGAACTGATCGCGGGTAAACACGCCCATCCGGTGAAACCCGAAAGCATTGCAGGCTGCACTTACTGTCAGCCGCAGGTGGCCTCGGTCGGGTATACTGAGGCAAAGGCCAAAGAACTGGGCTATGACATCAAAGTCGGTCGCTTCCCCTTTATTGGCAATGGCAAGGCCATCGCTTTGGGTGAGCCTGAGGGCATGATCAAAACCATCTTTGACGCCAAAACCGGCGAACTGCTGGGCGCACACATGATCGGTGCTGAAGTGACCGAGATGATTCAGGGCTATGTGGTGGGTCGTCAGTTGGAGACCACGGAAGAGGACCTGATGAACACCGTCTTCCCGCATCCGACGCTGTCGGAAATGATGCATGAAAGCGTTCTGGACGCTTACGGCCGCGTCATTCACATGTGATCTGCGTGGGGTGGGGGCTCTGCCCCCGCCGCCCTGCGGGCGACTCCCCCGGGATATTTATAGACAGATGAAGCAGGGGATCCTCACTTCATCTGTCCGAAAATGTCCCGGAGCGCGAGGCAGAGCCTCGCAAAAAATCAGCGCGTCAGCGCGTCCAGAATGCGGGCCCAGGACCGGATACCCTTGTGGAAGCTTTTGACGTCATATTTCTCATTTGGGGAGTGGATGGCGTCATCTTCGTTGGCAAAGCCAACAAGCATTGAATCCAATCCCAGCTCGGTCTTGAAATAGCCCACGACCGGAATCGATCCGCCCATTCCGGTGAAGACGGCCTCACGCTCCCATTCATCAGACAATGCGCCACGGGCGGCTTCGAATTCGGGGCGGTCGAGGTTCATCACCGAGGCGGGTGAGCCTTCGAGGTCATTGTCCCATTCGATCTTTATGTCGGGCGAAAGGCGGTCTTCCACATGTTTGCGGAGTTTGGCGCGCAGCGCGTCCGGGTCCATGTCGCCGACAAGGCGGCAGGTGATTTTGCAATGCGCCTGCGACGGAATCACGGTTTTTGATCCAGCCCCGTTGTAGCCGCCCCACAGGCCGTTCACCTCAAGCGTGGGGCGCGCCCATTGCTGTTCCAGAGTGGAATAGGCTTTCTCGCCATGGGGTTGTGTGTATCCGGCGTGGCTGAGGTATTCCTGCTCGTTGAAGCCGCATCCTTCCCATTGGCGCAGCTGTTCAGCGGGCACGTCGTGCACGCCTTCATAGAACCCGTCGACCGCGACGCGGCCCGTTTCGTCATCGTAGAACGAGGCGACGATCCTGGAGAGTTCACGCAGAGGGTTCAGGGCGGGGCCGCCGTAGTGGCCCGAATGCAGGTCGATGCGCGGGCCGATGATGGTGAATTCATCCTTGAGCATGCCGCGCAGTTGGGCGGCGATGGAGGGCACGCCACGCGATACCATCGAGGTGTCGCAGACCAGGGCCAGGTCCGCCTTCAGCTCGGCGGCGTTTTCCCGCAGGAAAGGCACCAGTGAGGGAGAGCCCGATTCCTCTTCGCCTTCGAAGAAGAAAGTGATGCGGCAGGGCAGGGTGCCGTGCACGGCTTTCCACGCGCGACAAGCTTCGACAAAGGTCATCAGCTGGCCTTTGTCATCCGATGAACCGCGCCCCCGAATGACAGGGCCGTTTTCGGTCTCTTCGATGGCCGGATCAAAAGGATCGCGATTCCACAGGTTCAGCGGGTCGACGGGTTGCACGTCGTAATGGCCGTAGAACAAGACATGGGGGGCATCGCTGTCTTCTCCGACATGGCCCACAACCATCGGGTGGCCCGATGTCTCGCGTTTTTCTGACGCGATACCGATCTGTTTCAAATCCGCGACCAGCCAATCAGCGGCCTGATCGACCTGCGCATTATAGGCCGGATCGGTCGAGATCGATGGAATGCGCAGCAATTCCATCAGGCGGTCGATTGATGTTTGAAGGTCGGCGTCAATGCGGTTCAGGACAGCGTCCAGTGACATGAGAGTCTCCTGATATTGAGATTTGGCCAGACCCTAGCAGCGCCGTCAGCGTCGTCCAGTGCGGTTTGATCGGAAAAAGCGCGCGAGGGTGGAAAAGAAATCCGGCACCTGCGTCGTTTCCCCGCGTCTTATAGACGTAAGTTTACTTGTCGCAGCAAAGGTGAAGGGATATTTGATGCAAATCAAATGAGCGATTTCAATGTGGTCTATACCTGAGGACCACAGGGAAACGCGGCGGTGCGACACGGATTCGGTCTGTAGCTGTACCAAGTAAGATGCCCGATCGTGCCAGTCTTGGTCGGGTAGGTAAGGAGAAACTGGTGGACTATACTGCTCAGCTCGATCAAGCGATTGCCAGGCTACATGATGAAGGACGGTATCGGACTTTCATCGACATAGAACGCCGGAATGGGCATTTTCCGCATGCTGTGCGGACGCGCCCGGACGGGTCGCAGCAGAATATAACCGTTTGGTGTGGCAACGATTACCTCGGTATGGGCCAGAACCCGGTTGTTCTGGACGCCATGCATGAGGCTGTGAATGCCGCCGGGGCAGGCTCGGGCGGGACGCGCAACATCTCGGGCACCACGGTCTATCACAAGCAGCTTGAGGCCGAACTGGCCGATCTGCATGGCAAAGAAGCTGCCCTGCTGTTCACCAGCGCCTATATTGCCAATGACGCAACGCTCAGCACGCTGCCCAAGTTGTTCCCGGGTCTGATCATCTATTCCGATGCGCTGAACCATGCCTCGATGATCGAAGGTGTGCGCCGCAATGGTGGCGCCAAGCGTATTTTCCGCCACAATGACGTTGCCCATCTGCGCGAACTGCTTGAGGCCGACGATCCCAAAGCGCCCAAGCTGATCGCGTTCGAGTCGGTCTATTCCATGGATGGCGACTTTGGCCCGATCGAAGAGATCTGCGATCTGGCCGATGAATTCGGCGCGCTGACCTATATTGATGAGGTTCACGCGGTTGGCATGTACGGCCCACGCGGCGGTGGAGTGACCGAGCGTGACCGTCTGGCGCATCGTATCGACATCATTAACGGCACACTGGCCAAGGCTTATGGCGTGATGGGCGGCTATATCGCAGCCAGTGAGAAAATGTGCGACGCTGTCCGCTCTTACGCGCCGGGCTTCATCTTTACCACGTCGCTGCCGCCTGCGGTTGCTGCGGGGGCCGCCGCATCGGTTGCGCATTTGAAAACAGCGACCGAGCTGCGCGAACAGCATCAGACCCAGGCCAAGATCCTCAAGCTGCGGCTGAAAGGGCTGGGCCTGCCCCTGATTGATCATGGCAGCCACATTGTGCCTGTAATTGTTGGTAACCCGGTGCATACCAAAATCCTCAGCGACCGCCTGCTGGATGACTTTGGGATTTACGTGCAACCGATCAATTTCCCGACCGTTCCGCGCGGCACCGAGCGCCTGCGGTTCACCCCGTCGCCCGTGCATGGCCCGGATGAAATGAATCGTCTGGTGCAGGCGATGGACGAACTTTGGTCACATTGTGCGCTAAATCGCGCCGAACTTGCGGGATAATCTCTTCTCAAAGTGTGCATTGTGTTTAGCACGTGTTACACTTGCTCTAATAAAAACAACGGGCGAATCGTCAATGGGGCGATTCGGCGTTGGCGCGAAACACGCGCAGGCAGAATGGGGCAGCAGGGATGATTGGGCGCAGATCTCAGCGCGATTCCGAAGAGGATACCGACATCAGACCCAAAGGGTTTGATGACTATGAGGTACGGCTTGGCGACCGGATGCGCGGCGAACGCGCAACGATGGGCAAGTCTCTTTTGGATGTTCAGCGCGAGCTGCGGATCAAAGCCAACTACATAGCTGCCATCGAAGACGCCGACCCCGATGCGTTTGACACACCCGGCTTTATCGCCGGGTATGTGCGGTCTTATGCGCGGTATCTGGGTATGAATCCCGATGACACTTTCGCGGATTTCTGCAAGGAAAGCGGCTTTGAGGTCGCGCATGGCATGTCGGCCGAGGCGTCCGTTGTGCGCAAGCCAACGGGGCGGGTGGCCGCGCGTGGGCCGATGGGGTCTGATCCGTTTATCTCGCCGAACACCCCCTACATCCCGGGCAAGGAATCCTTTGTCAGCCAGATCGAGCCGAGGGCGATTGGTTCCTCTCTCGTGTTGGTCGCTGTGATTTGCGGCATCGGATATGGCGGCTGGTCAGTTCTGAACAAAATTCAGCAGGTTCAGGTCAGCCCGGTTGAACAGGCACCCGTGGTGGTGTCCGATCTTGATCCGCTGGACGCCGCGCGCAACCGTGCTGAGACTGAGGTCGCTGCGGTTGAAGCCCCAAGTGCCGAAGCGCTGGATCGGCTCTATCGCCCTCAGGCGCTGGATGTACCGGTGCTTGTGGCGCGGGACGCGCCGATTTCCACACTTGATCCGCGCACGGTGGGCACCTTCCAACCGCAGGCTTTGCCGCAGGTCGAAGTGGCCGAGGTGCATACAGTTGAACGCCCGGCCTTGCCGCAGGTGGTTGAAAAGATCGATACGACCCTCAAGATCGTGGCCATTAATCCGGCCTGGATGCGGGTCACAGCAGCCGATGGCAGCGTGATTTTCGAAGGCACGCTGGGTACAGTTGAACAAGGCAGCGTGTTCGAAGTCCCGCTGACCGAAGAACCCCCCTTGCTACGCGCAGGTGCCTCAGGCTCTGTGTTCTTCTCGATGAATGGCGAACATTTCGGACCGGCAGGTGCGCCGGGGACTGTGGCAAAGGGCGTCGTTCTGTCTAAGGACGCTGTTGCCGAGACATATGCTGTGGCCGATCTTGAGGCCGAGCAGAACACGGTTATCACCCAATTGGTGGCTGAGTTTCAGGCCCAGGATGCCGACGAAGCCGTCGAGTAAACCGGAATTTGGTACGCTCTTTCAAGTCAGCTGAGTTTAAACGAAGCAATCGTTGATTGTGTCATCGGCATGCGCTTTCGCTACTGAGAACTGTAAGGCAGCCGAAATCAAAACGAATTGCTGTGCGCCTGCCGACAGGGGCAGCTGATCGAGTTTACTTTATGGATGAATGCTTTGCGTGCAGATCAAACCAGCCAATGACAGCGGCGAAAAGGTTTTCCGGGGCGCTCTGCGTTGCAAGGTTCAGCCCTTTTTGCACTTTCATTGCGTCGTCATAGGACAACCAATCGCCTGGCAGATCTTCTCCAAAGAGGCCGGAGGCACCGTAAGGGAATTGGTGATCAATAACTTTTCCATGCCGGGATCGCGGCGGAATGGTCTGATATTCCACATATTTCTGGTTCGAGAATTTGAAGCGGTCATAGCCGTTCTGATGCAGCGTCTCAAGCAGGTGGGAACTGCCATTTTCGACCGAAAGATATGGCGGCAAATGCTCCAACGACATGATTTGTGACACGGCAACACTGTCGAACCCTTCAATGTCGATCTTGATATAGCGGATTCTGCGCGCGACATCCCGCAGGATGCTGGACACATCAATCGCAGGAACAACGATCTGTTCAGACCCTTCCGCGCGGCTTCCGAATTGCTCGTCGACTGAACTCCACTCGGTGTTGAACTTGTTCACATGGAATGTAACTTCGCTTGTCTTTCCGTCAGTGACGGCAAAGTTCTTGATGTCGATGCCGTAAATGCCAAGATCAGTCAGTTTTGCAGAGACTTTTGCGCAAAGGTCAGGAATCGCCTCAACCGAAATGACCTGAAACCCTCGTTTGCGATAGTAGATCGTGTCCGTGCCGTCATTCATGCCGATATCAACGACAATGCCTTGATCCGCCGCAGGAAGGCGCGTTTTTGACAACGTTTCAAATGCGGGCGAGATGTCCACTGATTTGGTTTTGCGCGAGGTTTTCTTGCCTCGGATCACCCGACCGGCATGACGCACTTTGGCGGCCGCGCGGGACAATCCAGATTTTTGGTTGTTGCTCATTCGTGTCTCGGCCGTTGGATCAAAGGCTTTTGTTCCATCAATGCCTGAGACAAGGGTCGCATTCAACAGAAAGTGTCTGGACGTTGCAGTCACCAAGCCTGGGCGTTCTGGAAAAGCTCCGATTTTCGCATCTGACCCACGCACTATGGGCACCTTCCCGATGCAGTCGCCATTGGTGAAGGAATGGGCCTGACCTTCACCTCGGAAGAGGCATTCGAATGGGTCAATGAACAGCACACGATGCAGCAGGTTGGTGAGCTATCAAAAATGCAGCTTGAATTCGTTGCAAGTGGCAAAAGCAATTCGTCCAAGGCTGAAGCGTTTTCAGGTGCTTTGGGCTGTGAGGCAGCCGGCACTATGATCCTGAGTGGCGTTGCGGCCTGCGCGACCGGCGTTGGCGCTGCTGCGGGTGTCAGTCTGATTACAGGCGGCTCGGCCGTCGTTGTGGCCACCAACAAAACCTAAACAAAAGCGTTTGGGGCGGCGCATGGCCGCCCCGAGACGTTAACTCTGCTCTTCACGCACGCCATTTGCGATCTGCAGCATCTGATCGGCAGGCAGAAAGCCACGCAGCATTTCAGTACCCAGCACAAAAGACGGCGTGCCCGAGATGTTCATCCGCTGCGCCAGCGCTCGGGTTTGCGAGATTTCCTCGGTGACCTCATCGCTGTCCATCGCGGCAACGATGGCGTCACTGTCCAGCCCCAGACCATCTGTAATACGGCGCAACGTGACTTCGTTGGGTTCGCCGCTAAAGGCAAGCAGGGCGTCATGCACCTGTTTATAGGCGTCGTCGCCCGCCACATGTTTGGTCGCAATGGCAAAGCGTGATGAGACGACCGATGCATCGCCCAAAATGGGCAGTTCCTTGATCACCAGCCGGATGTTGCCGTCGGCCTCCAGCAGGGTGGCCACTTCGGGCACGGCACGGCGGCAATAGCCGCAACGGTAATCCATGAACTCGACCAGAGTGATGTCGCCGTCGGGGTTGCCACCCACCCAGCTATAACCGTCCTCGAACAGCTCATCCGCGTTGGCTTTGACCAGTTCTTTGTCGGCTGCGGCCTCGGCCACGGCGTTGCGCTGTTCCAGCACATTGATCGCTTCGATGATGACTTCTGGATTTTCCAGCAGATACTCGCGCACCTGTGCGCCAAACTCGGCCTTTTCCGCATCGCTCATCGCGTTCAGGTCCAGCGCCTGTACCGGGCCACTTATCAGGGAAAGCCCCAGAAGGGCGGGGGCTGCATGTCTGAGGATCATTTCCGTTTCCTTTTCGATTTTTCGGCGCGCTCTGAGGCAATCAACACATCCTGAGCCCGTTGCCAACCCGGAGACCCTTCGGGCAATTGCCGGATCGCGCGTTTCGCGTGGATGCCTGCATCGGCCATCTTGCCTTGCAGTGCATATCTTTCTGCGGTCACGGCCGAGGCCATGCCGGTATTGCCGACCTGCGCATATGCGACCCCAAGGTCCTGCATCAGACGGAGATTTCGATGGTCCCGGGCGCGTGCTTTTTCAAGTACTTGCAGGGCGTTCTTTGTGTGACCTTGTGTCAGCAGGGCGCGACCATACCCGGCAAGGATCAGGGCATCGTTCGGGGCCATATCGACCGCGTCGGAATAGGCGGTGACTGCCTCTTTGAACTGCCGGTTTTCAAGCAGGATCTGGCCCTTGAGCTCGTAGTAGAACGGGTCCTCTGGGCGAACCGCGATGGCTGCATCAATGGCCGCACGAGCCTGGGCGAGGTTGCGGTTTTGATGATGTGCCGCGGCCTCTCGCATCAGGCGAATATCTCGGGCGTCTTCTTCTTTCGCACGGCGCAGGGTCCAGCCCGGCGCGCGCAGGAACGCGGACAATTTCCCCTTGATCCGGGCAAACCAGTAATCGGCATTGGGGTTCGGCTGGGCCAGATCCTCGAATTGTACCATGAACGACTGGGCTGCCCTCAGACGCTCGCGGCTGGTGGGGTGCGAGCGCATGTAGGGGTCTTGGTTGACCACGCTCAGCAATTCCTGACCTGCGAATTTCTGATGCAGGGCCACCATGCCGCTGGGTGAAATGCCCGCCGCACGCAGGTAGCTGGCTGCGCTGCGATCCGCCGAGGCCTCTTCGGCGCGGGTGTGCCCCAGAAAATCGCGCATCGCGGCACTTTGGGTGCCTGCGGCGATACCGGCAGCGGCCTCACCGCCGCCCGCAGCCGCGGCAATCAGGGCAAGCGCTGTGCCAAGACCGGCATTGCGCTGCGCCTGCCGCAGGTTTTCCACCCGGCGCGACAGGTGGCCATTGGCGATATGGGCGGCCTCATGGGCGATCACGGCCTGCAGCATTTCGGGGCTTTCGACTGTCAGGATCAGGCCATAGTTCAGATAGATCGCGCCATAGTCGATGACGAAGGCATTAAAGGTGCTGTCGTTGACTACCAATATCTTAACGCGGTTGGTGTTCAGCCCGGCGGCACGCAGGACAGGAAAGGCCAATTCGCGCAAGCCGTATTCAATATCGGGATCACGGATCAGGCTTTGCGCTTTCAGCGGCGCAGCGGCAGACAGCCATGTCACTGCAACCAGCAACAAAGCCGGGATTGACGCCAGCCTGGATACGCGTTCAAAAGCCATGGCTGCAACATGGGAGATGGGCATGAGAAACTCAACCCGGTCCGGGGTCGATCCTTTCATTGTGATGGACGTGATGGAGGCTGCGCGCCGCGCCGAAGAGGCCGGGCGTCACATCATCCATATGGAGGTCGGCCAGCCCGGAACAGGGGCCCCAAAGGGTGCGACGGCAGCGCTGGCCAAGGCGATGGAGCAAGGCCCGCTGGGCTATACGGTCGCCCTGGGCCTGCCCGCACTGCGGCAACGGATCGCGCAGCTGTATGGTGAGTGGTACAATGTCGACCTGAACCCTGACCGGGTGGTGATCACCCCCGGGTCATCGGGCGGGTTCTTGCTGGCTTTTACGGCGCTGTTTGACAGCGGCGACCGGGTCGGGATCGGCGCGCCGGGTTATCCCTCGTATCGTCAAATTCTCAAGGCGCTGGGATTGGTGCCGGTCGATCTGCCCACCGCAACGGAAAACCGGCTGCAACCTGTGCCTGCGGATGTCGCCGGGATGGACCTGCAGGGCCTGATGGTGGCTTCGCCCGCCAACCCGACAGGCACGATGCTGGATCACGCTGCAATGGGGGCTCTGATTGATGCCGCACACGGGCAGGGCGCGTCCTTCATCAGTGATGAGATTTACCATGGGCTCGAATATGAGGCCAAAGCCGTCACCGCGCTGGAGTTGACGGATGAGTGCTATGTGATCAACTCGTTTTCCAAGTATTTCTCGATGACCGGCTGGCGCGTGGGCTGGATGGTCGTGCCCGAGGATCAGGTGCGCGTGGTCGAGCGCATCGCCCAGAACATGTTCATTTGCGCGCCCCATGCCAGCCAGGTGGCGGCGCTGGCCGCGATGGATTGCGAGGATGAATTGCAAGCCAACCTAGACGTTTATCGCCGCAACCGCGCGCTGATGCTGGATGGGTTGCCCAAGGCAGGGTTCACCAAAATCGCGCCGCCGGATGGGGCGTTTTATGTTTATGCCGATGTCTCGGACCTGACAGATGACAGCCGCGCCTTTGCGGCTGAGATTCTGGACAAGGCCGGTGTGGCGGTCACGCCCGGTCTGGATTTCGACCCGGCGCGGGGACACCACACGCTGCGCTTTTCCTACGCACGATCGTCGGCTGACATCGAAGAGGGGTTGCAGCGCCTGCGCCGTTTTATGGCCGAGCGCGGGGCGATCACAGAACCGGTCTAGGGCGTTCACAAAACCGCTTGGGTCAGATAGGGTCATCGTCAAACGATCTCGGGAAAACTTGAGGCCATGAGCAGGATTTTCTACGCCATCGCGCTGATCTGGGCGCTGAGCTGTGCTGCGTTTGCGCAGGATTTCAACGCGCTCGCCCGCGTTCTGCCCGCCGAAAGCCGGATCACCGATGATGGCCGGTCCGGTGTACGGATTGATCTGGGCCTCAGCCAGGGGGTGCCGTACCGGGTATTCACCCTGCAGGATCCGTATCGCATGGTTCTCGACTTTCAAGAGGTCGACTGGACCGGGTTGGACCCTCAGACGCTTTTGCAGACCGACCGGATCAGCGGCGTGCAATTCGGAGCCTATGTTCCAGGCTGGTCGCGCATGGTGCTGGAGCTTGGCGCGCCCTTGTCGGTGGAAACCTCAGATCTGCGGGTCGATCAGGTCAGCGGTCAGGCGCGTCTGTCCCTTGGGCTGATGGGCACCGATTTCGACAGTTTCGCGGCCAGCGCCGGTGCCCCGCGTCAGGCAGGATGGGACCTGCCGGAACCGGCGGTGACACCGGTTGTGCCCGGCAATGGCGGAACGCGCCCTTTGGTGGTGATGCTGGACCCCGGCCATGGTGGCATTGACCCGGGGGCCGAGGCTGGTGGAACCAATGAGAAAACCCTGATGCTGACTTTTGCGCGGGAATTGCGCGAAACCCTATTACGGTCAGAGGGTTATCACGTGGTTCTCACGCGCAATGATGACTATTTCGTCAGTCTGGAACGCCGCATCGCGCTGGCGCATCGGGCGCAGGCGGATGTGTTCATTTCATTGCACGCCGACATTCTGCTTGAGGGGCGCGCGCATGGGGCGGCGGTGTATACCCTGTCCGAAGAGGCGTCGGATGTCGCCAGCCAAAAACTGGCCGAGCGTCATGACCGGGGCGATCTGATCTCGGGCGTTGATCTGAACGGCGCCGATGATGAGGTAACTGACATTCTGCTGGACATCGCCCGTCAGGAAACCAAACCGCGCACCGATGCTTTGGCGCAATCGCTGGCCGGAGGAATGGCGCAGCAGGGCGGGCCGATGAACAGCCGACCGCTCCGCTCGGCCTCGTTTTCGGTGCTCAAGGCCGCAGACATCCCCTCGGTGCTGATCGAGCTTGGATTTCTCTCCAGCCCCAGAGACCTGAAAAACATCAAAGACCCCGAATGGCGCAGGGGCATGGCGGTTGGCATCGTCAACGGGCTGGAGCAATGGCGGCAGGACGATCTGGTCAAAAGGTCGCTGATTGGTCAGTGACCCTGCGGCGCAAATCGGCTAAAGTAAGCTAACGTGTTTTGACCCGGCGCCGGGGCATCCCTATATAGGCGGCACCGCGAGTAAAAGGCAGTAACGTGATCCGTTTCATTCTTTCGATTTTCGGGGCGATCTTCAGCCTCGTCACACTGGGTATCTTCATGGCCGCGCTGGTGATTGGCGCGATCTTCTGGATGTATGGGCGCGACCTGCCCAGCCATGAATCGCTGGCGCAGTACAAGCCGCCGACGATCAGCCGGATTTATTCCGGCGAGGGTCAGCTGATCGACGAATTCGCGCAGGAACGCCGTCTGTTCACGCCGTCCGAGGAAATCCCCGATCTGGTGAAACAGGCGTTCATCTCGGCGGAAGACAAGAATTTCTACACGCATCAGGGCTATGACCCGCGCGGTATCATTGCGGCCGGTGTTGAGGCGGTGAAATCCAAGGGTGAAAACGTGCGCGGTGCGTCCACGATTACCCAACAGGTGATGAAGAACTTCCTGCTGTCCGGTGACCGCCGCGCCGAACGCAAGATCAAGGAAATCATCCTCGCCACCCGGCTTGAGGATACGCTGGACAAGGAACAGATCCTCGAACTCTATATGAACGAGATCTTTTTGGGCCAGAACTCCTACGGTGTGACCGCAGCGGCCCAGACCTATTTCAATAAAACGCTGCAGGAACTGACCCCGCACGAAGCCGCGACGCTGGCCGCCATGCCGAAGGCGCCGTCGGATTACCATCCGGTCCGGCAAAAGGAACGCCTGCTGGCGCGCCGGGACTATGTGCTGCGCGAGATGCGCCAGAACGGCTATATCGATCAGGCCACTTTTGACGCTGAGGTCGCGCAGCCGCTGCGCTCGGTCCAGAACGGGGATTTCGAAAGCTTCCGCACCGCGCTGCCGCCGCGCGACTATTTCACCGATGAAATTCGCCGCCAGCTGAGCGAGGATTTTGGTGAGGGTGAGTTCTTTACCGGCGGCTTCACCGTCCGCGCCTCGGTCGATGAAGAGATGCAGGTTGAGGCCGCCAAGGCCCTTCGGACCGCCTTGCAGAAATACGATCGTTCCCGCGGGAAATGGCGCGGCACGGGCGAGGTGATCGCCGAGGACAATCTGGCGGATGAGGCGCAATGGCGCGAGGCGCTGTCGATCATGGAAATCCCCCGTGACGTGGTGCTGCCGACGCAATGGTATCCGGCGGTGGTGCTGAACGTGGCCGACCAATCCCTGACCGTAGGGGTTGAGGGCGGCCCGGCCGATGGCATCGTCCCACGCTCGGACATCCAGTGGATGCAGGGCAATTTCCAGGACAATTTCAAACGCGGCGACGTCATTCTGGTGATGGCCGGCGAAGAGGGCCAATGGTCCGCCCGTCAGGTGCCCGAAGTGCAGGGTGGCTTTGTTGCGATGGACGTGAACTCGGGCCGTGTTCTGGCGATGCAGGGTGGGTTCTCGTATCAGGATTCGGTGTTCAACCGCGCCACGCAGGCACAACGCCAGCCGGGCTCCAGCTTTAAACCCTTTGTCTATGCCGCCGCGCTGGACAGTGGCTATAGCCCCGCCACCATCGTTGTGGACGCCCCGATTGAGGTGAACACGCCGCAGGGCCTGTGGCGGCCCAAGAACTCATCGAACAAGTTCTACGGCCCGACACCGCTGCGCACGGGGATCGAACAGTCGCGGAACCTGATGACCATCCGCCTGGCGCAAGAGGTCACGATGCCGGTGGTCGCAGGCTATGCCGAACGGTTCGGCGTCTATGACCGAATGGGCGCGTTTCTGGCCAACTCATTGGGGTCCGAGGAGACGACGCTCTATAAGATGGTCGCTGCCTATGCGATGTTCGCCAATGGTGGCGAGCGGGTTGAGCCCACGCTGGTCGACCGTATTCAGGACCGCTTTGGCAAGACGATCTATCGCCATGATGATCGGCAATGCGTCGACTGTAACTCGGCCTGGCTGGAACCGGATGAATCGCCAACCATCGTGACCGACCGCTGGCAGGTGATGGACGCGATCACGGCCTATCAGCTGACCTCGATGATGAAAGGCGTTGTTGATCGCGGCACGGCGTCTGCCCATGTGAAGCTGCCGGTTCCGACGGCGGGTAAGACCGGCACGACCAACGAATCCAAGGATGCGTGGTTCATCGGCTTTACCTCGAACATCGTGGCAGGCTGCTATATCGGCTATGACCGCCCGCGTCCGATGGGGCGGGGGGCCTATGGCGGCACTATGTGCGGCCCGGTCTTCCAAAGCTTTATGGAAAAAGCCGTTGAGAAATACGGCGGCGGTCCCTTTGAAGTGCCCGAGGGGGGCCATTTCATCAAGATTGACCGGTTCAGCGGTGCGCGCCTGCCTGCGGATGCAAGCGGTGACTATGTCGTGGCCGAGTATTTCCGCGATGGCGTCGATGGCTTTATCGACCGTGTCTATGATGGTGGCTTTGCCGTCGGGTCCGACCTGCCGCTGTTCGAAGAGGTCAACACTGGCCGCCAGGTCACCACATCGACGGGCAATACTGTGACCGTTGGACCCAATGCCAGCCAGGGCGATCTGTCAACCGGCGGTCTTTACTGACACCTGACATGTTTTGCGGCCACCGCTGTCTTGTGGTGGCCTGAACCTCTTGCTATCACGCACACCTGATTGAGAATGTTGGGACAAGACCATGCGCGCCGAAACCCAGAATACCGTGGCGGAAATCGAAAAGTCGCTGGAGCTGCTGGCGCAGCGCATGGACTATGAAACGGCCCCGCACCGGCTTGAGGAATTCAATGCGCGGGTTGAGGATCCCAACCTGTGGGACAACCCCGAAAACGCGCAGAAACTGATGCGCGAGCGTCAGTTACTGGTTGATGCAATTGAGACCTACGAGTCCATCAAGACCGATCTCAGCGACAATATTGAGCTGATCGAACTGGGCGAGATGGAAGAGGACGAAGAGGTCGTCACTGACGCCGAAGCGGCGATCAAGTCGCTGCAGGCAAAGGCCGCCAAGAAAGAACTTGAGGCGCTGTTGGATGGCGAGGCGGATGGCAATGATACGTTCCTCGAGATTAACTCGGGCGCGGGTGGAACCGAAAGCTGCGACTGGGCCTCGATGCTGGCGCGCATGTATGTGCGGTGGGCCGAGAAAAAAGGCTATACGGTCGAGCTGCAATCCGAGACAGCAGGTGAAGAGGCCGGGATCAAATCCGCAGCCTACAAGATTTCCGGCCACAACGCCTATGGCTGGCTGAAATCCGAAAGCGGTGTGCATCGTCTGGTGCGAATCTCGCCCTATGACTCGGCGGCCAAGCGGCATACCTCGTTCAGCTCGGTATGGGTCTATCCGGTGGTCGACGACAATATCGAGATCGAGGTGAACCCCTCGGACATTCGGATCGACACCTACCGGTCGTCCGGTGCGGGCGGTCAGCACGTGAACACCACGGACTCGGCTGTGCGGATTACGCACATCCCGACGGGTATCGTCGTGACAAGCTCTGAGAAATCGCAGCACCAGAACCGCGATATTGCGATGAAAGCGCTGAAATCGCGGCTGTACCAGCAAGAGCTGGATCGCCGGAACGCCGACATCAACGCCGCGCATGAGGCCAAGGGCGATGCGGGCTGGGGCAACCAGATCCGATCTTACGTCTTGCAGCCTTATCAGATGGTCAAGGATTTGCGGACCAATCATGAGACCTCGGACACCAAGGGTGTGTTGGACGGCGATCTGGATGGTTTCATGGCGGCAACGCTTGCGTTGAATGTGGCGGGCAAAAGCCGGTCCGAGGCGCAGGGCGACTAAGGTCGGGCAGGGGGCTCTGCCCCCGCCGCGGCAAGCCGCGACTCCCCCGGGATATTTATGGCCAGATGAAGCGGATCCCGCGATTCTGACGGCCGAAAAGATACATCTAAACAGTGGGTTTAAATGGCGTGAGGCCCCGGCTAGGCTGTCTCTGAAAAGGGGATGGGATGGAGCTGGGCCGAACAACTGCAATTGAGTTGCTGGATGCGATTGCCGCCGGGCGCGTGTCGGCGGTTGAGGTGATGCAGGCCACGTTGGATCGGATTTCGGCGGTCAACGGGTCGGCCAATGCCATTGTTGCCTTGCGCGATCCCGAGGATTTGCTGGCAGAGGCCCATGCGCTGGATGACGGGCCGCACCGGGGTGCGCTGCATGGTTTGCCAATTGCGGTCAAGGATCTGGTCAACGTGGCCGGGGTTGTGTCGTCGCAAGGCTCGCCGATTTTTCGGGATTTTGTACCAGAGCAGGACGATCTGATTGCCGCGCGGATGCGGGCGGCTGGGGCGATCCTGATCGGCAAGACCAATACGCCGGAATTCGGTTTGGGGTCGCACACGTTCAACCCGGTCTATGGAGCGACGCGCAACCCTTATGATCCGGCCCGGACCTGTGGTGGGTCCTCGGGCGGGGCAGCGGTTGCGTTGGCTACTGGGATGGTGGCTCTGGCCGATGGGTCTGACATGATGGGCAGCCTGCGCAACCCTGCGGCCTGGAACAACGTCTACGGGTTTCGGCCCAGCTGGGGACGGGTGCCATCTGAGCCGGTTGGTGATGGGTATCTGCATCAGCTGTCCACGCTGGGTCCGATGGCGCGCAGCCCCGAGGATTTGGGTGTCTTGCTGGATGTGATTTCGGGGCCTGACCCGCGGCATCCCCTAGCGCAGGCCAGCCCGCCGGTTTCCCCGATACAGGCTGCTGACATGCGGGGCGTTCGGATCGGTTGGCTAGACGATTGGGGGGGCGCCTACAGGTTCGAAGATGGGATTCGCGACCTGTGCAACGACGCTTTGGCGGTTTTCACCGAGTTGGGGGCCGAGGTCGTTCCGGTTGCGCCACCGTTTCCGTCTGAGAAAATCTGGGACAGTTGGGTCACATTGCGATCCTGGAGCGTGGCCGCAGGGCTTGCGCCTTTGCGCGATCAGAGGGCTGCGTTGAAAGACACTGCGCAATGGGAGTTGGATCAGGGTTTGGCGCTGTCCGCGATGCGGGTGCATGAGTCGAGCGTTGCACGTTCAGACTGGTTCCGCCGTGCGGCTACCCTGTTTCATGAGTTTGACGCGTTGGTCCTGCCCTCGGCACAGGTTTGGCCGTTCCCGATTGAAACACCGTACCCGACACAGATCGCCGGGACGCAGATGGATACATATCACCGCTGGATGGAGGTCATGGTGCCGGTCAGCCTGATCGGCGTGCCATGCCTGTCGGTTCCCGTCGGCTTTGGGCAAGAGGGGCTGCCAATGGGCATGCAGGTGTTTGGCGCTCGGGGGAGCGACGCGCAGATCCTGTCCATCGGGGCCGCGTATCATGCCGCAACCGGGTGGCCACAACAACGCGCGGCCTGAATGCAGGGCTGGTAAGGGAGGAAAGTTAACATGGACAAACCCTTTGGTGTTCCGCAAATGGGGACAGTGACAACTGAGATGTTGCGCGAAGCCCTGCGCAGGGCCTGGGTCGATTTCCGCAGGGCACCGGTGTTCGGGCTGATCTTCGCGGCCTTTTACGTGTTGGCCGGATGGGCCATCGCCTGGGTCACGCTGCAGACGGGAACGTCTTATTGGCTGGTGTTGGCCGCCATTGGCTTTCCGCTTCTGGGGCCCTTTGCTGCGGTGGGCATGTATGAAGTGTCTCACCGGCTGGAACAGGGAGAACCGCTGGACTTCGGCGCGATCTTTGGGGTTGTGGTGCAGCAGGGGCGGCGTCAGTTACCCTCGATCTGCGCGATTATCGTCGTGATGTTTCTGTTCTGGTTCTTTCTGGGGCACATGATCTTTGCTCTGTTCATGGGGCTGTCGACCATGACCAACGTCTCTACCTCGCTTGAGGTTTACATGACCGCCAATGGTCTGACGATGCTGGCCGTGGGCACTGCGGTCGGGGCGGTGTTTGCCACTGTTTTGTATATGATTACAGTGCTTTCCATCCCAATGTTGTTGGACCGGGAACTGGATTTCGTATCTGCAATGATCGCCAGCTTTGCCTATGTCCGAGATCATTTTGGGGTGATGCTGCTATGGGGCGGTTTTATCGCCGTGTTGACCTTTGCGGCGATGATCCCGTGGTTTTTGGGTTTGCTGGTCGTGCTGCCCTTGTTGGGGCATGCCAGCTGGCATCTTTACCGGCTCATCACTGAAAAAACGGATTGAACACTAGAGTGTTTCGGTTTTTTTACCTGAATCACTCTGTGACACGAATGTCCCGAGAACGCCGCAGGCGTGGCAGGGTGTTCGTGTCTCAAATTAAACCCGAAACGCTTTAGCTTATAAGCTGTGGCTCACGCCGCTCTGAATGGCGCGCGGTACGTGCTGCCGCCAGCACAGCCGAGGGATCACCCCCCAGATGTCGTAGCAGAATGCGCCTGGTTGTTGTCGCACTGGCGGTCGTTTTCGACAGGCAGATAGCGACACCGCGCCAGCGGTCGGCATTTTCGTCAGTTCCGCGTGTGATCAGATAGATGCGACTGTTCTGCGAGCCCCGGCTGGACATCAGGATGTAGATCTGGCGGCCGGCACAGGCAGCGATCCCCTGCACCTCTCGATCCGTGGGCGTTGCACCGGGCATGCCGGGGCGGGGTTCGTAGCCGCGCACCAATGTGCATTGCGGCAATCGGCGCGCGTGAAACAGCCTGTGGCGGGATGGCTGAGTTTCTTCGATCTCGGTTTCCGTTGCGTAGTAAAAGCCGGCGGGAAACAGGGTCTCGGTTAGGGTCGATGGGCCAGAGCCCAGGAATTCGGTCAGGGCCGAGGCCGCCGGGTGCGCGGGTGCCTGATCGATTTCATCCAGCGGCCGCAGCAGAATGCGGGCATCCACGTCGAAAAAACGGCAGATACGATCCAGCACATCGGGCCGGGGAAAGCTCTCGCCGCCAAGATACCGGTTGAATTGCGTTCGATTGATGCCCAACTGGCGGCACAATTCCGAAACCGACGTGTAGGGCTGCGCAAGAAGTCTGAGATTGGCGCCAAACATGCGGCGTAATTCGTCCGGGCTACGGAGGTTCTTCGTCATTGATGTCCCAGGTTCTCGCGACTTGTTTTTAATACGCAACATGTCCGGCCTTTTGGCCGGAACGCTTTCGCAATCGTACAAATGACACTCGCGGGCGCATCCCATCGCCACGCGATATCCTGAGGCTAACGTTGATTGTCACAAAGGCAATAGGCTTTATGCTGTTTTGTGTGATCTTTTTCTGCGAAATTGCGCAAAGAACAACCAGAAGAAAAACGGCTGGCAAAAACTGCCAGCCGCATCAGTGGGATCCCAATCCGCAAGGATCAGATCGATAGTGAAAGAACGGGTTACTCGCCGCGCAGCAGGGCCGCGACGCCGGTGCGGGCCACTTCGACCAGACCCAACGGGCGCATCAGATCGGCAAACGCGTCGATCTTGTCCGGCGCACCGGTGATTTCAAAGATGAACGAGTTCAGCGTGCTGTCGACCACATTGGCGCGGAAGATATCGGCCAGACGCAGCGCCTCGACCCGTTTATCGCCTTCACCGACAACCTTGATGATGGCCAGTTCACGCTCAACCGCCGCGCCTTCGACGGTCAGATCGTGGACGTCGTGCACAGGCACAATACGGCCCAGCTGCGCTTTGATCTGTTCGATCACCTGCGGCGTGCCGGTGGTGACGATGGTGATGCGGCTTAGATGGCCGGTATGATCGACTTCGGCCACGGTGAGGCTTTCGATGTTGTAACCACGGCCCGAGAACAAGCCGATCACGCGGGCCAGAACGCCGGGTTCGTTCTCGACCAGAACGGCGATGGTGTGACGTTCCTGCACGTCCGAGAAGGTGGGCCGTAGGTTGTAGGCCGAATGGCGGGTTGCGCCTTTTTTGATATGTAGGGCAGACATTTATGTCCCTTTCATCATCCTGCGAAGGTCGGGCACCGGAGCGCCCGACAAAATTCGACGAATTTTGTTAAACCAGAACCGAACCTTTGGAGTCGATCACGCCCTGCGTTTCGGCCTCGCCCAACAGCATCTCGTTATGGGCCTTGCCCGACGGGATCATGGGGAAGCAGTTTTCGTGCTTTTCAACCAGACAGTCAAAGATGACCGGGCCGTCATAGTTGATCATCTCCATGATCGCGTCATCAAGGTCTGCAGGGTCCGAGCACAGGATGCCCTTGGCACCAAACGCCTCGGCGAGCTTGACGAAATCGGGCAGGGCCTCGGACCAGGAATGCGAGTACCGCTCACCATGCAGCAGTTCCTGCCACTGGCGCACCATGCCGAGGCGTTCGTTGTTCAGAATGAACTGTTTCACTGGCAGGCGGTATTGGACGGCGGTGCCCATTTCCTGCATGTTCATCAGCCACGACGCCTCACCCGCCACGTTAATCACCAGCGCATCGGGATGGGCCATCTGCACGCCGATCGAGGCCGGAGTGCCGTAGCCCATCGTACCCAGACCGCCCGAGGTCATCCAGCGGTTGGGGTCTTCAAAGCCCAGGTACTGCGCAGCCCACATCTGGTGCTGACCGACTTCGGTCGTGATGTAGCGGTCGTACTTTTTGGTCAGTTCTTCAAGACGTTGCAGCGCATATTGCGGTTTGATCGTCTTTTCGCTGTTGGTATAGGCCAGACAATTGACCTTGCGCCAATCCGCGATCTGTTCCTGCCATTTGGCAACCGATGCCGCATCGGTTTTGCGACCGCGTGATTTCCAGACCTTGAGGATGTCCTCCAGCACATGGGCCACGTCGCCGACAATCGGGATGTCGACGCGGATCACCTTGTTGATCGACGAAGGATCGATGTCGATATGCGCTTTTTTCGAGTTTGGCGAGAACGCGTCGATCCGCCCGGTGATCCGGTCGTCGAACCGCGCGCCGATATTGATCATCAGGTCGCAATCATGCATCGCCAGGTTGGCCTCATAAAGACCATGCATCCCCAGCATCCCCAGCCAATTCTCACCCGACGCCGGGTAGGCCCCCAGACCCATCAGGGTCGAGGTGATCGGGAAACCGGTGCTGTCAACCAGCTCGCGCAGCAACTGGCTGGCTGCCGGGCCTGAGTTGATGACGCCACCGCCGGTGTAGAAGACCGGCTTTTTCGCGGTTTCCATTGCGGCGACCAGTTCGGTGATCTCTTCCAGATCGCCTTTCAGAACCGGTTGGTAATGCGAGGTTGACGGTTTCGGGCTGGAATACTCGCCCGAGGCAAACTGAACGTCCTTTGGGATGTCGATCAGCACCGGACCGGGACGGCCCGAGGTGGCGACATGGAACGCCTCGTGCAGGGTTTCCGCCAGCGAATCCGTGTCCTTCACCAGCCAGTTGTGCTTGGTGCAGGGGCGGGTGATGCCCACTGTGTCAGCCTCCTGAAAGGCGTCCGAGCCGATCATGAAGGTTGGAACCTGGCCGGTCAGAACAACAATCGGGATCGAATCCAGCAACGCATCGGTCAGGCCGGTCACCGCATTGGTGGCGCCGGGCCCCGACGTCACAAGGGCCACGCCCGGCTTGCCGGTCGAGCGCGCATAGCCTTCGGCTGCATGTACGGCCCCCTGTTCATGACGCACCAGAATGTGGCGAATGTCGTTTTGCAGAAAGATCTCATCATAGATCGGTAGGACAGCGCCACCGGGGTATCCGAATACCGTGTCCACGCCCTGATCCTTGAGGGCCTGAACCACCATCTTTGCGCCGGTCATTTCACCTGTCATCTGCTTTGCTCCGTTCGCGACATGTGTCTTGCGTATTGCCAAAAAAAAGCCCCCGAGGTTTTCGGAGGCGCATGGGTTCGATTATGGTTTTCCGTTACCGGCCCATGCGCGTTGTTCCTACGATTACGACTAGCGTTTTCATCGCCAGAGGCTCCTCTTTTTGCGTGCAGGGACATTATGAGCGGTGCGACGGGGCGTCAACAGGCAATCGCACCAATTTTGTAATCAGAATGGCGGTTTTTGCGACATTTTGTTGCGCAGATTGCCGCAGGTTGGGAATTTCCGTGAAATGAGGCCCGCCGCAGAGGGGAGAATCTGGATTTCAACTTGTCAGATTGCGTCAGCGCAATGTCTGAAACGGACATGAGGCGGGTTTGCGTCTGAGGCACGCTGATCCTCAGGAGTGGCTATCGTGGAGCGTTTGATGCTGGCGGATTTGGTTGACCTTGGTCGGTATCCCATCGATCGCCCGGACTCGCGTGCCTATGTGCAGCTGATTGGGGATTTACGGCGGGAACTGGACCAGGACGGCTGCGCCGTGTTGCCCGGCTTTGTTCATGAGGCGGGGCTTGAGAAGCTGGTGAGAGAGGCAGACCGCGTTGCGCCCAAAGCGCACCGCTCTTTCAATCGCACCAATGCCTATTTTACTAAAGATGACCCCAGCTATGGTATCGGCCACCCGATCCGTCGGTTCTTTGACCGCTCAAACGCGTTTGTTCCGGCAGATAATTTCCGCGCCAAAGGACCGTTGCGTCGTATCTATGAGTTCGAAGGGTTCATGCCCTTTGTACGAGACGCTTTGAATGAGCCGGAGGACCGGTTCTTTCGCTATGACGATCCGCTGGCCGATGTGATCATCAACGTGGTGGAAGAAGGGCAGGGGTTCCCATGGCATTTCGACACGAACAACTACACTGTCACTCTGGCCATCCAGAACGGTGAGGCGGGCGGGGCATTTGAATATGTTCCGAACCTGCGCACCGCCGAGGATGAGAATTTCAAAGGTGTGGCCTCGGTTTTGAGCGGAAACATGTCCAGGGTTCGCGAACTGGACTTGCAGCCGGGCGATTTGCAGATTTTCAAGGGGCGCTATGCGCTGCATCGGGTGGCCCCGGTCAAGGGAGAGCGCCGCCGGTATGTTGGCATATTCTCATTCGTTGAGGCTGAGGGGATGTGCGGTGGGGTGGAGCGGACACGCCAGCTTTATGGTCGGGTGCTGCAGCATCACCACGATCGCGAAGGAAACAGAAATGATCAATTGCTGGATTGAAATCTGTTAGGCTGAGGTTGGATACAGTCTTACCCGGAGGCGCCCGTGCCCAAGATATTGCAGCTTACGCCCTTTGTTTTGTGCTCATCTTTGCAAAATCAGATTGATTTCTATTGTGACCGGCTGGGGTTTTCCTGCGGGTTTCGGCAGGACAATTATGCGTTCCTGTCTTTGGGATCTGTAGCGATCAGGCTGTTGGAATGCCCGCCGCGCGAGGATGGGCGGCAATTGGGCGAGGAGCAGTCGTTTTACATCGATGTGGATGATGTGGATGCGCTGTACGAAAGCCTGCGTCCGGGGCTTGAGGACCTGCCCGAGGGGCGTGTGCGTGCGCCCTTTGATCAGCCCTACTTGCAGCGAGAATTTCATGTCCTTGATGAAGATGGCACGCTGGTGTTCTTTGGTCAGGACATTCGACCAAGGGCGTGACCTCTCCCGCCCGTTGTCAATGCGCCTGCGGCGCATCTCCGCCTGTTGGGCCGGGCAGCGCGTGCCGCGCTGCGGGTGGGTTCAGAAGCCGGGGCTGGTGCCCTGAAGCACGCCGTGTTCCAGCGCATAGCGGGTCAGCCCGGCGGTGGAGGAGATGCCGAGCTTGCGTTTGATATTCTTGCGATGGGTTTCCACGGTGCGGACCGAAATCTCAAGCGCGATGGCAACTTCTTTGTTCGATTTGCCCTGCGCCAGTTCCAGCAGGATCGTCTGTTCGCGCCCGGTCAGCGCCTCGCGCGTGCTGTCGCCTTTGGGCTCCAGCGAACCGCTTGCCCCGGTGCACAGATATTGCTCGCCCCGCATGACTGCGTCGATGGCCTGTTTGATCTCATCGGTGGGGACGTCTTTCAGAACATAGCCTTTGGCCCCATGGCTGAGCGCGGTTGAGATATATTCGGGGCTGTCATGCATCGACAGGATCAGGATGCGCGTGTCGGGCAGGCGTTCCAGGATCAGTTCCGTCGCGCTGAGCCCGCCGAGGCCCGGCATGTTCAAATCCATAAGGATCACATCGGGGGAGAGATCAGTGGCCTGATCGACGGCCTCTTGGCCGGTGCCCAAAGTGCCCACGACGGAGATGTCGGGGTAACTTTCCAGAATGGACTGAATCCCTTCGGCGACCATCGGGTGGTCATCGACGATGAGAACGCGGATTGTCATGTTCCGGCCTTTCGGTTCGGCGGTGAATCTTCCTGCGGTGGCAGCAGGTGGCTGAGGGGCAGGCTGACCTCGATCACGGTGCCGCCGCGTGGTGCGCGGGATGACAGGATGCGCAGGGTGCCGTCAAGCTGTGCGATCCGCTCTTCCATATTGCGCAGGCCGATCCCGGTATTCACCTGATCCTGCCGACCGGGCAGACCCCGGCCGTTATCAGTGATGCGCATGGTTGCCCCATTCTTGTGGCCACGCAAATCGATGGTAACACGGGTTGCGCCGGAATGGCGTTCAATATTAGTCAGTGCTTCCTGAGCGATGCGATACAGCGCGATCTTGCTGTCCTGATCCAGACGGTTGCGGAAGACGACCGTCGTGAACTCGGTTTCGATCCCGGTGCGGTCCCGGAAATCGTCGGTCAGCGTTTTCAGCGCAGGGCCGAGGCCCAGATCATCCAGCACGCCGGGGCGCAGGTCGCGGCTGATGCGGCGCACCTCGGTGATGGCGGTGCCCAGGTGGTCGATCCCTTTGCCCAGCGGATCGCGGGCCCCGTCATCGTCGCCGCGTTCCAGCCGCCGCCGCGCGTTGTCCAGCGCATAGCGGACGCCCACCAGAATCTGGCTGATCCCGTCATGCAACTCGCGCGCCACGCGGCCTCGCTCTTCCTCTTGCGCGTCAAACACGCGCTGGGTCAGTTCCTTGAGCTTGGCATCGGCCAGACGCCGCTCGCGGACGTTCAGCAACATGCCCGAGGCGAAAACGATCAGCACAGCGGCCAGAACGATGCCGCCGATATACCGAAAGGTGCGCTGCACGCGGGCTTCGACCTCGGCGCGGGCGGTGGCGACAGTGGCGACGATATCGTCGATGAACACACCTGTGCCGACCGCCCATTGCCAATCCTGCAGGCCGACCACATAGGCGATCATCTGCGCCTCTTCCCCGGTCGAAGGCTTTTGCCACATAAAGCTGTGCCAGCCCGCACCTTGCCGGGCGAGGCGAATGAACTCATCCACGACCGGGGTACCGTCGCTGTCGGTCAGACCTTCCCAGTTGCGGTTGATGAACTGGGTCTGGCGCGGGCTGACCAGATTGGTGCCGTCGTAATCATAGACGAAAAAGAACCCGTCTTTCCCGTAGATCATCGCCGACAGGATTTGCGTCACAAGATTCTGTGCAACCGCATCATCCGGCGAGGCGCGTCCATAGATATAGGCAAACCCGTTGCGGGCCTGTGTGACGTAGTTCTTAAGCTCTTCTTTCTTGGCTTCGATCAGGCGGCGTTCGAGGGCCTGAATTTCGCGTTCGGCGGTGGCGCGGGATTCGTGGGCGACAAGCAGGGCAATGGCCGCGACCGCCGCGACCAGCGGAATCGCGGCGATCAGCGACAGTTTCTGGCCGTAGGTCAGCGAAATCAGATGTCGGAATCCCCTCATGGTCGAATCGATACGCAAGCGGGGCGGAAAATGCAAAATTTTTGGGCCGGAACCTGCGATTGTGCGCCCTGCGGGCCGAAATAGCTGGATGTTTTCCAGTTTTTGCCGCGTGGCCCGCCAAAAAACGCGGTCGCCTACGTAGTAGTAGGTATTCACATTCAAATCTTGGTCATTAGGCTGGCCCGCACTGAAAACGACTACCCCGGCAGGACCGGGGGATTGGACTATGTAGGGGAGGAACACTCATATGGATCGTCGTTCATTTCTAAAAACTTCTGCTTTGGGCGGTTCGGCTGCTGCGGCCACCACGCTGGCGGCTCCGGCCTATGCGCAGGGCAAGCGCACCCTGACCATGGTGACCTCATGGGGTCGCGGTCTGGCAGGCGTGTTCGACAGCGCACAACGCTGCGCCGACAGCATCACCACGATGTCCGATGGCAACCTGACCGTTGACATCAAGGCTGCCGGTGAACTGGTTGGCGCATTCGAAGTATTTGACGCGGTGTCGTCCGGTCAGGCCGACATGTACCACGCGGCAGACTACTACTTTGTGGGTCAGCACCCGGGTTACGCCTTCTTCACCGCTGTTCCGTTCGGCATGACCGCGCAGGAACTGGTGAACTGGTACTACCACGATGGCGGCATGGAGCTGCATGACGAGCTGGGCGAAATCTTTGGCCTGAAATCCTTCCTGGCCGGGAACACCGGTGCGCAGGCGGGCGGCTGGTACTCGAAAGAGATCAACGGCCCTGAGGATTTCCAGGGCCTGAAGTTCCGTATGCCGGGTCTGGGTGGTCAGGCGCTGGGTAAACTGGGCGCATCGGTTCAGAACATTCCGGGCTCGGAAGTGTATCAGGCGCTGTCGTCTGGTGCGATTGACGGAACCGAGTGGATCGGTCCGTGGGCCGACGAAAAAGCTGGTTTCCAGGAAATCACCAAGACCTACTACACCGCGGGCTTCCACGAGCCAGGTGCGGGTCTGTCGCTGGCGACCAACCGCGATGTGTTCGACGAACTGACACCGGCGCAGCAGAAGATCATCGAGATCGCAGCCGCCGAAGCGCACCAGTGGAACTTGGCGCAGTTCCTGGCCAACAACGGTGCCGCGCTGCAGCGTCTGCAGTCGGGTGGTGTGAAGGTTCTGGAATTCCCCGACAGTGTTTGGGACGCTTTCGGCGCAGCCAGCCAGGAAGTTCTGGACGAGAACATGGGCGACGAGCTGTTCAAGAAAATCCACGACAGCGCAATGTCGTCGATGGCAGCGTCCTCGGCGTGGAACAACCTGTCGTCGGGTGCCTACACCACGCAGCGCGACCGCGTTCGCGGTTAAGCCTAACGCTTACGACCAAACGGTTTCCCCGCCACGTGCGGGGAAACCTTTCCCGTTGCACATGCGTGGTTCGGACACACCCGCAAGACCAATAGGTGCAACTGACGCGACCTGGGGACAACATGCAGGACGAAAACGGTATCTCGTTCTTCGGCGCCCTGTGGAATGGGCTGATATGGTTCATCCAGAACATTGCCGAAGCCTTCTATAATTTCGGATACGCCATCACGCATCCGCAGCTCTGGCTGAACTGGTCGGACAAAGAAGCCATCATGCGCTTTGTCTATTATGGCGGCTCGGTCGAGTTCTTCTTTGTGGTCTTCACCTTCTTTCTGGTTCTGACCGCCATCGGGCTGTACTACCGCAGCTTCATGTGGGGGATGGTGCGGGTTCTGGAAGGGTTCGCCAACACGACAGGTCGGTTCTTTGCCTGGGCGGGCCTGCTGATGGTGATCCAGCAGATCGTCATCGTGTTTATGCAGCGGATATTCACGCGCCCCGACATGTCCTTTGGCCTTGGTATCGCCTTGCAAAAGGATATCAGCTGGTATGCTGAAGAGCTGAAACTCTATAACGCCATGGTGGTCTGCCTGTGCTGCACCTACACCTTTGTGCAGGGCGGGCACGTGCGCGTTGACCTGATCTATGCCGGGATCAGCCACCGGGCTAAACGTGTCGTCGACATGTGTGGTGCAATGCTTTTCATGATGCCGATGGCCGTGCTGACATGGATGTATGGTTGGTACTTTCTTTGGCGGCATCTGATTTTGCCAAAACCTTCCGCTAGTGATCAGTTGGATCGTCTTTTGACAAAGTCCCGCGCCTTCCGTTGGAATGTCGAAACTATTGGGTTCAGCACGAACGGCTTTAACGCCTACTTCCTGTTCAAAATTCTGCTGGTGGCCTTTGCTGCCATGGTGTTCCTGCACGCCGTCGCGTTCCTGTACCGCTCGTACCTGGAATACGTCGAAGGGCCTGAGAGCATTGGAAAAAACCTCGACAAGGACAGCCTTGGTGAGGGTGAAGAAGCCTACGAAGGCGCGCATTAGGGACGGAGACCCAGACTATGTTATTCGGACTTGATGGCGTCGAGATAGGCCTCATTATCGTATTTTTCTGCCTTTTCGGAGGCATCCTTTCCGGCTTTCCGGTGGCCTTCGCCATCGGTGGCGCGGGGATCATTTCCTTCGGGATCATCGCAGCGCTGGACAGTGCCGGACTGCTGATCCATCAGGCGATTGATACCAGTTCACAAGCCTACCGAGACCTTGTGAATTCAGGTGTCAAACCCGACTCGGTGTCGGTGTTCCGCTTCCCGGACCTCCCAAGGATAGCCGAGCCGGTGTTTGTGCAGGGCTGGGAAACCGCGCTGGACCGGAACGTTTCTTTCATCGTGAACCGGATCAACGAACGCGTTCTGGCCGGTCAGTCGATTGAAACCCTGCTGGCCGTGCTGATGTTCGTCCTGATGGGCATCACGCTGGAACGGTCCAAGATCGCAAACGACCTGTTGACCACGATGGCGCGCGTCTTTGGCCCGCTGCCCGGTGGTCTGGCCGTGTCGATTGTGGTTGTGGGTGCGTTCCTTGCGGCCTCGACCGGGATTGTGGGCGCGACTGTAGTCACGATGGGCCTGCTGGCCCTGCCGACCATGTTGCGCAACAATTATTCGCCGGAACTGGCGACCGGTGTGATCGCGGCCTCGGGCACGTTGGGGCAGATCATTCCGCCTTCGATCGTGATCGTTCTGCTGGGCACGCTGGCCGGAGATCTCTATTCCACCGCGCAGGAAACCCGCGCGCAAGAGGCTGGGTGTACCGACGCGCTGACCTATCTGGGTGAGCCTGCTGTGGTCTCGGTCGGCACGCTGTTTCAGGCGGCTTTGCTGCCGGGGATCATGCTGGCCTTACTTTACGCGCTGTATGCCTTTGGCTATGCGCTGCTGAACCCGGATAAGGCACCCGCCGTGGAAATGGGCGAGGGCGGGGGTGAGCCGATCACCCGTGCCGAAGGTCTGACCTGGTTGCTGGGTGCGCCTGTTGCGCTGATTGTCGGTGCCGTGGTTCTCAGCAGTGCGGGCGTGATCGGCAGCCAGAACATCAACGTCTCGGCATTCTCCGACATTGGCGAGGGCGCGTCGCTGCGCACCAACGTCTCGGAAGAGTGCAAGGTGTCGATGATCGATCTGCATGGCCAATCCGCCTGGGATCAGGCCGTGGCCGAGCAGGAGGCCATCGATGCCGCAGGCGGCGCGGCCGAGTCGACCCGCCTGACCGAGGAAGAACTGGCCGCCGCGCGCGAAGCCAAGATCGCGTCGGCAGCACCGATTGGCACCGGCGTTGCCGTGATGATCGTGTTGCTGGGCCTGACGCTGGTGATGGGCCGCGGCATCGCGCCGTCCAAATCGACGCAGCCCTTGATCGTGGGGGCCATCGGTCTGTTGCTGATGGGTCTGGTCGATGTCCTGTTCATTGCGCCGACCACCTCGTCAGGTCTGACCTTTGTGCTGTTGGCCGCGCCATTTGCCCTGGCGATCTATGGCTGTAAACACGCGGCGGCGCGCTGTGCCACCAATGATCTGATCCGTGTGGTGTTCCCGCCGCTGGTTCTGATCATCGCGGTTCTGGGCTCGATCCTAGGCGGTGTGACCAACCCGACACCAGCGGCGGCGCTGGGTGCGGGTGGTGCAATCATGCTGGCCGCCTATCGCAAGCTGCAGGATCAGGGACGGTCGGGTAAGATCATCATCTGGGCCACCTTGGCGGTGATCATCGCGTTGCTGATGGGTGTGAACTTTGACCTGCGTATCAATCAGAACACGGTCCCGTTTGAAACTTGGGTGGCGTTTTTCGTCGCCTACGGTGCTTATCTGTTTGCGCTGTTCGGGTTGCTGTACGGGTGCTGGGTTCTGTTCACCAGCGGCGTGCTGACCCCGGTGGTGCGCGAGACGGCCAAGGTGACCTCGATGGTGTTCACCATTCTGATCGGATCGCAGCTGCTGAACCTAGTGGTGATCTCGTTCGGGGGTGAGCATTACATCCAGCAGTTCCTCCGCAGCTTTGACAACGAGTTCACGGTCTTCCTGATCGTGATGCTGGTGTTGTTCATTCTGGGCTTTGTGCTGGATTTCCTTGAGATCATCTACATCGTGATCCCCATCGTGGGCCCGGTGATCTATGGCGGGTCGTTCGATCCGAAATGGGTGACGATCATGGTGGCAGTGAACCTGCAGACCTCATTCCTGACGCCGCCCTTTGGATTTGCGCTGTTCTACCTCAGGGGTGTTGCGCCCAAAGAGGTGACGACCGGGCACATCTATCGCGGGATCATCCCCTTTGTGCTGATCCAGGTGGTTGGGATCGGGATACTCTGGTTCTTCCCGACGATCGTGACCATTGTTCCGGACCTGATCCCGAACTGATCGGAAAAAACGGCGGCCTCAGGGGCCGCCGTTTTACTTTTACGCATCCGCTTGCTTGTGGGTGATACTGGCGAACTCAGCCTCTGCCTCATGATCAACATCCAAAGCAGACGGCGCAAACGCACCTGCGTCGGGGTCATTGAACACGGCACGGTCCAGCTTGCCCACCTTTTGCGCCACGATAGTCGTAACCACCGCATCCCCGGTGATGTTCACAACCGTGCGCATCATGTCCAGGATACGGTCGACGGCCAGAATGATCGCGATCCCGTCCAGCGGCATGCCCAGCTGGTTCAGAACCATGGCCAGCATCACGATCCCCACACCGGGAACCCCAGCCGTACCGATCGACGCCAGAACCGAGATCGAAATGATCGTCATATAGCCGCCCAGCCCCAGATCCATGCCATAGACATTGGCCAGAAATACAGTCGCGACCCCGTGCATGATGGCTGTGCCGTCCATGTTGATCGTGGCCCCCAGCGGAATGCCAAAGGATGCGACAGACCGGTCAACGCCGATGCGCTGGGTGACACACTGCATGCTGGCCGGGATCGTCGCGTTCGAGCTTGAGGTCGAGAACGCAAACACTTGGGCCGAACGCATTTTGCGCAGGAATTCACGCGGGCTGAGACCGGTAAACACATAGAGCAGCAGCATCAGCGTGACGCACAGATGGAAAACCAACGTCAAGCTGATCGTGGTCAGATAACCGATCACCGGCGCGAACAGGCTGAACCCCTCCAGCGCAAAGGTTCTGGTGATCAGGCAAAAGACACCGATCGGGGCAAATGCCATGACGATCTGTACGATTTTCATCGCCAGTTCATTCATGAAGGTGCAGCCTTCGACAAAGCCTTTGGCGCGGTTTCCGATCATCAGAACCGCTATGCCGACAACAATGACGTAGAAGATGATTTGCAACATCTCGCCATTGGCCAGCGCATGTATCGGGTTCTTTGGAACGATATTGGCCAATACGTGCCATGCGGTCTCTGCCTGGGCGACCGAGACGGATTGGTCCGCCAAGTGAAGGCTGGTGAATCCAGTGCCCGGATTGATCAGGTTGGCAAAGAAAAGGGCAGTGGCCAACGCCATCGCCGTAGTCGCCACGTAGATCACAAAGGTCAGCCCGCCGACACGGCCCAAAACCCTGAGATCGCCGATCCCGACCACGCCGCACAGCAATGAGAAAACGACCAGCGGAACCACCAGCATTTGCAGACCGTTCAGGAACATTTGCCCGATCATCAAGAACAGACCGTTGACCAGATGGTCCTGCACAAACGGTAGGTCGAAATAGTTCAGGGCGACGCCGAATGCTGTCCCCACCACCAGTGCGGTCAGGATTTGCGTCGTAAGGTTCGCAGCAAAAAGTCTGCGCACGGCATATGTCATCGGTCTTCCCCTCTGGCCATGACCAACGCAACAGACCGGGGGATCTGTTGTGCCACTCGTTACGTTTTCTTGACCCCGGGAAACCGAAATACCGTGGCGGATTGCGCGGGGTCTCAGATATTTGGTGACGTAAGGTAAGTATTCAACCGCATAATTTTTGTGCGATTATTACTTTTTGTTTAACTTTTGTGCGGCTTCGGATCTCAAAAGAGAAAACTTATGATTTGTCAGCGGGTTAAGGCCGATCAGCTCTTTGCCGGTCAACGCGACGAACCGCCCAGAGTCCGGGCGGGCTTCGGGCGAATAGGCGCGCTGTCAGCTTTTCTTGGTGGGGTGACGGTCGGGCAATTGTATCCCGGCCACCTGTTCGGCAATGGGGGCTGTGGACAGCGGGTGGTGGCTGGCATCCACCATGTCTTTGGGGTTGTCGATGCTTTTCCAGCCGCCCTGCATATAGACCTCAAGCCCCGAGAAACGGGCCTTGTAGCCCATCTTGGGGCTGCCGGGCACCCAGTAGCCCAGATAGACATAGGGCAGGCCCGCCTCGCGCGCGATATCGATATGATCGAGGATCATATAGGTCCCAAGGGAATTCTGCGGCTGGTCCGGGTCGTAGAAGGAATAGACCATGCTCAGACCGTCATCCAGAACGTCGGTCAGGCTGACCGCGATCAGCGCGCCCGTTTCGGGGTCGGCATATTCGACAACACGGCTGCGGATCGGAGTTTCCTCGATCATCGCGGCGAATTCGAAGACATCCATATCGGCCATCCCGCCATCGGCGTGACGGGTATCCAGATAGCGGCGGAACAGCTCATACTGCTCATCCGTCGCCCACGGAGAGTTCGCCCGCCGTTGCAAGTACGAATTCCGCCGGGCGGCGCGTTTCTGGCTTTTGGTGGGGCGAAAGGCGGACACGTTGATGCGCGCCGACAAACACGCCGCGCAATCGGTACACGAGGGGCGGTAGAGCACGTTCTGAGATCGCCGAAACCCTTGCTGAGACAGGGAATTGTTCAGCTGATCCGCGCCTTCGCCCTGCAGCGCAGTGAACAGCTTACGCTCCATCCTGCCCTCAAGGTAAGGGCAGGGTTGAGGGGCCGTCACATAGAATTGCGGCGCAATTGGCAGCGTGTGTCGCATGAAGGTTCCGTGTTTCCTGAAACCGGATGATAACAACGGTTCCTTAGGTCGCCAAGTGATTCAATGCGCTGATTTTCAGGCCCGCTGGTTGATCATTACCGTGCCCAGAAACGCATCCGACAGGCCCTGTCCGCGCGAACTGGTCAGCATCATGATGACCGAGATGATCTGGATCACGAACACCGCCATGCTGACGAAATACCCGGCCGTATGGGCGATGGCCTTGCCCATATCCATGCGGGCCCCGAAGGCGTCGCGCAGCTCGATCCCCATGAACCGCATGCCCAGTGTCGCCGACCCGTTCGAGATCGTGACAACCCGGTACACAAAGCTGATGACGCCATAGATCAGCGGCAAAAAGAACAGCCCTGCGCCGAAGGTCAGGAAAACAGGGATGATACACAGCAATGAGATAAAGGCGATGTCGAACAGCCACGCGACAAAGCGTTTGGTGGTCACCGACTGATAGAACTCAGGCTGGTTGTCGGGATCGGGAAGGTGGGTCATTCAGAGTGTTCCGGGTGGTTGATATGGGGCACCCTGTCCCGAATGGCGGGACAGGGCAAGGTCTGGATCAGGCGCGGGCGCCGTCTTCGGCTTCATCGCTGTTGTCGCGGGCGCGTTCGTCCATGAACTGGTCAAACTCGGCCTTGTCCTTGGCGTCGCGCAGACGGCGCAGGAAGGCTTCGAAATCCTGCTGTTCGCGCTCCAGCCGGGCCAGCGTATCGGCCTTGTAGGCGTCAAAGGCGCTGTTGCCCGAGGGCTTCATCGCGCTCATGTGGCTGCTCCAGGGTTTGCGGTGGCTGCAGGATTTGCTGAACATGCGTTTGCTCCAGATCATATAGGCCAGAAGGGCCAGACCGACGGGCCAGAAAAAGATGAATCCAAGGACCATCACGGCGATCCAGGCACCTTTGCCTTTGTCGTCCAGCCAGGTCTCGATACGATGCAGCCAACCCGGATTTTCTGGGACGGCTGGGTTGGATAATGCGGTCATTTGGTCTCTCCGGGGTTGATGTAAATCGTTTTCACATTGTTAAGATGGGAAGCGCCTGGCGGGTTGCAAGGGGTGGATGTGAAAATGTTTTACATCGCTGTGTGCAGGTGTCGCATAAGAGCAGTTTCCGCTTGTGCAACCCTTTGAAATCAGGCCATCTCTGAACAGTGTAGTGCGGGGGCTTGCATGACAGACGCTTTGACGATCCACCGAATGCCGCGTGCCTTTGATGCCGGGTTGGGGGCTGAGGCGCGCGAGGCCGTGCCCGATCTGACCCCTGAACAGGGTGAGTTGATCGCCGGGGCAGCGGGGTCCAGCCCCTATCTGAAGGGGTTGATCGAACGCGAACGCGACTGGTTGGCCCCGGCCTTGCAGCAGCCCGATCAGGCGCTTGTGGATGTGATGCAGGTGGCCCGTGCTTTGCCTGCGGATCAGTTGAAGCCCGGTTTGCGGCAGGGCAAGCGGCGGATGGCCCTGCTGACCGCTCTGGCCGATCTGGCGGGTGCATGGCCGCTGGAAAAGGTTACCGCCGCGCTGACGGATTTCGGGGCGCTGGCGGCGGATGTTGCCGCCAAGGCCGAGATCGCGGCCCTGATCCGGCGCGGCAAACTGCCGGGTATGACCGAGGAGGATGTCGAAACGGCCGCCGGGATGATCATTCTGGCCATGGGCAAGATGGGCGCGCATGAGCTGAACTACAGCTCGGATATCGACCTGATCGTGCTGTTTGACGAGACCCGGTTCGATCCCGATGATTTCTATGATGCGCGGCATGGAATGGTGCGGGCGACGCGGAATTTCTGCGCCACGCTCAGTGACAAAACCGCTGATGGTTATGTGTTCCGCACCGATCTGCGCCTGCGCCCCGATCCGGCGGTGACGCCGGTCTGTATGGCGGCTGAAGCGGCCGAGCGCTATTATGAAAGCCTTGGCCGCACTTGGGAACGCGCAGCCTATATCAAGGCGCGCCCCTGTGCGGGGGACATCGCGGCCGGGCAGCGGTTTCTGGATGCGCTGCGCCCCTTTGTCTGGCGGCGGCATCTGGATTTTGCCGCCATTCAGGACGCCCACGACATGCGACTGCGCATCCGCGAGAACAAGGGCACCGGCGGCGCGCTGATCATACCGGGCCATGACATGAAGCTGGGGCAGGGCGGTATTCGCGAGATCGAGTTCTTTACCCAGACCCGCCAGTTGATTGCCGGGGGCCGCGACCCCGATCTGCGGGTGCGTGGCACGGTGCCGGGTCTGGCCGCGCTGGCTGAAAAAGGCTGGGTGCCGCCCGAGGTTGCCGAGAAGCTGACCGATCACTACCGCGCCCACCGTGAGGTCGAACACCGCATTCAGATGGTCCACGACGCCCAGACCCACAAGGTGCCGCAATCCGAAGATGGTCTCGCGCGGGTCGCCTGCCTGATGGGCACCGACAGCGCCGCGCTGACCGCCGACCTGACCCGCCGCCTGACCGAAGTGCATGAACTGACCGAAGGTTTCTTTGCCCCCGGTGCCCCGACACCGGCCCCCACCACCGGGGCCGAGTTCGACCAAAGCGTGCTGGCCCGCTGGTCCACGTATCCCTCACTGCGGTCCCAGCGCGGTGCGCGGATTTTCGAACGGCTCAAGCCCGAGCTTCTGACGCGCTTGTCGAAGACCGCGAAACCCGACGAGGCCCTGCTGGCGCTGGACGGGTTCCTGTCGGGCCTTCCCGCCGGGGTGCAGCTGTTTTCGCTGTTCGAGGCCAACCCGCATCTGATCGACCTGCTGGTGGATATTGTCGGCACGTCCCACGCGCTGGCCGGGCATCTGTCGCGCAATGCCTCGGTCTTTGATGCGGTGATCGGCGGCAGTTTCTTTACCGATTGGCCGGGCCAAGCCGCCCTGCAGGCCGAGCTGTCAGCGGCGCTGGAGCAGGAAGCAGACTATGAAACGCAGCTGGATTTCGCCCGCCGCTGGTGCAAGGAATGGCATTTCCGCATCGGCGTGCACCACCTGCGCGGGTTGATCGATGGGGCGCAGGCCGGGCAGCAATATGCTGAACTCGCCTGCTCTGTCATCGCTGCTGTTTTGCCCTGCGTCACCGATCAGTTCGCCCGAAAACACGGGCCCGCACCGGGGCGCGGGGCGGCGGTGCTGGGGATGGGTTCGATTGGGGCGGGGCGCATAAACTCGCAATCCGATCTGGATATGATCGTGATTTACGATCCACTGGATCAGGACATGTCAGATGGCCCGCGCCCCCTGGCCACGCGCACATATTATGCCCGTTTCACGCAGGCTTTGATCACCGCGCTGAGTGCGCCGATGTCACAGGGGCGGCTCTATGAGGTCGACATGCGCCTGCGCCCATCCGGCAATCAGGGACCGGTTGCAACCAGTTGGGCCAGCTTCACCAATTACCAGCAGAACGAGGCTTGGGTGTGGGAACACCTCGCCCTGACCCGTGCCCGCGTGATCGCGGGCAACGCAGGGCTGGCGCAGGATATCGAAGGTTTTCGCGCCGCTTTCCTTCAGCAACCCGAAGACCGCAATAAGGTCCTGCACGAAGTGGCCGAAATGCGCGCGCGGCTGGCGGCGGCCAAATCCCCGGCGGGCATCTGGGACGCCAAGAACGGCCCCGGTCGCATGATGGATATCGAACTGCTGGCCCAGACTGGGGCGCTGCTGTCCGGGGTCACGCAACGCGACGTGCAGGCGGGATTGCAGGGTGCTGTCGCTGCCGCGTTGCTGGATGTCGCTCAGGCGCAGACACTGCAAGAGTGCTACGATTTATGCTGGTCGGTGCAATGCGCGGCCCGGCTGCTATCGGGCAAAGTGATCGAGGCCGACAAGATCGGCGAGGGCGGGGCGGCATTCTTGTGCCGCGCCACCGGGTTCGAACAGGTCGAACAGCTTCAGGCCGCGCTGCAAGAGAGCTATGACACCGCTGCCGAGATCATCGGCCGCGTGATCCAAGGGGGGCAGGATGCCGCGCAGTGACGATCCCAATGATCACAAGGGCCTGATCCGAGAGGCCTATCGCATCGACGGTATCACCTTGCCCGAATGCCGCAGCATCTTTCTGGACTGGGCGCTCAGCCTGCCGGGCGACCGTGATCAGGCGCAGGCTTTGGCCGCTTTGCACGCCCTTTATTCCGCGCAAGAGCCTGACCACCCGATGACCGAGGTGCTGACCGAGGGGCTGCAATCGGTCAAAGCGCCCAAGCGACGCGGCGGCTGGCGGTCCCGTCCGCGCTAGGGCTTTCCCCCCGCCGCGTTCACCACTAAGAGGGGCGACATGACCCAAAGCCCTGATCGCCCCCGTATCCGACTGAAGCCCAAAGCCAACGCGCGCGGCCTGCGCCACGGCTTTCCTTGGGTATATGCCAACGACATCGTCACCGACCGCCGGACCCGCAAGATCCCGGCAGGCGCTTTGGCCCTGTTGGAGGACGAAAACCGCGCACCCATCGCGCTGGTCGCTGTGAACCCCGAGTCCAAAATCATGTGCCGCGTGCTGGACCGTGATCTGGACGCTGAACTGAACGCTGCGTGGTTCGAAACCCGCCTGCGTCGTGCGCTGGAGATGCGCGCGGGCCTATTCGATGCCCCCTATTACCGTCTGATCCATGCCGAGGCCGATGGCTTTCCCGGCGTGATCATCGACCGCTTTGGCGACGCCTGCGTGATCCAGCCCAACGCCGCCTGGGCCGAGGCGCATCTGGACATCCTCACCGAGGCTTTGGTCAAAGTGACAGGCGTGACCACGGTGCTGAAAAACGCCTCGGGCCGGACCCGTGGGCTTGAGGGTTTGGACGATGTCAACCTGACCCTGCGCGGAACGGCGCCTGATGCACCCCTGCCGGTGCCTATGAACGGCGCAACCTATATGGCCGATCTGACCGGCGGTCAGAAAACCGGGTTGTTCTATGACCAGCGCCCCAACCACGGCTTCGCGGCCCGACTGGTGCAGCCCGGCGCACAGGTACTGGACGTGTTCAGCCATGTGGGCGGGTTCGGTCTTGCCATGCTGGCCGGAGGGGCAGGTCAGGCACTGTCCGTCGATGGCTCGGCCGCTGCGCTGGAACTGGCGACCCAAGGCGCGCAAGCCTCGGGATGCGCCGACAAGTTCCAGACTCGGCAGGGCGACGCCTTCGATGTGCTGACCCAACTGGGCGAAGAGGGCGCGCAATTCGATGTGGTGATCTGCGACCCGCCCGCCTTTGCGCCCTCGAAACAGGCGCTGGACGCAGGGCTGCGCGCTTATGAGCGTATCGCCCGGCTTGCGGCGCCCTTGGTCAAACCGGGCGGCTATCTGGGTCTGTGCTCGTGCTCGCATGCCGCCGATCTGGGCCGCTTCCGCGACGCGTCCTCGCGCGGGATCGGCCGGGCAGGGCGACAGGCGCAACTGATCCACACAGGATTTGCCGGCCCGGACCACCCGCAACTGCCGCAACTGGCTGAAAGCGGTTACCTCAAAGCCGTGTTCTACCGGCTGTGAAGGCGGTTCTGGATACCTGCGTCATCTACCCCACGGTGATGCGAGAGATGCTGCTGGGCGCAGCTAAGCTCGGCCATTTCGAACCCATCTGGTCCGCGCGTATCCTCGAAGAATGGGCCCGCGCCGCCCGAAAACTGGGCCCGATGGGTGAGGCGCAGGCCCGCGCCGAAATCGCCATCGCCCAATCCCACTGGCCAAATGCCGAACGTGTCCCCGCGCCCGGCATCGAACAACGCCTGTGGCTGCCGGACAGCGCCGACATCCACGTATTGGCAACGGCAGTCGCCGTCTCGGCTGACATCATCGTCACCGTCAACGCCAAGGACTTCCCGCGCAATGTCCTGTCAGAAGAGGGGCTGGAACGCCAAGACCCCGACAGCCTGCTCCATGGTTTCTGGCTAAATGACCCCGAAGGTATGACCCAGACAGCCAACCGCGTTCTCGCCGAAGCCAACCGTCTGTCCGGCGACCAATGGACCCTGCGCGCGTTGATGAAAAAAGCCCGCCTCCCAAGGCTTGGCAAAGCCCTCAGCACCTAAACCCGTCCCGCTCTTCTTCTTGTTGCAAATACGGCGGGGAGCGCGAGGGGCTGGCCCCTCGCGGCGCAATCCTATCCGCCCGTGCCCCAACGCTGCTCAAGCGCCTCAAGCGCCGCGATCCGCTCATCGGTCTTTGGATGGCTCATCAGCCACGCAGGCGTGACGCCCGCACGCTGCTGGGTCAAATCCTCAAGCTTGTGAAACAGGGATTTCTGCGGCCCAATCCCGATCCCCGCCTTGGTCAGTAATGCGGCGGCATATTCATCCGCCTCATACTCATCGCTGCGCGACAGGCGCGAGGCCAGAAGATGCGTCAGCATATTGGCAATCCACGCACCGATGAACGGAATGAACCGGTTCAACAACATCATCAGCGCCGCCCGCAGCGCGTTCTGGCCGGAAAAATCAATCATCCGCCGCCGGGCATGGCCGAGGGCCACATGCCCAAGCTCATGCGCAATCACGCTGGCCATTTCCTCGGCCGAGACCTCTCCATTGCGGAACTTGCGATAAAACCCGCGCGTGATGAATATCCGCCCGTCGGCAGCCGCCAACCCGTTCACCGGGTCGATCTCGTAGATATAGACCGGCACCCGATCGATCCCCAGCGCTGCGGCCAAACGGTCGGTCATGCGTTTCAGGGCGGGATCGGCCAATTCGGTTGATTTCGCGTCCAGCTCCCGATGGGTGCGCCAGACCGAGACGCGGTACATCACGAGTGCATAGGCAATGGCCAAGAGGATCGGGGTCAGGCGAAGCATGGGTTAGATATGGGACTATGACGATGTATCGGCAAGCAGAGTACAAGGGCTTAATTAATTTGGGCGTTGGATTTCGTGATGTGTTACTTGAACCAAAGCACCGCGGTAATCATGATCAAGCGCATCAAATAAGAAATGAGCATTTCGCTCAAATGCGGAAAGTACTCTATGCGTTTCTAAATCTACGTTAATCGGGTTTTTCTTTTCAATTTTGAAGTGATTTTTGATCGAAAAAGGGTTCCAAGCCTTCCCGTTCATAAGCAGGAATTCGTCGTGCGGCAAAAATAGCCAGCTTTCTGTCCATTCAGCTGCAGTTGTTGGTAGTTCGTCAATTGAAGCGAAACCAAAACTGTTCTTGCTTTGGGTTACACTGAACCGAAATGAGCGATCTGAAGGTGAGAAAGAGACGCTGAATTGTTCAATGAAATTGGTGACTTCTTTACGGATTAATTCACCCTGATACACTTGGTTCGAAGGATCCCACTGAGCATTGTAGATCGGATGCGCCACGAAGCCCCATGGTTCGGAATAGGCTGCTACGCTATTGAATACGTTTAAAAAAAGCTTCTTGTTTGGCCTCAAAATCAACACTCCAAAGATCAATGAGTTAGGGCAATGCTATTGTCTGAAAGCTAGCTACTCTTACCGCGTTAATTCCCGCATCCCCTGTTCCAGCCCGGCCAGGGTCATCGGCACCATGCGGTCCTCGAAAATCTCGCGGATCATGCCGATGGAATGGGTGTACTCCCAGTATTTCTCGGGCACCGGGTTGATCCAAAGGTTCGATGTCCACTGGTCCCGCGCGCGTTGCAGCCAGGCTTGTCCGGCCTCTTGGTTCCAGTGCTCATTGGCACCACCGGGATAGGCGATCTCGTAGGGGCTCATCGAGGCGTCGCCGACAAAGATGCATTTGTAATCGGGGCCGTAGGTGCGCAGCACCTCATGGGTGGGGGTTTGCTGATCCCAGCGGCGGGCGTTGTCGCGCCAGACGCCTTCGTACAGGCAATTGTGGAAATAGTAATATTCCAGATGCTTGAACTCGGTCCGCGCGGCCGAGAACAGTTCTTCGACCACCTTGATATGCGGGTCCATCGATCCGCCCACGTCCAGAAACAACAGCACCTTGACCGCGTTGTGACGCTCGGGCCGGGTTTTGACGTCGAGATAGCCGTGTTCGGCAGTGGCGCGGATGGTACCGTCCAGGTCAAGCTCTTCGGCGGCACCTTCGCGGGCCCAGCGGCGCAGGCGTTTCAGGGCGACTTTGATGTTGCGCGTACCCAGTTCAACCGTGTCGTCTAAATTCTTGAATTCACGCTTATCCCAGACTTTGACGGCGCGTTGGTGGCGGCTTTCCTTCTGGCCAATGCGCACCCCCTCGGGGTTATAACCATAGGCCCCGAATGGAGACGTCCCGGCGGTGCCGATCCATTTATTGCCGCCCTGATGGCGACCTTGCTGTTCCGCCAGCCGCTCGCGCAGCGTGTCCATCAGCTTGTCAAAGCCGCCCATGGCCTCGATCTCGGCCTTTTCGTCCTCGGACAGATGCTTTTCGGCCATTTTGGCCAGCCAGTCGGCGGGAATATCGACAGCTTCAAGCACCTGATCAAAACTGATCTGCTCAAGCCCTTCGAAACTGGCGGCAAAGGCGCGGTCGAACTTGTCGATATTGCGCTCATCCTTCACCATCGAGACGCGGGCGAGGTAATAGAACGCCTCGACATCATAGGTGACCAGACCCTTTTTCATCCCCTCCAGAAAGGTCAGGTATTCACGTAAGGATACGGGAATGCCAGCTTTGCGGAGGTTTTCGAAAAAGGGTAGAAACATCGGCTATACTACAAACCTGACCAGAATAAGCGACAGCGCCAGCCCGATCAGGGCAAAAGCGATGCCATAACCGGCGGCATATTGGGCCATGTCGGCGCGGTTGCCATTTCGTTTGCGCGCCGCCAGTACCCCCAGGATAACCCCCAGAAGCGCCATTCCCAAAACCACGACCATGCCTTATCCGCCCCTGTTGTTGGTCGGTCCTTCAGCCACATCGCGCATCAGCGACCGGACCACCGTTTCCGAGCCGAACCCGTAGCGCGCCCATCCCAGACTGTCCAGCCTGACGGAACGTGCCTCGGTGCTGCGGCCCGCCTGGTTGAGGGCCTCGGATTTCAGCAGAAGCAGCGTCGCCAATTGCGAGGCGTTTTCGGCACGGGTCATCACGTTGATGGCCTTGTCCAGTTCAGGCAGAAAGGCGGGGCCTTCGCCTTGTGCCAGCGCAAAGGCGGCAAGTTGGGTTGTAACATAGGCCTGATGCACTTCGGTCCCCGGGGTGGAGCGCAGGTATTGCAAGGCAATCAGATAGTTATCCAGTGCCTCTTGTGGTTCGTCGAACTGTCCCATGCGCCCCATCAGGTAATAGGGATAAGCGCGGCGGTGATCGGTCCAGCCCTCTTCTGCGCCAATTCGTGCCGCCTTTTGCGCCGCCCGCATCCGACTTTGCGTGCGCAAAGACGGGCGCAGAGAGCGTTGAACCGCGTTGATCCAATCGCGAGGCGTTTCGGTCAGCGGTTGCGCGGGCAGGGCGTCGCCACGAGGGTTCAGGCGGGACAGGATGGCGGGTAGGGCGGCCTCGACCTGTTCCCGGCTCATGCCGTTGCGCAGGGCCGGGTCATAGGCGGTGCGCAGGATCAGCATGTCGAACCCGGTCAGAACCGTATGGATGTTGTCATCGTTGAAAACGGAATCTGACAGGTGATAGAGGTCATTCAACGGCCCCAGGGCCTGCGCAATTTCTTCGTGCAGGCAGTCGCGCTTTTCCTGCGGGCTGGCGTCGTAGGGGATGAAGATGCCCAGCCTCTCGCGGCTGTTCAGGCGGGTCCAGCTGCTTTTCTGTTTGCGCCGGTCGCGGCGATATTCCTCAAAGCTTGAGGCGTTGGGTACCACGAAACAGGCCGCTTGGGGCAGGATTTCGTGGATCTGCGCCTGGCTGACGGCTTCGACGGTGATGTTTGCAGGGCCTTCTGTTACCTGGCGAATGTCAATTCCGGCCTCACTGCGCAACCGGTTCAGCAGGCGGGTCAGGTCGCGCTGCATCGACGGGGTCGGCGCGCCCGTCAGTTGCAAGGTGATCGGCGCTTCAAACCGTGTGAAAGCTGGCAGTTGTGTGCCACCTTCCAGCGCGAAATGAAGCGTGACGAAATCAGCGGCGATATTCACATTCGACCGGCCCGCGGGCGTGGGTGCCGGTCGCGAGAATGATTTTGCCGGGGGTAAGGTCTCTTCGATCACGCGCACACGGGTCGACACCTCGGTCGGTTCGACCGTTGTACAGCCCGCTATGGCCACAGCGGCGAAAAATGCAGCCCAACACTTCATGGCTGATCAGGTCGCATCAGCTTCAGCCGCCTGTCAGCGCCGCCCCCGTGTGTGGTCACAATGTCAGCCAATCAGATTGCCCCGCCTTGCCCAAAGCCGCCACGCCTGAACGGGTCGGGCGGCCTTGCCAATGCTGACAGGCCGCGCCGCGCATGGCAAGCGACGATCACCGGATGTTCAACACCGTCACCGTTTGCTGCGCGCCATAAAGGCCAGACGTTCGAACAGATGCACATCCTGTTCGTTCTTCAACAGCGCGCCGTGCAGCTTGGGCAGCGCATTCGCGCCATCGCGTTTCAGATCCTCGGCGCTCAGGTCCTCGGCCAGCAGCAGCTTGAGCCAGTCCAGAACCTCAGAGGTCGAAGGTTTTTTCTTCAGCCCCTGCGTGTCGCGGATTTCATAGAACTGGGTCAGCGCAGTGGTCAGCAGCGCGTCCTTGATGCCGGGATGGTGCACCTCGACGATGCGGCGCATCGTGGCCTCATCGGGAAAGCGGATATAGTGAAAGAAACAGCGGCGCAAAAACGCGTCGGGCAGTTCTTTTTCGTTGTTCGAGGTGATGATCACGATGGGGCGGTTTCTGGTCTTGATCGTCGCGCCGGTCTCATAGACATGGAACTCCATCTTATCGAGTTCCTGCAGCAGATCGTTGGGAAACTCGATATCAGCCTTGTCGATCTCATCGATCAGCAGCACGACCTTTTCATCGGCCTCAAACGCCTGCCACAGCTTGCCCTTGCGGATATAGTTCGACACGTCATGCACACGTTCATCACCCAGCTGACTATCACGCAATCGGCTGACGGCATCATATTCGTACAAACCCTGCTGCGCGCGGGTGGTGGATTTCACGTTCCACTCGATCATCTTCAGACCCAGCGCACCAGCCACCTGTTTGGCCAGTTCGGTCTTGCCCGTGCCGGGTTCGCCTTTGACCAGCAGCGGACGCTCCAGCGTCACGGCGGCGTTCACGGCAATGGTCAGGTCATCTGTGGCAACATATTCTGCTGTGCCTTGGAAACGTGCGGTCATTGGCCCCTCATGATGTGTCACGCGACATGTGGCACCGGGGTTACAGAGTGGCCGGGATTTTTACAACCCGGCACGCTGCGTCGGCAGGTGCCGAATTGCCTAACGAGTCCAATAACTTTGAATGATTCGAGCGCTAACACGACGTTCGGTAACTTTGGCAGCGCCATAAAAAGGCCCGCAGGTTTCCACAGAAAAACAAGGATTTGTTGTTAGATGTCTCACATTTAGACCACGCAAGTTCACACATCACGGGCGCGACGTTTGCATAGTGACAATCCCCGCGCCGTCAGATAAACGCTGCGCAGAAGGGAATGCCTCATGTCTGGTGAAGAGAGAGCACTCGGCGTTGCAGGCCACACCGAGGGAGCAAAGATGAAGCAGGAAGTATTTCTGCCCGAAGATTATCGTCCGGCCGAAGACGAACCATTTATGAACGACAGGCAGCTCGAATATTTTCGTCGTAAGCTGCTAGAATGGAAGAACGAGCTTCTGGCAGGCAGCCGCGACACGATCGAAGGGCTGCAGGACAACACCCGTAACATTCCGGACGTCGCAGACCGCGCCAGCGAAGAAACCGACCGCGCGCTGGAACTGCGCACCCGTGACCGTCAGCGCAAGCTGGTGGCCAAGATCGACTCGGCCCTGCGCCGGATTGACGAGGGTGAGTACGGCTATTGCGAAATGACCGGCGATCCGATCTCGTTGAAGCGTCTGGATGCGCGCCCGATCGCGACCATGACGCTTGAGGCGCAGGAACGGCACGAACGCCGCGAAAAGGTCCACCGCGACGATTGATCGCTGGACGAGAGCAAAATTCTGAAACGCCGGGGCCTGTCGCCTCGGCGTTTTTGCGTTAAGGCAGTGCCATGAAGATCGACGGTTTGAAATTCACTGTTATAGGCGGCGGAATAGGGGGGCTGTCGGTCGCGCTGGCGCTGCGACAGCGCGGGGCAGAGGTCACCGTGCTAGAGCAGGCGCCGGCTTTGACCGAGGTTGGGGCCGGATTGCAGATCAGCGCCAATGGCATGGCGGTGCTGAGGGCGCTGGGTGTGGCTGACGATGTACCGGAAGCGGGACAATTGTCCTATGGAACCGCGTTACGTGACTATCGCCGGGGCCGCGTCATCAGCCGGGTGCCCGCGCCAGCCGCTGGTCCGACCTATTATTACCACCGCGCCGACCTGCTGGACCTGCTGCACCGCGCCGCGTCCGAAACTGGCGTCGATATCCGTCTGAACGCCCGCGTGGCGAAGGTGATCAACCATCCCGCCGAGGCCGAAGTGGTGTTGGAAAACGGCGAACGGATGCGCTCGGAATGCGCCATCGCTGCCGATGGCGGACGCAGCGCGATCCGGCCGATCCTCAACGGCGACGAGGCGCCCCAATTCACCCACCAGATTGCGTGGCGCGCGACTGTGCCCTGGTCGCAGCGCGAAGAGATGCCGTGTGCCTCGCTGACCATGGGGCCGGGGCGTCATGTGGTAACCTATCCCCTGCGTGACCAACGACTGATGAACCTGGTCGCGATCGAGGAACGCTCGGACTGGCAAGAGGAAGGTTGGCGTCTGACTGGTGACCCCGATGACCTGCGCGCTCGGTTTTCTGATTTTGGTGGCCCGGTACGCGAGATTCTCGCGCAAGTGACCGAAACCAACCTATGGGCGCTGTTCCTGCGCCCGGTTGCGCAAAATTGGCAAAACGGGCGTTTGGCATTGTTAGGTGATGCGGCACACCCGACGCTGCCCTTCATGGCGCAGGGCGCGTGTCTGGCGCTGGAAGATGCTTGGGTTCTGGCCCGCGCTTTTGAGGACCAATCCGGCGTCACGCAGGCGTTGGCGGCTTACGAAGCCAAGCGCCGCCCCCGGGCCATGCGCGTCGTCGCAGCAGCCGGAGCCAATGCGCGCAACTTCCACCTGCGTGGGCCGATGCGCTTGGCAGCCCAGATGGCTCTGATGGTGATTGGCCCGCAAATGGCGAAGAAATACGAGTGGATCTACGGCTACGACGCTACCGCGTGAACGGTCACAGGTCGAGATCGACCCAGACCGGAACGTGATCCGACGGTTTTTCATGCCCGCGCACAGCCGCATCGATCTGGCAATCGCGCATCAGATCGGCAGCTTGCGGTGTCAGCAGGAAGTGGTCGATGCGAATGCCGTCATTCTTGTTCCATGCCCCGGCCTGATAATCCCAAAAGGAATAATGCCCGGGCCCTTGCGTGCGTGCGCGAAACGCCTCGGTAAACCCCAAGTTTAGGATTTTTCGATACGCGGCGCGGCTTTCGGGGCGGAACAATGCGTCCTCGCGCCAAACATCCGGGCGGGCGGCGTCCTCGGCTTGCGGAATGATATTGTAATCGCCCGCCATCAGCGCGGGCTCCTCACCGGCCATCAGGTCGCGGGCGCGGTCGTAAAGCCGCTCCATCCAGGCCAGCTTGTAGTCATATTTCGGCCCGGGCGCGGGGTTGCCGTTGGGCAAATACAACCCGCAGATACGCAGGGCCTTTTTGCCAATCACAGTGGCTTCGATCCAGCGCGCCTGTTCGTCCGTATCGTCGCCGGGCAAACCACGGGTCACATCTTCCAAAGGCAGCTTCGACAGAATCGCGACACCGTTGAAACTCTTCTGCCCATGTGTTTCGACGTTGTAGCCGCGCTCTTCGAAGATCTCACGCGGGAAGTTCTCGTCGACCGATTTGATTTCCTGAAGCAGCGCGACATCCGGCTGCGCCTCGTCCAGCCACCGGGGCAGAGCCTCGGCCCTTGCCTTGATACCGTTGATATTGAACGTGGCGATTTTCATGGGCGACCCTCCGAGGCTGTTGGCAACCTATCGCGCAGAATGAACCCAGCGGCAAGTGGCGGCGGCGGATGCGAGGCTCTGCCTCGCGCTCCGGGATATTTTTGGACAGATGAAGAAACGGATCCTTAACCAATTTGTTCGAAGTAGGGGGAGCGGTACAGGCGGGGACGCCGATGACCGCGACAGGTGAAGCTCTCCGGTGCAAAGGCCGGGGAGCGGATCCCTGCTTCATCTGTCCAAAAATATCCTGGGGGTGTGGGGGTAAAGCCCCCACCGGCGCTACATCGAGAAAGATGTGCCGCAGCCGCAGGAGGAGGTGGCGTTCGGGTTCTCGATCACGAACCGGGCACCGATCAATTCCTGCGTGAAATCGATCACCGCGTTTTCGAGAAAAGGCAGGGAGACCGAGTCCACGATGACCTTTTGGCCTTTGCCTTCCAGCACAAGATCATCCGCTTTCGGTTGATCCAGCGCGATTTCGTATTGAAAACCGGAACATCCGCCGCCTTCCACGGCGACGCGCAAGGCCTGCCCTTGATCCGCCGCGCCGATTTCGGCGAGTCGGTCAAAGGCGCGTTCCGTGACTGTGGGGGGCAGATTCATGCCAGACTCCAAAGGTTTATTTCCTGATCGCACTACAATATATGTAACCTGACGACAGGCGACAAGGACAAGACCTTTGAACAGAGCGGGTTTTGCCTCGGACCCCGGCCGCGCAAGGGGGCGGTTGGTGCCAGAGGAAGAGAGCAGTTTCCGATCATGCTTTCAGCGCGATCGGGACAGGATCATCCATGCCAGCGCCTTTCGGCGGCTTAAGCACAAGACACAGGTTTTTGTCGAGCATGAGGGCGACAGCTATCGCACCCGTCTGACACATTCCATCGAGGTCGCTCAGGTTGCGCGCACCATTGCGGGCGCTTTGGGGCTGAACCCGGAACTGACCGAAGCAGTGGCTTTGGCGCATGATCTTGGGCACACGCCGTTTGGGCATACGGGCGAGGATGCGCTGCACGCATTGATGCAGCCCTATGGCGGGTTTGATCACAACGCGCAGGCCATTCGCATCGTGACGCGGCTGGAACGCCACTATGCCGAATTCGATGGCTGCAACCTGACCTGGGAATGTCTGGAAGGGATCGCCAAGCATAACGGCCCGGTGACTGGCGAATTGCCTTGGGCTCTGGCCGAGTGCAACGCGGGATTTGATCTGGAGCTGCACACTCATGCCAGTGCCGAGGCGCAGGTGGCGGCCCTGTCGGATGACATTGCCTACAACAACCACGATCTGTTGGACGGGCTGCGGGCTGATTTGTTCACGGATGAAGAAATCCAGCAACTGCCTATCGTTGGCGATTGCTATGCGGACGTGGACCGGAAGTACCCGGGCCTCGATCCGTATCGCCGCCGGCATGAGGCGCTGCGTAGGGTGTTTGGTGTCATGGTTTCGGACGTGATCGACACTTCGCGTGATTTGATCGCAGGTTCAGGGGCGCAGACGGTCGAGGATATCCGTCATCTGGGCCATCCGGTGGTTCAGTTCTCAACCGGGCTATGGGCGCAGCTCAAGGAAATCCGCGCGTTCCTCTTCACCCGTATGTATCGCGCGCCCAGCGTGATGCAGGTGCGCGCCGAGGTGAGCAGAGTCGTCGAGGAGCTGTTTCCGATCTACCTGAGCGACCCCAAGCAGATGCCCGCGCGCTGGCACGAGGATATTGAGGCGGCGCAGGATGAAACCGCGCTGGCCCGGATTGTGTCGGACTATATCGCCGGGATGACGGACCGGTTTGCCTTGCAGGATCACAAGCGACTGACGGGCGGCTAGTTACTCGATCCCGATATAGGCCAGAGCCCAGACCTGTTGTCCGGCCTGTGTCTGCGCCAGTTCGACATCGCCTGTTGCGGGGAACACGATCATGGTGGGGCCATAGCCGCCGATGCCCATCGGTGCGCCATCCGCATGAGTGGCCACGATTGGCTGGTGGTCGGTGATGCTCTCCCACTCGATTTCCGACTGATAACCATCCAGCGCCATGGGGCGGGCCGTTTTGCCCGCAGCCCCGGCCATCGTCATCACGTCCGATAGCAGCGGGCCGGAAAAGGCGATGTCACGTTTGTTGTCTTCGGGGCCGTAGGTGATGGTGATCTCGACCTGCGGCAGCCCGTCCAGCATGGCGGCGTCGAACCCGGCGGCGCCGTCGTGCTGAACTTCAAGATAGCCCAGAAGACCGCCGTCATTTTCCCCACGGGCTGGCAGGTTTGTTTCGGTGACCGCACCACCCAGTGTCAGCAGAACGTGCCCCGTGGGTGCCGGAATGTCCGCAAAAGCGGGCAGGGCAGTTGTCAGCAGCAGGGCAAAGGGCAGGACAAGGCGCATCAGTGGTTCTCCGGCAAAGGTAATTGCGCCGACATTACCGGGGATGGACGCGAAACCAAGCGCAAATATTAGGCGTGCATTGACCTTGCCGCGTTGCGTGGTAAACCGCCCGGCAAGCAAAAGGACATCCGTAATGAACCTGTTTTCCGAGATCCGCGGCCTGGTACTGGACGCGCTGGCGCAGATGCAGTCCGAAGGCGCGCTGCCCGAGGGGCTGAGCTTTGACAATGTCGCCGTGGAACCTCCGCGCGATGCGGCGCATGGCGACATGGCCACGAACGCGGCGATGGTGCTGGCGAAACCGGCCAAGATGAAGCCGCGCGATATTGCCGATGTGCTGGCCGGGAAACTGGCTGCCGATGACCGGATCACCAGTGCCGAGGTGGCGGGGCCGGGGTTCCTGAACCTGCGTCTTGCGCCGTCCGTTTGGCAAGGTGTGCTGGCGGCGGTGCTGGAGCAGGGCACTGATTATGGCCGCTCGACCATGGGAGCCGGGCAGAAGGTGAACGTGGAATATGTGTCGGCCAACCCCACTGGTCCGCTGCATGTGGGTCATACGCGCGGTGCGGTGTTTGGCGATGCCTTGGCAAGCCTGCTGGCCTATTCCGGCCATGATGTGACCCGCGAGTATTACATCAACGATGGCGGTGCACAGGTGGATGTGCTGGCGCGGTCGGCCTATGAACGCTATCGCGAGGCCAATGGCCTGAGCCCCGAGATCGCCGAGGGTCTATATCCCGGTGACTACCTGATCCCGATCGGTGAGGCGCTGAAAGAAAAGTATGGCGACAGCCTGATCGACAAGCCCGAAAGCGAATGGCTGGAAGAGCTGCGCAATTTCTCCACCGACGCGATGATGGACCTGATCCGCGCTGACCTGAAGGCGCTGGGCGTTGAGATGGACGTGTTCTTCTCGGAGAAATCCCTCTACGGCACGGGCCGGATTGAAGCCGCACTGCAGTCGCTGACCGACAAGGGCCTGATCTATGAGGGCGTGCTGGAACCGCCCAAGGGCAAAAAGCCCGAGGATTGGGAACCGCGTGAGCAGACCCTGTTCAAATCGACCGAACATGGCGATGACGTCGACCGCCCGGTGAAGAAATCGGATGGCTCGTGGACGTATTTCGCGCCTGATATCGCCTATCACTATGACAAGGTGAGCCGTGGTTTTGACGCGCTGATCGATGTGTTTGGTGCGGACCACGGCGGTTACGTTAAGCGGATGAAGGCCGCCGTTTCGGCGCTGTCTGACGGCAAAGTGCCGCTGGATATCAAGCTGACGCAGCTGGTGAAGCTGTGGAAAAATGGCGAGCCGTTCAAGATGTCCAAACGGGCGGGGAACTTTGTCACCCTGCGCGACGTGGTCGATCAGGTTGGGCCGGATGTGACCCGTTTCGTCATGCTGACCCGCAAGAACGACGCGCCGCTGGATTTCGATTTCGACAAGGTTCTGGAACAAAGCCGGGAGAACCCAGTGTTTTACGTGCAATATGCCCATGCCCGGGTCATGAGCGTGCTGCGCCGTGCGGCTGAGGCCGGGATCGCAACCGATGACGCGACGCTTGCCGCTGCGGACCTTGGTAAGAACGATCATGCCTCGGAACTGACAGTGGCCAAGAAGCTGGCCGAATGGCCGCGTCTGGTCGAAATCGCCGCCCGCACGAATGAGCCGCACCGCGTTGCGTTCTACCTCTATGAATTGGCCGGGGACTTCCACGCGCTGTGGAACAAGGGCAATGACGAAACCCAGCTGCGGTTCATTCAGGATGGCGATGTTGCCACAAGCCAGTCAAAAATCGCATTGGCCCGTGCCGTTTCTGTTGTGATTTCAGCGGGCTTGGGTATTCTTGGCGTTACCCCGGCGCAGGAGATGCGGTAACAAACACCGCCCGACGCACCGGTTCGAGGTAGGCAAGAAATGACCCGCGCGCCTTATTTCCCGGCGCGAAACGGGCGGTGAGGCGGACATGGCAAGTTACGATTACGCGGGGCAGATGCGCCCCGAGCAGATGCATTACACGAATCAACCGCACCCTCAGGATGGGTGCGCGTATCCCGACGACATGCACGGGTATGAACAAGCCCCGCGTGGCGCAGGTTTGGGCCGGATCGTCAATGTGATGGGGGCGGTCGCCTCGCTGGCGCTGGTCGCCGGGATTGGCGTGTGGGGCTACAAGCTGGTGATGCGCGATGTCAGCGGCGTGCCGGTCGTGAAAGCCATCGAAGGACCGATGCGCATTCAGCCGGAAAATCCCGGCGGAACGCCTGCCGATCATCAGGGGCTGGCCGTGAATGCCGTGGCCGCGGTTGGAACCGCTGCGCCACCTGCCGATCGCCTGATCCTTGCGCCGCGCCCGGTATCCTTGACCGATGAGGACACTCCGGTCGAACCGCTACAGGCCACCCCGGCCGTACATGTGGTGGAAGAAGAGATTTCGAACCAGGAGGCCGCGCAGCTGCGTCAGGGTTCTGTTGACGCTCTGGTCGCTGAACTGGCCGGTGAGGCCGCTGTGCTGGACACGCCCACGCAAGAGGGTGTGCAACTGGCCTCTCTGGTCACGCCCGAGGAAGAACCCGCGATTGATCCCGCCGATCTGGCCGCACAACTGCCTGACCCGGAATTGGCGGCACTGCCCGGCGTGCGCCGGTCGCTGCGCCCGATCACCCGCCCGGCACGCTCCACACCCAGCGGTATCACTGCCAATAGCGGCACTGAGGCGGCGATCAATGCCGCGGTCAAAGCGGCCGTTGGTCTGGATGTGGATGCTGACGCATTGTCCAAAGGCACCCGTATGGCGCAGTTGGGGGCTTATGAAAGCTCGGACGTGGCGCGTGCGGAATGGGATCGTCTGAATGGTCGGTTCGGTGAGTACATGGATGGAAAACAACGCGTTATCCAGAAAACCTCACGCGGTGGTCGAACCTTTTACCGTCTGCGCGTATTGGGGTTTGACGACCTGAGCGACTCGCGCCAGTTTTGCGCCGCGCTTGAGGCGCAGGGCGCCGATTGCATCCCGGTGGCTGCTCGGTGACGTTTGGCGCGGCGATCACTGACGCCGAGGGCCTGCGCCTGACGCCACAGGAAAAACGACTGTTTCGCGACATGAACCCGTTCGGGTTCATTCTGTTTGCCCGCAATATCGAGACCGAGGATCAGGTCCGCGCCCTGTGTGACGAATTCCGCGAGGCTGTGGGCCGCAATTGCCCCATCACCATCGATCAGGAGGGCGGGCGCGTGCAGCGCCTGCGTGCGCCCATCGCGCGGGAATGGCTGCCGCCACTGGATCATGCCGAACGGGCGGGGGATCAGGCGGAACGCGCCATGTATCTGCGCTATCGCCTGATTGCACAGGAATTGTTCGAGCTGGGCATCGACAGCAACTGCGCCCCGATGGTCGATCTGGCGCGGGATGAGACGCATGTTTTCCTGAAAAACCGTTGCTATGGCTCTGATCCCAAAGCGGTTTCCAAGATCGGGAAAGCCGTCGCCAAGGGCCATTTGGATGGCGGGGTTCTGCCGGTGGTCAAACACATGCCGGGGCATGGGCTTTCGACGCTGGACAGCCACCATGACCTGCCGCATGTGGACCTGACGCAGGAGGCGCTGGAACAGGCCGATTTCGCCACCTTCCGCGCGTTGAACGATCTGCCGATGGGGATGACGGCGCATCTGGTCTATGACCGGATCGACCCGCAACCAGCGACGATCTCGGCCACGATGATTGGTCTGATCCGCGACACAATCGGGTTCGACGGGCTGATCATGACTGACGACATCTCGATGAAAGCCCTGTCCGGCGCACCCGAGGAGATTGCGCGTCAGGCGCTGAACGCCGGGTGTGACGTGGTTCTGCACTGTAACGGCACCTATGAGGCCCGCGCCAAAGTGCTGGACACAGCCGGAGAGATGACGCCACAGGCGCAAAAACGCGCCGAAAAGGCATTGTCGATGCGGCAAAAGCCTGAGGAACTTGACATCGAAGCCGCCGAGGCGGAACTATCTGCCCTAATGGGCGGGCAGGTATATGAACGATAACCTTTTCAGCGAAGACCCGGTCTCGGTCGCGGATCGACTGGCCGCTGAGGCCCTGATCGTTGACGTAGACGGGTTCGAGGGCCCGCTGGACGTGCTGCTGACCCTGTCGCGCACGCAAAAGGTTGATCTGCGTAAAATCTCGGTTTTGGCGCTGGCGCAGCAATATCTGGCCTTTGTGGAAAAGGCCCGGGCGCTGCGGATCGAACTGGCTGCTGACTATCTGGTGATGGCGGCCTGGCTGGCCTTTCTGAAATCCCGCCTGCTGCTGCCACCCGACCCGGATGATGAGGGACCGTCGGGCGAGGAACTGGCCGCGCATCTGGCGTTCCAATTGGAGCGCCTGCAGGCCATGCGCGATTCCGCCGCGCGTCTGATGGCGCGCGATCAGTTGGGGCGCGATTTCTTCAAGCGCGGGCAGGGTGAGGACATCACCCGCATCCGCACGGTCACCTATTCTGCCACGCTGCTGGATCTGATGCAGGGCTATGCGCGAATCCGCACCCGCGACGAATTCCGGCCCTTTGTTATGGATCGCGATGCGGTGTTCACCATGGAGCAGGCATTGGAACGCATGCGCCCCCTGATCGGGTTCGCGGGCGCGTGGACGGATATGGAGACCTACCTGCCCGATGGCTGGGATGCCGATCCCGTGCGCCGCCGGTCGGCCACTGCGGCGACCTTTGCGGCCTCGCTGGAACTGGTGAAAGAAGGACATATGGAGATACAGCAGAGCGAGACCTTTGCCCCGATCCAACTGCGTAAGAGGACAGAAACACGTGACTGACGCCCCCGAAGACGAAGGCACCGGCACCCTGTTCGAAGCGCCGCCCTTGGCGGAACAGGAACGTATGGTCGAAGCCGTGCTGTTCGCCAGCGCTGAACCTGTAACGATTGCTGACCTTGAGGCCCGGATGCCCCATGGCAGCGAGGCGGCGCAGGCCATTGAAATGCTTCAGAAACGCTATGAGGGGCGCGGTGTCCGTGTCGTCCGCGTGGGTGAGGCGTGGGCAATCCGCACCGCCCCCGATCTGGGTTTTCTGATGCAAAAGGAAACGGTTGAGACCCGCAAGCTCAGCCGCGCCGCGATCGAGACATTGGCTATTGTCGCCTACCACCAGCCCTGCACCCGGGCCGAGATTGAGGAAATCCGCGGTGTCTCGGTTTCGCGCGGGACCATCGATCAGTTGTTGGAAATGGAGTGGATCAGGCTGGGCCGCCGCCGGATGACACCGGGCCGTCCGGTGACATTTGTTGTGACGCCGCAGTTTCTGGACCATTTCGGGCTGGAAAATGCCCGCGACCTGCCGGGGCTGAAAGAACTGCGCGCGGCTGGGTTGCTTGAGAACCGGCCCCCGCCGGGCGTCATGCCGATGGGAGATGGGCAGGAAGAAGAGGACGACCAAACCGAACTGTTCGAAGAAGAGTGATCGGGCGGCCCTTTTGTTGCCGCAGAAATCACCTATGTTGAGGCTCAGAAAACGGAGTTGAGCAATGAACGCTAATCAGATCATCAATATGATCGTGCGCCAGGTCATGCGCCGCCTTGTCAACGGCGGCATAAACAAGGGGTTTGATGTGGCCGGTCAGATGGGGCGCAAAGTCAGCAAACCGTCGCCTCGGCAAGATGACCCGGATGCGGGGCGCAGAAACTCTGACAATCGCGGCTGAACTCTGGGTCGGTGCGTTGGGCGCCCGACCTTAACCGACCGCTTTGAAATGCTTGGACAGTTTCAGACCCTGTCCCTGATAGTTCGAGGCAATGCCCGCGCCATAAAGCTGCGTGGGCATTTCTGACATCTGCTCATAAACCAGCCGCCCGACGACCTGCCCGTGTTCCAGCACAAAGGGGGCTTCGTGGCAGCGCACTTCCAGAACACCGCGTGATCCGGCGCCGCCCGCGGCGGCATGGCCGAATCCGGGGTCGAAAAACCCGGCATAGTGCACACGGAATTCACCAACCATGGCCAGATAGGGGGCCATTTCGGCTGCGTACATGGGCGGGATGTGCACTGCCTCGCGGCTGACCAGAATATAGAACGCACCGGGGTCCAGAATGATGCGCCCGTCGCGCGTGCGCACCTCTTCCCAGTATTCTTGCGGGTCATATTCCCCAATCCGATCCAGATCGATCACGCCCGTATGGGGCTTGGCACGATACCCCACCAGATCGGTGTCGGGCAGTTGCAGGTCAACCGAAAAGCCCAGCCCGTCCTGAATCACGGCGGGACCATCGACCAGCGGTGTTTCAGCGTGCAGCGCCAACAGTTCGGAATCAGACAAGACGGCCTGACCCTGACGGAATCGAATCTGGTTCAGGCGCATTCCCGGACGCACCAGAACCGAGAAAGAGCGCGGGCAAATCTCGGCGTAGATCGGCCCGGTATAGCCCGCAGGCACGCGGTCAAACTCGGCCCCGCCATCGGTGATGGTGCGCGTCAGCAGGTCCAGCCGCCCGGTTGAGCTTTTGGCGTTGGCCACGGCGGTGACGCTGTCGGGCAGGGCCAGTGATTCCATCAGCGGCACCAGATAGACGCAGCCTTTCTCAAGCACCGCGCCGTCGGTGATGTCGATGCGATGCATCTCAAACTCGGCCAGACGATCCGCGACCGAGCGCCCTTCGCCCGCCAGGAATGAGGCACGGACCCGGTAAGCCACTGTTCCCAATCGCAAATCAAGGCTGGCAGGTTGAACTTGTGCCGGAATGATCGCAGGGCTGGCGGTGATTTCACCACGCGCCATCATGCCTTCGATCTGCTGGTTTGGGCATACACCTGTCATTCCGATCCCCCCTGATGCCAGAGCGGGATCTGGCCTGTCTGCCATAAACGTCGGTGTGATTTGGTCGGGCTAGCAGGACTCGAACCTGCGACCTTCCGTCCCCCAGACGGACGCGCTACCAGGCTGCGCCATAGCCCGACGTTGGAGTGTTCATAACGGTTTTCCCGGCAGGGGCAAGAGGAAAACATTGCCTTTTTCTTATCCCGCCGTCCTGTTTTCGATACGGTCCAGAACCGCGCGCAAATCCTTTGCCACGGGGGCGATTTGTTTCAGTAACTCGGCGTCGAAATCGGTCTTGCTCCAGGCCTGGCTTGCGATTCCGCCAAGCAGGGGAGCCTCATCTATATAGTCCTCGGTTGCAGGCTGGGGTGTTTCAGGCTCTGTCTGCGCGGCGGCAGGTTGGGCTGGTTCCGGCGTTGCCGCAGGCTGTTGCGGGGCCGGCGGGCTCGCGTCACCCAGATCCAGCGTAATCTGTTCGCTGGCCGCGGTTGGTTTTGAGGCGAAAGGCACCACAACGCTGTCATCTTTCGGGGGCTGCGCTTCTGTCACCACGGGGTCCGCAGGTTCGTCCAGCGACGGAGACAGCGAGGCGACATAAGCCACACCCTGTTCACGCAGGATGCGCTGAACGCCCTTTATGGTGATGCTATCTTCGTGCAGCAGCTTTTTGATACCGCCCAACAGCCGCATGTCGTTGGGACGATAGTATCGCCGCCCTCCGGCCCGTTTGACCGGTTTGACCTGCGCAAAGCGGCTTTCCCAGAATCGCAGGACATGAGCCTGAACGCCCAGCCAGTCCGCAACTTCACTGATTGTGCGAAAGGCGTCGGGGGACTTGCTCATGATGCCCAGACCTTACTTACGGTTCCCGGCGGCGACGCGATCCTTCATCAGGTGCGACGGGCGAAAGGTCAGCACGCGGCGGGGCTGAATCGGAACCTCTTCGCCGGTTTTGGGATTGCGCCCGATGCGAGCGGTCTTGTCCCGAACACTGAACGTCCCGAAAGACGAAATCTTTACCTGTTCGCCCCGCACCAGCGCGTCAGACATGTGGTTCAGAACGCTTTCTACCAGCTGCGCACTTTCGTTGCGTGACAGGCCAACCTCGCGGAAGACGGCCTCGCTCAGATCCATTCGGGTCAGTGTTTTGTCGCTCATACCATTTCCCCTGTTGATACCAAAGAATATGGCGGACGGAAATTCGCTGTCAATATCAATGAATTGCGGGCCTGTGTGTAAGCCGTTTTGCGCCGGTTACCAGCGCAGGACCACGGCACCCCAGGCCAGACCGCCGCCAATCGCCTCGGTCACGATCAGGTCGCCTTGCTTGATCTGACCGCGTTGCTTGCCGACAGACAGGGCCAACGGGATCGATGCAGCCGATGTATTTCCGTGATCCTGAACGGTGACGACGACGTTTTCCATCGGCAGGCCCATTTTCTTGGCGGTGCCCTGAATGATGCGGATATTGGCCTGATGCGGTACGATCCAGTCAACATCGGTGCTGCCAAGACCAGCGCGTTCGAGCGCGGTTTCCGCAGTTTTTGCCAGTTTTTCAACGGCATGGCGGAAGACCTGATTGCCCTGCATGCGCAGATGGCCGGTCGTTTGCGTCGACACGCCGCCATCCACATACAGAAGGTCCTTGTACCGCCCGTCCGAGTTCAGGTCGGTGGCCAGGATGCCGCGATCCTGCGCGGTGCCGTCGCCCTCTTGCAGCTCAAGAACCAACGCACCGGCCCCATCGCCGAACAGAACGCAGGTCGACCGGTCGGTCCAGTCCATGATTCGCGAGAACGTCTCGGCCCCGATGACCAGAACCCGTTTGGCCTGACCCGATACGATCAGCGCGTTGGCATTGCTGAGCGCAAAGACGAATCCGGCGCAGACGGCCTGGACGTCGAAGGCAAAGCCCTTGGTCATGCCCAGCCGAGCCTGCACCATGGTTGCGGCCGAAGGGAAGGTCAGATCGGCAGTTGAGGTGGCCAGAACGATGGCATCGATGTCGTCCGCGCCTAACCCTGCGTCTGCAAGGGCGGCCTCGGCTGCCCGGGTGGCCAGATCCGAGGTCGATTCCCCGTCGGCGGCGAAATGCCGGCGTTCGATACCTGAGCGGCTCTTGATCCACTCATCCGTTGTATCGAGCGTCTTTTCGAACTCGGAATTCGGAACGATGCGCTCAGGCAAATAATGTCCGACACCTACGACAACTGCACGGCCTGCCATTCTGAGGTACTGCCTTTTTTGTTATTCGCCAGCCTTGGGCTGGGGGTTGACGGCATCTTGTGCAAGCTCAGCTGTTGATGCAACCCGTGCTGCCAATTTTTCGGCGAAACCGGACTGGGCCAGGGTAAAGGCCAGCTTGACGGCTGCCGAAACTCCGGTGGCATCGGCGCCACCGTGGGATTTGACGACAGTGCCGTTGAGGCCAAGGAATACCCCGCCATTCACCCGGCGCGGGTCGATCCGCTTTTTCAGGCGATTCATCGAGGTTATCGCCAGGATCGAGGCCAAACGCGAGAGCGGCGTGTATTTGAACGCCTCGCGCAGAAGATCACCAATCAGGCTGGCGGTGCCTTCGCCGGTCTTGATCGCGACATTGCCGGTAAACCCATCAGTGACAATGACATCTGCCTTGTCACCGGGGATATCACTGCCTTCGACAAAGCCGACAAATTCGAAATTCGCCTGATCTGCAAAATCTGAGATCAGCGCATGCGCCTCTTTCAACTCGGCGCGGCCCTTGTGTTCTTCGGTGCCGACATTCAGCAACCCGATCCGAGGGCGTTCCAGCGCCATGCCATTGCGGGCATAAGACGCTCCCATCAGCGCAAATTGCAGCAAATCCTTGGCGTCGGCGCGCACATCCGCACCCACATCCAACATCACGTTGAACCCCTGCGGGTTGCGCGATGGCCACAGAATCGCGATGGCCGGGCGGTTCACACCCGGCAATTTGCGCAGCCGCATCATCGACAGCGCCATCAGCGCGCCGGTGTTACCGCAGGACACCGCGCCATGGGCTTCGCCCTGACGTACCGATTCCAGCGCCGACCACATCGAGGTCTGCTTGCCGTTGCGGACAACCTGGCTGGGCTTGTCCTCCATCGTGACCACATCCGGGCAATCACGAAAAACGACGCGCCCGTTCAGGACACGCCGTTTTGCGACAAGTTTCTGCAGCACCTGTTCAGGCCCGTGCAGGATGAACGCGATGTCGGGGTTCTTGTTCGCCGAATTGGCGATGCCCGCAACAACGGTTGCGGGCCCCGAATCTCCGCCCATAGCGTCAACCGAGATGGTAGTCCGTCCGGCGTGCGTGGGCTGTTCTGTCATGCCGTGCCTGCGCTTTTGTTAGCTTAGGCCGCGTCTTCGTCCAGATCGATTTCGTCGGCCTGAGCGACGACTTCGCGATCATCATAGTGGCCGCAGGACGCGCACACGTGGTGGGGGCGCTTCAGCTCACCACAGTTTGCGCATTCGTTCGGGTTTGCAGCAACCAGAGCGTCGTGTGCGCGGCGGTTGTTGCGACGCGACTTGGAAACTTTGTTCTGTTGGACGGCCATGGTCTCAACCTTTGTCTACTGAGGGTCAGCAGATTCGCCGCCGACCGGGTTTCATTCTTCGTTTTTCTCGTGGTTTGACGCGCGTTTGGGGTACGATCCCCACGGTGTCCAACCCAAATTCCAATGAGCGCGCGAAAATACTGCGATTCTCGACATGTTCAAGCAATTTTTCTGAGCGCCTGCTATGACAGGAAATATATCCCCTGTCACTCGTCTTTTTTCAGTGCATCGCGCAAACCGGCCAGCCCGGCAAAGGGTTTGGCATCTTCGTCGGTCATCGCCTGTTTTCCGGGTTCGGTAAAGTCGGCCTGTTCCAGCGCGGCCCCGTCCTTGCGCGGGTATTGGGGCAGGGCCAGCGACAGCGCCTCGATCATCACCAGCGCCGGGTCGATCTCTGGGCCGAGTGGCTCAGATTCGTCACCTTCGGGGATTTCGAACTCTTCCTCATCCGGGTCCGACCAATCCGCAATGAATATCCGTGAAACGGGAATATCGATGCGGGTTGTTACCGGTTCCAGTGTGACCACGCAGGGCTGTGTCACTGTCGCGCCCAGTTTGCCGGTCAGTGCCCAGTCGCGCTTGCCTTGTGCCCTTACGTCACCCTCAAAGCGGAGCTTGCGCAGGCCGAGCAGGCCAAGATCGTCTCGGATCGCGTCCAACGCCTTGCCTTCGGGGCGCAGATCAAAGGGGGTGGGGGCGTTCTGGGGCAGGTCGGCCACCCGCAGAGATGTCTGGTTGCTCATTCGTGACCCTTTCCTGTGTTGAACCGGGGCTGCGGTTTGATGTAAGCGGATAGGGCCCGGACGGGGCCAAGGCAAGAGGGTGTAAATGTTGAAGGTTGTGAACAGGTTGAAACCGGCGTCCAGAACGCTTGTCTTTGCGGCCTGTCTGGCGGCGGTGGCATGTACGCCCGTATTCAGGAATCACGGGTATATCCCTCCGCCGGAAGACCTGGCCGAGATTCAGGTGGGTGTGGATACGCGTGACACGGTGATGGAGGCGGTCGGCGCGCCCAGCTCATCGGGTGTGGTGCGCGATTCCGGGTTCTACTATGTACGTTCGCGCATCCGTCACTATGGGCCCAAGAAGCCCGAGGTCGTCTCGCGCGAATTGGTCGCGATCAGTTTTGATGACCGGGGCGTTGTCCGCAATATTGAACGGTTCGGGCTGGAGGATGGCGTCGTCGTGACGCTGGATCGCCGCATCACCGAGTCGACGATTCAGGGCCAGGGCTTTATCCGTCAGCTGCTGGGTAATATCGGCAACTTCAACCCGGCCAACATTCCGGGCGCGAGCCAACAATAACCGCCACGCCTTGCGACGGTCACATGGCAGTCACATGTTGTGTGTTAGGGAAACGGCAAGAGACAACCGGTCAGCAACCGCGGAGGGGGCGACCATGGCACTATTGCTTGGCAAAGGCCGATACCGGGCCCGTCTGGCCCGGTCAGCGCAGGATGTGACGGCGGCCCAAGCCCTGCGCACGCGGGCCTTCGGGACCGCGCAGCCCGACGCCGATGTGTTCGATTCTGTCTGTGCACATATTCTGGTTGAGGATATGCGCGCGGGCGAAGACCTTGTCTGTTGCTTTCGATTGCTGACGATGGAAAGCGGGGCCGAGATTTCCCGCAGCTATTCCGCGCAGTTCTATGACCTTTCGGCGTTGCAGGGGTTCCAGGGGCGGATGGTTGAGATGGGGCGCTTTTGCATTCATCCCGACCGGTCCGACCCGGACATCCTGCGGGTCGCCTGGGGGGCGATGACAGCTTATGTGGATCAGAACAATGTCGAGATGCTGTTTGGCTGTTCGTCCTTTGCGGGGACTGAAACGGATGAATATCTGGATGCTTTTGCCATGCTGAAACACCGGCATCTGGCCCCCAAACGCTGGCTGCCGCGCGTCAAGGCGCCGGATGTTTTTCGTTTCGCTGCCCGTTTGCGGCGGCGGCCCGATGCGAAACAAGCGATGCTGCGGATGCCGCCGTTGCTGCGCACCTATCTGATGATGGGCGGTTGGGTCAGTGATCATGCGGTGGTCGATCGGCATATGAACACGCTGCATGTTTTTACCGGGCTTGAGATCGGGTCGATTCCCCCGGCACGGAAACGTCTGCTGCGGGCGGTGGCCGGGTAATTCCGTATTTTTGACGAGAAGAAGGGGTGGGCGTTGACGCGCAAGCCCTGCCGGTTTAGCTGGCGGGCATGGCGAGAATTCCTTTGTTGCAGATGTCCGGCATTTCCCTGACCTTCGGGGGTGATCCGGTGTTTTCCGAACTTGATCTGGTGGTTCAGCCCGGCGACCGTGTGGCGCTGGTGGGGCGGAACGGGTCCGGTAAGTCGACGCTGATGAAAGTCATGGCTGGTCTGGTCGAACCGGATCAGGGCGACATCGTGGTGCCGCCGGGCAAGTCGGTTGGGTACATGGAGCAAGACCCGGGCATGGAGGGGTTTGCCACGCTGGGCGACTATGCCTCAAGCGGGTTGGAGCCCGGAGAGTTGTACAAGGTTGAGCGCGCGGGCGAGGGGTTGAAGTTCGACCCGTCCCGCGCGGTTGAGACCGCCTCGGGTGGCGAACGCCGCCGTGCGGCGCTGGCCAAGCTGATGGCCGAAGCGCCGGATTTGATGCTGCTGGACGAGCCGACCAACCATCTGGACATCGAAGCAATCGCCTGGCTGGAGCGTGAACTTGGATCAACCCGCGCGGCCTATGTGCTGATCTCGCATGACCGGGTCTTTTTGCGGGCTTTGACCCGCGCGACCCTTTGGATTGACCGGGGCGCGGTGCGGCGACAGGAGCAGGGGTTTGATGCGTTTGAGACATGGCGGGACAAGATCTGGGACGAAGAGGATCAGCAGCGGCACAAGCTGAACCGTCTGATCAAGTCCGAGGCGAAATGGGCCGTGGAAGGTATCAGCGCCCGGCGTAAGCGCAATCAGGGCCGGGTGCGTGCGTTGCAGGCTTTGCGGGCCGAAAAGGCGGCGCAGATCAAACGGCAGGGTTCGGCCGCAATGACGCTGGAGGCGGGGCCGAAATCCGGGCGCAAGGTGATTGAGGCCAAGGGCTTGGCCAAATCTTTCGGCACCCAGCAGATCGTTCGGAATTTTGACTTGCTGGTGCAACGCGGTGACCGCGTGGCCTTTGTTGGACCCAACGGTGTGGGCAAGACCACGCTGTTGAAGATGCTGCTGGGGCAGGAACAACCTGACGAGGGTGCGGTGACACTGGGTACCAATCTTGAGGTTGCTGTCTTCGACCAGACCCGTGCCCAACTGGACCCCGAGATGAGCCTGTGGGACAGCCTGACCGGCGATCCCGAAATGCGGGTCTCGGGCAAGGCCGATCAGGTGATGGTGGGTGGTCAGCCCAAGCATGTGGTCGGCTATCTCAAGGAGTTCCTGTTTGACGATGCACAGGCAAGAGCGGCGGTTAAGTCCCTGTCAGGTGGGGAGAAAGCGCGGTTGTTGCTGGCGAAACTGATGGCTAAATCGTCGAACCTTTTGGTGCTGGACGAACCGACCAACGATCTGGATGTCGAAACGCTGGACCTACTGCAAGAGCTGTTGGACGACTACGATGGCACCGTTCTGCTGGTCAGCCACGACCGGGACTTTCTGGACCGCGTCGCCACCACGACCATCGCCATGGAAGGCAATGGTCGCGCCACCGTCTATGCGGGCGGATGGTCGGATTACATTGCGCAGCGGGGCGACCTGTTGCCCAAGAAAGAAGAGAAATCAAAGCTTTCGAAGCCGAAGATTAAGCAAGAGAGCCAGCCGAAATCGGGACTTTCCTTCTCGGAAAAGCACCGGCTTGAGAAACTGCCCGCCGAGATGGAACGCCTTGAGGCCGAGATCGGCAAACTGGAAGAACTGATGTCCGACCCCGAGCTGTTCACCCGTGAGCCAGTGAAGTTCCAGAAAGCGACCGAAGCCTTGGTCGAGCGGCAGGAAAAACTGGCCGCCGCCGAGGAAGAATGGCTGATGCTTGAGGAAAAGGCCGAAGGTTCCTAGCGGCGGGTGATCACGCGGGCAGGGTTGCCCGCTACGGTTTCGCCAGCGGCAACGTGTTTGGTCACGACACTGCCCGCGCCGATGATTGCATCGTCGCCGATCGTGATCCCAGGCATCAGGATCGCCCCTCCGCCGACCCAGACGTTCCGGCCAATGGTGACAGGCAAGCCGATTTCCAGACCCTGTGCGCGTTCTGTCGGGTCTTTGGCGTGCTGGGCGCAATAGATCTGAACCTGTGGGCCGAACATCGTTCCATCGCCCACCGTGACCGGCGCAGTGTCCAGAACCGTACAGCCCGCGTTGAAATAGACCCGGTCGCCAAGGTGAATGTTCAGGCCATAGGCGCAGTGAAACGGGGCCTCAACGAAACAGCCGTTCCCGGTTTTGACGAACAGGGCGCGTAACGCGTCGGCCATCGCGCCGCGCGTGTCGGGCGGGCAGATGTTATGCGCATGAACTGCGCGCCGGGCCTGCGCACGCAGCGCATCCAGCTCGGGGTCCAAGCAGCAATACCATTGCCCCGCCTGCATCTTTTCCCGCTCGGTCATTGGGCAGGTTTACCGCATCCGAAGGGCTCCGTCGATGCGGATGACCTCTCCGTTCAGGTAGCCCATCTCGACGATGAAGCCGGCCAGCCGACCGTATTCCTTTGGGTCGCCCAGACGGGCGGGGTTGGGGACGTCGGCCGCCAGTTGCTCTTGTACCTCTTCCGGCAGTCCGGCCAGCATCGGGGTCATGAAGATGCCCGGAGCAATCGCCATGACCCGAATGCCGGTTGAGGCCAGATCGCGCGCCATGGGCAGGGTCATGCCCACCACGCCACCTTTCGAGGCCGCATAGGCCGCCTGTCCCTTTTGCCCGTCAAACGCAGCGATTGAGGCAGTGTTGATGATCACCCCGCGCGCGCCATCGGGTTCGGGATCGTTCTGCGCCATCTCGGCAGCGGCCAGACGCGAGACGTTGAACGTACCAACCAGATTGATGTCGATCGTGCGTTGGAACGCGTCCAGAGGATGCGGGCCGTCGCGGCCCACGGTCTTGGCCCCGATGGCGATTCCGGCGCAGTTCACGGCGGCGGTGATCCGGCCCATTTTCTGTTTGGCCATGGCAATCGCAGCAGCGACCGAGGTTTCGTCCGTGACATCGGTTTGCGCGAAGTACCCGCCAATCTCGTCCGCGACCCGGGGGCCGCGCTCTGCATCTCTGTCCAGAATCGTGACCTGCGCGCCCTGTGCCGCGAAATAGCGGGCAGTTGCCTCACCCAGGCCGGACGCGCCTCCGGTGATGATGGCGGAGGTGGTTGAGAGTTCCATGGCAGTTCCCTTTTCCAGAGATATGAACGTTTGTTCATTTAACCCGAGGGTTTACGGCCTGTCCATGATTTTGCGTTGGATTTTGACGGAAAACAGGCGTTTCTCAAGGATTTCTCAGAACACCTTTAACCAAGCTTAATGCGCAAGTCTCACATCGAAGGCAGGAAAAAACCTGCGCCAATAGGGCGTTGTTGAAGGAGTTCATCGGTATGATCAAAGGTATTAGGGCCGGGTTTCCGGCGCTGGTTGCAGCGCCTCTTCTGGCCATGATGGCAACCAGCGGAGCGGCGGCGACGCCCGAAGTCTGTAACTGGAAAACCGCGCGCGACGCGGCAAATCGCGGGGATTATCAGGCCCTTTGCGATTGTCAGCAGGTCACGCCCAGCTTTTTGCAACGCCTGCAGTCCCGCTCGGATTTTGCGACGACCTTGCGCAACACAACGGCCCAATGCCCCGGCTTGGCAGCCCTGCTGACGGATCAGCCAACGGGATCTATCGCCGCGGCGAGCAACCCGGGTGAGGATCGCGGCAGCGAGCAGTTCGCCGGGAATACGAGTGGGTCCGGCGGTGACGGCGGTGGTCCCGGTGATGGTGGCGGTGGTCCCGGTGATGGCGGCGGCGACCCCGGTGATGGTGGTGGCGACCCCGGTGATGGCGGTGGCGATCCCGGCAACGGTGGTGGTGGCGGCAACGGCGGCAACAATGGCGGCGGCAACGGCGGCAACAATGGCGGCGGTAACGGTGGCAACAATGGCGGCGGTAACGGTGGTGGTCACGGCGGTCCCGGCAACGGGAACGGCAACGGTGGAAACCCCGGAAACGGCGGCGGCAATAACGGAGGATCGGGCCCCGGAACCGGAAATGGCGGCGGCAATAATGGCGGCGGCAATGGGTCGGGTAACGGCGGCGGCGGTCACGGTAATGGCGGCAGCAATGGCGACGGAAAAGGTGGCGGCAAAGGCGGCCATGGTGGCGGCAAAGGCAGCGACGGCAAAGGCGGTGGCAAAGGTGGCCACGGCGGCGGCAAGGGCGGTCACGGTGGGGGCCACGGCGGCAAGCGGTAACGTGTTGCGCGCCCGCACAGATCAAACGAAAGCGGCCACCCTTCTGGGTGGCCGTTCTGCATTCGGTGTGTCGCGGCAACGGCTCAGACGCGCCCAAGCCGCATTGATCAGCCCAGTTGAACCAACGCGTGCCGCTTTTTACCCGCGCTCAGCTTGATCGGAGACGACAGAGCGCCCGCATCGATCATCAGACCCGCATCCGTCAGGGCAGCGTCATCCAGCTTGGCCCCGTTTTCCGAGATCAGACGCTTGGCCTCTTTGCCCGATTTCGCCAGCCCCGACTTTACGATCAGTTGAACGATGGACACCGGAAGGTCGGCCTGGCTGAGCGTGAGCGTGGGCAGATCATCCCCAATCCCGCCTTTTTCAAAAACCTCACGCGCGGTGGCCTCGGCGGTGGCGGCGGCCTCGGCCCCGTGCAGCAGGGTGGTGACTTCGTTGGCAAGGCGGATCTTGGCCTCGTTGATCTCAGACCCTTGCAGCGCGGCCAGACGGTCGCATTCATCCACCGGCAATTCGGTGAAGATTTTCAGGAACCGGCCCACATCGGCGTCAGTGGTGTTGCGCCAGAACTGCCAGAATTCATAAGAGCTCAGCATATCGCCATTCAGCCAGATAGCACCGCCCTGCGACTTGCCCATCTTGCGGCCGTCGCTGGTGGTCAGCAGCGGCGTGGTCAGGCCATAGATTTCCTGATCCAGCACCCGGCGCGTCAGGTCGATGCCGTTGACGATGTTGCCCCACTGGTCGCTGCCGCCCATCTGCAGAACGCAGCTATAGCGGCGGTTCAGCTCAAGGAAGTCATAGGCCTGCAGGATCATGTAGTTGAATTCGAGGAAGCTCAGCGATTGTTCGCGATCCAGCCGCGATTTCACGGACTCGAAAGACAACATCCGGTTGACCGAGAAATGCCGCCCGATATCGCGCAGGAAATCGAGGTAGTTCAGACTGTCCAGCCATTCGGCATTGTTCAGCATCAGCGCGCCGGTGTCGCTGTCGTCATAGGACAGGTACTTGGCGAATACTTTCTGCATACCCGCGATATTGGCGTCGATCTGTTCGGGGCCCAGCAGGGGGCGCTCGTCCGACCGGAACGAGGGGTCGCCCACCTTGGTGGTGCCGCCGCCCATAAGGGTGATCGGCTTGTGACCGGTCTTTTGCAGCCAGCGCAGCACCATGATGTTCATCAGGTGGCCCACATGCAGCGACTGCGCCGTCGCGTCATAGCCGATATAAGCCGTTTGCACCCCGCTGATCAGCGCCTCGTCAAGGCCCTGATAATCGGTGCAGTCGGCGAGAAAGCCGCGCTCGATCATCGTGGCGATGAAATCCGATTTGGGGTGGTAGGTCATATCGTGCCCTTTGGGTTTGTGTTGCGCGGCACTGTATAGGCGGCGCGCAGGCCAAGGAAAAGGCACGTTTTGTACGAAAGCCCGCGCGCTTCAGCTTTTGGTGGGGGGCAGGCGAAACGCATAAAGCATTGCAATCACGTTCAGCACCGCCAGCGCGATGATCGGCGTGACCGGATCATGCAGATGCGCCACCGCGCCCAGTATGGCGGCAAAGACCATCCCGATCAGTCCCGCAGAGACATCCCCGAGCGCTACCAGATAGGGGCGTTCTTTTTCGTTGGTCATCTCGATGATGTAGAGATAGCGCCCATAGATCACCCCATTCCCGCCCAGCGACAGCAGCAGAATGACCAGAGCATAGGCCCAGACGTTCTGCGCATAGCCCGCAAAGGTAAAGCCAAGCGCCAGAATTGCTGAAACCGCCGAGATCAGGCACCCCAGCCACATCACCGGCTTGACGGAAATCCGCCCGCTGAGCCACCCCCAAAGAACCGACCCGATCACCATCCCAAGGCTGGCGGCGATCACGAAATAGCTGAGCGAGTGTTTGGTCCCCACGTGAAAGGTCGCTGCGTGAATGGTGTAGAAGGGCATGGCCAGTTCGACCGAGACAAAAATCAGCCGCGCGGTCAGGAACTTGCGATACCAGGGATAGGCCATGCCGGTCTTGAACCCGGTGACCAGTTCGGCCAGCGGTTTGGGCTTTGCCTCGGGTGTGGGCCTATGGGCCTGTTCCTCTTCCAGCAGGCGCACACCGGCAAAGCTGACGCCTGCGGCAAACATGGCAACGACTCCGCACCACAGAACCACGATGTGCCGCTGCATCGGCTGGTCCGAGGCCAGCAGGTCGCGGGTGACCCAGACGATTAAAATCGCCAATGCACCCGAGACAGTCGCCTGCGCAAATACCATCCGGTTGCGTTTGGCGTTGGGGATCGAGATGCCATAAATCTGACTTGTGCCCAGGCTGGTAATGCCCTGGCACAGGCCCATGATCAACGCGGTCGTCAGGAACAGCAGGACGATCATCACATTGGGCAGGTTGGTCGCAAACAGCGCGACGATGGACAGAATGGCAGCGGTCAGGATGTTGGGTGCGTAAACCGCCAGCTTCGCCCGCGTCACCCGGTTGATGAAGGGTGAAACGAAAATCTCGGCAATCAGCCGCGACCCGGTGACCATCGGCAGCAGCAGACCCGCGAAAAAAGTCGGAGCCCCAAGCGCAAGATACAGAAAGGGCAGCACAAGGTTGGGGTTCACCAATTGCGCCCCGATCGTCGCCAGCGATCCTGACCAGAATATCAGCTGGTAGTTACGCCCCTCATTGGGCTGTTTCAGGGTGCCTTTGTCGCTCATGAGTTTCTGTTTGCTGTGCCGCTATCGGTAATGCTTACCCAGGCCGGGCCAAGGTGCAACCGTTCTTGGGGCCGTGCTGTGGTAGCAGGCGCGCAACTGCTGTCTAAATCGCCAAATGCTGCGCGATGTTGCTTGCCTTGCGGTGGCGCATGCAGGCAGGTTGAGGCCCAGAAAACAAGATCAATGAGGTGAGCGTGAACCGGTCCATCAGGAAGGGCGGGCCTGTCAGGGCCCTTGGTGCGATGTCTGGCACGTCGCTGGACGGTGTGGATACGGCTGTGGTTGAAACCGACGGGCACCGGATCTTCGGCTTTGGGGCGTCTGGTTATCGTCCTTATTCCGAGGGTGAGCGCGCCGATCTGCGCGCCGCTTTGGGGCAGTGGCATGGTCCGGTCGTGGATCGGGCCTCGGAGGTGGTCACCTTTGCCCATGCCGAGGCTTTGGCCGAGTATGAAGAGGTCGATCTGATCGGCTTTCACGGCCAGACGCTGGCGCATGATCCGCACGGGCAGGGCACGTTGCAGGTGGGCGATGGCAAAGGGCTGGCGCAGGCGTTGGGCGTGCCGGTGGTGTGGGACTTCCGCAGCGACGACGTGGCCATGGGCGGCGAAGGTGCCCCGCTGGCGCCGTTCTTTCACTTTGCCTGCGCCAAGTGGATCGGCGCGGCTGAGCCGCTGTGTTTTCTGAACCTCGGCGGGGTGGGGAACCTGACCTATGTGGATCCCGGCTTTGACGGCCCCGAGGCCCCCGGCGCGCTGCTGGCCTTTGACACAGGCCCTGCCAATGCCCCGGTGGACGATCTGATGCAGGCCCGGTTTGACCTGCCCATGGATCGCGACGGTGCAGTGGCGCAGGGCGGAACCGTCGAGATGGGCGCGCTGGAACTGTTCCTGTCCGAGCCCTTCTTTACCCGCATGCCGCCCAAGTCGCTGGACCGGAACGATTTTGCCGAGATGATCGGGCTGGTGCAGGAACTCTCTGACGCCGACGCGGTTGCCACGCTAACCGGCATGTGCGCCGCCGGCGTGGTGCAGGGCATGGAACACTGCCCCAAACCGCCCGCCCGCGTGCTGGTCACCGGCGGCGGGCGGCACAATCCGGTCCTGATGGAAATGCTGCGCGTCTCGCTCGACTGTCCGGTCGAACCGGTTGAGGCGGTGGGCCTCGACGGAGACATGCTGGAGGCCCAAGCCTTCGCCTATCTCGCCGTCCGCGTCGCGCGGGGGCTGCCTACATCTTGTCCGGGTACGACTGGGGTCAAGGCTTTGGTTGGGGGTGGTGTTGTGAGTGCGGTTTAGGCAGACGGATGATGGTCGGAAAGGTCTGATGACATCAACTTGCACAGGTCAGGAGTTCGGTAGGTTCACTTAAGCGAACGCGCGTACTCATCGGCAAACTCTGAATACCCGTCCGAGGTTGATTTCAAATGCGACCGAGTCCAGCCGTGCAAGGCGGGCAACTGGTGAAATGGCACGTTGGGAAAGGCGTGGTGTTCGGCGTGATAGGGCATGTTCCAGGCCAGAGAACGCACGACCCGGTTGGTGAAGGTGGTGCGCGAGTTCTCAAGCATATTGGCAACCGGCGGGCAGAGGCCATGCTCGGCCAATAGATAGAGCCGCAGAAAGGGCTGCCCGATCAGCACCGGAACCAGCCAAAGCCAGATCAACGCTGGAGTTAAGAACAGGTTCAGGCCCGCAAGGGCGTATAGGCCAAGGATCAGGCGCGCCTCAATCCGCATGGCGCGGTGTTGGCGGGCGGGCAGGTAGGGTGCATCGATCCGGCCGCGGGCGTTATCGACCAGAACCTTTGCCATTCCAGCCCAATAAGGCCAGCCGCTGAGATAGATCAGCAGATCACGCCAGCTGTCGGGCCGGGGCTTGCCTGCAAGCTCGGGGTCTTTGTCGGGGTGGTTGGTCCATTTGTGATGCGCCAGATGGAAATAACGAAACCACGTAAAGGGCAGGGCGATGGGGACTGAGACCAGATGGCCGACGACCTCATTCAGCCACCCGCTGCGAAAGGGGGTCTTGTGGGTGCATTCGTGGCTGAGCGTAAAGAGAAAGACCAAAAGCACGCCCTGAGGCAGCAAGAACACAGGCCACATCGGCACCCTGAGCGCGATACACAGAGACGATGCGCCCAATACAGCGGTGTAAAGCGCCAGATGCCGCAGCCCGGCGGCATTTGACCGCCGTTGCAGGCTGTCTTTCGCTTCGGGCGGGATCGACGCTATGAGGGCGCGGTGATCCATGCCTCAGCCGCGTGGGATCTCGAACCCGGGCGCGGCCAGAACAAAGCCATCGAACTCGAACCCTGGGGACACGGTGCAACTGACCAGAGTGAACTCTCCGGTCGTTTGCGCCGATTGCCAGTGGTTTTCGGGCACGATCACCTGTGGCGCGCCCTTGTTCAGATCCGGGGTCAGCAGGTGATCACTTGCTGGACCCTCATCCGAGGGGCTGAGCGACAGGGTCAGCGGAGCGCCTGCGTGATACAGCCAGATTTCTGTCGCATCGACCCGGTGCCAGTGGCTGCGCTCGCCCGCTTGCAGCAGGAAATAGATGCAGGTGCCGGTGGCGCGGCCTTCGTTCTCGGCGCGCCATGTCTCGCGGAACCAGCCGCCCTCGGGGTGGCGTTGCAGGTTCAGGTGGTCGATGATCTCTTGCGCGGTCATGGGGGCCTCTTGGTTGGGTAGCGCAGATTATGCATGCGGGCGCGCGATCCGCTATGGTATTCGCGTGTATCAGCAATATGTTTGCGACATGACCCTGACGATCCCGTTTGACAACAGCTATGCCCGGCTTCCCAACAGTTTCTATGCGCGGCAGGCCCCGATACCTGTGCGCGCGCCGCAGCTGGTGGCGTTTAACGACGACCTCGCGCGTATCCTGCGCATCACCCCCGGCGACGTGCAGGAAATGGCCGAAGCCTTTGCCGGTAACACCCTGCCCGAAGGGGCCGAGCCGATTGCGCAGCTGTATTCCGGCCATCAGTTCGGCAGCTATAACCCGCAGCTTGGCGACGGGCGCGCCGTTCTGCTGGGGGAAACGGTCGGTGCGGACGGTATCCGCCGGGACATCCAACTGAAAGGCTCGGGGCCCACCCCGTTCAGCCGCAGGGGCGACGGGCGCGCATGGCTGGGGCCGGTGCTGCGCGAATACGTGGTGTCCGAGGCGATGCACGCGCTGGGCGTGCCCACAACCCGCGCCTTGGCCGCCGTGGAAACCGGTGAGGTCGTCCGACGCGAGGGTCCGATGCCCGGTGCGGTTCTGACCCGCGTGGCGCAAAGCCATTTGCGGGTGGGCACGTTTCAGGTCTTTGCTGGACGGCGGCAGATCGACAGCCTCAGAAAGCTCACCGACTATGCCATCGCGCGCCATTACCCCGATGCTGAGGGGCCTATGGGTCTGTTGCGGTCGGTTCGGGACGCGCAGGCGCGGCTGATTGCGCAGTGGATGGGCGTAGGCTTCATTCATGGGGTGATGAACACCGACAATTCTTCGATTGCCGGAGAGACGATCGACTATGGCCCCTGCGCCTTTATGGACAGCTACCACCCGAATACGGTCTTCAGTTCCATCGACCGGATGGGGCGGTACGCCTATGCCAACCAGCCCGACATCGCGGTATGGAACTTGGCGCAACTGGCGACGGCGCTGATTCAGCAGGTGGACGATCCCGAAACCGCCGTGGAAGAGGCGACCGAGATCGTGCACGCGATGCCAGAGCTGATCCACCAGGAATGGCTGGCGCGCTTTCGGGCCAAGATCGGTCTGACCACGCAGGACGAGGGCGATGAGGCCCTGATCACCGACCTGATGAAGCGCATGGCGGAAAACCGGGCCGATTTCACCAATACCTTCCGCGCGCTGGGCAGCGATACGGCGCGCGACCAGTTCCTTGCGCCCGAGGCGTTCGACACATGGGCTGAAGGCTGGCAAGCGCGCCTAACGCGCGAGGCCGATCCGCACACCGTAATGCGCGTCGCCAATCCTGCCTTCATCCCGCGCAACCACCGGGTTGAGCAGATGATCGAGGCGGCGGTGCAGGGCGACTATGCCCCGTTCCATCGCCTGAACACGGTGCTGGCGAAGCCCTACGAGGACCAGCCCGAGGCGGTTGACCTGACCCGCCCGCCGACCGAGAAAGAGGTGGTTCATGCGACGTTCTGCGGAACATAATTGTTGATCCGCCGGAATTCTGTGCGTTCAGGGCGGCAATAGCGAAATCGATACATCTCGCGACTTACCAACCCAGCAGAATGCTGCATAATAGGTGCCATAAGGATTTGGTCTGACAGATTTGAAGGAGCAGGGCATGCGCTACTCCATATTATTGGAAGATTCTCAGGGCGTTTCGTATTTTGAAGACCGTGATGTTGACCTTGAACTCAAAACCTTTGCGCCGCCTGCAAAGGCGTTTCAGGTCTCGGACGAATTCGACGCCGCGCGCTTTGTCTTTCTGACCTTGCCTGCGGGATGGAAAGGCATTCAGCACCGTTCCCCCAAACGCCAGCTAGCGACAGTTCTGTCGGGTATCTTTCGCGTTGAGGCCGGATCGGGCGAGGTTCGCGACTTTACGGCCGGAGACCTGTTCTGGGCGGAAGATGTTACCGGAACCGGACATGCCTCATCCGCCGAGGGGGGTGATCCGGTCAATTTGATGGTGACGCAGTTTTGAACGGGGCCGGGTTGCCTGGGATCGTCAAATGATAAGCGTAACCGTTTCATGACTCACACCCTGCGGATCGCCAGTTACAACATTCAGAAATGCGTCGGGCTGGATTTTCGCCGACAGCCGCAGCGGATTATGCAGGTGATCCATGCGATGCAGGCCGATATCGTGGTGCTGCAAGAGGCGGATAAACGCCTGCCGCCACGCCCCGCAGCGCTGCCGCATTTCATGCTGGACGAGGCCGGGTGGCAGATCGTCGATCTGGGCGGTGCCGGCAGTCTGGGCTGGCACGGTAACGCGGTGATCTGGCGCGGTGATGCGATCCAGGTGCGGCAGACCGGGCATCACGACCTGCCGGGGCTTGAGCCGCGCGGCGCGGTGCGGGTTGAGTTTGACACGCCCATCGGGCCGCTGCGGGTGATGGGGATGCATCTTGGGTTGTTGCCTGCATCCCGCCGTCAGCAGATCACCCATATGCGCCGCTGCGACGAGGACCTGACACAGATGCCCACCGTCTGGGCCGGGGATTTCAACGAATGGTCGCGCCAGCCGGTGCTGGACCATCTGGCCCCCGAGATGCGGTTCCTGCCGCCGTTGCCCAGTTTTCCGGCGCCGCAGCCTTTGGGCGCGCTGGACCGCATCGCGCTGGGCGCGGGGCTTGAGGCTGTGACCCACGGTGTCCACGACGCGCGGCCCGCGCATATCGCCTCGGATCACCTGCCGATCTGGGCCGATCTCAGGGCTGTGCGGGAAACCGCAATTCCGCAGTAGCGCCAGCCGTTCAGACGGTTTAAGACAGAAACCCGAACTACTCCGAAGGGTCACTCATGTCCGATACGATCATCGCCCGCTGCGAAGCCAAAGGCCTGCGTATGACCGGCCAACGCCGCACAATTGCGCAGGTTTTGCAACAAAGCGAAGACCACCCGGATGTTGAAGAGCTTTATGCCCGGGCCTCAAAGGTGGATTCGGGGATTTCCATCGCCACCGTTTATCGCACTGTGAAACTGTTCGAAGAGGCCGGGATTCTGGAACGGCTGGAATTCGGCGATGGACGCGCACGCTATGAAGACGCCGAGCGGGACCACCACGATCACCTGATCGACATGCAATCGGGCGAGGTAATCGAATTCGTTGACCCCGAGATCGAGGCGCTGCAGGAAAAAATCGCGGCCAAGCTGGGCTATAAGCTGAAAGGCCACCGGCTGGAGCTGTACGGCGTTCCTCTGGATCAGGATTGACCCATCACAAATCGCGAAGGGCAGGCGCACGGGATTTCATGAATCCCGCGCGGATAGGGCTTGCCTGACACCCGCTCCTTCGGGTTGGGTGGGACAAGGCGCGGCGCGCGGGCCGCATGGCTTTACGGACATGACCATGAATAACGTACACGGCATCTTGCTGGTTGTCGCTGCGATGGCGGCTTTTGCGCTTGAGGATATGTTCATCAAGCTGCTGTCAGTGTCTGTGCCGACAGGGCAGATCATGCTGTTGCTGGGCCTGGCCTGCGGTGTGCTGTTTGCGCTGATGGCGCTGGTCACGCGCAAGCGCATCTTTGATCCGCTGGCATGGCGTCCTTTGCCGTTGGCCCGCGCCGGGGCCGAGACGGTGGGCGCGTTGACTTTCGTGACCGCCCTGTCGCTGGTGGATCTGTCCACCGTGGCCGCCGTGTTCCAAGCCATGCCACTGGCCGTCACCATGGGGGCCGCGCTGTTTTTGGGCGAACAGGTCGGCTGGCGACGGTGGAGCGCCATCGGCGTCGGGTTTGTCGGGGTGCTGATGATCATTCGGCCCGGCTTTGAAGGGTTTCAGCCTGTGTCGCTGTTCGTGGTCGCCTCGGTGATCGCTATCGCGGCCCGCGACCTGATGACCCGCAAGCTGGACAGCCGGATTGCGTCCTCGGTCGTGGCACTGCAGGCCTATCTTGCGGTGGCTGTGTCGGGGGTTGCGCTGATGGTGTTCTCGGCTCAGCCGGTGATCGTGCTTGAAGCCTCTCATCTGGGCCCGTTCCTGGGGGCCATCGGATTTGGTGTTTTGGGTTATTACGGGATCATCACCGCCATGCGGATCGGTGAGGCCTCGGCGCTGACCCCGTTTCGGTACACGCGCCTGATCTTCTCGATCATGGCCGGGATGTTGATGTTTGGCGAACGCCCGGATGCGATGACACTGGCCGGGGCCTCGCTGATCATCGGGTCCGGCATGTATACCTTCCTGCGCGAACGCAAACTGTCCCGCGCCTTTGCGCCCGCGACCTGACGGATTGTCGCAGTTTTGCGCAAACAGAGTACCTTTCGCGCCAAAGGATCGGCAATTGTCGTGTTAGCGATAACATGAATGGTTTACTTTTTACCCGGTGATGCTATGAGGCTGGCAAGTTATTGCAGCCACAGGGACGGGCCTCATGAGCACGATTATCGACATCCACGCACGCGAAATTCTGGACAGCCGGGGCAATCCGACGGTTGAGGTGGACGTGATCCTGGAAGACGGCACCATGGGCCGTGCCGCTGTGCCCTCGGGCGCGTCGACCGGGGCGTATGAGGCGGTGGAAAAGCGTGACGGCGACAAATCCCGCTACATGGGTAAAGGTGTGCTTGAGGCCGTTGCTGCCGTAAACGGTGAAATCGCCGAGGAACTGGTCGGCTTTGACGCGACCGAGCAGGTGGCCATCGACCAGGCCATGATCGAACTGGACGGGACCGAAAACAAAGGCCGTCTGGGCGCAAACGCCATTCTAGGTGTCTCGCTTGCCACGGCCAAGGCGGCGGCGGATTTCACAACGCAGCCTCTGTACCGCTATGTGGGTGGCACCTCGGCCCGTGTTCTGCCGGTGCCGATGATGAACATCATCAATGGCGGCGAACATGCCGACAACCCCATCGACATTCAGGAATTCATGATCATGCCGACCTCGGCCGCGAATATCCGCGAGGCGGTGCGCATGGGGTCCGAGGTGTTCCACACCCTGAAGAAAGAACTGTCCGCCGCAGGTCTGGCCACCGGTGTGGGTGACGAGGGCGGCTTTGCCCCGAACATCGCCAGCACCCGTGAGGCGCTGGATTTCATCCTCAAGTCCATCGAAAAGGCCGGCTACAAACCGGGTGATGAAATCCACCTGGCGCTGGATTGCGCCGCGACCGAATACTACAAGGACGGCAAATACGTTCTGGCGGGTGAGGGCACGACGCTCACCTCGGACGAAAACGCGGCCTATCTGGCGGCGCTGGTGAACGACTATCCGATCATCTCGATCGAAGACGGCATGTCCGAAGATGACTGGGATGGCTGGAAAGCCCTGACCAACGCCATTGGCGACAAGGTGCAACTGGTCGGCGACGACCTGTTCGTGACCAACCCCGCGCGCCTGGCCGAAGGGATCGAGCGTGGTTGCGCAAACTCGATGCTGGTCAAGGTGAACCAGATCGGCTCGCTGACCGAGACGCTGCGCGCTGTCGATATGGCCCACCGTGCGCGGTACACCAACGTGATGTCGCACCGCTCGGGCGAGACCGAGGATGCTACCATTGCCGATCTGGCCGTGGCAACCAATTGCGGTCAGATCAAGACCGGCAGCCTCGCGCGGTCGGACCGGTTGGCCAAGTATAACCAGCTGATCCGCATCGAGGAATCGCTGGGTGAGGTTGCCGAATATGCCGGGGCTTCGATCCTGAAGCGTTAAGTGTTACCCTGATCCGCAATTGGATTTGAGGATCAGGATTTGCTTAAAGTTATACAAGCCACAACGCCGGACCACTTCGAGTCTGTCCGGCGTTTGTGTTGGGATTATCGCGATTTTCTGTTGACGCTGGATCCGGTGTCCCAAGAGGTCGTGCGTACCTATTACCCTCGTGAAAAATATGCGCGCCTCATGGACGTGATTGAGGTTGAACACGGCGCCCCGCATGGCGGGGTGCGCCTGGCCTTAAAAGATGATCAACCCGTCGGATGCGGCATGTTCCATACCATCGCGCCGGGTGTGGCCGAGATCAAACGGGTTTATGTCTCTGACAGTGCACGGGGGACCGGGGCAGGCTATGCGATCATGCAGTCGCTGATCGAAGCCTGCCGAGCCAAAGGCTTTGACTTTATCCGCATGGACACCGGCAAACCGCTTGAGGCGGCGACTCGGTTATACCTGTCTATGGGGTTCCAGTTGCGGGACGCTTATTCAGATATCCCCAAGATTGCAGAGGGGCATCTGCTGTTCTTTGAATTGGCGCTGTGACCGGAATTTAATCTTTGCGCCACCACATTGAAAATGCTCGTAAATTACAGATTCTGGCAGGGTGTGCCGTGTTAAGTTCCAATATGTGTGAACTTATTCATACTTCGGCTGAATAGCATTGACGTAGGGTCACCACATTACAGAAAAGGAGCATACCATGAGTGGTTCAAAATTCCTTCTCGTAGCGTCGGTGATCAGTGTTTTTGTTTTGGCGGCCTGTTCCGGGCCCGGTCACTATCCAGTTTCGGGAATGCCTGCGTCGTCCAGTGATCCGGTGATGGATATGGATGTTCCCGGCATGGATATGGGGATCGAGGCGCGTTAAAGCACCTTACTCATCAGCATATAGCGATCACGTGGTTTGAACCCTGTGCGCAGGTAGAGGTTCTGCGTGGCCGCGTTGCTGCGGTCGACCTCAAGATGCAGCGCTGTCAGCCCCGCGCCCGCAAGGGCCTTGGGCAGGTCCAGCAGCACTTCGGTCGCGATACCACGGCCCCGGACGGCAGGTCGGATATAGATCTCGTCCACAAAGCCGTCCATGCCGCCAAACTCGACCGACCAGCCAAAGGTCAGCACGATATAGCCCAACGGGGCCCGTCCGGGCCCGATCAGGTAGACACAACCATGTGGTATCCCCTCAAGCAGGGGGGCCAGCGCGTTGCGGGTACGATCCACGTCCTGTTCGATGCCGGTTTCGGCATGGAAAGCTGTGACCAGCGCCATCAGGCGGTCCAGATCGTCAGGACGGGCAAGTTTCAGTGCGGCGCTCATAGGCGGGCCAGCCTTTCTGTCAGCAGGTCGAAAAAGCCATCGGCGTCAATTTCGCCCATGAACATGGCGTTGGGTTCATGCGGCGTGACCCGCCACCAGTCGGCAACGGTCATGCCCATGGTCAGCTCAGATTGGGTTTCGATCTGAACGTTGATGTGACGGCCTTTGAACAAGTCCGGGCGGATCAGATAGGCGGTCACGCAAGGATCATGCAGCGGCGCCCCCTCAGAGCCGTACTTTTCCTTATCGAACCGTTCGAAGAAATCTGTCATCTCGGCGACCGCGTGGCCGACTTGGGAATTCAGCGCGCGGAAGGCATCATTGCGGTGTTTCGTGACCAGCGCGTCATGGGTCACGTCAAGTGGCATGACGACAATATGTACGCCAGATTTAAACACGATTTCAGCGGCTTCCGGGTCGACGTAAATGTTGAACTCAGCCGCTGGTGTGATGTTGCCGACCTGGAAATACGCGCCACCCATCAGGACGATTTCCTGTACTCGGTCGATGATGTCAGGTGCTTTTTGAAAGGCGGTGGCGATATTGGTCAGTGGCCCCAGCGGGCACAGCGTCACCGTGCCAGGCTCATGCGCGCGCAGCGTGTCGATGATAAAGTCTACCGCGTGGCCGTCGGCCAAAGCCATGTCAGGGTCAGGCAGCACGGGGCCGTCCAGACCGGTCTTCCCATGTACATGTTCTGCCGTGACCAGATCGCGGTTCAGGGGGCGGTCACACCCTGCGTAAACGGGGATATGCGTATGCCCGGCCAGCTCGCAGACAATGCGGGCGTTTTTGGCGGTCAGTTCCAGCGGTACGTTTCCGGCGACGGCGGTGAGGCCCAGAACCTCGATCTCTTCGGGGCTGGCCAGCGCCAACAGAATGGCAACGGCGTCGTCCTGACCGGGGTCGGTGTCGATGATGATCTTGCGGGGCATGGTCGTCTCCGGGGTCTTGAAGCGCGGACACTCGCAAGTGTCACCGCGCTTGTCCAGCGGTTTCAGCCCCCGGTCGCCGCATCCACAGGCGGGAGTTTGCCATTGGCGCGATGCTCTTCGGTCTTCACCTCGTCCCACAGGGCATCCATCTCGGCCAGATCGCTTTGGCTCGGTGTTTTGCCACGCGCGGCCAGTCGCGCCTCGACCTGTTCAAAGCGGCGGGTGAACTTGGCGTTGGTGCGACGCAGGGCGGCCTCGGGTTCGATCCCCAGATGTCGGCCCAGGTTGACGATGACGAACAGCAGGTCGCCAAATTCATCCTCAAGCGCGTCGGCATCCATGTTGTCGCGGGCCTCTTCCAACTCGGCGGCCTCTTCGGTGATCTTGGCAAGCACATGGCTGGCATCGGGCCAGTCGAACCCCACGCGGGCGGCGCGTTTCTGCAACTTGTGCGCGCGCAGCAGAGCAGGCAGGTTCGCGGCCACACCGTCCAGCGCGCCTTTCTGCTCCTTGCCCGCGCGTTCCGCCGCTTTGATGGTTTCCCAGTCCAGCGTTTGTTGTTCTGCGGACTTGTCGCGGGATTCGTCCCCGAACACATGCGGGTGGCGGGCCACCATCTTGTCCGACATGGTGCGCACCACGTCCTGAAAGGTGAAATGCCCCGCTTCTTCGGCCATTTGCGCGTGAAAGACCGATTGGAACAGCAGGTCGCCCAGTTCGCCCTTTAGCTCATCATACGCCTCACGCTCGATGGCATCGGCGACCTCATAAGCTTCTTCAATCGTATAGGGCGCAATGGTCGAGAAATCCTGTTCGATGTCCCACGGGCAGCCGCTTTGCGGGTCACGCAGGCGGCGCATGATTTCCAGCAGACGCTCGATCCCGGCGTCACTGTCGTGGATCAGAGGATTTTCGGCCATTGCGAACCCTTTCGTTCCGGTGTCAGATGCATCCATTCCGCAGTCCCGATCAGGAGTCCACCCCCGATGCCCGTCGTCAACCGAATTGCCGATTTCGCCGCCGATATGGCCGCATGGCGCCAGCACCTGCATTCGATCCCGGAATTGGAGTTCGACTGCTTTGAGACCGCCGCCTTTGTCGCCGATCGCCTGCGCGAGTTCGGGGTGGATGAACTGCACGAAGGGATCGCCAAAACCGGCATCGTTGCGATCATCAACGGGCAGGCGGATGGGCCCACGATTGGCCTGCGCGCCGATATGGACGCGCTGCCGATCCCCGAGGAGACGGGTGTGGACTATGCCTCGACCAATCCGGGCAAGATGCACGCCTGTGGTCATGATGGGCATACTACGATGCTGCTGGGAGCGGCGCGCTATCTGGCTGAGACGCGGAATTTTGCAGGCCGCGTAGCGCTGATCTTTCAGCCGGCCGAGGAAGAGGGCGGCGGCGCGGGCGTGATGGTCGAAGACGGCATCATGGACCGGTTCGACATCGCGCAGGTCTATGCCCTGCACAACGCGCCGGGGTTGCCCGAGGGCGCGTTCTATACCACGCCGGGCGCGATCATGGCGGCGGTGGATACGTTTCACGTTTATATTCAGGGCGTTGGCGGCCACGGGGCCATGCCGCATGAGACCCGCGATCCGGTGATGGCCGCTTGTGGCATCGCGCAGGCGCTGCAAACCATCGTCAGCCGCAACCACCATGCGCTGGACGATCTGGTGGTCTCGGTCACGCAGATCCACACCGGCACGGTCAACAACGTGATCCCCGACACCGCCTATATAAACGGCACCGTGCGCACCTTTGACCCGTCGGTTCAGAAAATGGTGATGGAGCGGATGGAACAGATCGTAAAGGGGCAGGCGGCATCCTACGGGGTTAAGGCGTGTCTGGAGTATGAGGTCAATTATCCTGCCACGATCAATGATGCGGCCAAGGCCGGGTTCGCAGCGGATGTGGCCCGCGAAATCTCGGGCGCAGATAACGTGGTCGACAACATGACCCGCAACATGGGGGCCGAGGATTTTTCGTACATGCTGAACGCGCGACCGGGGGCGTATCTGAACCTGGGGCAGGGGGACAGCGCCGGGCTGCATCACCCGAAATACAATTTCAATGATGAGATAGCACCGGTTGGCGCGTCCTTCTTTGCGCGCATCGTGGAAAAAGCGCAGCCGCTGGGCTGATAAGGGACAGATATGGGACTGGAAGACGCAAAAAATCAGGTCGATGAGGCCTTTACCAACCCCGACCTCAAAGGGTTGTCGTTTGAAAACACGTTTGGCGGGGCGACCTCGTTCCTGCGGAGGCTGTATACCAAGGACCTCAAGGGCGTGGATATTGCCGTGACCGGTGTGCCGTTCGATCAGGCGGTGACCAACCGCCCCGGCACCCGGCTGGGCCCCCGCGCGATCCGCGAGGCCAGCGCACTGCAATCGCCGGATGCCCCCTATGGCTGGCCGTTTGATGCGCTCAGCGAGCTGGCGATCGTGGACTATGGCGATGTGGCCTACGATTATGCCAATATCCCGGCCTTTCCCGATACGCTGACCGACCATATCCGCACCATTCTGGCAGCCGATGTGGCCTCGGTTGCGTTGGGCGGGGATCACTATATCAGCTTTCCGATCCTCAAGGCGTATGCTGAGAAATACGGGCCGATGTCGCTGCTGCAATTTGATGCGCATACTGACACCTGGGCCGATGACGACATGACCCGGGTGGATCACGGGACGATGTTCTACAAGGCGGTGAAATCGGGGATCGTGGACCCGAAACGCTCGGTTCAGGTCGGCATTCGCACCACCAATGAGGACACTTTGGGCGTCAACATCATCGACGCGCGCGAGGTCTACGAATCCGGCCCCGCCGCTGTGGCGCAAAAGATCAAAGGTATCCTTGGCGACAGCCCGGTCTATCTGAGCTTTGACATCGACGGCCTGGACCCGGCCTTTGCCCCCGGCACCGGCACGCCGGTGTGGGGCGGGCTGAGTTCAATTCAGGCCCAGATCATCCTGCGGGACATTGCCGGGATCAACATCAAGGGCGGCGACGTGGTCGAGGTTTCTCCGCCCTATGACACATCCGGCGCGACGGCGATTGCCGGGGCCCACGTGGCGACCCAGATCATTTGCCTATTGGGGTGGAACAAGCTGCAGCCTTAACCTTTGGTTAGTCATCTTTCCGGTATCAGTTAACCCAAAAGACCGGACGGGAGAGATACGGGCATGACAGAGTTTAACCAACCCATCAGCGGCAATGATTTGGCGCGGTTTTCGGGGCCGAATACGTTCATGCGGCTGCCGCAGGCGGATACGCTGGCGGGGCTGGATGTGGCCGTTCTGGGCATTCCGCTGGACATAGGAACCTCGTGGCGGTCCGGTGCGCGGTTGGGGCCGAAACATATCCGCAGCGAAAGCGCGATGATCCGGCCCTACAATATGGCCAACGGGGCCGCACCGTTTGATCACCTGCAGGTGGCCGATATTGGCGATCTGGCGATCAATACCTTCTCTCTGGCCGACAGCCTGAAGATCATCAAGGAAAGCTATGATGCCGTTCTGGCGCAGGGCGTGATCCCTGTGGCGATGGGGGGCGATCACTCGATCACGCTGCCGATCCTGCGGGCCATCGCGGCCAAGCGCGGGCCGGTTGCGCTGGTGCATGTGGATGCCCATGCGGACGTCAATGACGAGATGTTTGGTGAGCGTGAGACCCACGGCACCATCCTGCGCCGCGCTTATGAAGAGGGGCTGATCGTTCCCGATAAGACCTTTCAGATCGGGTTGCGCGGATCAGGCTATGGGGCCTCGGATTTCTCCGAGGCGCAGGGATGGGGGTTCCGTCAATTCTCCGCGTGGGAGCTGTGGCAGCAGAACCTGACCGAGATCGGCTCACAAGTGCGCAAAACTGTGGGCGATCACCCGACCTATATCTCGTTCGATATAGACAGCCTGGACCCGTCATTTGCCCCCGGCACCGGCACGCCCGAGATCGGCGGCCTGACCACCCCGCAGGTGCTGCAACTGATCCATGCGATGGCAGGTCTGAACGTGGTGGGCTGCGATCTGGTCGAGGTCTCTCCGCCCTATGATCCCACGGGCAACACGGCTTTGACTGCCGCGAACCTGTTGTTCGAACTGCTGTGCATCCTGCCCGGAGTGACGTGACGACAGGGGCCGATGCGCCTTGCCGGGGGCCGCATTCCGGCTAGGGTGAGGTCAAAGATTGGGGTTGGGATGATGAAAATGCTTCTGTGGCTGATCGTGGCGGTGGTTGTGGCCGCAGGTGCCTATATCCGGCTTGCGCCCTCTGACCCCGCGCAATGGCACATCGGGGTTGCGAACGCGTCGGATGTGGACATGCAAGGCGGCGTGGTGCGTATCGTTGAAACCGGGCCGGACGGTCTGGCGCGGATAGATGCCCTAGCACGGGTCACCCCGCGTACCTCGGTTCTGGCTGGGTCGGTGGACGAGGGCATGATCACCTATATCACACGCTCCAAGGTGATCGGTTTTCCGGATTACACCACTGTCTGGCAGGATGGCGACACCCTGCGCATCCATGCCCGCCTGCGGTTCGGACGGTCAGATTTTGGGGTAAACCGTGACCGTGTTGAGGGGTGGCTGGCTGCTCTGTAGTCGTGAAGATAGGCAGCCCTGGGATACTTCGCGCCACATGGGCACGTTCAACGACATCTGGCACTGGGCGGTGAACATGCGGCCGTCGACCTGCAGGCAGATCATCTGACCCAATTCGATGCGCGTGCCGGATTTATCGGTGCAATAACAGTCCTGAACCTTGCCTTTGGGGCCGGTCACATCGGCCATAGCAGGGCCTGCGCAGAGCAGGAAAACAAGTACCAAACATCTCATGCGCGGCAGCTTAGCACAGGGACGGGCCTTGACCAAAGGCTTCGGATGATAGACACCGCGCGGATGATCCCCGAAGAACGCCTTGAACAGATCACACAGCGATTCCAGTACCTCGAAGCGGCCATGGCGGATGGTGCCTCGGGAGGGGATATTGCGACCCTTGCCAAAGAATATTCCGACCTCAAGCCGGTGGTCGATCAGATCATGGCCTGGCGTCAGCTGGTGGCCGATCTGGCCGAGGCCGAGGCGATGCTGTCCGACCCAGATATGAAAGAGCTGGCCGAAGAGGAAATCCCCGACCTTCAGGCCCGCATCCCCGATGCCGAGCACGCGTTGCAACTGGCGCTGTTGCCTCGGGACGCAGCCGATGCGCGGCCCGCGATGCTGGAAATCCGTCCCGGTACGGGCGGGGATGAGGCCGCTCTGTTCGCCGGTGACTTGCTGCGCATGTATCAGCGATATGCCGAAGCGCGCGGCTGGCAGTTCGAGATCATCGAGGAACAGGCCTCGGATCTGGGCGGCATCAAAGAGGTTGTGGCCCATATCAAGGGCGACAATGTCTTTGCCCGGATGAAGTACGAATCCGGTGTGCATCGTGTGCAGCGGGTCCCCGAAACCGAAAGCGGCGGGCGCATCCATACCTCCGCCGCCACGGTTGCGGTTCTACCCGAGGCCGAGGATGTGGACATCCAGATCGATGCAAATGACATCCGCATCGATACGATGCGCAGTTCCGGCGCGGGCGGGCAGCACGTGAACACCACCGACTCGGCGGTGCGGATTACGCACCTGCCCACCGGGCTGGTTGTGACCAGTTCCGAGAAATCCCAACACCGCAATCGCGAGATTGCGATGCAGGTGTTGAAAACGCGTCTTTACGATCTGGAACGTCAGCGGATTGACAGTGAACGCTCGGCTGATCGCGCCAGTCAGGTGGGGTCGGGGGACCGGTCCGAGCGGATCAGGACCTATAACTTCCCCCAAGGGCGGATGACGGATCACCGCATTAACCTGACGCTGTACAAGCTGGATCAGGTGATGCAGGGCGATCTGGAAGAGGTCATCGATGCCCTGACCGCTGATGATCAGGCGCGTTTGCTGGCGGAGATGGCGCAGTGATTGCCGCCCTGACAGCGGCGCAGGCTATGGTCGCGGCCACCGCGCGCCTTCGCGCGGCTGGTGTTGATGACCCGGCGCGGGATGCGCGTGTTCTGCTGGCCCACGCGGCTCGGATCGAGGCCAGCCGAGTCACCCTGATCGCGCCCGAGGAGCTTTCGCCAGAGATTGCCGAACGCTATGACCAGTTGGTCTCGCTGCGCGCCATTCGCGTGCCGGTGTCGCATCTGTTAGGGGAACGTGAATTCTATGGCCGCCGCTTTCGCGTCAGCCGCGATGTGCTGGACCCGCGCCCCGAGACCGAAACCCTGATCGAAGCTGCGCTCAGCGAACCGTTCGACCATGTGCTGGATCTGGGCACCGGGTCCGGCTGTATCCTGATCACTCTGTTGACCGAGCGTGGCAGCGCCTCGGGCGTAGGGGCGGATCTGAGCGAGGCCGCTTGTCTGCAGGCCAGCGCCAACGCGGTGCAGCATCGCGTTCAGGGACGGGCCGAGATTTTGCGCTCCGACTGGTTTGAAAACATTGAAGGGCAGTTTGATCTGATTGTTTCCAATCCGCCTTATATTTCACTTGCGGAAATGGACGATCTGTCGCCCGAAGTGCGCGAACATGAACCTCGCATGGCGTTGACCGATGAAGGCGACGGGTTAGGGGCCTATCGTCATATCGCGGCATCGGCCCCGGATTTCCTGATCCCCGGAGGGCGCATACTGGTTGAGATCGGTCCGACCCAGGGGCCAAGCGTAGCAGGTCTGTTCAGCGCGGCTGGGCTGGTGGGTGCGCGCATCATTCCCGATCTGGACGGCCGCGACCGTGTTGTTTTGGCCAGAATGCCGTGATTCCCGGGGCAGGTGAGGCCGAAAAGCGCCGATTGATGTAAAAAAGCTGCGAAATTTTGGACAAACCTCTTGTCTGGACACGCAGGACATGTTTACTCAGAGTTAGTCGGAGAGGTTGACGCTGGTTCAGCGGGCCCCTGACGCCAAGCCCAAAAAAGTCGACATCGCGTGACGGCTAGTGCCCTTGAGCAGTGCAGGACGCGACGTGATCGACACCGTATGACAAGGCTGACGTAAAGTAAGATGAGATCTTCCAAATCCCGCTCACGGGCCAAGAATAACCGCAATCGTCCTTCTGGCGGCAATGTTGTTAACCGGGTTTTTGACAGCTCGGGTCCCGAAGGCAAGGTGCGTGGCACGCCCCAGCAGATCATTGACAAGTACAACCAGTTGGCGCGCGATGCCCAACTGTCGAATGACCGCGTGGCGGCTGAAAACTTTCAGCAACATGCTGAACACTACCTGCGCATGCTGAGCGAAGCGCAGCGCGAGATCGAAGCGCGCCGCGAAGAGCAGGAACGCCAAAACCGCGAACGCCAGGCCGAGCGTGACCGCGAACGCGCCGAACGTCAGGAACGCGAAGCGGCCCGTCAGGCTGATCCTGCCGAGGCACCGCAGCCCGACGTGATGGATTTCGGAGCCGGGGCTGCTGCGCCTGAATCGGGTTTGGTTGAGACACCGGAAAGCAAAGGCAACGCGCCCGAAGCGGATGCTGCGCCTGAGAAGAAAGAAAAGCCCGCCCGCCGCCCGCGTGCCCGCAAGCCCAAAGCGGCACCGGCGGAAGAGGCCCCCAAAACCGATGGGGACGCGCCCGAAGCGGCTGAGTGAACGCTGCGGTAAGAAATGCCAAAGCCCCGGAGTTTTTCCGGGGCTTTTTCTTTGGCTCAGGTTTTCTTTACTTCGCGGGCCAGCGCGCAGAACGCCTCAAGCGGGACCTGTTCTGCACGTTCCGTCGGCTGGATGCCGGCGGCCAAAAGGCGGTCTTCGATATCCGGGGCCGTGCCCTTTAACGAGGCGCGCAGCATCTTGCGGCGTTGGTTGAACGCGGCGGCCACAACGCGCGACAGGGTCGCGGCATCCGCAGGATAGCGCGGTTCGGGCAGGGCGGTCAGATGGACCACGGCGCTTGAGACTTTGGGGGGCGGCGTAAACGCACCGGGCGGCAGGGACATGGCGATCCGGGCCTCGGCCCGCCATTGGGCCAAAATCGCCAGACGACCATAGGCTTTGCCGCCCGGCTGGGCGACGATCCGCTCGGCCACTTCGCGCTGAAACATAAGCGTCAGGCTTTGCCAGAACGGTGGCCATTCCGGCGGGGTCAGCCAGCGCACCAACAGTTCGGTGCCCACGTTATAGGGCAGGTTGGCCGCGACGCGGATCGGTGGGGTCAGATGCTCAAGCGGGTTGATTTCCAGCGCGTCGCCATTGATCACCTCAAGCTGGCCGGGATAGGCGGCGGCGATGTCGTTCAACGCAGCGATGCAGCGGGTGTCTTTTTCCACGGCAACAACCCTGCGCGCGCCCTCAGACAGCAGCCCGCGGGTCAGACCGCCCGGACCGGGGCCGATTTCCAGCACGTCGCATTCGGTCAGGTCCCCGGCCTGACGTGCGATCTTGGCGGTCAGGTTCAGATCCAGCAGAAAGTTCTGACCCAGAGATTTGCGGGCCGACAGCTGGTGGGTCGCGATGACCTCGCGCAGAGGAGGGAGGGTGTCTATGGCGCTCATGATGGTCTACCGTGGCGCGGTTTGAGGAGATGCGCCAGTTTTTTGCCTCCGGCGGGGATACTTTCAGACATGTGAAGGGTCATGCGCTTTGCGCCATGCGTTGGGCCAGCTTCAGCGCCTCGATCAGACTGGTGGGGGTGGCGATGCCTTGTCCTGCGATGTCCAGCGCGGTGCCGTGATCAGGCGAGGTTCGGATGAAGGGCAGACCCAGCGTAACGTTCACGCCCCGGTCGAAATCCAGCGTTTTGATCGGGATCAGCGCCTGATCGTGATACATCGCTATCGCCGCGTCATAGCGCGCGCGTGCGGCGGCGTGAAACATCGTGTCGGCAGGGTGAGGGCCGTTGGCCGTGTAACTGTCACCGGGCAGGTCCGCAATCAGCGGGGCGATCCAGTCAAGCTCCTCATGGCCCATCTTGCCGCCTTCTCCGGCATGGGGGTTCAGGCCCGCAATGGCGATGCGCGGATGGGCAATGCCGAACTGGCGGCGCAGCCCTTCGGCGGTGATCGCGATCGTCTCGCGCAGCAGGTCCGGGGTCAGGGCCGAGGGGACCTCGGACAGGGCGATATGAATCGTCGCGGGCACCACGCGCAGCTGATCACTGGCCAGCATCATCACCACCCGGTCGCGGTTGGCCAGCGCGGCCAGAAACTCGGTATGGCCGGGATAGGCAAAGCCCGCGCCGTCAATCAGCGCCTTTTTGTGGATCGGCGCGGTGCACAGGGCCGAGGCCGCACCGGATCGCACCAGCGACACGCCTTGTTCGATGGCGTCGATGACGTAGGGCGCGTTCGCCGGGTCAGGCTGGCCCGGAAGGTTTGGGGCCGGAAACTCCAGATGCAGAACGGGCAATGCCTTGGCGCTGGCCGTGGTCGCCTCAGACGGGTCTGAAATACGCGCCACAGGCGTATCAGGCGGCAGATGTGTTGCGTCGCCTATGTAGAAAAAGGGGCAGCTATCCCGCAGGTCCGACCACGCTTTGGCTGCGATTTCCGGGCCGATACCGGCAGGCTCACCGCAGCTGAGCGCGATCGGTGGCATCATTGTTCCACGATATTCGCTTCGGCGCGCAGCTGTGCCAGTAGGCTGTTCGAGAACGCTTCGAGACGCTGCTGGGTCAGCGCGTTCGCCACATCCGCGCGGCTGGTGTCTTCGCCCATGTCGCGGGTGCGGGTGCACAGCATCAGGAACATCAGCGTTTGACCGTTATTGCTGGTCAGGGCGGTGGACACTTCGTTCAGGTCCAGTTTGGCAAGCTCCAGCGCCACGTCGCGCGGGATTTCGGAAGGGCTGGCCTGAATGCGTTGCAGAACGTCCTCGGGCTGGTCTTTGGCCAGACCGTAGAGATCGTCACAGGTGTCGATCTCTTCGCGCAGGCGGGTGGCCTCGGCCAGTGTGTCAGCACTGCGACCACCGGGCAGGTGATAGATCGCGTAGTCAATCTCGGAGAAGGTGGTGTTGCTTGTTGCAACCTCGCGCAGGCCCCGCATCTGGAACAGGGCGATGGCGTTCGGCAGCGACAGGGGTTGGGTGATGTCGCCGTTCTTCAAGCCGATGATCACGGGTTGCAGAGCAGGTGGCAAGTTCGACAGATTCAGCCATTCCAGACGCCCGCCGTTTTCGCGGGTGGCGGCGGCGGAATACTGGATCGCCGCTGAGGCGAAGGCATCAAACCCTTCGAGTTGCGAGATTTCTTCGGCCAGCAGTTCCGCCTGCGCAACGGTTTGCTGGTTAACGGGAATGATGATTTCGGACAGCAAAACCTGAAGACCGCCGCCATCGGTCTGACCCAGGGCCCGGTTGATTTCGTCTTCTGTCGGACGTGCCTGCGACAGGAACCGCGCGCTGATATAATCGCGCCAGACCAATTGGTCGGCAACAAAGTCACGAACGGTTTCCTGATCGACGCCCTGATCGGCCAGCAGCTGCAGGAACTGGTCACTGGACAGCTGACCGCGGGCTGCAAATTCATCAATGCCCACCTGCACGTCTTCGGGTGCGACCTGAATGCCCGCTTCGCGCAGGACCTGACGACGTAACCTTTCGTCGATCAGCGCGTCGCGCACTTCTTCTTCGGATGATCCTGGCGCGCCCAGAGCCGTCAGGAACTGTTGGCGCTGGTTCAGCTCATACCATGTAATGCTTTCCTGATTGACCTTGATCGCCGGCGAAAACAGGCTTTGGGCCTGTGTCTGTGGTGCTGTCAACGCGATCACGACACCGACAAAGACCGGGGCGACCGGTTTAAGCCAACCGGAGCGAAGGAAACTGGAGAAACCTGTTGTCAACTGCATCTTCTCTTGAACTGTTGGCCGCCACCTTCGACGGAGTATCCCGTCAAGGCCACGGTAAAGCCGAATTCTGTCGAAGGCTCAATACTTGATGAGGAAGTAAATCGCCTGCTGACATTCATGTTAACCTGTACGCATTCATTGCGGTACGTGACACCCAACCCATAGCGGATGGGCTCAGATTCGCTCAGGTCATAGCGCGCCAGAGCGTTTGTGTTCCAGTTCTGATCCACTTGGTAGCGCCCGGTCAACCTGATTTCTGAAATCTCGTCATCAACATTTTCGTCCGGGTCCGGTTCCTGCCAGACATAGCTGCCTGCGACGGCGGCTGTCGGGCGGCGCCATGCGGCGCGCAGCTCGGCCTTGGCAAAGCTGAAATCGCCGTTCAACAGGCCGCGCCCCGCCAGTGACCAGCCATTGGCTGTTTCAATCTGGCCCGCCAGCAGCAGGTCGGAAGCGGTGCCTTGCAGCCCCGATGTCAGGTTGAAATCTGGATCGGCATCGGCGCGAAAGACCTGACCGATGGTGGCCAGTGCGCGCCAGTTATTGGCCGCGTATCGCGACCAGTTCACCCCGACGACCCCTGTCAGACCGTCTTCGCGCCGGTCAGGGGCGGGAAAGCGTGACAGGGACAGCAGGTTGCCCTGATCGAACTCCTGAAACGTGCTTTCATCATTGGGGACATTGTCATCGGTGACATGGGTCCAGCCAATCTGGGCGATCGGCTCCAGAATCTGGGTCGCGCCCGTCTGTTCGCGCCGCTGCATCGGATAGCGCAGCGTCAGCGCGGCCCTTGGGGTGGCGCGCGTCAGCTGGCTTGGGAATTCACTGTCATTGCGAATGTTGAACGTGTCGACCGAAGTGCCGATGCGCGCCTCGGCCCTCAGACCCGAGGCATAGGTCCAGTTGCGCAGCCATTCCGCGTCAAACGTAGCGCGGGCCACGTCACGGCCTATAATGTCTTCGTCGCTTGTACGCTCATGGGCGTGGGTGATGAAACCCAACCGGACCTCTCCACCTACAGCGGTCGGGAACAGGCGTTTCTGGTAATAGAGGTCAAACACACGCGACGGGATTTCATCCTGATCCTCACTGTCGCGCAGCGACTTGAAATGAATAAAGCTGGTGCGGAAAGCCGTGTCGCGTTTGAACCGTTCCAGCGCGACCTCACTGCGCAGCCGATCCACATCGGGCAGGCCGTAATCGGCCAGATAGGCATCATCCGATGTGGTTCGGATATTGAACGTGAACCGGTAACCGTCATTCAGGTTGTACCAGCCATTGGCAAACAGGAATCCGCGATCCTCGCCGGGTTGCAGGTCGTCGCGGGTATAAGCGCCGTTCAGCGTAATCCGGCCCCGTTTGAACGCCTGGCGATAGCGCAGCCCCAGCGTTTTGGTGCGGGATGACACGTAAGGGGTCACCGTCAGGTCTTTGTGATCGCCCAGCTTGATAAAATATGGAACCTGCAGGCCGGTGCCCAATTGCGACGTGGTGCGCAGCGAGGGCACAAGAAACCCGGTCGCGCGATCCAGCGTCGGGTCGGGAAGACGCAGATAGGGGAAATAGAAGACAGGCACATCCAGAACGCGCAGCTGTGCGCCTTCGAAATACAACTGCCGTTCCAGCTGATCATGCGTGACCTTGCGGGCGCGAATCTGCCAGATCGGCGGTTTGCCATTGGCGCAGACATGGCACGACGTGGCCGAGACTTTGCTGAGCTGCGTGTAACGCCCGCCCGCGCGCGTCGCCTGAACCGAGGCGATCTGCACCTGCTGATCAAACACCATACGGGCCCCGATCAAAAGCCCGTTCTGAATGCCATCATCCAGTTCCGCCGAATCTGCCAGAATGGTGGTGTTGCCTGCCTGATCGATCCGGATCGGACCTTCCAAAGACAACGCGCCCGACTCGCGATCAAAGGTGATGCGGTCGGCAGAGATTTTGACATCGCCCTGAAAGGCTTCGACATTGCCCTCGGCCACCAAAAGGCGTTCCGGTGTGATGAAAATCTGATCAGCGACCAGCAGGGCAGGCTGGTCCTGTTCCTGCGCGTTCTGAGCCGGTGTGGGTCCGGGCTGGGCCTGTGCAAGGGCCGCGGTCGGCAGAGCCAGCGCAACCGCGCCGGACAAAAGTAGCTGAGAGAGACGCCGCATCAGCCATCCTCCGCATGTAGCAAAAGCCCAAGGGACAGAAGAATGGCGGCAAAGGGCGGGGCCCAGGCTGCGACGAGTATTGGCAATTGACCGTTTTCCCCGAGTATTTGGGCAAAGTTCCGAACGAAGTAGATGGCAAAGCCCAGCAGAACCGCGGACAGAACCGCGATGCCTGTGCCGCCAAACCGCACATGGCGCATTGTAAACGCCGCCCCGATCATCACCATCGAGATCAGAAAGATGGGCCGGGCAAGTTCAACCTGCAGCCAGACTTCGTATTGTTTGGTGGTAAACCCGGCCTCTTTCAGATCGCGGATTAACTGCGGCAGGTCATAGACCGACACCAGCCCCTGTTGGGTCAGCGTGTCCAGAATGCGCTGCCGGGTCAATGTGGTCGGGATTTCGATTTGCTCATGGAACCGGGCGTCGCTTTCCGGGTTTGCATCATCGCGCAAAGACCAGATCTTGGCGTTGTTCAGCACCCAGACCCCATCCGACAGCCGCGCTTGGTCGGCCACGATCTGCTGGGTCGGTTTGCCGTCCGGTGAAAAGTCGATGATCGTAACCCCTGTGAGTTCCAGATCATCCGAATTCGTCGTGCCACGCGCATGGATCACAGATTGCCCGCTGGCCGACCCCTGCCGCAGCCAGACCCCTTCGCTGGTGATCGACAGGGCAGATTGTTCCTTGTTTTTGTACAGGCTGGACAGCCGCCAGTATTTCTCGGACGTGGCCGCCGCGATGGGGTTCAGCAGCGCAACCGCAAGGGCCCCGATGAGCAGCGCCAGCGTCACTGGTGCCAGCAAGGCGCGAATACCCGACCGTCCGATGGCGCGTGTCACCACCAGTTCTGAACTGCGCGCCAGCCCGACAAACAGCGCAATGGTGGACAGGATCACCAACAGGGGCATCATTTCGCTGATCGCGGCAGGCGTATTCAGCAAGGTTAGATAAAGCAAAGTGCCAAAGGACAGGTTTTCACTGTCGAACCGGCGGGCCTGTTCCACCAGATCGATCAGAATCATCAGTGTCAGAAAGATGCCGCCGATGACCAGAAAGCTCTGAATGAACCGGCGGGCGAAATAGCGGTCGAGGATCACGAAAGCGCCTCCACCAGTTGGGCGTGACAGGCGGGCTCTGCGGTGGCGGGGGCAGAATCACAAATGCCCGCGCGGATGCGCAACGGCTTATGCCTGCCCTGTCTTGCCAACGTGCTCTCCCCCGATCTTGCCGGAATTTTTGGGGGACTGTACTGCAATTGAAGCGCGGGGAAAACTGCTATCTGGTCAAGTCGCGCAGCGCGGGCTAGGTCTTGGGGAGCAGATTTTCAGGAGTTCGCAATGAGCAGTTTAATCCCGATCCAGTTTCAGGCCTTTGATGTGGACATGATGGCGCAGGCCGAAGGGCGTGTTGTTGTCGTGCTGCCACCCGAGGCAAAGATGGGGCCTGCTGTGCGCCGGGCCAACCGCCTGACCCGCGGTGCGGTCGCTCGTCTGATCGAAAGCGACCGGTTCGAAAAGGTTAAGCCGGGCGATGTCGTGTCGCTGGCGTGGCCCAGCGGTATGGCGGCCGAGGCACTGGATATTCTGGTTCTGCCCAAACGCCCCGACGCGGCCGAGGCGCGCAAGGCCGGGGCCAAGCTGGCCAAGCTGGCGGACAATCAGCCCCTGCTGGTCATGGCCGGAAATCAGGTCCGGGTCGAGGAACTGGCGCTGGGGATCGCCCTGCGCAGCTATGATTTTGATGCTCACAAGTCCAAGGATGCGGCTGAGGTTGGCGCGGTCACCATCGCCCACCAAAAAGCCGATGAGGCACAGGCCGCCTTTGCGCCGCTTTATGCCATCGCGGACGGTGTGCGTATGACGCGTGACCTGACCAATGAACCGGCCAATGTTCTGACAACCACCGAATTCGCCGATCGTCTGGATGAGATGAAAGAGCTGGGCCTTGAGGTCGAAGTGCTGGAAGAGGACAAGCTGGAAGAGCTGGGCATGCGCACGCTGCTGAGCGTCGGGCAGGGCTCGGCAAGCCCCTCGAAGGTTGTGGTGATGCAGTGGAAGGGCGGCGACAAGGACGACGCGCCGCTGGCCTTGGTCGGGAAGGGTGTTGTGTTCGACACCGGGGGGATTTCGCTGAAACCTGCGGGCGGCATGGAAGACATGACAATGGATATGGGCGGCGCGGGCGTGGTCGCGGGCACCATGCGGGCGCTGGCCAAGCGCAAGGCCAAGGCCAATGTGGTCGGGCTGGTCGGACTGGTGGAAAACATGCCCTCGGGCAATGCCACGCGTCCCGGCGATGTGGTCAAGTCGATGAAGGGCGACACGGTCGAGATCATCAACACCGATGCCGAGGGCCGCTTGGTTCTGTGTGATGTGATGTGGTACGCGCAGGAACGCTTCAGCCCCGTTGGCATGATCGATCTGGCCACCCTGACCGGTGCGATCATCATTGGTCTGGGGCATGAGAATGCGGGTGTCTTCTCGAACAACGACACGTTCTGCGACGCGTTCCTGAAATCGGCCAAGGCCGAGGATGAGGGCGCGTGGCGGATGCCGCTGGGCGATGCCTATGACAAGATGCTGAAATCGCGCATCGCGGATATGAAGAACGTGGGCGGGCGTCCGGCGGGCTCGATCACGGCGGCGCAGTTTCTGCAACGGTTCGTGAAAGAGGAAACCCCGTGGATTCATCTGGATATCGCGGGTGTCGCCTCGGTATCGTCGGAAACATCCTATGCGCCCAAAGGGGCGACCGGCTGGGGCGTGCGTGCGCTCAGCCGGTTTGTGCAGGACAATTTCGAGTAAGCAGATGGGCGCTGTCTATTTCTACCACCTGACCCGTCAGCCATTGGAGTACACCTTGCCGGTTCTGCTGGACAAGGCGCGGCAGGCCGGGTGGAAGATTGCCGTGCGGGGCACCGATCCCGCGCGGATGGACTGGCTGGACGAAAAACTGTGGCTGGGGCCTGATGAGGGGTTCCTGCCACATGGCCGCGCGGGTGGGCCACATGACGCAGCGCAGCCGATATTGCTGACCACCGGGCCAGAAGCGGCCAACGCGCCCGCCTGTGTGATGGCCGTGGATGGTGCGCAGGTCGAGCCGGATGAAGTCACCGCGATGGAGCGGGTGTGCATTCTGTTCGACGGCAATGACGATCAGGCAGTGCAGCACGCGCGGGGGCAGTGGAAGGCCCTGACCGGGGCGGGTTGTTCGGCGCAATACTGGTCCGAGGAATCGGGCCGCTGGGAAAAAAAGGCCGAGGCCTAGGCCCGCGCCGGGATTTTCAGGAGAGTAACAGATGGAAATGAAGCCCCTGGGCCGCACCGGCATCATGGTGACCGACCTGTGCCTTGGTACGATGACTTTTGGCACCCAGACGTCCGAGGTTGATGCACATACCCAAATGGATATGGCGCTGGAGGCCGGGATCAATTTTGTCGATGCCGCCGAGATGTATCCGGTGAACCCGATCTCAAAGGAAACCGTGGGCCGGACCGAAGAGATTCTGGGCAATTGGAACGCTGCCAACCCGGCCCGTCGGGGCGATTACGTTCTGGCGACCAAGCATTCCGGTGCCGGTTTTGCCCATGCCCGCGATGGCGCGCCGATCACGGCGCAGACGATCCCGGTGGCCATCGAGGGCTCGCTGCGGCGGTTGCAGACGGACTGTATCGATCTTTACCAGTTTCATTGGCCGAACCGGGGCAGTTACATGTTCCGACAGAACTGGAACTATGCCCCGTCCGGGCACAACACCAACGAGGTTCTGGACAATATGCAGGACTGCCTTGAGGCCCTGCAGGCGCAGGTCGACAAGGGCAATATCCGCGCCTTTGGCCTGTCGAATGAAAGCGCATGGGGTACGGCGCAGTGGGTGCGGATCGCCGAGCAGATGGGCGCGCCGCGGGTGGCTTCGGTTCAGAATGAATATTCGCTGCTGTGTCGGCATTTCGATACGGACATGGCGGAACTCAGCGTGCATGAGGATGTGGGGCTGATGGCCTTTTCACCGCTGGGGGCGGGGTATTTGACCGGCAAGTATCAGAGGGGTGCTGTACCTGATGGGTCGCGTAAGTCGCTGAACCCGGAAATGGGCGAGCGTCAGACGGATCGGGTTCTGGAGGCCGTTGGGGCCTATCTGGAGATTGCTGAACGCCACGGGATTGATCCGATTCACATGGCACTGGCCTGGTGCCGGACACGCCCCTTCATGATGTCGGCAATCTTTGGGGCGACCTCGGTGGCGCAGCTTGCGCATATTCTGGACGGCAAGGACATGCGGTTGTCGGATGAGGTTCTGGCCGAGATTGGCCAGGCGCATCGCGCGCATCCGATGCCCTATTAGGGGGCTCTGCCCCCGCCGCGCTTTGCGCGCCTCCCCCGGGATATTTGGGGACAGATGAAGGGGATCCGGTCAGTGATGGGTGTGGGGCGCGCGCTCTTGCCTGAGGTCGCGGGCCGATTGGCCATGTGCGGTGCGGAAGGCGCGGGCAAAGCTGGATTGTGAGGCAAAGCCGGTGGCCAGCGCCACGTCCAGCAGGGACATATCCGTGTCGGTGACCAGACGGCGGGCCTCGGCCAGGCGCAATTGCAGGTAGTGGTCCTGCGGCGTGGTGTTCAGACGCAGGCGGAATTGTTGCTGCAGGGTGCGGGGGCTGGTGCCCAGCGTTTCGGCGATGTCCGCCAAGGGGAGGGGCTCGTCCAGAGACGATTCCATCAGCGTATTGGCCTTGGCGGTCAGGGCGGTATGGCGGTGGGGGGCACCGGTGCGGCTTTGGGGTTTGGCCGGGTCCGGCGCGCCCTCGTAGAGGAAGAGGCCCGCGACCCGTGCGGCAAAGCCTGCGCCGTGGCGCGCGGCGATGATGTGCAACATCATCTCAACCGCCGGGATCGCGCCGCCTGATGTGAGGCGGTTTTCCGAGACGGTGAACCGGTCAGGGCGCACGTCGACCTCAGGGAAGCGGGTTGCGAAATTGTCCAGGTCTTCCCAGTGGGTTGTGGCAGAATGGCCGTCCAGCAAACCCGCTTCGGCCAACAGCCAGGGGCCGCCGTCAATGCCAGCCATGGTGGCGCCTGTTCCTGCAATGCGGCGCAGACCGGCCAGCAGGCTGGGCGTGGCGTGGCGTGCCAGTTGGAACCCGGCGACGACGATCATCAGATCGCAGCTTTGCAGACGCGCCAGAGGGATACCCGGAACCGTCAGCGCACTGGTCAGCATCGCGGGCTCGGCCGTTGCGGTTACATAGTCCCAGTCAAAGGCCGGGCGATCCGCCAGCCGGTTGGCGGCGCGCATCGGATCAACCGCCGAGGCAAAGCTGAGCGTGTTGCATTCATCCAGCACCAGCACCGCCGTTTTCAGGGCGCGATGTTCGGGTTGGAGTATGTTTTTTGCGGATTTCATCAAGTTCGATTCGCATTCTGGCAAGTGTTTCCACAAGGCTGCGTCAGACTTGCAGGCAACGCAAATCGATTGCCGGGGAGAAGTCTGGGGAAAACTCAGGGCAAAACCGGGTATAAGCTGGGGAGAACGCCATGCCTTTGGAAATGAACCGCGAGGTCTTTATCACCTGTGCCGTCACCGGCTCGGGCGGGACGCAGGATCGCAGCCCGCATGTGCCGCGTTCACCGCAGCAGATTGCCGACAGCGCGATTGCCGCGGCCAAGGCGGGGGCGGCGGTGGTGCATTGCCATGTGCGCGACCCTGAAACCGGCGCGCCCTCGCGCGATCTGGGTCTGTATCGCGAGGTGACAGAGCGGATTCGCGAGGCCGAGGTCGATGTGGTTCTGAACCTGACCGCCGGGATGGGCGGGGATATGGTCTTTGGCCCGACCGAGCATCCTCTGCCTTTGAAAGAGGATGGCACTGACATGATCGGCGCGGCCGAGCGGGTGCAGCATGTGGCGGAATGCCTGCCGGAAATCTGCACGCTGGATTGCGGCACCATGAACTTTGCCGAAGCCGATTATGTCATGACCAACACGCCGGGCATGTTGCAGGCGATGGGCCGGATGATGACGCATCTGGGCGTGAAACCCGAGATCGAAGCCTTTGACACCGGCCATCTGTGGTACGCCAAGCAGTTGGTGAAAGACGGAATTCTGGAGCCCAACGCGCTGGTGCAGCTGTGCATGGGCGTGCCGTGGGGCGCGCCGGACGATCTGAACACCTTTATGGCGATGGTGAATAACGTGCCCGACGATTGGACGTTCAGCGCCTTTGGTCTGGGGCGCAATCAGATGGCCTATGTTGCAGCCTCGGTGTTGGCGGGTGGCAATGTGCGCGTCGGGTTGGAGGACAACCTGTGGCTTGAAAAAGGTGTGCTGGCTGAGAACTGGCAACTGGTCGAGCGGGCAGGGTCCATCATCGAGAACATGGGGGCCAAGGTCATTGGGCCTGCTGAGGTGCGCGAGAAGCTTGGTTTGACCAAGCGTGCGCCGGTGTCGAGGTAAGCGTGGATTGGGGGCCAGCCCCCAAACCCCCGGGATATTTTTAGCCAGATGAAGAGGCGGATCGACGTGAAAACAGCGGCAATCATTGGTGGCGGGGTCATTGGCGGCGGGTGGGCCGCGCGGTTCTTGCTGAACGGTTGGGACGTGCGGGTCTTTGACCCCGACCCCGAGGCCGAGCGCAAGATTGGTGAGGTTCTGGACAATGCGCGGCGTTCACTGCCGGGGCTGAGCGATGTTCCCTTGCCGGCTGAGGGCGCGTTGAGCTTTCATGATGACATGGCCGAGGCCGTGCAGGGTGCGGATTGGATTCAGGAAAGTGTGCCGGAACGGCTGGACCTGAAGCTAAAGGTTTACAAAGGTCTGCAAGAGGCGTGTGATCCGGGTGCGATCATTGGGTCCTCGACCAGCGGGTTCAAACCGTCGGAATTGCAAGAGGGCGCGTTGCGGCCCGAGCAGATCGTGGTGACGCATCCGTTCAACCCGGTGTACCTGCTGCCGCTGATTGAACTTGTTCCGACCGACAAGAACCCGCCCGAGATGGTGGCACGCGCGCAGGAACTGCTGAAATCTGTGGGCTTCTTCCCGCTGCATATTAAGAAAGAGATCGACGCCCATATCGCTGACCGCTTTCTTGAGGCCGTCTGGCGCGAAGCGCTTTGGCTGGTCAAGGACGGCATCGCCACCACCGAAGAGGTCGATGAGGCGATCCGAATGGGCTTTGGCATTCGCTGGGCGCAGATGGGCCTGTTCGAGACGTATCGCGTGGCCGGGGGTGAGGCCGGGATGCGGCATTTCATGGCGCAGTTCGGACCGGCGCTGAAATGGCCCTGGACCAAGTTGATGGATGTGCCAGACTTTACCGATGAACTGGTCGACATGATTGCTGATCAGTCGGATGCGCAATCGGGGATGCATACCATCCGTGAGTTGGAGCGTATCCGCGACAACAATCTTGTGGGGATGATGCGGGCGCTGAAGGCGCAGAATTATGGCGCGGGGGCGGTGCTGAACCAGCATGACGCGATGCTGAAGCCGGGGGCGTTGCCGACGATCGATCAGGCCGATTTGACCCAGCCGATCCTGACCTTGTCGCGCGCCGTGCCGCTGGATTGGACCGACTATAACGGTCACATGAACGAGGCCCGGTATCTGGAGGCTTTTGCCGCCGCCACCGACCGTTTCATGGAGGTCATAGGCTGTGACGCTGACTATATCGCCTCGGGCGGCAGCTATTTCACTGCTGAAAACCACATCCGCTATGTGGATGAGGTGCATGCAGGCGCAAAAATTCAGGTGCGCACGCAGATGCTGTTGGGGCAGGGCAAGAAGCTGCATGTCTTCCACAGCATGTTTGAGGGCGACAAGCTGTTGGCCACGGGTGAAAGCTTCCTGCTGCATGTCAGTCTGGACACCCGCCGCCCCAGCGCCCCCTCGGCCGAGATCGAGGCCGCGATGGCCCGGATAGCCGAGGCGCAGGCCGGTTTGCCATATCCCGAAGGCGCGGGTGCCGCGATCCGTAAACCTGCATGAGCCGGCGGGTTCTGATCACGGCCGGTGCCTCGGGCATCGGCCGGGCCATGGCCGAGGCGTTCGATGCTGCAGGGGCGCAGGTCTGGGTTGCTGATCTGGACTCGGCTGCCTTGCTGGATTGCCCCGCGCATTGGAAGCAGTCGCAACTGAACGTGTCTGACGAAGCCGCTGTGGCCACGCTGTTTGCTGAGATTGACCAGGAATGGGGTGGCCTTGAAACGCTTTGTGCCAATGCGGGGGTCGCGGGTCCCACCGCTTTGGTCGAGGATATAGCGCTGGAGGATTGGCGCGCCTGTCTGGCAGTCAACCTTGAGGGCGCGTTTCTCTGTGCGAAATACGCGGCCCCGATCCTGAAACGGCAGGGCAGCGGGGCGGTGGTGATCACCTCTTCTACGGCGGGACAGTACGGCTATCCCAACCGCGCACCTTATGCAGCGGCGAAATGGGGGGTGATTGGGTTGGGCAAGACGCTGGCAATGGAGCTGGGGCCCTTTGGCGTTCGCTGCAACACCATCTGCCCCGGCGCGGTCGAAGGCCCCCGGATGGACGGCGTTCTTGCCCGCGAAGCCGCCGCCAAAGGCATGAGCCGCGATCAGGTCTACGACGGCTACGCCTCGGGCACGTCGATGGGCCGGTTTGTCGAGGCGCAGGACATCGCCAATATGGCTGTTTTCCTCGCCTCGGATGCGGCGCGGCTGGTGTCGGGTCAGGTGATTGCCGTGGACGGCCATACGGTGAACCCCGACCCGAAAATTTAGGCCGTATCAGCCCTGATTTGGCCCCCGGATCTGGCGGATGGTCTGACGGACCGCCTGCCAGTCTTTGGCTTCCTGAACATTTCCCGCGGCTTCACATTCGCGCATGCGCTGCGCTGCTTCGGCCTCGGCCCGGTCACCATGAGCGGTATAGAGCGCCCGTGCGTATTGAGCGGTTTGTAATGCGTCCATTCCTGTCGTCCTCCGTCTGTTGTCGGAATACCCGAAGGTTCGCGCCAAAGCACGATACCACATCAGGGCGGATCGCGCAGTCCTAGTGTTCGGAGATCATAGCCCGCAGCTGTTTCAGGTGATCGGGAAAGTCGCGCGCGGTCAGATCGGCCTCGCGCACGAGGCGGTCGAAATGGCGGGTAAAGGCCTCAATCCGGTCGCGGTCGCGGAAGGCCATGTAATGGCTTCCGGCGTAGAACACACATAGAAGTGGGCCGAAAATAGTGACTGGAGCGGAGTAGAGCCGTTTCGCATCAAACAGATAGATGCGCAGGCGGGGATATAGCTGCTCGCAAATTTCCAGCAGGTGATCGATCTGTTCCAGCCGTATTCTGGGGCAAAGTCCTTCATAATAACTGGTGGCCCGCGCGAAACTGTCGATTTCAAACAGCGGCATGGCGATTTCATAGTCAGATTGCGCTCGGCGCATCCAGGTCAACCGGTCCTCTGAGGCGCCGATGGCCTGATCCGCCGTGCGGCCCAGATGCGGGGCATATTCCCATTCCAACACCGCGCGGGTTTTCAGCATGTCCGGCAAAGTCGCTGGAACATAACGGATTTTGTAGCCCGCTGCCTCTTGGTGCCATTCGAAAATCCGTTCATCCACCAGCGCGCGGGGGGCCTCGGTCACGGTCAGAGAGCCGGCCAGCAATTCCGCCGCGCTTTCGGGCCGGTCCGACAGGCTCAGCAGCCAGTCCGCCGACACGCCAAGGGCCGAGGCACAGCTGCCCACCACATGCGCATTGGGCAGACGCGCGCCCGCATCGGTCAAAAGTTGCGATACTGTTGATCGATCCACGCCGATATGTCGGGCCAGCGCGCTTTGGCTGACGTGGCGCTCCTCCATCGCGCGGGCAAGGCGCAGGCGGAACTGGGCGGCGCGGTCTCTTTTGTCTATTTTATCCTGCATATGTTTGAAAATATCACATTTGATGAATTTTGTTAATCATATTCAGAATTTTCAACGACCTCGATCAGTCGTAATTTTGAAGACATAACAACAAATTGGGTGACGGAATGGAAACACGACGCAGATCGGTCGTGAAGGCGGTGCTGTGGAATGCGATGGGGCTGGCCGTAATGACTCTGGTTGGTCTTGTCGCAACCGGATCGGCGGCCATCGGGGGAACGCTGGCGATTGTGAACACGGCCATCGGCCTGACGATGTATGTGATTTACGAGCGTATCTGGGCAGGGATCACGTGGGGCCGCAATGTCTAGGGCGACGCCGGAATGGGGCACCTTGGCCCTGATCGGGTTCTGCTATGGGACGTGGCTGGCCGTGATGTTCCTGTTGCCGCTGTGGCTAGCGATTCCGGCCATGGGGCTGGTCGCGGCCTTGCATTCGTCACTGACCCATGAGGCGCTGCACGGCCACCCGTTCCGCACGCGTTGGCTGAATGAGGCGTTGATGGCGTTGCCCTTGACGCTGTTCATCCCGTATCAGCGCTTTCGCGACCTGCACCTGGCGCATCACCGGGATGAGACGCTGACCGATCCCTATGATGACCCCGAGACGAACTATCTGGACCCGCAGGTCTGGGCGGCGCTGTCGGGCTGGCAGAAACGCTTGCTGAGGGCGAATAATACGCTGCTGGGCCGCATGGTTATGGGGCCGGCGATCGGGCAGGTCACGTTCCTGCGCGCTGAGCTACGTGCCGGGCGTGCTGTTCTAAGGGCCTGGGCGTTACATCTGGTCGGAGTCGCTGTGGTCGTAGGGGTTGTGGCACAGTCCCCGATGCCTGTCTGGGCCTATCTGGTTTCCGCCTATGCCGGGCTGGGGTTGATCAAGATCCGCACCTTTCTGGAACATCGTGCCCACGATTGCTCCGGCGCCCGCACGGTGATCATCGAAGATCAGGGGCCGCTGGCATTCTTGTTTCTGAACAATAACCTGCACGTGGTTCATCACATGAATCCTTCGGCCCCATGGTATCGGCTACCGCGCCTCTACCGTGCCGAAAAGGCGCGGTATCAGGAGCGGAACAAGGCATATGTCTATCGATCATACACGCAGATTTTCCGGTCGTATTTCCTGCGGGCCAAAGACCCGGTGGCGCATCCGCTCTGGCCAAAGGGTTGATTTGACGACACAAGGGACGCCATGAGTTTATGGATTCCCGTCACCATCGCAGCCGCGTCGTTCCAGACCGTGCGGTTCATGCTGCAAAAGTCTCTCAGTACCGTCAAGCTGACAGCCGCGGGGGCGACTTTTGCCCGGTTTGCCTATTCCCTGCCGCTGGCGCTGTTGGGGTTGTTTGTGGCGTTGCAGGTCACGGGGTACAGCCTGCCGCCGCTGACGGGGTGGTTCTGGGTGTTTGCGGTCATCGGCGGCACCTCGCAAATCCTTGCGACGATCTGTGTGGTCGCCCTGTTCAAACAGCGCAATTTTGCCGTTGGGATCACCTTTAAGAAGACCGAAGTCATCCAGACTGCAATCCTCGGATTTCTGGTTCTGGGTGATCAGGTTTCCATCGGAGCGCTGGGGGCGATTTTGATTGGGCTGCTGGCGGTGCTGCTGCTGTCGAAATCGCCCGAGGGGGACGGGGCGTGGTGGCAGCACCTGACCAACCGCGCGTCACGGCTGGGGCTGGGGTCGGGGGTGCTGTTTGCCTTTTCCTCGGTCAGCTATCGCGGCGCCTCGTTGGAGCTGGGCGATATGGACGCGTGGTTTCGCGCCTTGGTGACGCTGGCCGTTGTCGTCAGCTTTCAGTTTCTCAGCATGGGTCTGTGGCTGCTGTGGCGTGACCGGGCCGAGCTGTTGGCCGTCTGGCAGGCGCGCCGCACGGCTGTTTTTGTCGGCCTGACCAGCCTGTGCGGATCGTTCTGCTGGTTCTTTGCCTTCACGCTGCAGAACGCGGCCTATGTCAAAGCGTTGGGGCAGGCTGAGCTGCTGCTCAGCCTGTTTGCGTCGCTTTTGTTTTTCCGGGAAACCATCACCCGGCGTGAAATCGCCGGGATGACATTGCTTGGTGTCTCGATACTGGCGCTGGTGCTGGCAATTTAGGTCGTGGTTGATTTCACGAGCGCAGAGCACCGGTTCAACGCAATCAAATACGACTAGCCAGCGCGGCGCTCATCAAAGCTGAGGGCGATAAAGCTGGGCAGGTGATCGCCCATGCCCACTACCGCAGGGCCATTGTCTTCGCGACGGCCACGACCGCGCGGTTCTTTGTCCCTCTTGCGGTCAGGCTTTCTCTCGGTCTTTTTCTCATCCGAGGGTTTGGCCTTTCTCTCGCGCTTGGGGGCCTCGTCCTTAGGCGCGTCCTTGATCGGATTGTCGAGCCGGGGAATTTCCTTCTGGATCAGCTTTTCAATCGCATCCAGCGCCTTTTCATCACGGCCCGAGCAGATGGTGATCGCCTTGCCCTCGCGCCCGGCGCGGCCTGTGCGGCCGATGCGGTGTACGTAATCCTCGGCATGGCCAGGCACGTCAAAGTTGAACACATGGCTGACCGACGGAATATCCAAGCCGCGCGCGGCCACATCTGATGCCACCAGCAGGCGCAGTGATCCGTCGCGGAACCCGTCCAGCGTTTTCATCCGCTGCGACTGGTCCAGGTCGCCATGGATGGCGGCAGCGTTATAGCCGTATTTCTTCAGCGATTTCGCGCAGATGTCCACATCCGTCTTGCGGTTGCAGAAGATGATCGCGTTGGAGCATTTGTCGCCCTCGGCATCGATCAGCGCGCGCAGAACATTGCGCTTGGCGCTGGCCTCACGGTCGCGGCGCCCGCCCTTGAACATGACCACGCCCTGTTCGATGGTCTCGGACGCGGTGGCCTGACGGGCAACCTCGATCCGGGCAGGGGCGGACAGGAACGTATCCGTGATGCGCTCAATCTCGGAGGCCATGGTGGCTGAGAAGAACAGCGTCTGGCGGGTGAAAGGCGTCAGTGAGAAGATGCGTTCGATGTCGGGGATGAACCCCATATCCAGCATCCGGTCGGCTTCGTCCACCACCATGATCTGCACGCCGGTCAGCAGCAGTTTACCGCGCTCGAAATGGTCCAGCAGCCGGCCCGGTGTGGCGATCAAAACGTCCACGCCGCGATCGATCAGGGCATCTTGTTCCTTAAAGCTGACACCGCCGATCAACAGCGCTTTGGTCAGTTTCACATTCTTGGCATAGGTGTCGAAATTCTCGGCCACCTGTGCGGCCAGTTCCCGTGTCGGGCACAGCACCAAAGATCGCGGCATCCGCGCACGGGCGCGCCCACGGGCCAGCAGGGTGATCATCGGCAGCGTGAAGCTGGCGGTTTTGCCCGTGCCGGTCTGGGCGATGCCCAGAACATCCTTGCCCTCAAGCGCAGGCGGAATCGCTCCGGCCTGAATCGGGGTGGGGGTTTCGTATCCGGCTTCCTCAATGGCTTTGAGGACCTTCGGGTTCAGGTTCAGTTCGTTAAACTTTGTCATGTATGTCCGGTTCAAGCGGACACTAGACCTGGCCCGCGCGTCAGAGGTTTGCCGGGCCCGGATGGCCATGCGCGCACTTGCGCAAATTCGGCTTGGAGGGGGACATAACAAAATCGTAGGTCGGGGTCAAATGAAGACCTTTTCAGGGTCTTCAGCCTGTGCGGAATGCGGATTTCGCGCAACAATTCAGACACTTCCGGGGAAGTGTTTCGCAAGCTTGGCCTCCAGATCCAGGGGCCGGTGCCGGATAAGACCATGCTGTTCCAACCGCGCGCGTACCTCGGGGTCGGTGCCGCTGATCTCGTTGAAAAAGGCGCGCAGCCCGTCCATGCCGTCCTCAGCCTCAATCCAGCTGAGCAGCTCATTCATGTTCATCCCGCCCTGATCGCGCGGTACATTCGGGGACATGCCGGGCTGATACGAGCCACGCGCAAGCCGGAAACGGTAATGAGTTAGCCAATGATCCCAGCTTGTTGCGTGGCGATGGCACAGGTCCAAACCGGGCAGTTCAACCTTGCAGGGCAGAAGAGACCCATCCTGAAACAGGTTGTGAATGCGGAAATTGATCCTGGGCAGGCCGGTGCGCGTGAAAAGCTTGCCCTGTACATGGCTAAAGAAACCGCCCAGAACAAACCCGCCATAATTCGGGTACAACGTTTGCAAAAGGGCGTCGCGGTCTTTGCCTTTGGGGATATGCGCCTTGTACAGATCGTCTCCGGCCATTGCCTCGGCCGGGCGCATGCGGATCGCGGGTGTGTCGTCTGGAGCTGTGGACAGGATGTCACTGACAGCGCGCTCAGCCCACAAAAACTCATCCACATCGATATGGGCCAGCCAGTCCAATTTGGACCGGCGGTAGGACAGCGAGGCATTCGCCGTCTGTCGCGTTTGATGCCGGTCAGGGCGTTGGCGTTTCCGATTTGCCCAGAACCCGTCGTCGCAATTGCGCACTTCGATCTTGGGGTGCCGGTTCAAGGCGTTGAAAGCCTTGGGGCAGGGTTCATCCAGATAGATGTCCAGCTGATCCGCGCCAAGGTCCAGATGATAGGCCGCAAACCGCAGGATGTCCGGGGCAGATCCCCGGACGGTCGCAACGATGCCCCAGGTCGGCTTACCGACCATATGCAGCCTGTGACGGGCTCACGTCATCATTTCCTTGGTCGCGGTCAGGCTCAGCTCGGGGTAGTCGCGTACGACCCGGTCGATGTCCCATTGCAGCCGCGTCAGATAGACGATGTCGCCGTCGTGATCATGGGCGATATGCTGCTTGTTGGCGTTGACGAATTTGTCCACCGCCAGCTTGTCACCACTGACCCAGCGGGCCGAGGTGAACTGAGACGCCTCAAACCGCACCGGCAGGCCGTATTCCATCTCAATCCGGCTGGCGAGCACCTCGAATTGCAGGGCGCCGACGACGCCGACAATAAAGCCCGAACCTATCGAGGGTTTGAACACCTTAGCCGCGCCTTCCTCGGCAAATTGCATCAGAGCCTTTTCCAGATGCTTAGCCTTCATCGGGTCGCCTGCGCGGACAGTTTGCAGCAGTTCCGGCGCGAAAGAGGGGATGCCCTTGACGCGGATCGCCTCACCCTCGGTCAGTGTGTCGCCGATGCGCAGTTGCCCGTGGTTGGGGATGCCGATGATGTCACCGGCCCAGGCCTCCTCGGCCAGTTCACGGTCGGATGCCAAAAACAGAACCGGGTTCGAGATCGCCATCGGTTTCTTGGTCCGCACATGCGTCAGCTTCATGCCCCGCTTGAAATGGCCAGATGCCATGCGGACAAACGCCACCCGGTCACGGTGCTTGGGGTCCATATTGGCCTGCACCTTGAAGACAAAGCCTGCGACCTTCTTTTCATCCGGCGCGATCTGGCGGGGTTCCGCGGACTGAACCTGCGGCTGCGGGCCATAAGCGCCGATACCCTCCATCAGTTCCTTCACACCGAAGGAATTGATGGCTGAGCCGAACCAGATCGGGGTCATGTGCCCTTCCAGCACCGCTTGCGGGTCGAGTGCAGGCAGCAATTCGCGCGCCATTTCGACCTCTTCCAACAGCTTTTCAAGCAGGTGCTCGGGCACATGTTCGGCCAGCTTGGGGTCGTCCAACCCGTCGATCTGAATGCTTTCGGCCACCTTGTTGCGGTCGGCGCGGTCCATCAGCTCCAGCCGGTCGCGCAGCATGTCATAGCAGCCGATAAAGTCGCGTCCCACGCCGATGGGCCACGCGGCGGGCGTTACGTCGATGGCCAGCATTTCCTGAATCTCGTCGATGATCTCGAACGTATCGCGGCTTTCGCGGTCCATCTTGTTACAGAAGGTCAGGATCGGCAGATCGCGCAGGCGGCAGACCTCGAACAGTTTCTGCGTTTGGCTTTCCACGCCCTTCGCGCCGTCGATCACCATCACGGCGGCGTCCACCGCGGTCAGCGTGCGATAGGTGTCTTCCGAGAAATCGCTGTGACCGGGCGTATCGACCAGATTGAATCGGAAATTCCCATAGTCAAACGACATGGCGGATGCGGAAACCGAGATGCCCCGATCTTTTTCCATCTGCATAAAGTCCGAGCGCGTGCGCCGCGCCTCGCCCTTGGCGCGCACCTGACCAGCCATCTGGATCGCGCCCCCGTACAGCAGGAACTTTTCCGTCAGCGTCGTTTTGCCCGCATCGGGGTGCGAGATGATGGCGAATGTCCGGCGACGGGCGATCTCGGGCGGCAGGGAGGGTTGGTTCGAGGTATCAAGCATAACGCGCGTATAGGCGGGGAAACCCGCCGAGGCAAGACAAAGGGGGTGGTTCGAATCATGCGTCTGTGGCTATAAGAACATATAGTGAACAAATGATGGAGAAGATCAATGAATTTAAAAGAAATCGCAGACGAACTGGTTGCTGGTTGTCGCGAGGATCGCGCCAAGGAGAACCTTGAAACGCTCTATGCCGAGGATGCCGTTTCGGTCGAGGCGCAGGATTTCATGGATATGGGCCGCGAAACCCATGGGCGTGATGCGATCCGGGGCAAACACGAATGGTGGGAAGGGGCGCATGAGGTGTCCGGTGCCTCGGTCAGTGATCCGATGCCCCATGGTGAAGACCGGTTTGCCGTGATCTTCGAAGTGCAGGGCAAGGTGAAGGAAACCGGCGAAGAGTTTGATATGAAAGAGGTTGGTGTCTATCACGTCGCCAATGGAAAGATCGTGCGCGAGGAGTTCTTTTACTGACACGCGCTGAAATCTGGTCTTCCCCGTCTGGCCGGTGCTAGACATGGCGATAACAACGGATGGGGAGGATCATATGGATCTGGGTATCAAGGGAAAACGCGCGCTGGTCTGCGCCAGCAGCAAGGGCTTGGGTCTGGGTTGTGCCGAGGCTTTGGCGGGCGCAGGCGTCGATCTGGTGATGAACGCGCGTGGTGCTGAGGTGTTGGAGGCCGAAGCCGCGCGTTTGAGGGCCGAGTATGGCGTGGACGTGCAGACCGTCGCCTGCGATGTGACCTCTGCCGACGGGCAGGCGCAGGTGATCGAGGCCGCGCAGGGTGTTGATATCCTAGTGACAAACGCGGGTGGCCCGCCTCCGGGCATGTGGTCGGATTGGGATCGGGATGATTTCATCAAGGCGTTGGATTCCAACATGCTGACGCCGATTGCGTTCATGAAGGCGCTGCTGCCGGGCATGATGGACAAGGGTTGGGGGCGCGTGGTCAACATCACCTCGCAATCGGTGCGCGCGCCGATTGCCGTGCTTGGGCTGTCGAACGCCGCGCGCACCGGATTGACCGGCTATGTCGCGGGAACCGCGCGGCAGGTAGCCCCGCAGGGGGTGACGATCAACAATCTGCTGCCCGGCATTCACGCCACTGATCGCGCGGATTCGCTGGATAGCGGTGTGGCGTCTCAACAGGGGATTTCGATGGATGACGCCCGGGCCCAACGCGCGGCCACGATCCCGGCGCGGCGCTATGGGTCACGGCAGGAATTCGGCGCGACCTGCGCCTTTTTGTGCTCGCAACATGCCGGGTTCATCGTGGGGCAGAACATCCTGCTGGATGGCGGCGCAACGAACCTGACGATGTAGTTATGGCAAGTGGCTTTTCTCTGAAAGACCAGCTGTTTAACCGGGAAAAGACCCGCTACCTGGCCGGTCTTTTTGCGCAGGCTGATCCGTCCTTTGACCCGGATGCGTTCGAGGCACAGGTGATGTCGCGCCTGCCAGAGCTTGAGTTGAAAGAGCGGATGGCCTGGATCGCGGACTGCCTGCAACAGGCCGTTCCCGGCGACTTGCCGCAAATTGCACCGGTTCTGCTGCGCGCTTTGCCACCACCGCTGGACCCGACCAAAACGGATGATGATTTCGGCGATTTCATCTTTGCGCCTTTAGGAGATTGGGTTGTGTCCGTCGGGTTGGATCATCCCGATCTGGCGCTGGATGTGCTGGAGGAACTGACCCAGCGCTTTTCCATGGAATGGGCCATCCGCCCGTTTCTGAACGCCCACCCCGAACAGGTGCTTGCGCGATTGCAAGTGTGGTGTGCGCATGACAGCTATCACGTGCGCCGTCTGGTCAGTGAAGGCACGCGGCCCCGTTTGCCATGGGGGCAGGCCGTTGGGCTGGCGCTTTCCGATCCATTGCCTCTGCTGGATCAGTTGCATCGCGACCCGACGCGCTATGTCACGCGGTCGGTGGCCAACCACCTGAATGACATCACCAAGAAAGATCCCGATCTGGTGCTGGATCGCCTGCGGGCCTGGTCCCAAGCCAAACGACAGGATCACGATGAGCTGAGCTGGATGACCACCCATACCCTGCGCGGGCTGGTCAAATCGGGCCATCCACAGGCCCTGAAGATGCTGGGCTATGACCCCGATGCTGCGGTTTCAGTTCAGGTAGAGGTCAAGGGCGAGGCCCGGATTGGTGAGGTGTTGGAGTTCGATACCGTCCTCAGCGGGGAAGGGGGTCAGCCTGTTCTTGTGGGCTATATCATTCACTTTCAACGTCCTGGCGGCAGAACCTCAGCCAAAGTGCACAAGCTGAAACAGACCGCGCTGCGTGACGGGCCACTGACACTCAGCAAAAAGCACAAGCTCAAGGGCAACGCGACGACCTTCACATTGGTCCCCGGTGCGCATCGGCTTGAGATTCAGGTCAACGGGCGCGTCTGTGCCGGTGTCGATTTTGATTTGCTGGGTTAGGTTTCCGCAAACAGAGTCCATCGCCTCGGCTGATCTCTTGCACCTGCGGGACAGGGTTGTTATCCCGGCCTAAGCCCGATGAATTCGCTCGGGAAATTGCATTGGGATGTATCGGTGACAGGTGACGCAGCTCCTCCTCGGCTAGAAATCCGCAATCTGGTGGCCCGGTATGAGGGGCGGGTTGTTGTGGACAATGTCTCTCTGACGGTTCAGGCGGGAACGGTGACCTGCTTGTTGGGCCCGTCTGGCTGCGGAAAATCGACCACGCTGCGCATGATTGCCGGGGTCGAAATGCAGGAATCGGGCGAGATTTTCGTGGATGGCAAGCTGATCTGCGACACGGTATTCCGTGTCCCGCCTGAACGCCGCGCCATTGGTCTTATGTTTCAGGACTTTGCCCTGTTCCCGCATCTGAGCGTCGCCGACAACGTGGGTTTTGGCCTGAAAGGCAGCAAAGAGGCCAAGCGCGCCCGGGTCGAGGAGCTGCTGCGCAAGGTCGATCTGATTCACTTCATCGACAAGTTCCCGCATCACCTGTCAGGAGGGGAGCAGCAGCGCGTGGCGCTGGCCCGTGCATTGGCGCCGCGCCCTCGGATCATGTTGATGGATGAGCCGTTCTCGGGTCTGGATAACCGCCTGCGGGATGGCATCCGGGATGAGACGTTGGCCATTCTCAAGGAAGAAGACGCCGCCGTGGTGCTGGTCACGCATGAGCCGGAAGAGGCGATGCGCATGGCCGATGAGATCGCTTTGATGCGGCGCGGCAAGATCGTGCAGCAGGGCGCGCCCTATAATGTTTATACCCGCCCGGCGGACAAGGCGGCGGTGGCTTTTTTCAGTGATGTCAATGTCTTGAAGTCCCAAGTCAACGGGGCACTGGCCGATACGCCTTTTGGTCAGTTTCTGGCCCCGGGTCATGCCGACGGGACGGATGTTGAGATCGTCTTTCGCCCGCAATATGTGCGGCTGGACTTTGATCGCAACGGCAAAGGGCCCGTGCCCACTGTCTCAGACGGGGTTGCAGCGCGCGGCGTGGTACAGCGCGCGCGTTTTCTGGGCAATGAAAGCCTGATCGAGTTTCGGATGGATTATGACGGCTCGATCCTGAAGGCCACGGTGCCGAATGTGTTTGTACCGCAACCGGGACGGGTGATGTGGCTGACGGTGCGCCGGGATCGGTGCTTTATCTTCCCGGTTTAGGCTTTGAAATCACAGTTTAGGTCAAAGTGGTGCGCGAAAGCCTCAGATTGCTGGCGCGCTTTGCTTGCCGCCGCGCAGGGGCGCGTCTATCAAGGTCAAAACGCTGCGGTGGATGGGGCATATGCGTATTCTTTTGACCAATGATGACGGGATCAACGCGCCGGGTCTGATCGCGCTGGAAAAGATCGCGGCGGATCTGGCCGGACCGGATGGTGAGGTCTGGATCGTCGCACCTGCGTTTGAGCAGTCTGGCGTTGGCCATTGCATCAGCTACACCCGCCCGATGATGGTCGCCAAACTGGCCGAGCGTCGCTATGCCGCCGAGGGGTCGCCGGCCGATTGTGTGCTGGCTGGTCTGCATGACGTGATGAAGGACGCGCCCCCCGATCTGGTGCTTTCGGGTGTGAACCGGGGGAACAACTCGGCGGAAAACACGCTCTATTCCGGCACAATCGGCGGCGCGATGGAGGCGGCCTTGCAAGGCGTTCCCGCGATTGCCATGTCGCAATATTACGGTCCACGCAATCTGGGCCTGGATGACCCGTTCGAGGCCGCGACCCGATACGGGGCTGATCTGGTGCGCAAGATTCTGGACGCAAATCCGGCAGAGCAGGGCGATTACCGCCTGTTTTACAACGTGAATTTCCCGCCCGTCCCAGCGGATGAGGTGCTGGGCACCCGTGTTGCACCGCAAGGCTATCGCCGCGACACACATTTCTCGGTTGAGCCGCACAGCTCGCCCTCGGGGCGGCGGTTTCTGTGGGTCAAGGGCGGCTATCAGCATAACCCGACCGCGCCTGGAACGGATGCGGCGGTCAATCTGGCGGGTTATATCTCGGTCACGCCGATGCGGGCCGATCTGACGGCGCATGACACATTGCAGGCGTTGAAGACAATCGAATGAGCGGACTGGACCCCGAAACAACCATGCAATTCCTGTTCGCCTTGCGCTCGCGCGGGGTGACGGATGCGCGCGTTTTGGCAGCGATGGAACAGATCGACCGGGGCCGGTTTGTCAAAGGTCTGTTTGCTGATCGCGCATATGAGGACACGCCGCTGCCGATTGCCTGCGGCCAGACGATCAGCCAGCCCTCGGTCGTGGGGCTGATGACACAGGCGCTTGAGGTCAGCCCTAGGGATACGGTGCTGGAGGTTGGCACTGGCTCGGGCTATCAGGCGGCGATCCTGTCCAAACTGGCGCGCCGGGTCTATACGGTGGAACGGCATAAGCGGCTGGTGCGTGAAACCGGGCAGCTGTTTCGCGATATGGGCCTGACCAATGTGACCGCGATGCTGACCGACGGGTCCTTTGGTTTGCCCGAACAGGCACCGTTTGATCGTATAATTGTGACAGCTGCGGCAGAAGACCCGCCCGGGCCGCTCTTGGCGCAGCTGAAAATCGGCGGTATCATGGTATTGCCGGTGGGACAGTCGGATACGGTTCAGACCCTGATCCGGGTCCGGCGTACCGAAACCGGTCTGGACTATGACGAGTTGTTGCCCGTCCGCTTTGTGCCCTTGCTGGAAGGGCTGGGAAAAGACGGGGCCTAAAGGATATTCATTGCGCCGGAACCCCGGAAAACAGGGGCAGGTGCCGAGGACAGTAAAATGAGAGCAGTTTCCAAATCAGCGATGCTTCGCTGCGCGACAGGGGTTGTGGTTGTCGCCGTTCTGGCCGGATGCGAAGGCCCGTTCGACTATGACCTGCGGGGCAATGTGGGCGGATTTTCGACCGCCAACGCCGCACAATCCGTGACCGCGAGCCGCCCGGCGCCGGATGCGCGCGGGGTGATCACCTATCCCAATTATCAAGTGGCCGTTGCCCGTCGGGGAGACACGGTTGGCGATGTGGCCGCGCGGGTTGGTCTGCCGGTGACGGAACTGGCCAGTTTCAATGGATTGCAGCCCACCGATCCCTTGCGCGATGGCGAAGTGATTGCCTTGCCGCGCACCGTCAGCGCGGCCAACACGGTCGATATCGCCACTATTGCCGGAACCGCGATTGATGAGGCCCCGGCGGATGGAAGCGTCCGCACTTCGACACTGGAGCCTGCCCAGCCGACGGCGGCTCCAGCTCCGACACCGCCTGTCGCATCGGGACCTGAACCGATCCGCCATCAGGTTAAACGGGGCGAGACGGCCTTTACCATCTCGCGCCTTTACGATGTGCCGGTTGATGCGCTGGCCGAATGGAACGGGTTGGATACCGAATTCACCGTGCGCGAAGGACAGTTCCTGCTGATCCCGATCAAGAACCAGCCTGCGCCGCAACCGGCGGCTGTGCCCGCGACCAATGTCACGCAGCCGGGGCAGGGATCACCCACCCCGACACCGCCGAGCGCCACCCAGCCTTTGCCCGATGAAGAGATTGCACCGGCTGTGCCTGCACCTGATGTTACGGCCGAGGCGCCGACCAACCAGAGCAACTCTGCCCTTGGTTTGCCGGTTACCGGGACGATCATCCGGACCTATGAAAAGGGCAAGAACGAAGGCATCGACATTGCCGCCTCGCCGGGCACGCCTGTCAAAGCGGCAGAGGCCGGAACCGTTGCGGCGATTACGGCGGATGCCGACCAGGTGCCGATCATCGTGATCAAGCACAATAATGACTTGCTGACAGTTTATGCCAATGTCGACAAGGTCTCAGTCAAAAAAGGCGACCGGGTGCGGCGCGGACAGCAGATCGCAGCCCTGCGGGGCGGAGATAATTCCTATGTGCATTTCGAGGTGCGTCAGGGGTTCGAGTCCGTTGATCCGGAACCCTATTTCAAGTGAGGGGAATGGCCCGGTCCGGGCCATGCCTCCGGCGGGGATATTTTTGGCCAGATGAAGGGCGGATCAGCCCTGTGGATCAAAATCGCTCAGGCGTTTGCCGGGTTCGTCGGTGAACAGTTCGGGCAGGGGCCGTACGGATTCAATCAGGTCGATGCGGAAGGTGCGAAAACCCTCGCGTAGCTCGCACCAGGCGGTCAGGGTCCAGACGCGGCCCCAATATTCCATATGCAGCGGGCGGATCGTGCGGTCGGTCAGGATGCCGTCGATGCGACGGTAGCTGAGGTGCAGTTTCTGGCGCGATTTGATGGCGGCGCGGATCGGAGCCATATGCGCCAGCCCGCGCGCAGCATCGGCAAAGGGATAGACGGCGAATTTCCAGGCATCGGCCTCGGCCACCACCTGCGTGGGCAGGACGGCATCAATCTTGTCGGCCAGTGTTTCGGCGGCGGCCTTCAGATCGGGGTCGGCTGCCTGCGCAACGATGGCCATGCCGAGGTTCAGCGCCTCAAGCTCGGCTGGTGTCAGGTTCAGAGGGGGCAGGGTGATCTGTTCGCGCACCATATAGCCCACGCCGCGCTCGCCCTCGACCGGGACGCCCGAGGCCACCAGAGTGTCCATGTCGCGATAGATCGTGCGGACCGACACCTCAAGCTGGTCCGCGATGTCCTGCGCGCGGTGCAGTTTGCCGTCGCGCAGGATCTGGATGATGTCAAACAGCCGGTCGGTGCGGCGCATCGGGTGTCCTGTTTGTCATGAGGCGCTGATGCTCCAATGAATCGCATCGTGGCGCATGGTGACCGTGTCGGGCGCGATGGCCCCCATTACGGCGGGTGCGAAATCCTGCTGAGGGAAAGCGGCAGCCGCAGCCTGGGCGCTGTCCATGTCATCCCAGATGACCGTATCGGTCCAAAGCCCGTCTTCGCCCGCGCTGAGACGGCGGAAAACAAATCCCTTTGCGTTGCGGACGAAAGATTCCGTGCCTTTCATGATCTTAACGAACTCTTCCTGTGTTACGCCGGCTGCGAGTTTGAAGGTGACGGATTCAGCGATTTGTGTCACGTGACGCTCCTGTTTGCTTGAGACAGGGGTGTTCTACGCCTTACCAACTGACATAAACCTGTCAGTTGAGAATTGCCAGTGGGCAAAAACCGCATGATCCGTTCACATTCGCGGTCGGATTTGATCTGGCGCACTTTTGCCAGCCGCCCAGCAGGCGTAGACACAGTTCCAGATAATAGTCCCGGCGCGCTGCGCCGATGCAGAAGGAGACAAGACATGCTTAACAATATCGGCCTTCCCGGTCTGCTGCTGATCGCCGTTGTGGTGCTGGTGCTGTTTGGCCGCGGCAAGATCAGCTCGCTCATGGGTGAAGTGGGCAAGGGCATCACCTCGTTCAAGAAGGGCGTCAAGGAAGGCGCGGATGAGCTGGAGCAGGACGCGTCCGAGATGGCCAAGGACGTCACCCCCGAGACCGACAAAGACAAGGCCTAAGCGCAGATGTTTGATCTGGGCTGGACCGAGCTTCTGGTCATCGGCGTTGTTGCCCTGATCGTTGTGGGGCCAAAGGACCTGCCGGTGCTGTTCCGCAATGTGGGGCGCTTTGTCGGCAAGGCCCGTGGCATGGCGCGCGAGTTTTCCAGCGCCATGAACGAGGCCGCTGATCAGGCCGGCGTGAACGAGATCAAGAAGGGTCTGAACGCGGCCACCAACCCAGTGGGCAGCGCCATGGATGGCGTGAAAGAGGCCGCGCAGGACTTGGCCAAAAGCATCGACCCGACCAAGTTCGACCCCGAGAGCGAGACCGGCAAGCTGGCGGCTGAACGGGCAGAGCAGGCCAAGAAGATCCAGGCCTCGACCGCGCGCGCCGCGGCCGAGCGCAAGGCCAAGGAAGCTGCCGATGCGCTGGCCAAGGCCGAAGAGGCCGAAGCCGCGTTGAAAACCGAAAGCAAGACATGACGAATACCGACGAGATCGAGGACAGCTCGGCCCCATTGATCGAGCATCTGGCGGAACTGCGCACGCGGCTGATCCACTGCGTTGTGGCGTTTCTGATCGGAATGATCATCTGTTTCACGGTGGCCACGCCGCTCTTTAACTTTCTGACGCATCCGCTGTGCGATGTTCTGGCCGAACGTGGGCAGGATTGCGGGCTGATCTTCATCTCGCCGCAGGAAGGGTTCTTTGTCGCCATCAAAGTCTCGCTGCTGGGTGGGTTCATTCTGTCTTTCCCCTATTTGGGGATGCAGATGTGGCGGTTTGTGGCACCGGGGCTTTACAAGTCGGAAAAGAACGCCTTCCTGCCGTTCATGCTGGCTTCGCCCTTCATGTTCCTGCTGGGCGCGAGCTTTGCCTTTTACGTGGTCACGCCGTTGGCATATGATTTCTTCTTGGGATTCCAGCAATTCGGAGCGGAAGGCGAAGCCGTAACCGAAGGCGCAACCGCAGCACCGCTGAGCGTGGTGTTCCAGGGTTCGGCGCAGGAATATCTGAACCTGACGATCAAGTTCATCGTAGCCTTTGGTCTGTGTTTCCAGCTGCCGGTTCTGCTGACGCTGATGGGCAAGGCCGGGCTGGTATCGGCCGAAGGGCTGGGGTCGGTCCGCAAATACGCGGTGGTCGCCATTCTGGTGCTGGCCGCACTGGTCACCCCGCCGGACGTGATTACGCAGGTCATCCTGTTTGTGGTGGTCTACGGGCTTTACGAAATCTCGATCTTCCTCGTCGCCCGTGTTGAGAAAAAGCGCGAAGAACAGCTGCGCGCCGACGGGTATTATGACGACGAAGAAGAAGCCGACGAAGAGATCGTCCGCGAAGAAGACGGCAAGTAACCCTGCCTCAAGCAATGAAAAGGCGCGCCACCTCCGGGCGCGCCTTTTTCGTTTCGGGCTCTTGTTGCGCTGCCTCGAACGTGGTTTGAACGCCAAAACACCCGGAGGCCCCCATGGACGACCACGCCCTGAATCGCATCGCCAACGCTTTGGAACGGATGGCCCCGGCACCTCTGGCGGCCCCCGATTTCGCATCGGCCCCGGCCTTTGTCTGGCATGTGGACCCAGACCGGCTGGAACCCGTCAAACAGGTCAACCGGGTCGACCTTGATCTGCTGGTGGGCATCAACCGGTCCCGCGACACCCTGCTGGACAACACGCGGCGCTTTGCGGCCGGATTCAAGGCCAACAACGCACTGCTTTGGGGCGCAAGGGGTATGGGAAAGTCCAGCCTCGTCAAAGCGGTTCACGGTTCCCTGCAGGCGGATTTCCCGGACCTGAAACTGGTCGAGCTTCAGCGCGAGGATATGGGCTCGGTCGCGCGCCTGCTGAACCACCTGCGCGCCGCGCCGCACCGGTTCATCCTGTTCTGCGATGACCTGTCGTTCAGCCATGATGACCAGCACTACAAATCGCTCAAGGCGGTGCTGGATGGCGGCATCGAAGGCCGCCCGGAAAACGTGGTGTTCTACGCCACGTCAAACCGCCGCCACCTGATGCCAAGGGACATGATCGAAAACGAACGCTCCAGCGCCATCAACCCGTCTGAGGCGGTGGAAGAAAAGGTCTCGCTGTCGGACCGCTTCGGCCTGTGGCTGGGCTTTCACCCCTGCGATCAGGACGAATACCTCGCCATGATCGACCGCTATTGCGCCGCTTACGGGGTCTCCGCCGATCCTGAAACCCTGCGCGCCGAAGCCATCGAATGGCAAGCCACCCGCGGCGCACGTTCGGGCCGTGTGGCATGGCAATTCTTCGTCGATCTGGCCGGGCGTACCGGAACCCATATCGGATAACCCGCCCGCTTCATCTGTCCAAAAATATCCCCGCCGGAGGCATGGCCCGCAAGGGCCATCCTTTACAGCGATGCCAGAATGCGCGCCGCTTCATCTGCCGGGCTGGTCAGACCCTCACGATCCTCACCGGGATGGAACCGTGCGCGCACTGCGGTGGGCATAGGCGCGGGTTCAACGATCGACACGCGCGGCCCGGTCTTCTCGGTCTCCAACGCCCAGCTGCGTGCCAAAGCCATCTGTGCCGCCTTGGTCGCGCCATAGATGCCATAGAATTTTTCACCCGCCTTGGGATCGTCAAAGAAAACGGCATGGCCGTCTTCACCCAGCAACGGCGCGATGTACGGGATCAGAATCGAAGTGGCCGTGGCGTTGATGTTCATCGCCTTGGTCCATTCCTTGGGATCAACAAAATTGGCAGGCGTCAGGGCCGACGTATGAACTGCCGTGTGCAGCCAAAGATCCACCTTGCCCCAGCGGTCATGAATGCCTCGGCACAGGGTTGCCATGGCGTTCGGATCGGCGATGTCCATCGGGGCGAGGGTGGCCGCGCCGCCTTTGGCCTGAATGCGGTCGTCCAGCTCTTCCAGCCCGCCGGTGGTGCGGGCGACGGCGACAATGTGGTATTCGGGTGCCAGCGCCTCGGCCAAGGCCGCGCCCAGCCCGCGTGAGGCCCCGGTGATAAGGGCAATTTTGGTCTGATCGGTCATGACAGCGGTTTGAACCCCTGCGCCCAAAGCGTCAAGCCAGATTAGCTGCCGGGTATCGCGATGCGCCGTGTCTGGCCGCTTTGTCGCAGCATGACGCCGTCTTCGTCGATGGCGACAACCGTGCCGGATGACACACGGCTGCCCAGCTTAACCTTTTTGACGCGTCCCGAAGACAGGCGCATCAGCGCGTTCATCTCGGCTTTGGGTCCGAAAACACCAAGAACCGAGACCGCGTTTTTCTTGAGCGCGCCTTTTTGCGTGGCCGCGCTTTTGACAGTGGCGTTAGACATGAAATGTGGCCCGGCCGCAGCGGCCCGACCCCTTGTTGTGAGTGGTTGGTGAACGATGGCCTAGCAAAGCCCGGCAGTGAGAAAAACCCCAACCCCCGTTCACGAAACCGACAGCAATCTGCCCCCTGACGAAGCCTTTGGGATTGCGTTTTCTTCCCCAAAGGGTTGTGCGCGAAATCCCACTCATGCAGGTCGAAGCCGCGCAAAATAAAGGCCCGCGCCACAGGTGGGTGCGGGCCTTTGAACACTGCGATTCGATTGGTGCCCTAGCCGGATGCCAGCTTTGCCGCGTTCCATGACCCGCCTGGCACCTGCATATCCGCGCGCTTTTTGGTGACGCGGCTGCTGTTTTCCAGGCTGTCCAGGTAATCACCGCTGACGCTGCCGGTGATGTAATTGCCGTCAAAGCAGGAACAGTCGAACGTCTCGATCTCGGGGTTGCCTTCTTTGGCGGCCCAGATCAGGTCGTCGAGATTCTGATAAAACAGCGCGTCTGCGCCCAGTTCCTGACGGATTTCTTCGATCTCTTTGCCATTGGCAACCAGCTCATGCTTGGTGGGCATGTCGATCCCGTAGACATTCGGGAATTTCACCGGTGGAGAAGCGCTGGCGATATAGACCTTTTTGGCACCGGCCTCGCGGCACATCTGCACGATCTTCTTGATCGTGTTGCCGCGCACAATTGAATCGTCGATCAGCAGCACATTATGCCCTTTGAACTCAAGCGGAACGGCGTTCAGCTTGCGGCGCACGGATTTCTGACGCTCTTCCTGACCGGGCATGATGAAGGTCCGACCCACATAGCGGTTTTTCACCAGACCTTCGCGATAGGGGATGCCAGTGGCCTTGGCGACCTCAAGCGCGACGGGGCGGGCGCTGTCGGGGACCGGGATGATACGGTCGATCTCAAGCCCTGCCGCCTCGATCTGCCGCGCCAAGGTCTGGCCCATGCGCATTTGGGTTTTATAAACCGACACGCCATCCAGCAACGAATCCGGGCGCGCCAGGTAGACATATTCAAAAATACAGGGCGTCAGTTGCCCTTCGACCGCCTGAAAGCTGTGCATATTGCCGTCGAGATCGATCAGGATCGCCTCGCCGGGTTTCACATCGCGCAGCTTTTCGAACCCGTTGATGCCAAAAGCCACATCCTCGGACGCAAAGGCATAATCGTCTCCGTCGCCGTCCACATCGCGCTTGGCGACGGACAGGGGGCGGATGCCATAAGGGTCGCGGAAGGCCAGCATGCCAACGCCCGCAACCAGACAGATCACCGAATAGGCGCCCTGAACCCGCTCCATCGTCATCTTGACGCCGGCAAACAGGTTGCGGATCGGCTCGGCATTGCCGTTCACCTTGATCGCATCGGCCACCTTGTCGGCCAGCACGTTCAGCAGAATTTCCGAATCCGATGTGGTGCGCAGATGGCGGCTGTACTTTGCGGTTACCTTTTCGCGCTGTTCAGCGGTGTTTGTGATGTTGCCGTTATGGACCAGATAAATCCCGTAAGGCGCGTTCACAAAGAAGGGCTGTGCCTCGGACGCGCTCAGCGAGCCTGCGGTGGGATAGCGGACATGGCCCATGCCGATTTTGCCCAGAAGGGTCTCAGCGTCCTGGGCGTTGAACACATCCTTGACCAGACCGTTGGCTTTTTTCTCGCGAAAGAACTCGTCATTATAGGTGACGATCCCCGAGGCGTCCTGCCCCCGGTGCTGCAGCATCAGCAGCCCGTCATAGATTTCCGCAAAGACATCATGTGTCCTGCTTGCGATCCCCAAAATCCCACACATCTACGGGCTCCAAATTTCTGCGACACTGTCACTGGCGGTGATGATCTGAACCTCTGCATGGGCGAACCTGCGCACCGTGTGGCCGCAAGGGCCGCGGATGCAAACGCGCCGTCGATGACCGGGTGGGCGCGAAGGAAAACAGGTGCAGCAAGATCGGTGACTCCGATTCCATGTCAGTTCGGCCTCCACATACTGCCTTAGCAGGGCTGTGTCATCAAAGGATCACAATTGTTACTTTCATCCGGTGGATTTTGCCGGATGAGGCATCAAAAGGTGACATGGGACCGGGCTTGTGCTGTCATAATGGCAAGTCTGAAGGTCGAAAGACATCTGACAACGAACGAGGCCGAGCCATGTGGCAACACAAGCAGGGACAAAAGAAAGAAGAAACCATCAAGCGCCGGTGCCATCGGTGCCGGGGGATGGGGCGTTCGCCTTGTCCGATCTGCAACGGGTCCGGCGAGGTGATCAAGACCCGCGATATCCACGGCGCACCGATCATGGGCCGGTGTGAGGGGTGCTTTGGCCTGAAAAACACCCGGTGTAGTGTCTGCGGCGGGGAAGGGTTCATCAACGAACGCGTCTGACAGGCAGACAAGAAAAAGCCCGGTCATTGCCGGGCTTTCTTTTATTCGGTTGTTGCGGGGGCGGCCTCTTCCGTGGCCGGAGCCGCGGGTTCCGGCGTGGGGCTGCCGGAATGTGCACCGCAGCTTGCCACCAGTTCTTCATATTGCTGTGTGACCCAACCCAGCGCCTGTTCTGGGTTCTGTTCTTCGATCCGGTCGCTGAACTGTTCGAACACCTTGGCCGAGCGGCTTTCGTCCACGATTGTATAAGACTGACCGGTCATTACCGTATCGTAGACAAAGAAGGCGATGGCCACCAACAGGATGCCGCGCGCGATCCCGAAGAAGAAGCCAAGTGCCTGATCCAGACCGCCAATGGCCGAGCGCTGTACGATCGATGAGAACAGCGGGGTGAAGATGCTGACCACGATCAGTGCCACCGCGAAGACGGCGGCAAATCCGGTGATGACCGACAATTCACAGCTGTCGCGCAGGAAATCTCCGACGACCGGAATCTCTTTGACCAGCGGAACAACCTGGGGTGCAAAAATAAAGGCCAATACGGCGGCTGCGACCCAGCCTGCAATGGCCAAAACTTCACGTAAAAATCCGCGTGAATAGGCCAAAAGGCCTGACACGACGATAATCAGGGCTACCACCCCGTCGATAATTGTAAAACCTTCCATGGCCCTCGCCTGTATTTTTTTCAGCCCCTCAAGGCGTTATCTTAACCTGCTCCGAAGGTTTCGCCAACAAACCCCACCAAATCAGAGGGTCGGGTGAGTGTCAGACCTGCCACAGTGCCGGTTTTGCCACCCGCCGGAGCAATGGCCGATGTGAAACCAAGTTTTTGCGCTTCTTTCAACCTGTTTTCGGTTTGCGGGGCCGGCCTAAGTGCCCCGGATAACGAGATTTCTCCGAAAACAACGGTATCCGCGGGCAGGGCTGTGTCTTCGCGGGCACTCAGCAATGCGGCGGCCACTGCCAGATCGGCGGCAGGTTCGCTGACCTTCAGCCCGCCGGCGACGTTCAGATATACGTCGAGCCCGGCAAAGGGGATGCCGCAGCGGGCTTCGAGCACCGCAAGGATCATCGCCAGCCGCCCGCTGTCCCAGCCGACAACCGTGCGGCGCGGCTGAGAATGCGGCGACGGGGCCACAAGTGCCTGTAATTCCACCAGAACAGGGCGGGTGCCTTCGATCCCGGCAAAGACCGCCGAGCCGGGGCTGGGGGTGCCGCGTTCCGACAGAAACAGGGCCGAGGGGTTGGTGACCTGTGCCAGCCCTTTCCCTGTCATCTCGAACACGCCGATCTCATCCGCAGGGCCAAAACGGTTCTTGACGGCGCGCAGGATGCGGAACTGGTGACCGCGTTCGCCCTCGAAATACAGCACCGTGTCGACCATGTGTTCGACCACCCGGGGGCCTGCGATCTGGCCTTCCTTGGTGACGTGGCCGACCATGATGATCGAGACGCCGTGTCGTTTCGCAAACGTGGTCAATTCATGCGCAGCGGCCCGGACTTGTGACACTGAGCCGGGGGCGCTGTCCACATTGTCCGCCCACATGGTCTGAATCGAGTCGATGATGGCAAGGCCGGGCTTTTCGGCCTCAAGCGTGGTGAGGATGTTGCGCAGGTTGGTTTCAGCAGCCAGTTGCACCGGTGCATCCTCAAGCCCCAGACGACGCGCGCGCATACGCACCTGAGCGCTGGCTTCCTCGCCCGAGACATAAATGGTTTTGACGCCTGCGCGCGAAAACCGGGCGGCGGCCTGCAGCAACAGGGTGGATTTGCCAATGCCCGGATCTCCGCCCACCAGCAGGGCCGAGGCGGGGACAAGGCCGCCGCCCAGCACGCGATCCAGTTCCTCGACCCCGCAGAGGGTGCGGGGCGGGGGCGTTTCCTCGGTGGACAGGTCCGTGAGTGCGATGGACTGGCCGCGCTTGCCACCGAGGGATTTCTTGGCGGGGCCAGCCGAAAGGGGGACGTCCTGGGTGATCGTGTTCCACTCACCACAGGCGTCACAGCGCCCGGACCAGCGCGAATGGGACGCGCCACAGGCCGAGCAGGAGAAAGTCGTCTTTGCCATGCGGCCTTGGTGCCCGAGGACGGGCGGTTCTTCAAGCCCTTGCAGGGCTTTCCTCACCGCCGGTGGGGCGCCGCGTCCTCAGGCCCCAAGGGGCCATCGTCCGCGGCGGGCGCTGGCGCGCCTTACTCGGCCGCGCGGGGCGGGGGCGACATGGCGATGACGCTGGAGGTTTTGGCCGCGCTGTCATTGGGCGCGGTCTGCAACTGGGCCGAAAGCTCGGGCAACAGTTCAAACAGTTCATCGCGCAGGCGGGACAGTTGCGAACGGGCGATGGTTTCCTCCATCTCGACATCGCGGGTCCATTGGCGCAGTTCATTCTGGATCACCTGCGCCTCTTCCAGACGCTGCTGGAACAGCTCGATCTCTTCCTGACGCTGTTGCAGGAAGGTGCGGGCCCGGGTGACGCGTGTATCGCCATAGGTATCTGCCAGTTCCTGGCTGATCTGGCTCATCTGAGCGGCGATTTCCAGGATTTCGGGTTCAAGCGATTGCAGGTTGGGGTGATGACGCAGGAAGGCCATGCGTTCCTTTACCGCGTCAAACTCGGATGACATCATGAACAGGCCCTCGCGGTCGGCGGCATGGGCCACCTGGTAAGCCTGCGTGATGTCGTGCATGTTCAAAGCAAACTTGCGGTGGTTGTTTTCCAGCGCCATCATACGGCCATTTGCAGGCAGGTAGAACGCCAGCATCAGGACCAAAGCCGTCAGGCCGATCTGGATGAACATTCCCGCGTCGGTTGCGGGGCCCGCCCCGAATCCGGCTTGCATGGACAGCCAAGGCAAAACCCCAAAGGCGGATAAAAGTGTCGTGGCAACGGCCATCAATGCGGCCGCGCAGATCAGGAAAAAAGTCAGTCTTAAAAAGGCATTCTGAAATTGCAATGTTATGTTGTGGAAGGTGGTCATGGTTGACGATCTCCTTCTAGAACCGGTTAAAGACCGGACCCTAGCGGAGACATCAAAAACACACAGAATGATCCGCTGCGGATCCGTAAACTACAAAACTTGCTGCTCGAAATATTAAGATGATACTCAGATAAACGTTTTCAATCAATTAGCTCTGAGGATTTCGTGATTTGAATGTCATCTCGGTAATATAGCCGAGGGCAAGCGAGGCCAGAATGCAGGCGGTAAACAGGTACAGACCCCAGGCGGTTTCTATGGTGGCGTATGAGATGCCCTTGGCCAGCGTGATGTAGAGTGCAATCAGGAAGATGTCGGCCATGGCGAGCTTGCCCAGGATGTTGAGCGCGGGTTGAACGCGCGGGTCCATCAGGTTCCATTGGATCAGGGCGGTGCCAATGGTTTTGACAAAAGGTGCCACGAGGGCAAAGACGGTGACCACCAGCGCAAGGAAGATGTCGGATTTCCACAATGATTGCAGGCCGGTGATGACGCTGATTTCGCTGAGGCCGAAAATGGGGAGGAGACCGGCGCGCATCAGCGGGGCGAACCATGCGATGGGGTAGAGGATCAGCAGCGAGAGGGTGGCGAGGCGGAGGGTCATTGCGTTGGTAAATCCGGTTCTTGTTGCCAACATCTATGGGCCGACAAATCCAGTCGCAAGTTTTTCATTGAGGTCGCAATTGCCCATGTTTAAGTGTTTTAGGGCATAGTCATTCTTCTTGGAGTTGCAGTGCCTGATCCTGTGATAAAAATCGTATACGGTCCGTCTGCACTGAGCAAAGGTGTCTCTAATGCGTCGACAGGAGGACTAGGCGCTCTTCTGTCCGCCGGCAGTTCGGCTGCTGACAGATTGCCCTTCGACCGGGAGCAGCTTTTTGGAGTGCTGCATTTCCGGTTGTACGAAACGAACCGTGCTAGACAAAGGGCCAATTGGTTTGGAGGACGGATTTACAACAAGTTTTCTGGCGAAGATCCCGAATATATACCAGTTTCGGGTACGCATTTGACGCAAACACTGGATGCAATCCGAATTCAGGCTCCGGACTTTGTAGTTGCTAGTGGGCACTACTTGCTGAGATATGACTACGCTAAACGGGCTTATGATCAATTGAAAAGCGAACGGCAGCAGGAAGGTACTTAACGCACCGCCTCAATCGGCCCCTCGGCACTGCCACTGATAAACTGCTCCACATAAGGATCACCCGATGCGTCCATCTGGCTGACCGGACCGGTCCACTGGATGACTCCTCCGTGCAGCATCGCCACATTGTCGGCAATCGCGCGGACGGAACTCATGTCGTGGGTGATGGTCATGGCGGTGGCGCCCATCTCGGTCACAATCTCGCGGATCAGGTCGTTGATGACGCCGGACATGATCGGGTCCAACCCGGTGGTGGGTTCGTCGAAAAAGATGATCTCGGGTTCGGCGGCGATGGCGCGGGCGAGCCCGACGCGTTTTTGCATGCCGCCTGACAGTTCGGACGGAAACCGGTCGGCCACGTCCGATTTCAGGCCGACGCGGCGCAGTTTCTCGATGGCGATCTCGCGGGCGTATTCGGCGGGGCGTTTCAGCGGGCCGCGCAGCAGGCGGAACGAGACGTTCTGCCAGACGGGCAGCGAGTCAAACAGTGCAGCGCCCTGAAACAGCATCCCGAACCGGGCCAGAAACGCGTCACGGTCGCCCTTGGCGGCGTCTTTGCCGTCCACATAGATCATGCCGCTGTCGGGTTTGATCAAGCCCAGGATACATTTCAGCGCCACCGATTTGCCGGTGCCTGACCCTCCGATGATGACCATCGACGTGCCCTTGGGGATCTCAAGGTTCATGCCCTGCAGCACGTGATTGTCGCCAAAGGCTTTGTGGACGTTTTCAAGCCGTATCATACCGAAAAGAACACCCCTGTCAGAATGAAGTTGGCGGCGAGGATCATGATCGCCGCAGCCTCGACCGAGGATTTGGTGGCCCGGCCAACGCCCTGCGCGCCACGGCCCGAGTTCATGCCGTAATAACAACCCATGACAGCGGTGATCAGGCCAAAGGCGGCACCCTTGGCGAGCGAGGTCAGCACGTCGTGTAGTTCCAGGAAATTCACCGTGTTCTGCAGATAGACGGCGGGGTTGAAGCCCAGGCTTTGCGTTGCCACCAGATAGCCGCCCGCGATGCCGATCACATCGCCTACGGCCACCAGAACCGGCACGGTCAGGATCGCGGCCAGAACGCGCGGGGCGGTGAGGTATTTCATCGGATGGGTGGACAGGGTGACCAGCGCGTCGATCTGCTCGGTCACTTTCATGGTGGCGATCTCGGCGGCAATGGACGATGTCACGCGCGCCGCGATCATCAGCCCGCCCAGAACGGGGCCCAGCTCGCGCACCATGCCGATGGCGACGATCTGCGGCACCACGGCCTCGGCATTAAAGCGCGCCCCGCCGGCGTAGATTTGCAGGGCCAGCGCGCCGCCGGTGAAGATCGCCGTCAGGCCAACCACCGGCAGGGACAGCCAGCCGATATTCAGCAGCGCCATGGCGAATTCACGCGGATAAAACGGCGGGCGGAAGATGTGAGAAATCGCATCCACCGTGAACAGCGCCACTTTGCCGAATGTCGCAAACAGGGTCAGGACCGCACGGCCCAGACCGCCCAGCATATCAAGAGGGTTCATTCCACGTAGCCCCGGGAATAGCGCGCACCAAGCGAGGTGAGGATTTCATACCCGATGGTTCCCGCCGCCTCGGCCAGATCATCGACGGTCTGGTGGCCGTTCAGAATACGCAGACGCTCGGGGTCTTCGGGCAGGTCGGTGACATCGACGGTGATCAGGTCCATCGAGATCCGGCCAACCACGGGGCAGGGTTTGCCTGCCGCGAAGGTATCGATGCCGCCGCCAATGGCGCGGTGCAGACCGTCCGCATAGCCTGCGGCTACGGTCGCGATCCGCGATGGGCGTTTTGCCACCCAGCTATTGCCATAGCCCACGGTCTCACCCACCTCGACCGAGCGGACCTGAATGACGGGCAGGTCGGCGGTGACAACAGGTTTTGCGTCCGCAAAGGGCATGCCACCATAAAGCCCCACGCCGGGGCGACAGAAATCAAAGTGGAACTCGGGGCCCAGCAAGGTGCCTCCGGTGGCCGCCAGCGACCTTGGTGCGGTGACACCTTCGGTCATCGCGCGGAAGGTGTTCAGCTGCTGCGCGTTCATCCGATGATCGGGCTCATCCGCGCAGGCCAGATGGGACATGACCACGACGGGGTTTAGTGCCTCGGCCTTGGGGCGCAGTTCGGCCCAGTCGGCGGGCTCCAGCCCCAGGCGGTTCATGCCGCTGTCGAGTTGAATCCCAAAGGGCCGATCGGGCAGAGCCTGCTGGTGGCGCGCGAATTGCTCGGGCGCGTTGATCAGTGGCGTCAGGTCATGATCGCGCAGCAGATCGGTGTCGCCTTCCATATGGCCTGAGAACACGGCGATCATCGGACCGGGGCCAACGGCCTTGCGCACGGCAACGCCTTCTTCGGCGACGGCTACGAAAAACTTGCGCACGCCTTCCTCGGCCAGCGTTGCGGAAACGGGTCCGGCGCCCAGACCGTAGGCGTCGGCTTTGACAACGGCGCCGGTCTCGACAGCCGTCTTTGCGTCCAGCGCGCGCCAGTTGCTGGCCAGCGCCTGAAGATTGATCGTCAATCGTGCGGTACTCATGGTGCTGTTCATGACATTGGAGCGCCGCAGGTCAAGGGGGAATGCGGCGATTTCGACCCTTATCGTGACGATACTGCGCGACGAATGGCCACTATCCCAAGGCATTGGCGAAAAAAGGCCTTTGAGCGGTTCAGCTATGTCTCGTCTTTGTGTTCGCACTGTGATCAACTTGAGACATAGAGCAAAGTCATTGATGCAACCAAAACGAGGTCGAAGGCGTTGAACCTGACAGCAGATTACGCAGCCCATACCGATCAAATACCCCGGTTTTTCCAGACGGTTTTTGCCGATTCCGAAGGCGCGGAGGAGGGGCGTACGATAGGGGCACTGGTGGCGGATATTCTCAACGCCACGCCGCGCGACGATCTGCGGGGTGCGCTGGCGCTGGACGGGGCCGACCTGATTGGGTGCACACTGTTTACCCGGCTGAACTATGAGGATGATCCACGTCAGGTGTTTCTGATGTCCCCGGTTGCGGTGCAGACGGGCAGGCAGAAATCCGGGATCGGCCGGAAACTGATCAGCTTTGGTTTGGATCACTTGCTCCTGCAGGGGGTGGATTTTGCAATGACCTATGGCGACCCGGCCTATTATGGCAAAACCGGTTTTCAGCCGGTGGCCGAAAGGGACGCCAAACCGCCCATGCCGCTGAGCATGCCGTTTGGGTGGCTGGGGCAATCCCTGAGCGGCGCTGAACTGCCCATCGCGGGCCCGTCACGCTGCGCCAGCGCATTCAACAAACCAGCGCTTTGGTAAGGGTCAGTAGCCTTCGATCTCGCCGCCCTGTTGCCAGGGCTTGACCAGATTGCCGAACCGGGTGAACTGCGCCTCAAAGGACAGCTCGACCGTGCCGATGGGGCCGTGACGCTGTTTGCCGACGATGACCTCGGCTTTGCCATGCAGGCGTTCCATGGCCTGCTTCCACTCTTCCATCTTCTCAAGTTCGTGATCGCCGGGCTTTTCGCGTTCTTTGTAGTATTCCTCGCGGAACACGAACATCACCACGTCGGCGTCCTGTTCGATCGAGCCCGATTCCCGCAGGTCTGACAGTTGCGGGCGCTTGTCATCGCGGTTTTCAACCTGACGGGACAGCTGCGACAACGCGATGACCGGGATGTTCAGTTCCTTGGCGATGGCTTTCATGCCCATCGAAATCTCGGCGATCTCGTTGACGCGGTTGTCGGCCATACCCCGGCACAGCTGCAAATAGTCGATCACAAGCAGGTCCAGCCCATGGGTCCGTTTCAACCGCCGCGCGCGGGCGGCAAGTTGGGAGATCGGCAGGGCAGGGGTGTCGTCGATAAACAGCGGGCAGGCTTCCAACTCTTTGGCGGCATCCACGAAACGGCGGAACTCACCCTCGGTCATATCACCCTGACGAATCTTGTGGCTGGAGATTTCCGAGGCTTCGGCCAGAACCCGGCCCGCCAACTGCTCGGCGCTCATCTCGAGCGAAAAGAACCCGACCACGCCGCCATCAATCGCGCCCTCGGACCCGTCGGGTTTGGTCCCGCGCTTGTAGGCTTTGGCCACGTTAAACGCCACGTTGGTCGCAAGCGAGGTTTTCCCCATCGACGGACGACCCGCCAGAATGATCAGGTCGGACGGGTGCAGGCCCCCAAGCTGTTTGTCCAAGTCGGCCAGACCGGTGGAAATCCCCGCCATGCCACCACCGCGCTGATACGCTTCGTTGGTGACGTTGACGGCTTCTGTGACCGCCTTGAGGAAGGATTGAAATCCCTGTTCGGTCTGGCCCTGCTCGGATAACTGATAAAGCTGTTGCTCGGCCTCGACGATCTGTTCCTTGGGCTCGCTGGACACATCGACCCGTGCCGCCTTGTCCGAGATGTCGCGACCCAGCCGGATCAGCTCGCGCCGGATGGCAAGGTCATAGATCATCTGGGCATAATCATGCACCGCGAAGGCACTGATCGATGCCCCGGCCAGTTTGACCAGATAAGCGGGGCCGCCCAGTTCCTTCAGGCCCTCATCCTCGGCCATGAAAGATTTCAGCGTCACGGGTGAGGCCAGCGCGTTCTTGGCGATGCGATTGGCCGCGACCTCGTAAATCCGGGCATGGACCGGGTCATAGAAATGCTCGGACCCGATGATCGAGGCCACCCGGTCATACAGGTCGTTATTGGTCAGGATCGCACCCAGAAGCTGTTGTTCGGCCTCAATGGAATGCGGCATGGTTTCGGCGTTTTGAATCTGCGCCGCTGCCTGCTCGATACTGCTTATCTCGTTCATTTTGTCCCCGCTGCCCTGCTGAGGTTCTACACGCGAATGACCGATCCAATCCATCTGGAAATCCCTGTGGCTAACTTGGGGTAAGACCTTGGGATAACTTTCCAGACAGGTTGGATATCTGAATGGGTGTAGCTTATTATGTAGGAAAAGTGGGGAAAGTCACCAGATATCGTGCTTGGTGCGCCGATTCTTCTGGGCTTATCCCCAAATTGTCCACAAGAGGTTTACGTGGGTTTATTGGCTTCCTGCCAGCCGCGGGGGTCGTTCAGGAAGGCTTCGACACCTTCAAGTGTCTCTTGATCAAAGGCTTTCTGGGCCTTGGCCTCGGCCAGAACATCCCACCAGGTGCACACGTGGTGCAGTTGCACGCCGTGGTCGCCCAGCGTTTTCTCAGTCTCGGGGAAGATGCCGTAGTAGAAAATCACCGCCGTATGGCCGCAGGTCGCGCCGGTATCGCGGATCGCATCCACGAAGGACAGTTTCGATCCGCCGTCCGTGGTTAGGTCTTCGACCAGCAGAACGCGCTCGCCCTCGCTCATCGCGCCTTCGATGCGGGCGTTGCGGCCGTACCCTTTCGGTTTCTTGCGTACATAGGTCATCGGCAGGGCCATACGTTCCGCCACCATCGCTGCAAAGGGGATGCCTGCGGTCTCACCGCCTGCAATGTTGTCGAACGCCTCAAACCCGGCGTTGCGCATCACGGTGACGGTCAGAAAGTCCATCAGGGTCGAACGGATGCGCGGGTATGAGATCAGCTTGCGGCAGTCGATATAGGTCGGGCTGGGCAGACCCGAGGCCAGCGTGAACGGCTCGCGCGCGTTAAAGTGGACGGCCTTGATCTCCAGCAGCATGCGCGCGGTCAGGCGGGCGATTTCGGTGCTATCGGGGAATGAGCTGGGGATCATGACGGGACCTCTGGACTGAAATGACGTTGCGGGCTGATAGCCCGTTGGAGCGGCCAGAGTCGAGAGGGTTGCGCGCAAAAGAAAAGCGGACCCGCAAAGGTCCGCTTTGTGCCCTCGCGGGCCGAGCATGCCAAGGTGGGCTTAGCTGCTCATGTCATAGGCCCGTTCGCCGTGTACCGACAGATCAAGGCCATTTGTTTCGGTCTCGGCGTCTACGCGAAGCGGGGTGATGAGCGCAACCAGTTTGATCAACACAAATGTGACAACTGCCGTAAAGACACCCACGATCACCAGACCGCCCAGCTGCGCGGTCCAGGCCCCAAGGCCGAAGACAGCGATCATGATGGTGCCAAAGATGCCGCCCACGCCGTGCACGGCAAAAACGTCCAGCGTGTCGTCGATGTTCAGCATATTGCGGACCACGTTGACGGCCTCTTGGCACAGCACACCTGCGACGGCCCCGATGATCAGCGCCTGAACCGGATCGACATAGCCCGAGGCCGGGGTGATCGAGGCCAGACCGGCAATGGTGCCGGTGACCAGACCCACCATCGAGGCTTTGCCGTATTTGATCCGCTCCCACAGTGCCCATGTCAGCGACGCGGTTGCGGCCGAGATATGCGTGACGGTCATCGCCATCGCGGCACCGCCATCAGCGGCCAGTTGCGATCCGCCGTTAAAGCCGAACCAGCCAACCCACAGCATCGCAGCCCCGATCATGACATAGCCGGGGTTGTGCGGTGGGGTCGTGCGGTTGCGGCGCGGTCCCAGCACCACGGCGATGATCAGCGCGGCCAGACCGGCGGTTTCGTGGACCACAATCCCACCTGCGAAGTCGCGCACGCCGATCTCGCCCAGAATGCCGCCATCGGTCAGCATGCCGCCACCCCAGATCCAGTGAACCACCGGCGCATAACACAGCAGCATCCACAGGCCCGAGAAGGTGAGGACAAAGCCAAAGCCCACTCGTTCGACATAGGCGCCCACAATCAGCGCCGGGGTGATGATGGCAAAGGTCATCTGGAACGCGAAAAAGAGAACCTCGGGCAGGGTGCCAGACAGGCTGTCTGCGTCGACCCCGTTCAGAAAGGCTTTGCCCAAGCCGCCCCACAGGCCCGATCCGCCGTCGCCAAAGGCGATGGAATAGCCCGCGACCAGCCACAGGATGCTCATCAGACAGGCGATCGAAAAGCAGTGCATGAAGACGCTCAGCACGTTGCGGGCGCGCACGAGGCCACCATAGAACAGGGCGAGGCCCGGCAATGTCATGAACAGGACCAGGGCGGTTGCCACTATGATCCAGGCTGTATCGGCTCCATTCATCGGCCGGTCTCCTCTTTAACTTGCGTGGCGGGGTTACAAGCGGATCAGAGGCGGGGAAAAAAGAGGCAACAGCCCAAGTCAGCGCCTGTTTTAAGGGCTTTTTGTGAATTGGCGATTAAATGAGCGGCAAAGTTCAGGATTTGCTTAAAAGATGGGCGAAAAGAAAAATGTTAAGCATTTGTCTTCGAAACCAGATGCCGACCGGGCGCTTTGCTCTGTTCGGCGATCACCCTCCTGCGGTGCCATTTTTGCCAGTCCCACACTGCAAGTCATTGCTTGTTTTCGCAGAATGCGGGTTTTAGGCTGAAGCAGGGCCAAAGGAGGAGCCGGAATGGGAGTGGAATTGTCAGGACCGCGTATCCAGAATCTGGGCGGGGTCACTGAAGGACCAAGCGCCATTCACGGAACCGGCTTGTTTGCAACGTCGGACATCGTTGCGGGAACTGTTCTGGGCCATCTGGACGGGCAGGTGGTTGATTACGACCGCAATCCAGATGTGCGCAGGCTGGAATGGAACGGCATCGGTGGCAGTCTGGTGCTGTGTCGTCCCTTTGCGACGCAATATGCGCTGATTAACCATTCTTTTACCCCTAATCTTTCAATACTTCGATCTGACTGGGCCATCGTTGCGCGGCAGGATATCCCGGCAGGCGCAGAGCTTACGCTGGACTACCTCGAACACGGTGTGCCACAGGATTATCTGAATTCTGCGCACGGAACCTATTTGCGAACCTCCTGAGATAACATGTTTACCCACCACCTTATCCATCCGGTTCATCTGGAGACCGAAACGCGCATCCAGCTGTCCTCGGCCGTTCGTGAGATTTTGCCCCTTCGGCCGGTGCTGCGCGGACTTTCCGCGCATGAGATTTCCGAAACGCGGCTGGATGCGAACCATACCGATGCGCTGCATGCGTTTTCGGGGGCTGCGTTCTCAAAAAGCCTGACGGATTTGCGGCGAAATGCCTGCCTGGAATGGGACTTGACCGACCTGGTGTCGCAGCCTGAAACCGGGTGCAGCACGTGGTATTACAAGCTGTTGCTGATGGTGTCGGGGGATATGTGTCTGGTCTACGGGGCCAGTTTTGCTGATCTGGCGGACGTCCCCCAGAACCCGCGCCCCTCATATTTGCAGCAGGTGCTGCCCAAGGCCCGCGCCACTGTCGACGCCCTGATTGATCTGCTAAAGCCCCGTGTGGGGTCGGTGGTCGAGGCCGATCTGGACACGCCCATTCACGTTGTACTGGGGGGGGGAGACTCAGCGGCATTTCACGCCCGCTTGTCGAGTTTGTTCGAGGCCGAAGGACTGGTGCTGTCCGATTGCGTCATGTCCTCGGCCGATACCGGCGAATGGACGATCTATGGCGGGTGGAGTTACTCGGCCATTATCCGCAAGGATTTCATGGAAGAGTTCTATTTCGTCGCGCTGATGTTCCGCCTGCAACTGGATTGGTTGAAAGCGCGTCGCATTCGGAACAAGATCGTCAATACAGCCGATGGTCGGGCTGAAACCTATCAGGGCAAGCAGATTGGTGCGTTGAACACTGCGCTGAACGAGTTGATTTTCTTTTTGCAGGTCGCGCGTCAAAGGCGGGCTGACTACCGGGCCAATCTCAAGCCGTGGCTGGCGCGCTGCTACGATTCAACCAACGAACGCTGGCATGTCGAGGATAACTTCGACAGTCTTTACCAAGCAGCCTGTGATTTTCGTGACTATGTTGGCTTCATCAGCGATGAGAAGTCGAAACTGCAGCTCGAAATTCAGTCTAAGCTGCTGTATTTTATCGCAGGTCTCGATACGCTGGCCATTTCCTCATTTGCGATGACATTGCTGTCGTTCCGGCGTGGCGACAGCCCGGTTCTACCCAATTGGATACATCAATACGGCCCCAAACTTCTGTTGTTGATTGTGGCGGCAAATGTTGGGCTGCTGCTGGTGATTTTCGTGCTGGGATTTGTGCGCAAACGCTAGGGTCTGGTCAGGCCCTGCATCAACAGCGCCAGCGCATGGTCGCGGGCGGCAAGGCGCACTTTGTCTCGCCCCAATGCTCCGAATTCGATTGTTTCGGTCTGAACCGCGCCGCCCGCTGCGGCCAGTCCGAAACAAACCCGCCCTTCGGGTTTGAATTCAGACCCGCCGGGCCCCGCGATACCAGTGACCGAAACCGCAAGCTGTGCGTTTGAACGGGTCAGGGCCCCTTGGGCCATTTCACCTGCGACCTGTTCCGAGACCGCGCCATGCGCCTCTAGCGTCTCGGGCAGAACGCCAAGCATCTGCTGTTTGGCCAGATTGGTGTAGGTGACAAAACCACGCTCGACCACGGCTGAGCTGCCGGGAACATCAGTCAGCGCGGCGGCCACCATGCCGCCCGTACAGCTTTCGGCGGTGGCGATCATCACATCCTGCGCCTTGGCGCGATCGAGTAGCTCGGCGACGGTCACAGGCCCAGTACCCCATGCGCGATCCCTGCCAGAATCAGCACTCCGATCCCGGCCAGAATGCCCGCGATGACGTCATCCAGCATAACCCCCATCGCATCATTGCGCCGGTCTGCCCAGCCAACCGGACCGGGTTTGGTGATGTCGAACAGCCGAAACAGCAGGAACCCGGCCACCCAGCCGGGCCAAAGCGCGGTAATGTCGATCCCATGCGCCCAGGACGGGTAGGAAATCGCCCAGAGCGCAATGAACTGCCCCGCAACTTCATCAATGACGATTTCAGAGGGATCGTGGTCGTCCTGCCCTTCGGTCATGACACGGGTTGCCCACAGCCCGCCAAAGAACACCGCGACCGTGGCCAGCGCCAGCAGGGGAAACCCTCCGATCGTATGCAAGACCCACACAAGGGGAAGGGCCGCCAGCGACCCCCATGTGCCCGGCGCGGGGCGCAGGTTTCCCACCCCGCAGACTGTGCCAATCAGGCGGGCGGCGTTCATTTGGGCGGCTGAGGCCATGAGCGTACTCTCCGGTCGTGTCAGGGCAATGTTTAGGGGGCGGTGAATGCAGAGGCAATCGCCCAAGGTAATCTGCCTAAAAATTAAGCATGTGATGATTTTGCGGGCTTGAAGGGCGCCGTTTTGTTGTTCATATGCGCCCAATTCGATATCAAAGTCGCAACTGCCCAAGGATTAAGCACGTTGACTCTTCACCTTGCCGACAAAGACCTGAACCCGCCGGTTCTGCTGGCCCCGATGGCTGGTATCACGGATCGGCCTTTTCGCGATCTCGTGATGCGGTTCGGCGCGGGCATGGTCGTCAGCGAGATGGTGGCCAGCCAGGAGATGGTACAGGCCAAACCCGGCGTCCGCGAACGGGCCGAGCTGTCGGCGGATGTGGAAAACACTGCCGTCCAACTGGCCGGGCGCGAGGCGCATTGGATGGCCGAGGCCGCGCGACAGGTGGCAGATCGGGGCGCGCGGGTGATCGACATCAACATGGGCTGCCCGGCTAAAAAAGTGACCAACGGCTATTCCGGCTCGGCCCTGTTGAAGACACCGGATCATGCGCTTACGCTGATCGAGGCCGTGGTCGCCGCCGTTGATGTGCCGGTGACCCTGAAGACGCGGTTGGGATGGGATGACACCCTGCTGAACGCGCCCGACGTGGCGCGGCGTGCGCAAGATGCGGGGATTTGTATGGTGACGATCCACGGGCGCACGCGGTGCCAGTTCTACAAGGGTCACGCCGACTGGAACGCGATCCGGGCGGTGAAAGAGGCGGTGTCGATCCCGGTTATCGCCAATGGCGATATTGTGGACGTGCCGACAGCGCGGCAAGCTCTGGATCAATCCGGTGCGGATGGCGTCATGGTTGGACGCGGTGCACAAGGAAAGCCGTGGGTTTTGGCTCAGATCTGTCACGCGCTTTACGGAACGCGGGCCCCCGATATTCCCACCGGAGAGGACCTGATCGACATGGTGCGCGCGCATTATCAGGCGATGTTGGCATTTTATGGGGCCGATCTGGGCCTGCGCGTCGCCCGCAAGCATCTGGGCTGGTACATGGACGAAGCTGGAACGCCCGCAACGCTGCGGCGCGCTGTACTTACCGCGCGCGACAGCGATGAGGTTCTGCGCCTGTTGGGCGACGCGCTGAGCGCAGATGCAGAGGTGGCCGCATGAACTCGGATCAAAGCATCTGGAACTCGCTGCCGGTTCCGGCCTTCATCATTGACCCCGAAGATCGCATTTCAGACGTCAATTCCGCCGGTGAGGGCTTTCTGAACGCCTCACGTAAGGCGGTAATCGGGCATCCGGTCTGGGATCAAATTGCCGTCGACGCCCCGTTGGAAGAAGCGTTTGAGCGCGCGCGCAGTCAGGGCACGCCCTTGTTTGTCAACGACGTCGACGCAGGGTCGGGCAATCGCGCGCCGCTGCAATGCGCATTGCAGATCGCGCCCTTGGTCGGGCATCCGGGGTCGATGATCATGATCATCTCACCCCGAGAACTGGCCGGGCGCATGACGCGGGGCAATACGGTTAAATCGGCGGCGCAATCGGCCATCGGCATGGCCGAGATGCTGGCCCATGAGATCAAAAACCCCTTGGCCGGGATCACCGGTGCGGCTCAGCTGCTGAGCATGAATATCCCGCAGCAAGACCTTGAACTGACGGATCTTATTGTGGCTGAAAGCCGCCGTATCGTAAAGCTGCTGGAGCAGGTTGAGCAGTTCGGAAACCTGTCCGAGCCCGACTTCAAACCGGTCAATATCCACGACGTTCTGGACCGCGCACGGCGGTCGGCGCTGCTGGGGTTCGGCGCACATATGACGATCATCGAGGATTACGACCCCTCGCTGCCGCTGGCTTTCGGAGACCCTGACCAGTTCCTGCAGGTGATCCTGAACCTGCTCAAGAACGCCTCGGAAGCGGCCGATCCCAATGCCGGCACCATCCGGCTGCGGACCTATTTCGAACATTCTTTCCGCCTGCGGCGCAGCGACGGCTCTGGTCACTCGCTGCCGCTTCAGATCGAGATCATCGATGATGGCCCGGGGCTACCCGAGAAAATTCGCGGCGACATCTTTGACCCCTTCGTATCGGGCAAGGAAAATGGCACCGGTCTGGGGCTGGCGCTGGTGAGCAAGATCATCTCGGACCACGACGGCTGGATTTCGGCGGATTCGGTTCCGGGCCGCACGGTGTTTCGCATTTCGCTGCGGCGGGCACCCAAGGACGCATCATAAATGGCCGCTAAGAGCAAGATATAAGGAGAGCACCCGATGGATGGCACAGTATTGGTCGCAGATGACGACCGCACGATCCGCACCGTTCTGACCCAGGCGCTGACACGGGCCGGGTGCAAGGTGCACGCGACCTCATCCCTGACCACGCTGATGCGGTGGGTTGGCGAAGGTAAGGGCGATGTGGTGATCTCGGACGTGGTGATGCCGGACGGAAACGGGCTTGAGATGTTGCCCAAGATCGCCCAGGACCGTCCCGGTTTGCCGGTCATTGTGATCTCGGCCCAGAACACGATCATGACCGCGATTCAGGCGGCTGAGGCGGATGCCTATGACTACCTGCCCAAGCCCTTTGACCTGCCGGATTTGATGAAACGCACGGCCCGTGCGCTGGAACAGAAACAGCGCGTGCAGACCGAGCCGGCCGAGACTCAGGATGAGCGCCCCGAAGAGCTGCCTCTGGTCGGGCGCACGCCACTGATGCAGGCGCTGTATCGTCTGGTGGCGCGGGTGATGAATACTGACCTGTCAGTCATGGTGTCTGGTGAAAGTGGGACTGGTAAGTCCCTGATCGCGCGAGCTATTCACGACTTCTCAGATCGTCGGACATTGCCTTTTGTCACCGCAACCGCAGCCGATCTGCGGGATTTGGAGGGGCCCGCACGGGTCATGGCGCGGGTGCGCGGTGGGACGCTTCTGATCGATGAGATCGCCGATATCGATGATGAGCTGCAGGCCCGCATCGTCCGGATGATGGACACGCCGGGCGATCATGTTCCACGGTTCATGGCCACCAGCCAATCTGATCTGACGGACGCAATGGAAAGCGGTCAAGTGCGTCAGGACTTGTATTACCGTCTTTGCGGGGCGACCATCCATGTCCCGGCACTGCGGGAACGGGTCGATGACATTACCCTGCTGGCCGATCATTTCCTCGCCCGCGAAGAGCGTGAACACGGTGCCAAGCGCTGGCTTAGCCCCGACGCGGTCGAGCTGGTGCGGCGCTATTCCTGGCCGGGCAACGTGCGGCAGCTGGAAAATGCAATCCGCCGCCTGAGCCTGACCAGCCGCGCCGATGAAATCTCGAAAGCCGAGGTTGAGGTGGTTCTGGGCAGCCAGCCCGAGGCCGAGCCGGTTCTGGGCGATGGTGAGCGTGAAAAGCTCTCTGCCTCGGTCGCACGTCATTTGCGCCGCTATTTCGATCTACATGGCAATCTTTTGCCGCCCCCGGGCCTATATCAGCGCATTCTGCGCGAGGTTGAGGCCCCCCTGATCGAACAGGCGCTGGACGCAACTGGCGGAAATCAGGCGAAATGTGCCGATTTGCTGGGGATCAACAGAAATACGCTGCGAAAAAAGATTACAGACCTCGATATTCAGGTGACACGTCGTCGCAAACTGATGTAATATCGCCACACAAACCGTGGCATCCGGGCATAGCCCGGCCAAAGACCACGACATATGGCGGTACGTCGCGAAAGCGACACATCAGAATGAGGGCAGACGGTGGTAACCCGGGCACAGAGCGGGCCGCTTCCAGCGATTAATCGGTGGCGGAAATCCCGAAAACTGCGCAATTTCGGCACCTTGGGGCTGGTTCTTTTAGGGCCTGCGCTGGCGTTGGCCACCTATCTTGTCATTGGTCCATTTGATCTGGGGGCGGCTGCCCCGACATTACGCCTGATCCTTCTGGCCGACCTTGTCTATGTGCTGGTCGTCGCGGCGCTGGTTCTGGGGCAGGTGGGCAGCCTGATCGCGGCGCGTCGGGCCAAATCCGCTGGGTCGCGGCTACACCTGCGTCTGATCGGCGCTTTTACGCTGCTGGCGCTGGTTCCCACTGTGACGGTTGCGATTTTTGCCGGCCTGACAGTGAATATCGGGCTTGAGGGGTGGTTCTCAGACCGGGTGCGTCAGGTGGTCGGGTCATCCCTGACTGCGGCCGAAGCTTATGAGCTGGAACACCGGCAGGGGCTGACGCAGGACGCAATCGTTCTGGCACGGTTCCTGAACAACGCCCGCGCGCGGGATTACTACATCTCAGACGCTGAACTGCGCGAGGTTCTGGCGCAGGGCCAGTCGCAAATCCAACGCGGCCTGCGCGAGGCGTATGTGATTGATGGAACAGGGGAAATCAAATCACGCGGCGATCGGTCCTATCTGTTCAACTATGAGGCCCCGACGCCCGAGCAGATGATCGAAGCCACCGATAATGACCTGCTGATCATCGCCGATTGGGAGAACAGCGAGTTTCGCGCGCTGGTGCCGTTGCGAGCCTATTTGGACCGCTATCTTTACATCAGCCGGGATGTGGATGGCGAATTGCTGACGCTGCTGGACGACACCAAGGAAACGGCGCAGTTCTATCAACAGCTCGAAAGCGAACGGGGACGGGTACTGTTTGAATTCGGCCTGCTGTATCTTGGCTTTGCGGTCATCCTGATCCTTGCGGCGATGTCACTGGGGATGTGGTTCGCCGAACGCCTGTCGCGCCCTGTGGGGCGGTTGACGACGGCGGCCCAGCGGGTCGGCGCAGGGGATCTGAGCGTTCAGGTGATCGAAGAGGCCAGCGACGACGAAATCGCCATGTTAGGTCGATATTTCAACCAGATGACGCGGCAACTTAAAGGGCAGCGCGACACGCTGCTTGAGAATACCCACCAGATTGAACGTCGCCGCCGCCTGTTCGATTCGGTTCTCAGTTCGGTCACGTCGGGCGTTGTCGGGGTTGACCCGGACGGATGCGTGACCTTCGTGAACCGCTCGGCCGAGCGGTTGCTGGACTGGTCGCGCGGCGAAGAGCATCTGGCGATTGGTATCGCCGTTCCCGAGTTTTTGCCCCTGTTCGAATACCTGAAAGACAGCGGCCAGGAGGCGGTTCAGGAAGAGATCAAGGTGACCCGCAAAGGGCAGTTGGAGAACTTGCTGGTCCGCATGGCGACCCGGCGCGGCGAGGATGGTGGGCTTGAGGGCTATGTGGTGGCCTTTGACGACGTGACCGATCTGGTCAGCGCACAGCGAATGGCCGCCTGGGGTGATGTTGCGCGGCGCATCGCGCATGAGATCAAAAACCCTCTGACGCCGATTGGGCTGAGTGCGGAGCGGATCAAACGCAAATTCTCACGCAAGCTGGATGAAACGGACAGTCAAACGCTGGATTCAATGACCGATGTGATTGTCCGGCAAACGGCAGACCTGAGACGGATCGTCGATGAATTCTCGAAATTCGCGCGGATGCCCGAACCCGAGCGCAGCGAAGAAAACATCGTTGATCTGGTGCGTGAGGCGGTCTTGCTGCAGCAGACCGGTCAGCCGGATGTACAGATCGATGCGGATCTGCCCGAAGACCCGATACTGACGGATGTGGATGCCACGATGCTGAATCAGGCGCTGACGAACCTGATCAAGAACGCAGGTGAAGCCATTGGAACGCTAAAGGAAAGTGGCGCACCCGAGAACCTGAAGCCACAAATCAAAGTGGCAGTGACCAGTGATGATGCGGGTGCGATCATTACCATTGCTGATAACGGCATTGGCCTGCCCGAAGACCGGGCGCGCCTGTTTGAGCCGTATGTGACCACACGGGACGAGGGCACCGGTCTGGGCCTGCCCATCGTCAAGAAAATCATCGAAGAACATGGCGGCGCGCTGACACTGGAAGATGCGCCGGTATTTGACGGACAGGACCATTTTGGCGCGATGGCCGTAATCCGTCTGCCCGGGGGCAATTTCCCCCAACCCTCAGCGCCCCAAAAGCAGGCAATTAAAACAAACAAACTGAAAGCAGACCAAAGATGAGTGACATTCTAATCGTAGATGACGAACGCGATATTCGCGAGCTGGTGTCCGACATTCTGGAGGACGAAGGCTATTCAACCCGGCTGGCCGGCAACTCGGATGAGTGCATGGCCCAGATCAATTCCGAACCGCCGGGTCTGCTGATTCTGGACATCTGGCTAAAGGACAGCCGCATGGACGGGATCGACATCCTAAAGGCGGTCAAGCGCGACAACCCGGATGTGCCGGTGGTCATTATTTCCGGCCATGGCAATATTGAGATCGCGGTGGCTGCGATCAAACAGGGGGCTTATGACTTTATCGAAAAGCCCTTTAACATTGATCAGTTGATGGTGGTGATCCGCCGCGCGATGGAAACCTCGCGCCTGCGCCGCGAGAATGCGTCTCTGAAACGCAAAGAGGTCACCAGCTCGGACATGATCGGGAAATCCGCAGCGTTCCGCGCGATGCAAGGCCAGCTGGACAAGGTGACGAAATCCAATGGCCGCGTGATGCTGAGCGGCCCTGCGGGCTCGGGCAAGGAAATCGCGGCGCGGTATATCCACGCTCATTCCAACCGCGCCAATGCACCGTTTGTGACAGTAAACTGTGCGGGCATTGAACCGGAACGCGTCGAGGAGGTGCTGTTCGGGCGTGAATCCTCGGAACGGGGGATCGAATCCGGTCTGTTGGAAGAGGCCCATGGCGGCGTGGTCTATTTCGACGAAGTCGCCGATATGCCGCTGGGCACCCAGTCCAAAATCCTGCGCGTTCTGGTCGATCAGCAATTCCAGCGTGTTGGCGGCACGGACAAGGTGCGCGTTGATCTGCGGGTGATCTCGTCGACCAACCGCGACCTTGAGGATGAAATCGCCGCTGATCGCTTTCGCGAAGAGCTGTACCACCGCCTGAACGTGGTGCCGATTGCCGTTCCGTCGCTGGAAGAGCGTCGCGAGGATATTCCGGTTCTGGCCCAGCATTTCATCGAGATGTGCAATGAATCGCAGGGTCTTGCCATGCGCGAGATCTCGGAAGAGGCGGTGGCGCTGTTGCAGACCATGACCTGGCCGGGGAATGTGCGTCAACTCAAGAACCTGATCGAACGGGTGCTGATCCTGGGCGAAAGCACGGGCCCGATTGAGGCACGCGAACTACCCAGCGAAGAGGAAAAGACGGACGACTCGGGCCGTGTGGTTCTGTCAGGTGCTTTGGCGACGCTGCCGCTGCGCGAAGCGCGCGAGGCGTTCGAGCGGGAATACCTGCTGACCCAGATCAACCGGTTTGGCGGCAATATCAGCCGCACCGCCAGCTTTGTGGGAATGGAGCGCAGCGCGCTACACCGCAAGCTGAAATCGCTGGGGGTTGTGACCTCGAACAAATCCGGTGCGCGGGTGGCGCAACTGGACGAACCGGAACCGGCGGAATAATCCGCCGGGCCTTTACCCAGCCTGACCGGGGTTGATGATCTGGAACGTCCCGTCGTCGAATTTCACATAGCAGGACTGAGTGCTCAGCGGCGGCAATGTCGTCGTTGGCGCAGGCGCGGCCTGTGACTTTGCGCTTTGGCGGCAGGGCGGCAGGCTGATCGGACGATAGCCTTTTTGCGCCATGCACTGTGCCTCGACATCACTGCGCAACCCCTGGTTCACATCGACCGTATAAACCTGACCGGGCTGCCACCATCCGGGGGTGCGATAGCAATTGCCATGGCTGTTGCAATAGGTGCGGCCGGGCCAATAGGTGGGTGGGCTTTGCCGCACTTGCGTGGCCACCGGCACATCATTGGCCGCCTGGACCCGGCATTGTGTGGTCTCGGTCTGTGCGCGTGACACGCTTTCGCCTTCGCGGTAATACATCGACAACGGGCCGCTGCACGCGGCAAGCACGGCCATTGGGATCAGCAGGCGAAGCATTGTTTTCATGGGCTTATCTTGCCTCAGCTTTGGCGGGATGACAATTCAATTGACCGCTTTGGGGGCATCTGTCATTCAAAGAATTCAGGCAGAAGGGCCAGGAACATGAAGGTCATCATTTGCGGCGCCGGTCAGGTCGGCTGGCAGATTGCGCGGCACCTTTCGGGCGAGTTGAACGACGTAACCGTGGTGGATAACAACCCCGATCTGGTGCGTCGCGCGACCGAGACGCTGGATGTTCAGGGCCTTGCTGGGTTTGCCAGCTATCCTGATGTCTTGGACCGGGCCGGGGCCCGCGATGCTGATATGATCATTGCAGCGACCCATTCGGACGAGGTGAACATGGTCACCTGTCAGATGGCGCATTCGGTGTTCTCGATTCAGCGCAAGATCGCACGCCTGCGGTCGAAATCCTACCTGCAGGCCATCCACTCGGATCTGTTCCGGCGCGACCACCTGCCCATAGACGTGGTGATCAGCCCCGAGCGCGAGGTGGCCGCCGCCGCCATGCGCCGCCTGTCCGCACCTGCCGCCTTTGATACCGAGATGTTCATGGATGGCAAAGCGCAGTTGCTGGGCATTCGCATCGACGAAGATTGCCCCATCGTGAACACGCCCTTGCGGCAATTGACGGACCTGTTTTCGACGCTGAGTTCCATCGTGGTGGGGGTCCGGCGCGAGGGCAGCCTGTTTGCCCCTGAATCCGAGGATCAGCTGTTTGTAGGCGATGAATGCTATGTCTTTACCAATGTCAAAGACGTGGACCGCACGATGGAGGTCTTTGGCAAGGCGCAAAAGAAACAGGACCGAGTGGTCATTGTCGGTGGCGGCAATGTCGGGCTTGAGGTCGCGCGGTCGCTGGAGGAACGCGAAAGCCGGGTGCGCGCCAAGATTATCGAACGCGACCGCAGTTGCGCCGAGGTTGCCGCCGAAGCGCTGGAGCGGACGATTGTTCTGAACGGCGACGGTCTGGATGCGGCATTGCTGCGCGAGGCGGGGATTGAACGCGCGGACGCGATGCTGGCGGTGACAGATGATGACCGCTCGAACATGCTGGCGGCGGTGCGCGCCAAGGCCGAAGGATGCGCGCTGGCCATCGCGTTGATCAACGATCCCAGCATGGTGGCGCTGATGGGGCCTTTGGGCATCGACGCCTATATCAACCCGCGGGCCACCACCGTAAGCTCGATCCTGCGCCATATCCGCCATGGCCGGGTGCGTCAGGTCTATTCCATCGGCGATGCCGAGGCCGAGGTGATCGAGGCCGAGGTTCTGTCGACCTCTCCGATGGCCGGGCAAAAGTTGCGCGACATAGATTTCCCCGAAGGCGTTCTGGTGGGGGCTGTCCGCAAGGGGGATGAGTTGATGCGCCCGACAGGCGGCCTGCGGATCGAGGAAAAAGACGTGGTGGCCATCTTTGCCATGGCCAAGGACGTCCCCGAGGTCGAACGGTTGATGCAGGTCTCGATCGACTTCTTTTGATGATACGGGCGGGCACACAAAAGATCTCGGTTGTGCGGCGCTTGCCGCTGTTTCTGCTGATCTGGTGTGTTGCCGCGCTGTCGATGTGGATACCCGCTGGTTATGCGTTGGTACTCGACAATCACGATACCTCGCGGTCGTTTTTCTACTCTGGTCTGCTGGGGCTGTTCGTGATGTCGACCATTGCGCTGGCCTCGTCAAACCGCAGACCACGGCGCGGGACGTTGGGGCAATTGGCGGTTTTGCTGGGCTGTTTTACCGTGCTGCCCCTGTTTCTGGCTATTCCTCTGCATGATGCTTTGGGGAACACAACGTTTCTGAACGCTTATTTCGACATGGTCAGCGCCCTGACGACGACCGGCGCCGATATCTTTCCTGATCCGGACCGGTTGACCGCTCCGCTGCATTTGTGGCGCGCGCTGGTGGGATGGATGGGGGGATTGCTGATGTGGATCGCGGCTGCGGCGATCCTGGCTCCGCTGTCTCTGGGCGGGTTCGAGGTGACCGCGCGCGGCCAGCCTGGCCGCCCTGTTTCGGGCGTGGCGCAGAGCGAAAAGGTGGACCCGCGCGGGCGTCTGATCCGGGTGACCCAAACACTGACGCCGGTTTATGTTGGACTGACCGGCGTGGTCTGGCTTTTGCTGATGATCGCGGGCGAGCAGGGCCTGACTGCCATCTGCCACGCCATGTCGACCATGGCCACATCCGGCATTTCCCCGGTCGGAGGGCTGGAAGGCGCGCAAGCCGGCATCACAGGTGAGGCGATCCTGTTTCTGTTCCTGTTCTTTGCCTTGTCCCGACTGACCTTTTCCACCGATACCGCAATGGCCGGGTATGCGCGGCTGGACCGCGACCCCGAGTTCCGCATCGGCATCATGATTGTTCTGGCCGTTGCGGCGCTGTTGTTTTTCAGGGTCTGGGCGGGCGTCAACGAGGTCGGCGCGACGCTGCAACCTGTTGAGGCGCTTAAGGTTCTTTGGGGCATGACCTTCACGGCCCTGTCCTTTCTGACGACTGCCGGATTCGAAAGCGCCAACTGGAATGATGCGCAACAGCTATCGGGGTTGGGGACACCGGGGTTGATCCTGATGGGGCTGGCCTTGATCGGGGGCGGCGTCGCCACCACGGCGGGGGGCGTCAAGCTGTTGCGGGTTTTCGCCCTGTACCTGAACGGCGCGCGCGAGATTGACCGCCTGATCTATCCGTCGTCAATCAGCGGAGCAGGCGGTGGGAACCGCCGTATCCAAAGCGACGGTGCTTTCATCGCGTGGATCTTTTTCATGATGTTTGCGATGACTCTGGCCGTGTTCAATCTGCTGTTGTCGATGATGGGATCAAGCTTTGAACAGGCGATGGTCCTGAGTGTCGCCGCCCTGAGCACCACCGGCCCGCTGATCGAGCTGGCGACAGATATTCCCATTCGGATCGTCGACCTTCCGGGCGGGGCCAAGCTGACGCTGTGCGCCGCAATGGTGATCGGGCGGTTGGAAACACTGGCGATCATTGCGCTGATTACGCCAAGCCTCTGGCGAGACTAAGATTCAACAGTCTTGAATTGACTGATTTTTGATCTGGAAACTCGGTTAATCTCTCTCCATACTCGGCCAGAGGGAGCGCGTTGGTCCGCAGCGCGTAGCAAGAACAATGGCGAGATTATAAAAATATGGCTTCGGACAGACAGAATCTGCAGGACGCGTTCCTGAACAATGTGCGCAAGGCAAAGGTCCCGGTCACAATTTTCCTGATCAACGGCGTGAAATTGCAAGGTGTCATCACCTGGTTCGACAATTTCTGCGTGTTGCTGCGCCGCGACGGACAGTCGCAGCTTGTCTACAAGCATGCGATTTCCACCATCATGCCGTCGCAGCCGATCAGCCTGTATGAGGGCGAAGACGCCTCTTGATGGAACATGACAGGACGCGCACCCGGGCCTGGGTGCTGCATCCGGAAATCAAATCAGATGAACAGCGCCGTGTCCCCGAACCGGCGCTGGCCGAGGCGGTGGCACTGGCCGCCGCTTTGCCCGATCTGGATGTGATCGGGTCCGAGATCGTACGCCTGCAACGCGCGCAGCCCGGTCTGCTGTTTGGCAGCGGCAAGATCGAGGAACTGGCCGAACGCCTGCATGACAGTGAAATCGAATTGGTTCTGATCGACGGGCCGGTGACTCCGGTCCAGCAGCGAAACCTTGAAAAAGCGTGGAAGGTCAAAATCCTCGACCGGACGGGTCTGATCCTTGAGATTTTCAGTGACCGTGCCCGCACCCGCGAAGGTGTGCTACAGGTTGAGATGGCCGCGCTCAGCTATCAGCGCACACGGCTGGTGCGCGCCTGGACCCACCTGGAGCGTCAGCGGGGCGGCTTGGGTTTTGTCGGTGGTCCGGGTGAAACGCAGATCGAGGCTGACCGCCGCGCCATCGACGATCAACTGGTGCGTCTGCGCCGACAGTTGCAGAAGGTCATCAAGACCCGCACCCTGCATCGTGCCGCCCGCGCCAAGGTGCCGTACCCGATTGTTGCGTTGGTGGGCTATACCAACGCGGGCAAATCGACGCTGTTCAACCGCCTGACCGGGGCCGAGGTGATGGCCAAGGACATGCTGTTCGCCACGCTTGACCCGACCATGCGTCGGGTCGAACTGCCCGACGGCCCCGAGGTGATCCTGTCGGACACGGTGGGCTTTATCTCGAACCTGCCGACCGAACTGGTCGCGGCCTTCCGCGCCACGCTTGAGGAGGTTCTGGGTGCCGATATCGTCGTGCATGTGCGGGACATCAGCCACGAAGAAACCGACGCACAGGCGCAGGATGTCGAGGCGATTTTGACCTCGCTGGGTGTCGATGATGAACGTCCCAGGCTTGAGGTTTGGAACAAGATCGACCTGTTGAACGATGACGAACGCGAAGCCGCGTTCAAACGCGCAGACCGTGATCCGTCGATCTTTGCCATCTCGGCCGTGACGGGCGAGGGGGTTGAGCCTCTGCTGGCGGAAATCGCAACCCAGCTGCAGGGCGCACGGCATCAAGAGGTGCTGTCGCTTGGATTCGCTGACGGCGACAAGCGTGCGTGGCTGTTCCGTCAGGACGTGGTGCGATCCGAGGAACAGACCGATGACGGGTTCACGATCACTGTGCTCTGGACCGACAAGCAGGCGGCTCAGTTCAAGGCGCTTTGACTGCTATTTCCCGTCGATCTGGCGCTGATAATCCTCGGCATCAAACCAGCCGAGTGAGGTCTGCACCTTGTGATCTTCGGTCAGATCCCATTCCTCCCAGCCGCGGGTCACCACGTGGTTGCCTGTCTGGGCATGGTGCCCTTCCAGTGTCCAAACAAAAATGGCGTGGTTTCCGGCCCATCGCAGCATGTCGCAGCGAACCTCAAGGTCGGGGAAATCGGCGTAAAAGCTGCGCGCCATTTCGGCCACGGCGGCGCGGCCTATGATTGGCTCGCCCCGATTGATGGTGATCTGTCCGTCTGGCGCATAAAAGCTGGCCACGGCGTCAGGGTCGCCCGAGCTCCAGGCGATTGCGTAATCGCGTGCAAGATTGTTCAATTTATCCCGAAGACTGGCCATCAATACCCCCACACTCAAATAACCTGATCAGACCGAGGGTACGGCAAAACGCCCGCTTTCGTCCACGCAGAGGCGAAAAAAGGGGCAAGGTCTTGCCGATACAGGCGAAATCAGCGCGGGATCAGGTTTGTCACACCAACAGCGGCTGCGCGGGCAAGGTCCAGATCAAGGGACATGGGGATGTATTCGCCCCGCCGCCACAGCTGTGCCTGATCGTCATAATAGCGCGACAGAAAGTGCCCCGATTGCCCGGTGGCCGTGATAAAGACCGAGCTGTCGGGGTCGGCAAAATCATAAACCCCGCGATAGCCTGCGCCATGCACATTCAGGAACGGGTTCTTGCCTTCGCCCGACGTACGCCCGCGCAGCAGCGTATTGTCGCCGCCGCTGGTGGATTGACGGATGTTGACGAAAAACCTCAGCACCGGAACTTCACCCAGAACCGGATGGTCATGGGTGGCCTGATGCGCGTCGCCCCAGCGCAGGGATTGCAGTGCGGTGCCGTAATTCTCGGCGATCCAGATCAGCGCGTCATCCAACGCCAGCCGCGCCATGTCGGTGCAGGTCTCGACCGGGGCGCTTTGGCGGACGTCGCACCAGACCGAGGCCCCGTCAATGTCGCGATAGACCCGTTCGATGAACAGCGGCTCCACATGTTTGTATTCCGCGGCCAAGGGGCCCAAATCGTCCGAGATCAAACGGATCTGCAAGGCCCGCAGCCAGGCGGCATAGATCAGCGGCTCGGGTAGGTGTTCGTTCATCTCGCCATTCCACTCGGCCAGCAGGGACAGGGCGATCTGGCGTTGACGTTCGGGGGTGCCTTCGGGGGCTGAGGCTCCGGTAAACCAGAGATCGGCGCCGATCAGTGGCAGCAGGGAACGAGCGGTAAAGCTGACGGTATCCAGCTGCGCCTCGATAAAGCTGTCGCGGGTGTGGACCTCACGTGATTGCATCAGGCGTTCCCAACGGTGCACACGTTGGGTATCGCCCCATTCATAGGACACATGTTCGGGAAAGGGGCGGTCGATGATCTTGTTGTTGGTGTTGCCCAGAATGCCGCCCACGGGGGCCACGAATTCGGGGTTGTCGGCATAGGGCAGGCGGCCCTGCCATAGGTTCTCGGCCAGCCAGCCGGGGGTCGGGATACGGCCCCGGCTTTGGTTGCGCAGGTCGCGTTTGGGCATCGCGCCGATCAGCTTCAGGCCGATTGTATCCTTATCGACCAGCGACAGGTTCTGCGAGGGTGAGATGAAGCGCTCTCCGGCGGCGATTCCTTCGCGCACAGTGTCTGCATTCATCAGCGCCATCGACGCGCTCATCGACGTGTCGCGCGGGCTGAGTGCTGTCCAAGAAAGAGACGCTATATGCCCCTGCGGTGTGATCGTTTCCAGATCGTAATGGCTGCCGGGCAGAACGGGGCCGTTTTCCGTCCAGCGCAGGGTCAGGGTAATGGGGGCCTCGTCCTTGATCTCGATGATCGAGGGGCGGGTGCGGAAGGTCTTGTAGCCCTCGGGCGTCAGGTATTCTTCGGGGTTATCGGGGTTCAGCTGTTCGATATGGACGTCCTGATCGTCCAGGTAGGACGAGGTCAGGCCCCAGCCCAACCGGTCACTGCGTCCAGCCATCACGGCGGGAATGCCGGGGATGGTTGCCCCAATCACGCCGCCCTTGGCCAGTTCCAGCCGGGCCAGATACCACACGCCGGGTGCGGTAAAGCCCAGATGGGGATCGTTGGCCAGCAACGTACCGCCACTGGCTGACCGCGTGGGCGCAGCGGTCCAGGCGTTCGATGCCCCGGCCAGTCCGCGTTTCGGGAAGGGCGACAGCGGGTTGTCGGGCATGGGCGTTCCGCGGGCATATTGCGGCAGGCCGGGAAACAGCGCGGCATATTCGGGTAGGGCGGCGATACCGGCCCCCGGAACATCGGGCAGAATATCTGCCAGCCGCGCCGGATCGTTCAGCATCAAAGAGGTGCGGGCGCGCAGAACCTCATCCTGCAGGTGGCCCGAGAGTTGCAGGCCCATCAGCTTGATCACGGCAATGCTGTCGCCGGGTTGCCACGGCGAAACGGGGGCGCTGAACAGGAACATCTCGGGCGCGCCGCGTCCCAATGCGGCCTCGTTAATCTCATCCAGCCGTGCGTTGACGCCGGCTGCGTAGGCACGCAGCGCCGCCTTGGTATAGTCGTCCTGAGCGTCCAGCGACCGGTGGGCCAGCCCATAAAGGTCCAGCCGGCGCAGCAATTTGTCGATATGGACCGTGCGCTTGCCGAAAATCTCGGACAGACGGCCTTGGGCGGTGCGGCGCATGACGGTCATCTGCCACAAACGGTCCTGCGCATGGGCGTAGCCCAGACCAAAAAACACGTCTGGGTCATTTTCGGCCAGAATATGCGGCACGTTGGCGGTATCGCGGATGATCTCGACCGGGGTGCTCAGACCGTCGACTTTGACCGTTTGGTCATAGTCGGGCAGCGACTGGTTGGCGAGGAAATACACCAGGGCCACAGCGGCCAGTGCAAGCAGGATCAGGCCCGTTGAAATACGCACTAGCCAGCGAAACACGAATCCCATCTGCGGCCCACAATCCTGATCTGTTCTCGGTTGCGGCAAGACTAGTGGATGGCCGGTCTGACCGAAAGAGGAACAGCCCCAGAATATTCACGTTTCCAGAGCCATAAACGAAATACCCCGCCGTGGCTGGTGCCGGTGGCGGGGCGTATCAGTAACCTGAATGCGGGGTCGGATCAGGGGATGATCCGCGTGTACTTGGTACCATCGACTGTCGCGCCGAATTTCAGACCGGCCTGACCAAACACCGCAGCTAGGACCGGAGAGCGCAAGGTTGTCGTGTCGGTCGACAAGGATTCACCTGTTGCGTCGACCACGTAACCAATATCGGCCCCGGCGGTCCATCCGCTGGAGCGGCGGAAATCGTTCAGCGCATCCTGGGTCATGAAGAACAGAACATGGGCATATTGCTGTGCCCCGATTTGCAACCCGGCAGTGCCGGAAATTGCGGAATAATAGTCAACCGTTGCGCCCTGAATGCGCAATGCGCCCTGTCCGTAGGCGCCTCCGAAAAAGATCAAACCGGCATCGGTGATCAGGGGCATGACCAACATGCCATTGGCTTTGTTTGCGATCTCAACCGTGTTGGGATAGCGCGCGTACATTTCTGTTAGCGTGGCATCGACGCGGGCGTCGATCGTGGCGGCATTGGAATTGCCGACACCATTGCCGCAAGCTGCGGTCACTGTCAGACCGGCCATGCCAAAGGCAAAGCCACGACGGCTTAGTCGGGGTGCGTTGGAACTGCTCATGTTTTTTTGTCTCTGTATAACTGCCTGATTTGTCGGGTGATCCCGATCTTGTGTGCAAGAATACGCCGATTGCGGCTGTGTGTCACGGGAAAGCTGCGCGACCGCAGATCACAATCGGCGAAAACTCGCGACAATTGCTGGCATTAGCCCTGAAGGATGCGCGCGACCTGAGGGGCGAAATAGGTCAGGATGCCATCGCAGCCCGCGCGTTTGAACGCCAACAGGCTTTCCAGCATCACCTTTTCCCCGTCGATCCAGCCATTCTGGGCTGCGGCCTGAATCATCGCGTATTCGCCCGACACCTGATAGGCATAGGTCGGCGCGCCAAACGCGTCTTTCACGCGGCGGCAAATGTCTAGGTAAGGCATGCCGGGTTTGATCATCACCATGTCGGCGCCCTCGGTCAGGTCCCGTTCGATCAACCGCAGCGCCTCGTCCGAATTGCCCGGATCCATCTGATAGGTCTTTTTGTCACCGGTCAGTGCTCCGGACGCGCCGACGGCATCGCGGAACGGGCCATAAAAGGCGCTGGCATATTTCGCGGCATAGCTCAGGATCATCACGTTGTGATGCCCGCCCGCCTCAAGCGCCCGGCGCATTTGACCGATGCGGCCATCCATCATGTCCGACGGCCCGATTATATCGGCCCCGGCCTCGGCCTGTGCGAGGGTCATTTTGACCAGCGCGTCGATCGTCTGGTCATTCACAATTTCGCCATCGACCACATAGCCGTCATGGCCATTGATGTTGTAAGGGTCCAGAGCGACATCGGTCATCACAGCGATATCCGGCGCTGCTGCCTTGATCGCGCGGATGGCGCGGTTGGACAGATTGTCAGGGTTCCACGCCTCGGCGCAGTCCTCGGTCTTCAGGCTGTCATCGGTATAGGGAAAGATGCAAATCGCCGGAATGCCCAACGATTGCGCCTCAACCGCGGCCTTTGCGATCAGATCGACCGACCGGCGCATGACACCGGGCATCGAGGGCACGGGCTCTTCTATGCCTTCGCCGTCGCGCACAAACACCGGCCAGATCAGATCATCCGTGGTCAGAGTGTTTTCCCGCACAAGGCCGCGAATGGCCTGCGATTTGCGGGCCCTGCGAAAGCGGGTCAGGGGATAGGGGGCGATGGTGGGTTTCATGTCGCGCTCTCCTTGAATATTCCCGCATTGGGTGGCATGAATTCCGGGTGGTCTCAAGGGTTAGGATGAACGTGCCTTTGCGAAAAGGCCCATCGGGACAGGGAACAAAGGGCTAACGCTTGGACTTATACTCTTCGCTTTTCGAAATCATCGATATGCGCAGCTTTTCGAATCTGTGGTACTGGATCGTGCTGGCGGTGCTGTGGTCTTCGGTCAGTCACTGGGCCATGGGCGTGCCCTATGACCTGCTGGTACGCGCCCGCCGGATCGGAGGGCAGACGGAACAGGATTTGCTGGATATCGTGCGCATCAACGGCAATCGTATCCTGTTTATCGTGGAAAAGTCCGGGCTAATCCTGCTGGCGCTGTGCTGTTTTGCCTTTACCGGTCTGGCGACGCTTGGGTTTTACTACGGGGTCGAATTTGCACAGGCGGTGTTTTTGCTGCTTTTCCCCATGAGTTTCGTGACATTCGTCAATATAAGGGCCGCACATAAGTTACGGCGCAGCGATGGCACATTGGAATTTGCGGGCAAGGTGCTGACCCGTTGCCGGATTTACACGCAGATTATCGGTATGATCGCGATTTTGATCACGTCGCTTTGGGGCATGTACCAGAATTTCTCGATTGGGGTTCTGGGGTAGGACATTCGGAAAGGCTGGGACATGAAGGCTCCGAACCACGTTACTGTTGGCGGCGCCCCCGAGGGGTTTGACGCGCAGCTTGTTCTGAACGAGATCGCACGTTCGGGCGGGCCCGTGTGCCATGTCGCGCGCGATGACAAACGGATGGAGGCGATGCGCGCCGCGCTGGCCTTTTTTGCCCCCGATATGCCGGTCTTTGTGTTTCCCGGCTGGGATTGTCTTCCCTATGACCGGGTTTCGCCCAATGCCGATATTGCCGCCGCGCGGGTGGCGACTTTGGCGGCGCTGGTGCATCAGATGCCAGACCGGTTTGTACTGCTGACATCGCTGAACGCTGCCACCCAGCGGGTGCCCGCGCGCGATGTGCTGCGCGAGGCCGCGTTTACCGCCCGCGTCGATCATCGTGTGGATGAGACCGCGCTGCGCAATTTCCTGGTACGCATGGGCTTTACCCAAAGCCCCACAGTGATGGAGCCGGGCGACTATGCCATTCGCGGTGGCATCATCGACATCTTCCCGCCGGGTGAATCCGGCCCCGTGCGGCTGGACCTGTTCGGAGATGTTCTGGACGGCGCGCGCCGGTTTGATCCGGTGTCGCAGCGCACGACGGAAAAGCTGGACATCGTCGAACTGGCCCCGGTGTCCGAGGTCATTCTGGACGATGCCGCCATCACCCGGTTCCGCCAGAACTATCGCATCGAGTTTGGCGCGGCGGGCACCGATGATCCCTTGTACGAGGCGGTCAGTGCGGGCCGCAAACATCAGGGGATCGAACACTGGCTGCCGTTTTTCCACGAAAAGCTGGAAACACTGTTCGACTATTTGCCGGACGCAACGATCACCGTGGACGATCAGGTCACACCTGCGCGGCTGGCACGGTGGGACACGATTGCCGACCAATACGAAACCCGGCGTCTGGCGCTGGAAAACCGATCCCGCATGGATACGGTCTATAAACCAACGCCGCCCGAATTGCTGTATCTGGACGATGCCGCGTGGGAGGCGGCAGTTGGCGCCCGCAGGGTGCTGCAATTCAGCCCTCTGCCACAGGCCAGCGGACCCGGTGTGATCGACGCGGGCGGTCGGATCGGGCGCAACTTTGCGCCGGAGCGGCAACAGGAAAGCATCAGCCTGTTTGGTGCTCTGGCCGCGCATATCACCGACAAGATGGCGAAAGGCCCGGTGCTGATCGCGTCGTATTCCGAAGGCGCACGCGAACGTCTGACCGGGTTGATCGAAGACGAAGGTCTGGCCGAAGCGATCCCCGTCACTGACGGCACCCGTGTCGGTAAACGGGGTCTGCATCTGGCCGTCTGGGCGCTGGAGCACGGGTTCGAAACCCCCGATCTAACGGTCATCGCCGAACAGGACGTGCTGGGCGACCGCCTGATCCGCCAGCCCAAGAAGCGCCGCAAGGCCGAGAACTTCCTGACCGAAACCCAGTCGCTGTCCCCCGGTGATCTTGTGGTGCATGTGGATCACGGTATCGGCCGCTACATGGGGATGGAGGTCGTCACGGCCGCCGGCGCCGCCCATGAATGCCTGCTGCTGGAATATGCCGAGCAGTCCAAGCTGTACCTGCCGGTTGAAAACATCGAGCTGTTGTCCAAATACGGCCACGACGAAGGTCTGCTGGACCGTCTGGGTGGCGGCGCATGGCAGGCCAAGAAGGCCAAGCTGAAAGAGCGCATCCGCGAAATGGCGGACAAGCTGATCCGCATCGCCGCTGAACGCGCGCTGCGGAAAGCTCCGGTCATGGACCCACCGCCCCACGCGTGGGAGGAGTTCAGCGCGCGCTTCCCCTATCAGGAAACCGACGATCAGTTGCGGGCGATTTCCGAGGTCATGGAGGACATGCATTCCGGCGCGCCGATGGATCGCCTGATCTGTGGCGATGTGGGCTTTGGCAAGACCGAAGTCGCCATGCGCGCGGCCTTTGTCGCGGCGATGTCCGGCGTGCAGGTGGCGGTGATTGCACCCACAACGTTGCTGGCCCGTCAACATGCTGCCAGTTTCAAGGACCGGTTCCGGGGCTTCCCGCTGGAGGTGCGGCAATTATCGCGCTTTGTCTCGGCCAAAGAGGCGCAGCAAACCCGTGACGGGCTGGCGCGCGGCACGGTGGACATCGTGATCGGCACCCATGCGCTGCTGGCCAAAGGGATACGGTTCAACAATCTGGGACTTCTGATCATCGACGAGGAACAGCATTTCGGCGTGGGTCACAAGGAACGGCTGAAGCAACTGCGCAGCGACATTCATGTTCTGACCCTGACCGCCACACCGATCCCGCGCACGCTGCAATTGTCGCTGACCGGGGTGCGCGACCTGTCGATCATTGGCACGCCGCCCATCGACCGTCTGGCGATCCGCACCTATGTCAGCGAATTCGACGCCGTGACGATCCGCGAGGCGCTGCTGCGCGAACACTATCGCGGGGGGCAGAGTTTCTACGTGGTCCCGCGCATCTCGGACCTGCCCGAGGTCGAGGAATTCCTGAAAGAGCAACTGCCGGAACTGACCTATATGGTGGCGCATGGGCAAATGGCGGCAGGTGAACTCGACGACCGCATGAACGCGTTTTACGACGGCAAGTATGACGTGCTGTTGGCGACGACGATTGTGGAAAGTGGTCTGGACATTCCGACCGCAAACACGATGGTGGTGCATCGGGCGGATATGTTCGGTCTTGCGCAGCTTTACCAAATTCGCGGCCGGGTGGGGCGGTCAAAGACCCGCGCTTACGCATACCTGACCACCAAGCCGCGCAAGAAGCTGACCGCCACGGCCGAAAAACGCCTGCGCGTTCTGGGCTCGCTGGACACGTTGGGGGCCGGGTTCACTTTGGCTTCGCAAGATCTGGACATTCGCGGCGCGGGCAATCTGCTGGGCGAGGAACAGTCGGGCCAAATGCGCGACGTTGGCTATGAGCTCTACCAATCGATGCTGGAAGAGGCGATTGCCAAGATCAAAGCGGGTGAGATGGAGGGACTGTCGGATGCCGATGACCAATGGGCCCCGCAGATCAATCTGGGTGTGCCGGTTCTGATCCCCGAGGATTACGTGCCCGATCTGGATGTACGTCTGGGCCTTTACCGCCGCCTGTCGTCACTGTCGACCAAAGTCGAATTGGAAGGCTTTGCCGCCGAACTGATCGACCGCTTTGGCTCTCTGCCAAAAGAGGTCAACACCCTGATGCTCGTCGTGCGGATCAAGGCCATGTGCAAACGCGCAGGCATTGCCAAGCTGGACGGAGGGCCAAAGGGCGCGACGATCCAGTTCCACAATGACAAGTTCGCGTCACCTCAGGGGTTGGTTGAGTTCATTCAGAACCAGCGCGGATTGGCCAAGGTCAAGGACAACAAGATCGTTGTGCGCCGTGACTGGAAGAAAGACAGCGACAAGATCAAGGGCGCCTTTGCGATTGCCCGCGATCTGGCTGAGAAGGTCATCGCCCAGACCAAAAAAGCCAAGGCAGGATGAGGAAGTAGGAGGGGGCTCTGCCCCCGCCGCGCGTGCCGCGCGACTCCCCCGGGATATTTGTGGACAGATGAAGAAGCGGATCCCAGCTTCATCTGGCTTTAAATATCCCCGCCGGAGGCATCGCGCGTTAGCGCGATTTAGGCGCGCATCGCGGCCTGAGCGCAAAAGCACGAGGCGGACACGGCGCGATCCGCGCGGGCAAGGGCCAGATGGAGGCGCTGTTTGATCTGTATGATCTCAACCCCTTCGCCGCGTGCTTTCAGGCAGTCGTGCAGACCCTTGAGACTCCAGACATTGTCCGGGTGGATTGAGGCGCGGCTAAGTGTGCCGCTCAGCCCTAAATCCTCGCGGTAAACCGCTTCGGCCTCGGACAGGTGCCCCTGTTCAAACAGCAGCGCCCCCAGCGCGTGGCGGGTGGGCTGCATCCAGCCCCATGGCTCGTCATAGGGCAGGGTGTCGTCCAGTTCGACCGAGCGGCGCAGATGGGCGAAGGCGATTTCAAAGTTGCCTTTGCGATATTCGATCTCGCCGCGCAGCATTTCCCGCGCGATTTCTAACAGATCAACCACGCGGTTGTTGTGGAGCAACCGGGTTTCAGGCACGCAGGCTTTGGCGGACAGGAACAGCTGTTCTTCGGCTTCGGCCTCAGCAACCTGACCCGTGGCCGCGTGGGCGATGGCGCGGGCATAGTGGGTTGTGGCGGTCAATGTGCGGTAGAGCTCGGGGTCGGACGGCAGATCGAGCGCTTTGGCCTCTTCCCAGCGGCCAAAGCGGATCAGGATATGGGGGCCCATCGACATGTAGCTTTCAAAGTAGTCCGCCATGGGCGGGCTTTCGATGCGCAGCATGTCCTCGGGCGTGGTGTCCCATAGCCCCTGATTGGCGCGCAGGGCGGGGTCCATCTGACCCAGAAACAGTGCGCCATAGATGACGAAGTGGTAATCGTGCTGACGGTAGCCGGTGTAGATGTTGAACGCCCCTTCGCGTTCGTAGTATTTCAGGTCGGCCTTGATGGCTTTTTCGTTCCAGTGCACAACATTGTGGTAATGACCGCACAGCACGTCGATATGGGTCGGCATGTGCACCAGATGGCCCGCATCCGGCACCAGCGTGCGCAACACATCCCCGGCCTTGAGTGCTTTTTCGGGGGTTGGCGACATTTCCATCAGGTGCACGTAGAGGTGCAGCAAACCGGGATGAGACATGGCGGCGGGGGCGCTGGCCATTGAGTCCTCAAGCGCTTTTTGTGCCTCAAGCGTGGCGGCACCCTTCGCGGGCTGACCGGTTTTCAGGTCCCACATCTGCCAGGGGGTCAGGTTCAGCAGGGCCTCGACATAGATGGTGCGCAGGTCCAGATGATCGGGCTGCGCGGCAAAACCCGTGCGCATAGCGTCGGCAAAGTCGTGATCCCAGCGGTGCATATCCGGGATCGGGTCACGTTGTGGATAGCGGGCGGGCAGGGCGCGGATCAGGGCTTGTTCGACAGGGTTCGCAGTATCGACCAGCGCAAGCGCCTGTTGGGTGGCGTCATAGGCTTGGGCCAGCGCCTTTTGCTGACCACGCGCGTCGCGCAAATCCCATGGCAGATTATAGTTGGGCCCCGCAGCATAAGCGATGCCCCAATAGGCCATGGCGCAGGTTGGGTCATGTTCGGCGGCCTTTTGGAAACACACGACGGCCTCATCATGGTTATAGCCGTAGGTCCAGATAAGGCCCCGGTCGAACCACAATTGCGCCTCGGGCACAGAGGTGCTGACGGGGCAGGAATATGTACCCAGATCGTAGTAGTCGCTCATCCAAACCATCCCGCTTTTTGATCAGGTTAGCGGGATTCGCGCGGTCTGCACAGGTCAGGCGGGCAGTCTGTTTTCGATCCGGCCCATATGCAGCATTAGCGCGAAACCCACGACGCTCATCGTCAGGATGCCCGCGATCAGCGGGGTCAGAGAGCCATCGAACAGCAGTCCGATCGGGGCCGCAATCGCCGCTGCCAGAACGGTCGAAAACGCTCCGATGACCGACGCGGCCATGCCGGCGATATGACCCATTGGCTCCATCGCGATGGCGTTCAGGTTGCCCATGGTCATGCCAGCCATGAAGAAGATCGAGGTTTGCCAAAAGACGAACAGGCCAAAAGACAGGTTGGGCGACAGAGGTATGGCGTTCAGCGTTGCCACGCCCAGAGTGACCGCGATCTGCGCGCCAAGCGCCCATGTCACCAGGCGGCGCATACCGATGCGGACCACAAGGGCTGCGTTCAGCAGGCTGGCCGATCCTGCAATCAAGGCCACGAGGCCGAACCAGAAGGGAAAACTGTCGGCGCTGTCGTGAATGACGTCATAGACCGGCTGCACCATGGTCAGCGTGGTAAACAGCATGCCTAGGCACAGGGTTTGAACGAAAATCGACAGGCGCACGGCGGGATGGGCGAACATCTCGCGCGCGGCAGAGGCCATCAGGGGCAGGCGCAGAGGGCGACGGTTTTCGGGCTTCAGCGATTCCGGCAGGCGCAGATGCATCCAGGCAACTGTAATCAGTGAAAACAGCATGAACGAGACAAAGATGCCGCGCCAGCCCACAAGGGCGATCAGGCCTGCACCCAGCATGGGGGCCACGGCGGGCACCAGCGTAAAGATCATCATCGCGATTGAGACGATGCGCGCCATTTCCCGGCCCGAATACAAATCGCGAATGATCGCCATGGCGACCACGCGGGGCGCGGCACAGCCGATCCCCTGGGCGATCCGCGCGAATAGCAGCACCTCCAACGAAGAACTGGCCCATGCCACTGCAGCGGCTGTAACGTAAACGGCTGACCCCACATAGATCACCGGTTTGCGCCCAAACGTGTCCGACAAGGGACCGACAAAGAAGGTACCGATCCCCATGCCCAGCACGAAGGATGTCAGGATCAACTGCGCCCGGTTGAGGTCATCGGGGCTGAGCTGTGCGCCAATTTCGGGCAGGGCGGGCAGCATCGCGTCGATGGAAAACGCAATCGTCGCAAACATCATTGCGACCAGTGCGATAAATTCACCCTTTGACATGCGATTGGTCATTGCGCCCTCCTGACCTGATCGCGCTATCACGGGAGGTCAGGCGGCGCCAGAGATCAATTTGCACATGGGTCTGTGCTAATTTGCAGGATTAGCCTCAATTTGAGACATGATCTCGCCGATCACTTTCTCCCACATTTCAGGGGGTTGCGCGCCGGGGACCGCATGTTGGTTTGCCACGATGAAGGTGGGCACCGAATTGACACCCATCTGACGGGAATGGGTGTCGCGGCCGCGGATGTCCTCGCGGTCGGCGTCGGATTTCAGCAGTTTTTGCACCACGGCGGCGTCCATACCGACGCTGTCGGCAATGTCGCCCAAAACCTCATGATCGCCAATGTCGCGGGCTTGCACGAAATAGGCATCGAACAGGGCATCCACCACCGCGTCCTGTTTGCCCTCAATCCCAGCCCAGTGGATCAGGCGATGGGCGTCCAGCGTGTTGGGGGTGCGTTTCATACCCTCGAAATCAATGCTAAGCCCGGCGTTTTCGGCATGTTCAACCACCGGAGCATAGGCGCGCACGGCTCCGTCTTTGCCGCCGAATTTCCGTTCAAGATACTCGCGGCGGTCCATGCCTGCATCCGGCATGTCGGGGTTCAGCTGAAACGGGTGCCATTCTATGACAAAAGGATGGTCGGGAATGGCGGCCAGCGCCTTGTCCAGATGGGTTTTGCCGATATAGCACCACGGGCAGATCGGATCGGACATGATGTCAAGCTTGACGGTCTGGGTCATGGTGTGTTCGCCTTGAAATAGGCCGGCAACGCCCGGCGCAGGAGTTTGCCATTCCCGCCGCTTGGCAGTTCAGGCAGATGGACAAAAGCGCGCGGTTGTTTGTAGCGCGCCAGATTTTCCTCGACATAGGTGCGCAAGGCGGCCTCGTCCAGTTTTTCCGGTCCGGTATAGAAGGCGGCTATCACGAATGTGTCTTGTTTGACCTCAACCGCTGCGGCGCCCACCTGGGTGATGCCGGGGTATTTGGACAGGGCGGCCTCAACCTCGACCGGGGACACGCGATAGCCGCCCGCGTTCATCATGTCGTCGCCGCGTCCCAGATAGGTGATCTGTCCATCGACGGCCATGGCGCCCTGATCGCCGGTCAGGAACCAGTCGCCCTGCATGCGAGCCTTGGCCTCATCCGGGGCGTTCAGGTAGGTCAGCATGAGGCCGGGATCGGTGCGGTGAATGGCAATAGTGCCTTCCTGCCCTTGGGGAACCGGGCCGTCCGGGCCCAGGATTGCGACGCGGCGGCCGGGCTGCGGCTGCCCCAGCGACTCGCCCCGTGCCGGATGATCGGGGCTGGACGAGATAAAGGTCGAACATTCGGACATCCCGAACGCCTCATACAATTCACACCCGGTCGCCGCGACCCATTGGGTGTGCAGCGGACGTGAAAGCTTTTCCCCTGCACACAGGCCGTGGCGCAGCGCAGGTAGGTTCAGCGCGTCCGGGGATTTCAGCAGTTTGCGAAACACGCCCGGCGCGGCGGCAAAGATCGTGGCTTTATGCTCATGCAACAGGTCGGGCAGCGCGTCGGGGTCGGTGCCGGGCTCAGGGATCAGTGCAGTGGCGCCGATGGTCCAGGGGTCCATCAACCCTGTGCCCAGCGTATAGGTCCAGTTAAAGGCCCCCGCATGGCACAGCCGGTCGTCGGCGCGCAGCCCGTACCAGCCATCCACCATCATCTGCCGCGCCCAGATCGCCCGGTGCGCGTGGGCTACGGCGCGCGGTTTGCCCGATGTGCCAGATGTATAGACCACATAGGCCAGCCGGTTCGGATCGCCCATCTCGAACGCGGCGGGGGGCAGATCGCGCATGGCGGTCAGGTCGCTGAGGGTGATCTGATTGGGATGCGCCGCGCAGGCGACCGTGGGGTCACGCAGGATCGCGACAGGTTGCAGGTCTGCGATGATCCCTGCGGTTTCTGGTTCGGTCAGTTGTGACGAGGTCGGAACCGGCACGATGCCCACGGCAATTGCGCCGAGATAGGCGATGGGGAAATCGACCGTATTGCCCAGACGCATCAGCGCTATGTCCCCGGGGGTCAAACCGGCGCGCAGCAATCCGGTAGCCGTGCCAAGTATCGCCGCTTTCAGCGCGCGATAGGTCCAGTCATCAGCCCCGTCGGCGCGCAACACCGACAAGGCAACCTTATCGGCCACCTCATCCGCGCGGCGCAGCACATGGGCGGCCAGATTGAAAGGGGCGGGGCAGGCCGGGGGCGGCCCCTGATCAAAAACAGACAGCATGGCAACTGGCTAGCGCGGTGCCTCGCGCGTTGCAAGCGGGGCAAGCTGCGCCTATAGAGTTCCGCATGAGCAAGAATGAACAGCCCTCACTGATCCGCATCGCCCGGGATTCCGGCGACCCGACCGAGCTGGAGCCTCTGGATCTGGGGGCTCGCGTGCGCGAGCTGCGCAAGGCGCGGAACTGGACGCTGGAACAGGCGGCCAGCCAGGCCGGTCTGGCGCGCTCGACCCTCAGCAAGATCGAAAACGGCCAGATGTCGCCCACCTATGACGCGCTGAAAAAGCTGGCGATCGGGTTGGAGATTTCGGTGCCTCAGCTGTTCACGCCGCCGCAGCGCGATCAGGTGATCGGACGCATGGCCGTGACCCGCATGGGCGAAGGGGCCGGGCACCCGACGGCCACCTATGAGCATGAGCTTTTGGCCGAGAACCTGACGAAAAAGCAGATGTTGCCCTATCGCGCCCGCGTGCGCGCGCGGTCAATGGATGAGTTCGACGGCTGGGTCCGCCATGACGGCGAAGAGTTCCTGTATGTGCTGACAGGGGTCGTGCAGCTGTATACCGAGTTCTACGAGCCCGTCGAAATGCGTCGGGGAGACAGCGCCTATTACGATGCCAGCATGGGCCACAACGTGATTTCGACCAGTGACGAGGACGCGACGATCCTGTGGGTTACGTCACTTGCTTAAGGTGCGGCTGAATTCGCGGTTCAGGCCTTCGGTAAACAGGAAATCCTCAAGCTCTTCATGGGCCTCGTTCACGGTCAGGTGGTGGCGTTCGGCCAGATAGGCCTCGAACCGTTTGCGATCTTTGCCCAAGCGCGGTTTGTCCTGATCGCGCAGGTTCGGAAAGCGCCGCTTTGCACGCGAGTACATCGAGTCCCAGTCTTGCGTCAGGTCAGTCCAGTTCAACATGTGTCAGCTTCCGTCATTTGCGTTGCACGGCTGCTCGGCCCACGTATAAGGGTACGGAGCACGGCAGAGTCCCCGAGCATGACAAAATGTCGCAGGTCGATCGGGCTGAGTTCCGGGGGTAAATGGCCCGCCACGCACAACGCGCAACGGGCCTACGGACCTAGGTTGTGAGTGAGTGGAGGCCGGTCCGCAAAACCCAAGAATGCAAGCGTGGCTGTCCGGCTATCTAGCGAAATTTTCAGAACTATTCCGAACAACCAACGTTCTAAAATATCGCTAAGCTAGCGTGTTTGGATATGATCCGTAAAGCCCTTAGTAAGGGTTTATTAGTCTTCTGCTGTAAATTGTTGGGCGCACAAAATGTTGTGTTCGTGGCCAAAAACATACAAATAAATAGTATTGTTTCCCACCTGTGCTGAAATCCGCCGACACCCAAGGCCGTGCGGCCCGGCAGAGATAACGAACCAGATGGTGCACAACCTTCGGTTAGTACGGGCTCAAATGTGAAGGTCGTCTTGGCTGCTGCGGGGCCCGCGCGCTCACTCTTCGTACCACCATATTTGCGGCATGTATTCCGGCCCGTCTCCGTAGATCGGCAGGGTGTCGGGATGCCTAAGCTCTTTGACATGTGCGATGCGACCCACATCGAAATTCCAGATCGGAATGACATATCGTCCGGCGGTCAGAACACGATCCAGCGCGCGGGTGGCCGCCACGAATTCCTCGTGGTTTTCCGAGGCCAGCATGGCATCGATCAGACCATCCACCGCGGGTGAGGCAACCCCCATCAGGTTGCGCGTGCCCTGAGTGTCGGCGTTCTGGCTGCCCCAGTACAGGCGCTGTTCGTTACCGGGGGACAGCGACAGAGCGCGCCGGAAAAACGTCATGTCAAAATCCAACTCGGCGGTGCGCCCGACCAGTTGGGCGCTGTCCACCTGTTCAATGGTAAAGGTGATCCCCAGCCGCTCCAGCGCGCGGGCATAGATTTCCATGGCTGTCTGACTTTCGGTATCGCCCTGTTGCAGTACGATGCTGAGGGTGAAATCCTGTCCCTGCTGGTTCCGCAACACCCCGTCCTGAATGGTCCAGCCGGCCTGGTTCAGCAGATCAATCGCCTTGCGGATGTTCGACCGGTTGCGGGCCGAGCCGTCACTGACGGGCAGGGTATACCCCTCAAGCGTGCCGGGGGGCAGATCGTCTGCAAAGGGCTCCAGCAGTTCAGCGACGCGTCCCGACGCGGGCCCGGGCTGCATGCTCAATTCCGAGCCCGAGAAATACGAGGTGATCCGGGGTTGGGCATTGCCAGTGATCGTGTCGTTGATGAACTCGAAATTGAACGCCAGCAGCAACGCCTCGCGCACGCGCCAGTCATCCAGAGGTGCGGCGCGGGTGTTCATCACAAATCCGGTCATGCCCGAAGGCTTTCCATGCGGGATTTCGGTTTTGACCACATCGCCGCGCTGAATGGCGGGGAAATTGTATTGGTTGTCCCATTTGTCGGCGTTGAACTCGCGCACGGCGCTCAGCTCACCTGCTTTGAAGGCTTCGAACAGCACGGTGCCGTCGCCGTAGAATTCGATGCGCATCTCATCCAGATTCATGGTGCCCCGGCGAAAGGGAACATCCGCGCCCCAATAGTCAGGATTGCGGCGCAGGTTCACGAAACGCCCGGCCTCATAGCTGTCGACGAGATAAGGGCCTGTTCCGATGGGGACATCATGCAGACCTGCATTTGCAAAATCTTTCCCCTCCCACTGCGCCTTTTGCAGGATCGGGCGCATACCGGCCAGCAGCGCCAGTTCACGATCGGGTTCATTGAACGAGATACGGACGGTGCGCGGTCCGGTCTGTTCGATCGTTGCAACCTTGTCCCAAAGCCCGCGATAGCGCAGATGACCTTGGGTGCCCAACGTCTCATACGACCAGATCACATCGTTTACGGTGACCGGGCTGTCATCGGAAAACCGGGCCTCTTCGCGCAGGGTGAATTCGACCCAGGACCGGTCTGGTGCAGTCTCAACTGATTCGGCTAACAACCCGTAAAGAGTGAAAGGTTCGTCCCAGGATCGGCCCATCAGGCTTTCATGGGTCCAAAATGGCAATTGCCAGGGGGATGCGCCTTTTTGCACAAACGGGTTCAAACTGTTAAAGCCGCCGGTATTTCCGAACACGACCCGGCCGCCCTTGGGTGCATCCGGATTGGCATAGGGCAGAGACACAAAATCCGGTGGTAGGGCCGGGTCGCCATACATAGCTATGCCGTGGGCCGATTCTGCGTTAGCGATAGCGGCAGAGAAAAGGCAGGTGATTCCCGCGATCACAGGGCGTGCGGGGCGTAGAAAATCGGGGCGCATTTTGGAAACAATCCTGCTCTGGCCTTATTTTGTTGGGATTCATCGTACCGATGATTTTTCTTATTATCAAACTTTTAGCTTGGATGAATGCAAGGAATTGCTTATAAAGGTTTCACTGCTCGATAGGTTTCTTGCCTGTATGAAACCTGCCTCAATAACTTAACGCCCGCTTCGTGCGGGCGTTTTTTTTGGGCGGTTTTTCCCTCTGAACCGGAACCGGAATGTTTCCCCGTTCACTTTGCAGGTGCAGCATGGCACTGTGCTGCCAAAGCGAAATCTGAGGGAGAACTGGCATGAGCCTGTCTGGAAAAACGGCAATCATCACGGGATCGAATTCAGGGATAGGTCTGGGCGTTGCACGCGAATTGGCCAAGGCCGGGGCGGATGTGGTTTTGAACTCATTCACCGACCGGGACGAAGATCATGCGCTGGCGGCCCAGATCGCGAAAGAGACCGGCACCAACGCGCGCTATATCAAGGCGGACATGTCCAAAGGCGATGAATGCCGGGCGCTGATCGAGCAGGCGGGGGCCTGCGATATTCTGGTGAACAATGCGGGCATTCAGCACGTGTCACCGATCGATCAGTTCCCGATCGACAAATGGGACGCGATCATCGCGATCAACATGAATTCGGCCTTTCACACCATGGCTGCGGCTTTGCCGATGATGCGCAAGGCCGGGTGGGGGCGGGTGGTGAACATCGCCTCGGCCCACGGGCTGACGGCGTCGCCTTACAAGGCGGCCTATGTCGCGGCCAAACATGGTGTGGTGGGGATGACCAAGACCGTGGCGCTGGAAACCGCGCAGGAACCGATCACCTGCAACGCCATCTGTCCGGGCTATGTGCTGACCCCACTGGTCGAGGCGCAGATTCCCGACACGATGAAGGAATACGGCATGAGCCGCGAGGACGTGATCAAGAACGTTATGCTTGAGCGGCAACCGTCGAAAGAGTTCGCAACGGTGGAACAATTGGGCGGGACGACGGTCTTTCTATGCTCGGACGCGGCGGCGCAGATCACGGGCACGACGATTTCCGTGGATGGTGGCTGGACGGCGTTGTGATGTTGTGTGGGGGCTTTGCCCTCACGCCCCCGAAGTATTTTGAACAGAAAATGGGGTGGGCGTGGTGAAAAAAATAAATCTGGCTTTGCAGGGTGGTGGCGCGCATGGGGCGTTTACCTGGGGCGTGTTGGATCGGCTGCTGGATGAGGACGATCTTGAGGTTGCAGCCATCACCGGCACCTCGGCCGGGGCGCTGAACGGGGCGGCGTTCAAATCCGGTATGGTGCGCGATGGGCGTGACGGAGCGCGCGCCAATCTGAACGGTCTGTGGGAGAGGATGGGGGCCGTAGGTGACATGCGGCTTGCCAATTGGATGCAGGCCATCGAACCCTCGCAGATTGCACAAGCGATGGAGTATTCCCTGCCGTTCTCGGTCGGGGATACGTGGTCGCGGTTGGTGTCGCCATATGCGTACGGCCCGTTTTACCGCAACCCGCTGGAGACCGTGGTCGATCGGTTCAATTTCGCCGAGATTTGCGCCGATGAAGGCCCCCGTTTGCATGTCTGCGCCACATGCGTGCGCAGTGGCAAGATACGGGTGTTCACCGGGGATGAGATCTCGACCGACGCGATCCTGGCGTCGGCCTGCTTGCCTACGCTGTTTCAGGCCGTTGAAATCTATGACCCCAAATCGGGCCGGACCGAGGCGTATTGGGATGGCGGCTATACGGGCAACCCGGCGCTTTATCCATTGTTCGACAGTGACTTGCCGGATGACGTGGTAATCGTAAATATCAACCCGCTGGAACGGGATGAGGTGCCAAAAACGCCGCAGCAGATTCAGAACCGGGTCAATGAAATCAGCTTTAACTCATCCCTGTTTCGCGAGCTGCGCGCGATCAGTTTTGTGCAGCGCCTGCTGGCCGAAGGTAAGCTGAAGGCCGGGGAGATGAGCCGCGTTCTGGTGCATATGATTGCGGATGACGCCTTGATGAACGATCTGTCCGTTGCGACCAAAACGGTGCCCAACCCGGTGATCCTGCACAAGCTGAAAGAGGCCGGTCGCGCGGCGGCGCATCGATTTCTGGCCGATCACAAAGACGATCTGGGGCAGCGCAGCACGGTTGATCTGCCCGAGATGTTCGGCTGATCACTCGGGCGGCTGGGTCGGGTCTTTTTCGTTGGGATAGACAAGGCCCGCCGAAATCACCAGTTTTGCGGCCTCTTCAATGGACATATCCAGAAGGATCACGTCCTCTTCGGGGAAGAACAGCAAAAAGCCCGAAGTCGGGTTTGGCGTGGTGGGGACGAAGATGCTCAGCAGGGCGCCGCCGGTTTCGGCGCGTTCGCTGACTTCGCCCCGCGCGGTGGTAGAGACGAAGCCGATCGCCCAGATGCCCCGGCGCGGGTATTGGATCAGGCAGGCTTTTTCAAAGGATCGCTCGGTCTGTGCAAACACCGTTTCCGAGATTTGCTTGATACCGGAATAGACGGATCGCACCACCGGCATCCGATCCACAACGCTTTCGGCGAAATGGATCAAAGAGCGACCGAGGATGCCCTTTGCGATCCAGCCGACCAGAATGGTGAAGATCAGGAAGATCACCACCCCTACGCCGCGCAGGTTGATGCCGACATATTGCTCGGGTTGGAATTGCTGCGGCACCAGCGGCAGAACCGCGCTGTCGATCCAGCCGACCACGGACCAGATCAGCCAGACGGTCAGCCACACAGGCGCAATGACAACGATGCCCGTCAGAAAAGACGCACGCAGCCGGGAAAACAGGCCCGGTCGGCGGTGAGGTTCTTCGTCAAAAGGCGTGTTCATTGCGGTCCTGAGCAGTTTGCGGATTTAGTTAAGCAGTCCCGTGCCTTGGTACAATAGGTTTATGTCATTGCGACAGGGCGCGGGCGATCCGGGCGGCCAATTTTGCGTTATTGCGGACCAGAGCGATGTTTGCGGTCAGCGAACGGCCCTCGGTCTGTTCGTAGATCCGTTGCAACAGATACGGGGTGACGCCTTTGCCCGTGATGCGGTGGGTGTCCGCGTCTGCCTGGGCCGATGCGATGATAGGGGCCAGTTCCTCGGCCGCAATCTGGTCATCCTCGGGGATCGGGTTGGCGATCAGTTGTCCACCGGGCAGGCCAAGGGCGCGGCGGGTGGCGTGGGCCTTGGCGATGGCCTCGGCACTGTCCATGCGCAACGGGGCGGCATAGGGGGATTTGGCCGACCAGAAGGCCGGGAATTCATCCTGACCGTGGGCGATGACAGGCACGCCCAAAGTCTCTAGCACCTCAAGTGTTTTGGCCAGATCGAGGATGGCTTTGGCACCAGCTGCAACCACCGTCACGGGGGTTTGCGCCAGTTCGTGCAGGTCGGCGGAAATGTCAAAGGACGTCTCGGCCCCCTGATGCACGCCGCCAATGCCGCCAGTGGCAAAGACCTGAATTCCAGCATAATGCGCCGCGATCATGGTGGCGGCGACAGTGGTGGCCCCGGTGCCCCCGGTCGAGATGCAGGCCGCCATATCAGCGCGTGAGATTTTGGCGACGCCTTGCGCCTGACCCAGAGCCTGCAGCTGATCAGCCTCAAGCCCCACGTTCAGAACACCATCAATCACCGCAATGGTCGCTGGAACTGCACCGGCGTCGCGGATGTCTTGTTCGACCTGTGCCGCGACCTCAATGTTCTGCGGGTAAGGCATGCCGTGGGTGATGATGGTGCTTTCCAGCGCCACAATGGGATGGCCTGCGTCTTTGGCGGCGCGAACCTCGGCTGAGTATTGAATGTCGATCACAGTGGTGTTTCTCCGGAAACGTAAGTGGCTGCGGCGTGCAGGGCGCGGGTCAGGGCTGCGTCGGGGGCGGCCCCGGCGGCCTCGGACGCGATATGCGCCGCCATGAAAGTGTCGCCTGCACCGGTCACGCGGGTGACCAGAACGGACGGGGGTGTTTGGGTCAGGATTTGACCGGCGCTGCCGATCGTGGCCGAATTGCCGCCATCCGTCACCAGCACCCGCAACGCGCCTCGGTCCAACAGGCCCTTGGCGGCGGATTCGGAATCGGTGAACTCGCGCTGACAGAGGATGCCAGCCTCTTCAAGGTTCACGTAAAGCGTCGCGCGCGCGTTTTTCAGGAACGGCAAAAGACGTTCGGCCTTACCGGGTGAGGCCGGGGCAACGCGCAGGTCCGCTTTTGCAAAGGCGGGACTTTGCGCGATGTCCTCCAGCAGGCTTTGCGTCAGGTTGCCGTCCAGCGCGATGGGGCCTTCGAACGGCGTATTTTCATACCCCAACGGCCCGTGCATCAATGGGCGCAAGATCTTGGACCCTGCGGCCTCCAGCGAATGCGCATCAGCAATTGCGGCGATCAGACCATTGGCCCCTTCGACCGCCATATACCGGTCGGTCGGCAGGTCCTGCGAACGGTAGACGTGATCCGTCACCATACCCAGCCGGGCGCAGGCGTTGACCAGTTCATCGCCTTCAGGGTCGCGGCCAATGGCGGTCAGCAGAGTAGGGGTCATGCCGAACCGCACCAGTGTCATGGCAATGTTCATGGCTACGCCGCCGGGCAGGCGGGTGATCCGCCCCGGCACGTCTGATCCCTGCCGCATGGCGCTGGCAGACCGCCCGATCACGTCCCACAGGACCGAGCCGATACACAGTATTTCGCTGTTCTGAGTCATGCCCGTGTCATGCCGCAGCCCCCCGGCGGGTGCAAGGGTTAACGCTCACATCGCGTCGGTAAGCGATTTCAACGCTGCGACCGGGTCGTCCTGCGACCAGATTTCATCCCCAATGCCAAAGAAATCGGTATGAGGGGCGAGGTCGCGGATCAGCTCGGGCGTCAGGCCGCCTTCGGCCACGACCGGCACTTCGATCATCTCGGACCACCATTGAAACAGGTCTTTCCCGGCAATCGTGCCGTCGCCCAAAGCTGACGCGCCAACCGGGCCAAAGGCCACATAATCCGCGCCATTCTCACCAGCGGTCATGCCATCGTGGCTGGAGGCGGCGCAGAAACTGCCAACGATGGCATCCGCACCCAGTTCCTTGCGAGCGGCGCGGACGGAACGCGCGGCATCGTCCAGATGCACCCCGTCCAGCCCCAGTCGTTGCGCCAGCAGGACATGGTTTGAGATCACGATCGCCACATCCCGCGCATGGGCAACCTCGCGGCAGACATCGGCGGCGCGGGCGATGGTGTCTTCGTCACTGCCCGCCAGCGCCAGCCGGATACAGGCAACCTCGGTGCTGTCCAGCACGCGGCCCAACTGCTCGGGGAAGGTGCTGAGCGCGATGGTCGGAGGCGTTATCAGGTAAATCTGCGGCTGCTCGGGGGTGTCCATGGCGCGTCCTTCGGAATTGTTCTTAGGCGCGGTTTAGCGGATTGCGCGGGGGAAGCAAACTTTTAAGCCTCTGGCCGAAGTATTTGGGAACAGAACAAGGGGATCGGCTTGCTCTGACCTGACAGGCCGATTACAGCAGGCGGAACTTTCGGAGACAGCCATGCCCAGCGATACATCCCAGCCGTCCTTTGTGCTTGTGCGCCCGCAGATGGGCGAAAACATCGGTGCCGCCGCGCGCGCGATGTGGAATTTCGGGCTGGACCGGATGCGGATTGTTGCGCCCCGTGACGGCTGGCCCAACCCCAAGGCTGTGGCGATGTCCAGCGGGGCCGGGCGGCTGCTGGATGAGGCGCAGCTGTTTGATGATCTGGCTGGGGCACTGGCCGACAGCACCTTTGTCTTTGCCACCACGGCGCGGCAGCGCGGCTTGACCAAGCCGGTCTACAGCCCCGAACGCGCCATGCAGATGGCCGCCGAAAAGGTCGCGGCGGGTGAAAAAGTCGCCGTTCTGTTCGGCCCCGAACGCGCAGGGTTGGAAAATGAGGACATTGCCAAGGCCAATGCCATCATCTCGGTGCCGGTGAATCCCGAATATGCCTCGCTCAACCTTGGGCAATGCGTGCTGCTGACGGCGTATGAGTGGATGCGTCAGACCGGCGATGTGGTGCATGAGGCCACCGATCTGGGCAAAGGTGACTGGGCCACAGGGATCGAGGTTGAGAAACTGGTTGAACACTATGAGGACCGGTTGGAGGAGGCAGGCTTCTTCTACCCGCCCGAAAAGGCCGAGGGGATGAAGACCAATCTGCGCAACCTGTGGTCGCGGATGCGGATGACGCGGGCCGATGTGCAGATGCTGCACGGGATCATGCGTCAGATGGTCCGCTGGAAGGACAAGGGCTAAGGCTGGACCTATGTTCCGCTTCACCCTAGCTTGCGACGAAATCCAAGGCACAAGAGGACAGCATGAGCGGTAAGCGCAGCATCTTCGAAGACGTCTCAGACACCGAAAAACAACAGGCAGTTCAGCCCGGTATGATCGACCGTGGCCGTGGTGGCGCGCGAAAGGCGATCCGCGCGTGGCTGATGATCCTGTTTGCGCTGGTCGTGATCATGATCGTCGTGGGCGGGCTGACCCGATTGACGGATAGTGGCCTTTCGATCACCGAATGGCGCCCGATCACCGGGGCCATCCCGCCGATGTCCGAGGCCGACTGGCAATCCGAGTTCGACAAGTACAAGGAAATCGACCAGTGGCGCATCCAGAACCAGTGGATGGAGCTGGATGACTTCAAATTCATCTACTGGTGGGAATGGGGCCACCGCCAGTTGGGCCGCGTGATTGGTCTGGTCTGGGCGCTTGGGTTCTTTGGTTTCCTAGTCGCGCGGAAAATCCCGACGGGATGGACCGGCAAGCTGCTGATCCCAGGTGTTCTGGGCGGGGTTCAGGGCGCTGTCGGCTGGTGGATGGTCGCCTCGGGCGTGACGCAGGGCGAGGGGATGACCGCTGTTGCCAGCTATCGCCTGGCCACTCATCTGGGGCTGGCCTTTGTGATCCTGGGGTTTCTTGCGTGGTACATCTTTGAACTGGGCCGCGAAGAACGCGACCTGTTACAGGCCCGCCGCGCGAAAGAGGCGAAACTCTTCTCGCTATCCACCGGCCTGATGCATTTCGCATTCCTTCAAATCCTGATTGGTGCTTTGGTCGCGGGGATCGACGCGGGGCGGTCCTACACCGACTGGCCCCTGATCGGCGGGCAAGTGTTGCCGCCCGATGCCACGATGCTGGAGCCGATGTGGCGCAATTTCTTCGAAAGCCCCGGTCTGGTGCAGTTCATTCACCGCTGCGCGGGCTATCTGCTGTTGATTTTCGGCGTCATCGTCTGGCGGCGGGGCGGCACCAGCGCGCATCCGCAGACGCGGTTTGCCTTTAACGCAGCCTTTGCGGCGCTGGCACTGCAAGTGGTGATCGGCATCGTAACCGTGGTTTATGCCGCGCCGTGGCAGATCGCGATTGTCCACCAGTTCATGGCCGTAGTCGTCTGGACCCTGATCCTGCGCGCGCGGTTCCTGACCGCTTACCCAATCGCAACCTCAATCCGCGGAGCGTGACATGACCGCCTTTGACGACCTGATGGCTTTTCAACGCGAAACCTCGGCTTTGGGGCAGATTGCCGGGCGGTTGGGCTGGGATCAGGAAACGGTGATGCCGCGCGGGGCGGCCCCGCAACGGGCCGAGGAGATGGCCGCGATTGAGGCTGTCCTGCACGCCCGCCGGTCCGACCCGCGTGTGGCCGAATGGCTGGAACACGCCGACCCGCAGGATGAGGTGGGGCAGGCGCAGGTTCGTGAAATCCGCCGGTCGTATGAGCGTACGATCAAAGTGCCCGCTGATCTGGCCAAAGCCATCGCGCGGGTCACATCCGCCGCGCAGGGTACTTGGGCGCAGGCTCGCGCGGATGAGGATGTCTCGGCCTTCCTGCCCGTGTTGCAACAGGTCGTCGCCCTGAAACGCGAAGAAGGCGCGGCGTTGGCCCAAGGCGGTGACGTGTATGACGCGATGGTCGAGGATTATGAGCCGTACACAACCGGCAGCCAGATCGCCGACATCTTTGATCAGATGCGCCCGCGTCTGGTGGCCCTACGCGCAGCCGTTCTGGACCGCCCGGCGCCGCAAGAACTGACCGGCACATTTGATGAACTCACCCAGATGCGCTTGTCGCAGAAACTGGCGACAACCTTTGGCTATGACCTGAACACGGGGCGGGTGGACAAGGCCGTGCACCCGTTCAGCTCGGGCAGTGGTCTGGACGTGCGCATCACCACCCGCACCAGCGAGACTGATCCCTTCAACTGTTTCTATTCGGCCATTCACGAGGTCGGCCATGCTGCCTACGAACAAGGCATCGATCCGGCCTATGCGCTGACACCGCTGGGCAGTGGGGTGTCGATGGGCGTCCATGAAAGCCAAAGCCGGATTTATGAAAACCAGCTGGGCCGCTCGCGCGCCTTTACCGGTTGGCTGTTCGACCAGATGAAAGACGCGTTTGGGGATTTCGGGATTGCCGATGCAGACGCGTTCTATGCCACGGTCAACGGTGTCCATAACGGCTATATCCGTACCGAGTCGGATGAGGTGCAATACAACCTCCACATCATGCTGCGCTTTGATCTGGAGCGCGCGCTGATGGCCGGAGACTTGCAGGTCGACGATCTTGAGGCCGCGTGGAACGACCGGTTTAAATCGGATTTCGGTTATGCGGTCGATAAGCCGTCGAACGGGTGTTTGCAGGATGTCCACTGGTCGGTGGGGCTGTTTGGTTACTTCCCGACCTATTCGCTGGGCAACGTCTATGCCGGGTGCCTGTATCAGGCGTTGCGCGCTGCGGTGCCGGATCTTGAGACGCAACTGGCGCAGGGCGACACGACAGGCGCAACCACGTGGCTGCGCGAGAACCTGCAACGCCATGGCGGGCTTTACGCACCCCGCGACACAATCACCCGCGCCAGCGGGATGGAGCCCGGACCGGAACCGCTCTTGTCCTATCTTGAGGGTAAATTCGGCGCGCTCTACGAGCTGTGAGACGTCACGTTCCCGTGTCGCGGCATGGGCTTTTCTGCCGCAACCGTTAAAGTGCCCCAAGACACGCGTCGGAGGGGCCTTTGTCAGTCAGTCGGAAACTCAAAACGCGGGCCGCAATGGTTCTGACCAGCAGCGGGTTGCAGACCACGCGGCGAACCCTGCATGAGGTCAGGCGCCGACTGACCGGACAGCCTCATGTGGTTGAGTATTTCCATGATCTCTCAGATCCTTACAGCCTGCTGACGGTGCAGGTTCTGGCAGATTTCAAACATCGCTATAGTATAGAACTTCGAACCTTTCTGATCTCAGGATCGCCGCCCGATATGATGCCCTCACCAGAAGCGTTTCGGCTGAATGCGTTCCACGATGTGGTGCGGGTGGCCAACCGTTTGGGCTATGTGCCTCCCACGGTGCCCACTCCTGATCCCGCGCGCATTGCCACGGCGGAACGCGTTTTGGCTGGCGCGGATGATTTCATTGCCATGGCTCCTGAGGTGACTGAAACCCTCTGGGCTGACGCATCAATCCCGGAGGGGCCAGAGGTCGATCCAGCGACGGTCATAGCATTGGGCGATCAATCTCTTGCGGCGGTCGGCCATTATCAGGGCGGATGTTTTGCCTATGGCGGCGAGACCTATTGGGGGCTGGACCGGCTGCATTATCTGGAAAACCGGTTGCAGGGTCTGGGGCTGGGGCAAAAAGCTGATCCGATCATCCCGCAGATCGCACCGAACCTGACCCCAGCGCCGGGGGCTGAGATCGAGTTCTTTTTCTCTTTCCGCAGCCCGTATTCCTATCTGGCCTTCGACCGGGCCCGTGCCCTGGCCCGAGACTGCCAGGCCAATCTGATCCTTAGGCCGGTGCTGCCGATGCTGATGCGCGGCTTGCCGGTGCCAAAGGCGAAATCGTCCTACATCCTGCGCGATTGCACGCGCGAGGCGCGGCGGCTGGGTATTCCATTCGGTCGCATCTCTGATCCGCTGGGGGCAGGGGTGGAACGTGGTTATGCCCTGCTGGATCATGCCGAGGCGCAGGGGCGGCTGGCTGACTACTGCTCGGCCTTTCTGACGGCTGTGTGGTCGCAGGGGATTGATGCGGCGACGGAGACCGGCTTGGCCCAGATCGCGGAAAAAGCGGGGCTGGATTGGCAAGAGGCCAAGGCGCATGTGCACTCCGACACGTGGCGCAACCGGGTTGAGGCCAACCAAGCCCGCCTGCAAGAGATCGGCCTGTGGGGCGTGCCCAGCTTTCACGTCAACGGGCAGAGCATCTGGGGGCAGGATCGGCTGTGGGCAATTGCGGACCTGCTGCGCGGCAGTTAGCAGGCAAAGAAAAAGGCGCCGAAGCGCCTTTTTGTTCGTTTATTCGGGGGCTTGCCCGTCGTCTTCTTCGTCACCCTGATCGGCGATCCAGGCAACGCTGACGACCTCTTCCCCCTTGCCGGTGTTGAACACCCGCACGCCGCCCGCGCTGCGCGACCGGAACGAGATGCCATCGACAGGCACCCGGATCGACTGCCCCTTCGATGTCGCCAGCATGATCTGGTCGTCGATCTCAACCGGGAATGAGGCCACAAGCTCACCGCCGCGCATCGCCTTGTCCATGGCCGCGACACCCATGCCACCGCGCCCGCGCACCGGGTAATCGTGGCTGGAGCTCAGCTTGCCCGCGCCGCCCGATGTGATGGTCAGGATCAGGTTCTCGGCCGCCGACATCTCGGCATAGCGTTCCTGCGTGATGGTGCCGGGGGCTGCTTCGTCTTCGTCCGTCTCGCCATCATCGGCGATGCCCGCCACGGCCCGGCGCATCTTGAGGTAGGCGGCACGCTCGTCCGGGTCGGCCTCGAAATGGCGGATCACGGACATGGAAACCACCCGGTCGCCATTCGTCAGCTTGATGCCGCGCACACCGGTGGATTCGCGCGAGTTGAAGACGCGCACATCGGTGGTGCGGAAACGGATCGCACGGCCCGAATTGGTCACCAGCATCACATCTTCGTCTTCCGAACAGATACGCGCGTTCACCAACTCCACATCGTCCGGCAGCTTCATCGCGATCTTGCCGTTGCGGCGCACATTGGTGAAATCCGACAGGCGGTTACGCCGCACATCGCCCGCGCTGGTGGCAAAGACGATTTGCAGGTTCTCCCACTCTTCATCCGGCACATCCACGGGCATGATCGCCGCGATGGAAACCCCGGTCGGGATCGGCAGGATGTTGACGATCGCCTTACCTTTGCCAGTCCGGCTGGACTGCGGCAAACGCCAGGTCTTGAGCTTGTAGACCATGCCTTCGGTGGTGAAGAACAGCAGCTGCGTGTGAGTGTTGGCCACGAAGAGGTTGGTGACGACATCCTCTTCCTTGGTCTGCATCCCCGACAGGCCCTTGCCGCCGCGCTTTTGCGCGCGGAAGTCGGCCAGCGGTGTACGTTTGATGTAGCCGCCCGATGTAACGGTCACGACCATGTCTTCGCGCTCGATCAGGTCCTCGTCTTCCATGTCGCCGGACCAGTCGACGATCTCGGTGCGACGGGGCACGGCAAACTGTTCACGGACTTCGCGCAGCTCATCGCCGATGATCGACATGATGCGTTCGCGCGAGGACAGAATATCCAGATATTCTTTGATCTTGGCCGCCAGTTGCTCCAACTCGTCCGTGACCTCTTTGACGCCCAGTTGGGTCAGGCGCTGCAGACGCAGTTCCAGGATGGCGCGGGCCTGAACCTCGGTCAGGTTATAGGTGCCATCGTCGTTCATCTTGGACAGAGGATCGTCGATCAGGCGCAGATAGCCTTCGATCTCGGCCGCGGGCCAGCGGCGGGTCATCAGTTTTTCGCGCGCCTCGGCGGCGTCGGCGGATGAGCGGATGGTGGCAACCACTTCGTCCACGTTCGACACGGCCACGGCCAGACCACACAGGATGTGGCTGCGTTCCCGCGCTTTGCGCAGGTCATAGGCGGTGCGGCGGGCGACGACATCCTCACGGAAGTCGATGAACGAGGTCAGGAACCGGCGCAGGGTCAGCTGTTCAGGCCGACCACCGTTCAGGGCCAGCATATTGCAGCCAAAAGACGTCTGCATCGGCGAGAAACGGTATAGCTGGTTCAGCACCACCTCGGGCGTTGCATCGCGTTTCAGTTCGACCACGACGCGCACGCCATTGCGGTCGGATTCGTCCTGCACATGCGCCACACCTTCGATGCGTTTTTCACGTACGGCTTCGGCGATCTTTTCGATCATCGAGGCTTTGTTCACCTGATAGGGGATCTCATCCACCACAATCGCATATCGGTCGCGGCGGATTTCCTCGACCCGCGTCTTGGCGCGGATGATGACGCTGCCGCGCCCCTCAAGATAGGCTTTGCGCGCGCCGGATCGGCCCAGCATGACGCCTCCGGTCGGGAAATCAGGTCCGGGGACGTATTCGATCAACTGCTCGGAGGTCAGGTCAGGGTCGTCGATCAATGCCAGCGTGGCGTCAACAACCTCACCCAGGTTATGCGGAGGAATGTTGGTCGCCATACCCACGGCGATACCGCCTGCGCCATTGACCAGCATGTTCGGGAACCGGGCGGGCAGGACGGTCGGCTCTTTGTCTTTGCCGTCATAGTTGTCCTGAAAATCGACCGTCTCTTTTTCGATATCGGCCAGCAGGGAGGCGGCGGGTTTGTCCATCCGCACTTCGGTATAACGCATGGCCGCCGGGTTATCGCCGTCCATCGAGCCAAAGTTGCCCTGACCGTCCAGCAGCGGCAGCGACATTGAGAAATCCTGCGCCATCCGCACCAGCGCGTCGTAGATCGCGCTGTCACCATGCGGGTGGTATTTACCCATCACATCGCCCACCGGGCGCGCCGACTTGCGGTACGCCTTGTCATGGGTGTTGCCGGTTTCGTGCATCGCGTAAAGGATGCGCCGGTGCACCGGTTTTAGACCATCGCGCAGATCGGGGATCGCGCGGGATACGATGACCGACATGGCATAATCCAGATAGGATGTGCGCATCTCGGATTCGATGGAGACCGTCGGGCCGTCATAGACTGGGCGCTCGGGCGGGGTTTCATCCATGTTTTCTGGGGTTTCTGGCGTATCGCTCACGTAAACTGCCCGTTCTTTGTGCTGGGTCTATATCTTGTGTGTGCACTCTATCAGACCCGGCACATAAGGTGCAAGCAAGCAGCGTATTTCGCGCAAAAAACCCCCGTAACACCAGAGTAACATATTGTTAACCAAGGATTAGGGGGTAGTCGTGTTACCCTGAAGAGACCTTGTAACAAATCTGGAGGTCTGCATGGAGCAAAGCGAAACGGAATTGATGCTTAAGGGATATGGGCTGACGACGGCGGAATTCTTCTATCACATGCCCGACTATATCCATGTTCTGAACACGTTCATCTGGCAGGACTACGATCTGGCGCCAGACCACCCGAAACTTTTTGAGTTTGTCGAGTTCTGGCAGCGCGAGATCGAAGGCCCGCTACATTCGGTTCGGTTTACCCATCGCAAGATGATCGCCCCCGGTGAATGGCGCAACATGGTGGGTGAGTTCCGCGTGAACTGAGCGAATGGAAAAATTTGGATGTGCAGTAAATTAGATACGTAAATTTGTTCTGCGCTTGGGGTAAGGTGCGATCAATCGCATTGACCACAGATGGAATCATTTCATGCCCCGAGGACTTATTTTAGCAACCAGCCTTTTCCTGAGCGGTCCGGCTCTGGCCGAAGGTGTTCTTGATAAGATAAAGAAAGGGGCGGAAAGCACGGCCACTGCCATTGGGCAAGGGGCCGAAGCAGTTGGTGATACGATTGAAAAAGGTGCCAATGCGGTCGATCACACGATCGATTCCACCGCCGATCTGGTCACCAATGAGGCCACCCCCGAAGAGACACGCGCCAAACTTGATCTGATGGCCGATGAAGTCTTGACGCAATTGCTGGCTGAAAACCCCGAAGCGGATGAGCTGTTCGGCATCAGCGCTGGATACGCGGTGTTTGACTCCCGCAAGGTCACGGTGTTTCCGGTTTCTGCCGGGTATGGGCGCGGGGTTGCGGTTTCCAAGGACACCGGGCAGCACACCTATATGAATATGGGCACCGGAGGCGTTGGGGCCGCCGTCGGCATTGGCGGGTTTGAAACCAAGTTCGTGATCCTGTTCCAAGAGCCTGCGGATTTGGACAAGTTCATCACCCATGGTTATGACGCAACCGCTGAATCGGGCGCGATGTATGGTGATGAGCGCAGCGATGAAACGGTGCGTTTTGTGGATGGCCGCTCTTTCTTTGTGCTTGGGAAGAAAGGCTGGCGTGTATCTGCCGGGGCGAACGGTACCAAATACTGGAAATCGCCCGAGCTGAACTAGCCCAGCCTTTCCCGATCCTGGGGCTGACAGGTCCACAGCCGTGCTGTGGACCCGTTCCGGATTCACTAAAAAAACTTGGGGATTGATTGCGCTAACATTAGACATGGTCGCCGGGGCAAGGTAAGGAAAACGCATGGTTTCTCGTGTCATTCCTGTCGACCCTTTCGATCTGGTCATTTTTGGCGCAACCGGCGATCTGGCTCAGCGCAAGATTTTGCCGGCGCTGTTTCGCCGTTTTTGCGCCGGGCAATGGGCGGACGGGGTGCAGATCATCGGGGCGGCGCGATCCGATCACGATGCGGAGGGGTTTCGCGAAATCGTGGCCGAGTCGCTCAGGACGCATGCGGCAAAGCACTGCCGGGATGTCTCGGCGCTGAGGTCGTTTCTGCAATGTATCGACTATGTCTCGCTGGATGGCATCTCGGGTGAGGGCTGGGGGGCTTTGGCCAGCAAACTCAGCCATATCCGTGTGCGGGCCTTCTATTTCTCGGTCGGGCCGGCGCTGTTCGGGCCTTTGGCCGAGCGGATCAAGGCCCATAGCCTGATCACCCCGATGACCCGGATTGTCGTGGAAAAACCCTTTGGTCATGATTTGGAGAGCGCGCAGGCGCTGAACGCGACTCTGGCCGTGCATTTTGCCGAAAACCAGATCTATCGCATCGACCATTATCTGGGCAAAGAAACCGTTCAGAACCTGATGGCCGTCCGCTTTGGCAATATGCTGTTTGAACCGCTGTGGAACAGCCAATACGTCGATCATATCCAGATCACCGTGGCCGAATCCGTCGGCATTGATGGGCGCGAGGACTATTATGATCGCGCCGGTGCGATGCGCGACATGATGCAGAACCATCTGATGCAGCTGCTTTGTCTGATCGCGATGGAGCCACCGGCCAAGTTCGATCCCGATGCGGTGCGGGACGAAAAGCTGAAAGTGATCCGCGCGCTTGATCCGGTTGAACCGCACCACATCGTGCGCGGCCAGTTCGTGGGCGACGGGCCTGGATACCGGGATGTGGTGGGCAATCCGCGCTCCACAACCGAAAGCTATGTTGCGCTCAAGGCGCATGTCAGCAATTGGCGGTGGGCGGGTACGCCGTTCTATCTGCGCACCGGCAAGCGGCTGGTGGCGCGGTCCTCGGTTATCAACGTGATGTTCAAGGACGCCCCACATTCGATCTTTGGCGAAGAGGCGGGGCGCCATGCCAACGTGCTGTCGATCCGTTTGCAACCGAACGAAGGCATCACGCTGAAGGTGACGATCAAAGAGCCGGGGCCGGGTGGAATGCGCCTGGTGGATGTGCCGCTGGACATGAGCTTTGCCGAGGCTTTGGGCCCGGAAAATCAGGATCCGCCCGATGCCTATGAACGTCTGGTGATGGATGTGATCCGGGGCAACCAGACCCTGTTCATGCGCGGGGATGAGGTCGAGGCCGCCTGGGCTTGGACCGATCCGATTATTGCAGGGTGGCAGGCACGTGGCGATGTGCCCAAACCCTATGAGAGTGGCAGCACGGGTCCGGGCGACGCCGAACTGCTGATGAAACGAGACGGTCGCCGCTGGCAGGGGATAAACCCATGAAAATACAAGAATACGCTGACCGCGACATGCTGGCCATCGACGTCGCCAACGTTCTGGCCGGAGAGCTTGAGGCTGCCCTGCTGCATCATGATACCGTCTCGTTCGCGGTACCCGGTGGCACCACACCGGGCCCGATTTTTGACGGGCTGTGTGCGGCTGATCTGGAATGGGATCGGGTGCAGGTTCTGCCCACCGACGAACGCTGTGTGCCCGGCGACAGCGACCGCTCGAACGAGGGGCTGATCCGTGCGCGTTTGCTGACCAATCGCGCCTCGGTCGCGCAATACGTCCCGCTTTATCTGCCGGGTAAAGAGCCCGAGGATATTCTGCCCGAACTGGAAAGCCTGATCACTCCGATCCGGCCCCTGTCCGTGCTGGTTCTTGGCATGGGCGAAGACATGCACACCGCGTCTCTGTTCCCCGGAATGGACGGGTTGGAGGCCGCTTTGGACAGCCACGCGCGCCCATTGGCTGTGGCGCGCACGGATGTGCAGCCCGAACCGCGCATCACCCTGACCGCACCTGTGCTGAACGGCGCTTTGTCGAAACATCTTGTGATCTTTGGGGCCGCAAAGCGTGATGCACTGGATCGGGCCATGTCCCTGCCACCCGAAGAGGCCCCAATCGCCGCCGTTCTCAGCGGCATGACAGTGCACTGGGCGGAGTAGGCGTGATGCAATTGGACACTCTGACCGCGCTGGCGGCTGATCGGAAAGACCAAACCATCCTTGATCTGTTCGACAAGGATGCGAACCGGGCGCAGGGGTTTTCGGCCTCAACCGGTGATCTGCTGTTTGATTATTCGAAGACGCAGATCGATGCTGACATCCGCGATGCGCTGATCGGGTTGTGTGACGCGGCCGGTCTGGCGGATCGGCGCGACGCGATGTTTTCGGGCGCGAAGATCAACGAAACCGAGGGGCGCGCGGTGCTGCATACGGCGCTGCGCAATCTGGATGGCGGCCCGGTTGAGGTTGACGGGCTGGACGTGATGCCCGACGTGCTGGACACGCTGCACCGGATGCGGGTCTTTGCCGAAGAGGTGCGCGGCGGCGCGATCACAGGGGCAGGGGGCAGCTTTACCGATGTGGTGAATATCGGCATTGGCGGCTCGGACCTTGGGCCGGTGATGGCGACCCACGCGATGGCCCCGTATCATGATGGCCCCCGGCTACATTATGTCTCCAACGTGGATGGGGCGCATATCGCGGATACGCTGCGCCAGCTTGATCCGACACGCACGCTGGTGATTGTGGCCTCCAAGACCTTTACCACCATTGAAACCATGACCAACGCGCGCACCGCGCGGGCATGGATGATGGATGGCGGGGGCGATCCGGCCAAACAATTCGCCGCCGTGTCCAGCGCTGTGGATAAGACCGAATCCTTCGGTATCCCGGCTGAACGTGTGTTTGGCTTTGCCGATTGGGTCGGCGGGCGATATTCGGTCTGGGGGCCGGTGGGACTGCCTGTGATGATCGCTGTCGGCTCGAACGCGTTTGACGCGTTTCTGCGCGGCGGACAGGCGATGGATGTCCATTTTCAGGCCGCAGACTGGGCCGAGAATATGCCGGTCATGCTGGCCCTTGTCGGCATCTGGCACCGTCAGGTTCTGGGCCATGCCAGCCGCGCGGTTCTGCCCTATGATCAACGCCTGCTGCGCCTGCCAGCCTATTTCCAACAGCTTGAGATGGAATCGAACGGCAAATCCGTCGCCATGGATGGCAGCGCGCTGACTGTGCCGTCTGGTCCTGTTGTCTGGGGTGAACCCGGCACCAATGGCCAGCACGCGTTTTATCAGTTGATCCATCAGGGCACCGATGTGATCCCCTGCGAATTCATGGTCGCCGCCGAAGGGCATGAGCCCGAACTGACCCATCATCATCGCCTCTTGCTGGCCAATTGTCTGGCCCAATCCGAGGCGCTGATGCGCGGACGCTCGCTGGAAAAGGCCCGGCAGCGCATGGCCGACGAGGGCCTGACGGGGGATGAGTTGGAACGCCAGGCCCGCCACCGGGTGTTTCCGGGCAACCGACCCTCCTCGACCCTGATCTACCCGCTGCTCACACCGTTTGTGCTGGGCCAGATCATCGCCCTGTACGAACATCGCGTTTTTGTCGAAGGCGTCTTGCTGGGCATCAATTCCTTCGATCAATGGGGTGTTGAGCTGGGCAAGGAACTTGCCACGTCTCTGGGACCGATAGTGGATGGTGAGCAAAGCGCCAAGGGCAAGGATGGCTCGACCGCGGCGCTGGTCGACTTTGCCTTGCGTCATCGCGGTTGACGCTGCGATTGGCTGCACTCTCTTATTGTCAGACAATTGAAATCTTGGCAGTGTCGGTGCCAAGGTAAAAAGCGCAGCCAAGCGCTGACGATGGGAGGAATGTCCATGCTGGGACAGATGATGACGCAGCCTTTGCTGATCTCGTCACTGATCAATCACGCCGACCGCTATCATGGCCAGACCGAGATTTTCTCGGTCGAAACCGATGGCACGGTGACGGAAACAAACTGGTCTGAGGTGTCGCGCACCGCGCGCAAACTGGCCTCGGCCCTGACCAGCCTGGGTCTGGAGCCGCAGGCGAGAATCGGCACGCTGGCATGGAACAACCGCCGTCATCTTGAGATTTACTATGCCGCGTCAGGCGCAGGTTTTGTCTGTCACACGATCAATCCGCGCCTGTTCCCCGAGCAACTGACCTATATCATCAACCACGCGCAGGACCGCGTTCTGTTTTTTGACGCGACCTTCATCCCGCTTGTTACCGCACTGAAAGAGCATCTGACCGAGGTCGAGCATTTCGTTCTGATGGGACCGCGCAACGCCGAGGCCGAAGGGCAAATCCCCGGTGTGCAGTTTTACGATGAGCTGATCGAGACGGGCGACGCAGGCTTTGAGTGGCCCAGCTTTGACGAAAACACCGCCTCCAGCCTGTGCTACACGTCGGGTACGACCGGGCATCCCAAGGGGGTGCTGTATTCGCATCGTTCGACGGTTCTGCACAGTTTCGGATCGAACACGCGCGACGTGATCGGGTTTTCGGCCATGGATGTGGTGATGCCTGTTGTTCCGATGTTCCACGTCAACGCCTGGGGGTCACCCTATGCCTGCGCCATGTCCGGCTCTCGCATGGTGCTGCCGGGGCCGGATCTGCATGGCGAGGCGTTGGTCAAACTGATCGACACATACGGCGTGACGCTGGCGATGGGCGTGCCGACGATCTGGCAAGGTCTGCTGGCCTATGCCGCACAGTCCGGCAGCCAGTTGGAAAGCCTTGAACGGACGGTGATCGGTGGGGCGGCGTGCCCGCCCTCGATGATCGAAACCTTCCGCGACACCTATGGCGTCGATACGGTCCACGCCTGGGGCATGAGCGAGATGAGCCCGCTGGGCACCGCCAACCATCCGCTGGCCAAGCACCGTGACTTGCCGCTGGAAGAACAGCACAGGCTTAGGGAAAGTCAGGGCCGACCCTGTTACGGGGTCGACCTTAAGATCGTCGATGATGACGGCAATAACCTGCCACATGATGGAGAAACACAGGGCGATCTTCTGGTAAGGGGCCACTGGGTGTTGGACAGCTATTTCCAGATGCAGGATCAAGAGCTTCTGCAGGATGGATGGTTCGCCACGGGCGATGTCGCCACGCTGGACCCGGACGGTTATATGACCATCCGCGACCGGTCCAAGGACATCATCAAATCGGGCGGTGAGTGGATCAGTTCGGTTGAGTTGGAGAATATCGCCGTCGCTCATCCCAAGCTCGCAACCGCCGCCGTGGTTGGTGTGCCGCATGAGAAATGGGACGAACGCCCCTTGCTGGTCGCCGTCAAGGCCGAGGGCGAGGAACCCTCGGAGGAGGAAATTCTGGCTTTCTATGACGGCAAGATTGCCAAGTGGCAGGTCCCGGACAAGGTCGTCTTTGTAGATGCGCTGCCGCTGAACGCCACGGGCAAGATTCTGAAACGCACGCTGCGTGCGGATTTTCAGGATGCCCTAACGGGTTGACATATAAGGGTGAATGGCTCCGGCGGTAGGGATCGAACCTACGACCAATTGATTAACAGTCAACTGCTCTACCGCTGAGCTACGCCGGAACGGTTCGCGCCGTATAGCAATCCGTTTCTGCGGCGTCCAGAGGGCGCGGAAGATTTTTCGTCGAAAAATCTTGGACCCCATTCCACGCGACATGCGTGCCATAGATGTCTGGATTTGTGGGGAATTTGGCTCCGGCGGTAGGGATCGAACCTACGACCAATTGATTAACAGTCAACTGCTCTACCGCTGAGCTACGCCGGAACTGAGGGGCGTATAACAATCCCGATTTTCCCCGTCCAGAGGGGAATGTGACCTTTTCACAAAAAAGTTCTGCGGCGTCAGTTTTGTTGTTGAAAGGTAGCCGTGGCAGAGAGTGCGCCGATGGGTTTCACCCGGTTATTTCCCGTCAGATCAACAAGATGAGCGAACACGTTCCGCTCGGCGGCCCGCAACAGCGCGGCGGGGGTGTCAACATAGATGCGCGCCGCCAAATCCTGAGCTGTCCCGGGTTGTTCCTGTAATGCGTCCAGAATCTGGCCCTCGCGCATCTGGCGGTGATCGATCAGCCAGTCCAGCCGCGCCGCAGGGTCGTGAATCGGGGCACCGTGCCCGGAATGGAACACCGACCACTCCCGCGCGCGCAGGCGGTGGCAGGCGGACATGAAATCCGTCAGGTCTCCATCCGGGGGCGAGACCAGAGAGCTGGCCCACCCCATCACGTGATCGCCGGTAAAGCACACATCCCCCCAGGCCAGCGCGATGTGATTGCCCAGATGCCCGGGCGTGTGAATCACCTCAAGCTGCCAGCCATCGCCGGTGATCTGCGCGCCGTCGGGCAGTTCTTGATCGGGGCGAAAGGCGGTGTCGATGCCTTCGCCGCCACCGGCCAACCCTTCGTGGGCCAGTTGGGTCATGATTGCGCTGCGCCCGGCCTGCGGCCCGCCAAAGGCCAGGACCGGCGCTCCGGTTCGGTCGGCCAGCGGTCGCGCCAGTGGCGAATGGTCAAGATGGCTGTGCGTGACGATGATGTGGCTGATGCGTTGGCCCGGCTGAACCGCCTGCAGAATCGTCTCAAGATGCGCTTCACTCAGGGGGCCGGGGTCAATCACCGCCAGATCGCCTGTGCCCAGCAGATAGGTGTTGGTGCCGCGATAAGTCATGGGCGAGGGATTCGGGGCCAGAATGCGGCGTAGGCCCGGTTGCAGCGCAATGGCTTGACCGGTCGGGGGATTGAAATCGTCAGGGGCCTGCATTTTGCGCTCTTTCTCTTGTCGATACAGCCCGTTAGGTTTAGCGCATGTCCGCACGATGGCTCAAATCTTATATGCCGCGCAGCCTCTATGCCCGTGCTGCGCTGATACTGGTGCTGCCAGTGGTTGTCCTGCTTCTGGTTGTGGGCATTGCGTTTCTGCAAAAGCACCTTGAGGACGTGACGGCGCAGATGACGCGCACTGCCTCGCGCGAGGTGATGCTGGTCGTCGATGCGGTCAACGCGGTGGAAACCCAGCAGCAGGCGCTGGCGGCTATTCGGCCTGATCTGCAGGCGCTGGACATGAAGGCCCGTTTTCTGACCATCAACGAAGAGCCGATGATCGGCCATCGCCGCTGGTATGATTTCATCGCGCCGCAGGTTGAGACGGATCTGTGGAACCTTCTGCCTGATCTTACGGCGGTGGCGCTTCCCAGCGGGCAAGAAGCGCGGGTCTATATGCAGACGGATCTGGGGCTGCTGCAATTGACCTTTGACCGCAGACGCCTGTCACCGGTTGCTCCGCACCAGTTGATCGTGACGATGGTGTTTTTTGCGATCATCATGACGTCGATTTCCTTTCTGTATATGCGCAACCAGCTGCGCCCGATCATGCGTCTGGCGGATGCGGCGCAGGCGTTTGGCCGCGGGCGGGTGGTGCCATACACGCCGGGCGGTGCGATCGAAGTGCGCGCGGCGGGCAGTGCGTTTCTCGATATGCGCGCGCGGATCGAACGGCAGATGGAACAGCGCACCATGATGCTGTCGGGTGTCAGCCACGATCTGCGCACCCCTCTGACCCGCCTGAAACTGGGCCTGTCGATGCTGCCCGAGGAAGAGGCCGCCCCGCTTCAGCAAGACGTGGATGAGATGCAGCTGTTGCTGGATGCTTTTCTGGAGTTCTCACGCGGCGCATCCGAAAGCGCCCCAGAAGAGGTCGATCCGAGAACCCTGTTGGACCAAATCGTCAAAGACGCGCGCCGGGCCGGGTATGAGGCAGACTTGATTCAGGTTGAAGGCGACGGCACCGCTGTTTTGCGGCCCACGGCCATCCGGCGTGGGGTTGAGAACCTGATTGGCAACGCCGTGCGCTATGGCAACCGCGCGGATGTCAGCCTGTCCATCTCGCCCAAGTCCGTTCGGTTCCGGGTCGAAGATGACGGGCCAGGCATTCCGCCCGAGCAGCGGGCCGAGGCGGTCAAACCGTTTTCGCGCCTTGATCCCGCGCGCAACCAGAATCAGGGCAGCGGGGTCGGGTTGGGGCTGGCGATTGTCTCAGATATTGCCCGCGCCCATGGCGGTGTGCTGCGGCTTAGCAAAAGCGAAAGATTGGGCGGATTGTGCGCCGATATCATCATTGGGCGCTAAGGTCCCGACTGCGTTTTCTGCTGCTGTTGCGGAGATTTGGTAGGCCCGGCAGGACTTGAACCCGCAACCAAAGCGTTATGAGCGCTCTGCTCTAACCAATTGAGCTACAGGCCCGCCTGAGCGCTTTGAGTATCACGGTGAACGCCCGCGTCAAGCCTGACCGTTGCAACAAGCCGCACAATCGACTAACCCGCGCGGGAACCATTCATAAGGGGCTGGCCATGACGACGGGCAAGAACGGAATCACCTATGCCGATGCGGGCGTTGATATTGATGCGGGGAACGCTCTGGTCGACCGGATCAAGCCTGCGGCCAAGCGGACGGACCGATCCGGCGTGATGAGCGGGCTGGGCGGATTTGGCGCTCTGTTCGACCTCAAGGCGGCTGGCTACACGGACCCGGTTTTGGTGGGTGCCACCGATGGCGTGGGCACCAAGCTGCGGATTGCGATCGACACCGGTGTGGTCGATGGCGTGGGGATCGACCTTGTCGCCATGTGCGTCAATGACCTGATCTGTCAGGGTGCTGAGCCTCTGTTTTTCCTTGATTATTTCGCAACCGGAAAGCTGGACACCGACACCGCCGCACGGATCATCGAAGGGATCGCCGAGGGCTGCGTGCAGTCCGGCTGCGCCCTGATCGGGGGTGAGACAGCTGAAATGCCGGGCATGTACCCGGATGGCGATTTCGATCTGGCCGGTTTCTCGGTCGGCGCGATGGAGCGGGGCGCGCATCTGCCTGCGGGCGTACAGCAGGGGGATGTGCTGCTGGGTCTGGCCTCGAACGGGGTGCATTCCAACGGCTATTCGCTGGTGCGCAAACTGGTTGAGATGTCGGGGCTGGGCTGGGACGCCGCGTCGCCCTTTGGTGAGGGATCGCTGGGTGAGGCGCTGCTGACGCCGACTCGGCTGTATGTCAAACCCGCGTTGCAGGCGATCCGGGCAGGGGGCGTGCATGCGCTGGCCCATATCACCGGTGGCGGTCTGACTGAAAACCTGCCGCGTGTCCTGCCCGAAGGGCTGGGCGCTGAGATCGACCTGAATGCCTGGGACTTGCCGCCAGTTTTCCGCTGGATGGCGGAAACCGGCGGGATTGCCGAGGCTGAGATGCTGAAGACCTTCAACTGCGGCATCGGCATGATCGTCGCCTGTGACGCGGACCGTGCGGATGAACTGGCCGCATTGCTGGCTGATGCGGACGAGACCGTCTCGCGCATCGGCACCATCACCGACACGCCCGGCATGGCCTATTCAGGCAAGCTGTTGTGAGCCACAAGCGTGTCGCCATCCTGATTTCGGGCGGTGGATCGAACATGGTGTCTCTGGTCGACAGCATGGTGGGCGATCACCCGGCCCGGCCTTGTCTGGTGTTGTCCAACGATGCCGAGGCGGGTGGTCTGAAAAAGGCCGCTGCGCGCGGTATCCCAACCGCTTGGGTGGACCATCGCCCCTTCAAGGGCGACCGCGCCGCGTTCGAGGCGGAACTGTTGAAACCACTGGAGGCCGCGCAACCTGATATTGTCTGCCTTGCGGGCTTTATGCGTGTTCTGACCGGCGATTTCGTCTCGCGCTTTCAGGGGCGGATGCTGAACATCCACCCGTCGCTGCTGCCGAAATACAAGGGCCTTAATACCCATGCCCGCGCGATTGAGGCCGGGGATGCCGAGCATGGATGCTCGGTCCATGAGGTGACGGCGGCGTTGGATGACGGCCCGATTCTGGGCCAGGCGCGGGTCCAAATCGAACCGGGCGACACCCCGGAACAGCTGGCGGCGCGTGTGTTGGTCTGGGAACACCAGCTCTACCCGGCAGTGTTGCGCCGTTACGCCAGTGGAGATCGGACTCCGGTGTTGCTGCCGGGGTGATTTACAGACGGGCGATATTCTGCCTATGGTTTCCCCCAAGGCTGGGTACGGCATTTCGCTGACGGAAAGCCATCAAGAAAAAGAGCAAGAATAGCACCACGCATGAAAACCCTGACAACGACGCAAGAGCTGGCCGATTTCTGCAGGGCCGCGGCGGAATACGATTATGTGACCGTAGACACCGAATTCCTGCGTGAGCGTACTTATTACTCCAAGCTCTGCCTTGTTCAGCTGGCCGTCCCATCCGAGGACGAAGACAGCGCCGTGTTGGTTGATCCACTGGCCAGTGGCCTGTCGCTGGACCCGCTTTATGAGCTGTTCGGCAATGAAAACGTGGTCAAGGTGTTCCACGCCGCCCGTCAGGATCTTGAGATTTTCTGGGTCGAAGCGGGCGTCTTTCCTGTTCCACTTTTTGACACGCAGGTCGCGGCCATGGTCTGCGGGTTTGGGGAACAGGTCGGCTATGAGACGCTGGTGCGCAAGATCTGCAAGCAGGGGGTCGACAAGACCTCTCGCTTTACCGATTGGTCGCGGCGTCCGCTGTCGGATGCGCAGAAAACCTATGCTCTGGCCGATGTAACGCATCTGCGCCAGATTTACGAACATCTGGCGGCGCAGCTGAAAAAGACAAAGCGCAGCCATTGGGTGGCCGAGGAATTGCAGATTCTGACCCGCCCCGACACTTATGACATTCGGCCCGAGGACGCGTGGAAACGGGTCAAGACCCGCACCAACTCGGCCAAGTTCCTGGCAGTGGTGCGTGAACTGGCGCAGTTCCGCGAAGGCTATGCGCAGGAAAACAACGTACCCCGCAGCCGCGTGTTCAAGGATGATGCACTGATCGAGCTGGCCTCGACCAAACCGAAATCGCCCTCTGATCTGGGTGGATCGCGCCTTTTGCTGCGCGAGGCGCGCAAGGGCGCAATTGCCGAAGGTATTCTGGCGGCCGTCAAAAAAGGCGTGAACTGCCCGGCCGATCAATTGCCACGGGTGGATAACAGCCGCGACAAGCTCAAGGTCAACCCGGCGCTGGCCGATCTGCTGCGTGTCTTGCTGAAGTCCAAGACAGAAAGCTCAGGCGTGGCGGCGAAACTGATTGCCACAAGCGCCGAGTTGGACCAGATCGCGGCCGGTGAGCGTACATTGCCCGCCATGTCCGGCTGGCGGTTCGAGGTGTTCGGAGAGGATGCCCTGAAACTGTGTGAGGGCAAGATCGCACTGGCCGCCAACGGCCAGAGCGTCGAGGTCGTGACGCTGTAACGCCTGTTAACGGCGCCGAGATTCCAGCGCGTTCTGCTGGCCCACGACCCGTACCAGACGCACACCTTCCAGATCGCGTCTGGACACGTTGATCGCGTCCGACACCATCCGCGACCGCTCGGTGCCTTGGTTGGTCGGGCTCTGCGGATACTCAACCCGGAATGTGTATTCCAGAACCCCGTTTTTCTGGTTCTCTTCGCTTTCGACAAGGACCAGCCGCGCGTTAAAGGCCCCTTGGCGGGCGGCGGTACCCGCAGCGTAGATAATAGCCCCATTGGCTGTGGGGTCGATCCGCAGTTCATCGATTTTGGCGATCGCAACGCTCAGATCGTCTGGCACGCTGCGGGAAAACAACCCGCCGCGTTCGTTGTCGGGAACCAGCAGGTTCGCGTCATTGGCGGCAGTTACCGGGTCCACAGCCGGGGCCGGGGTGCTTGATCCGAACCAATTCGACGGGTTCACCCGAGAATCCCCCCAGTTGCTGCAGGCAGAAACGGTCAGGGCAGCGACCAGAAGAACAATATACGATTTTTGCATGGTCCAGATGTCCAGAGCTGTAATTCCAGCAATGGGTTACCGCAAAAGCCGGTGTTTGAAAAGCCGCGCGAAGGGGTGGACAGGTCCAGATCAGCGGCATAGGTCACAATTGTGAACGCAACAAAAGGACTGCCCGACCATGGCCACGCCCGCCTTTGAGGAAATCGTTGAGGATTTCGAGTTTCTGGACGATTGGGAAGATCGCTATCGCCACGTGATCGAGCAAGGCAAAGCGATGGAGCCATTGGACGATGCGCTCAAGGTTCCGGCCACCAAGGTTCACGGTTGCGCCAGCCAGGTTTGGTTGCACCCGATCATCGAAGATGGCGTATTCCGTTTTGACGGAGACAGCGACGCGCTGATCGTGCGTGGGCTGATCGCGGTATTGCGGTCCTTGTATAACGGCTTGCCGGTTCGCGATGTTGCCGCCGTCGATGCCGGAGGCGAGCTGGCGCGTCTGGGTCTGAACGACCACCTTTCGGCACAGCGCTCAAACGGGTTGCGCGCGATGATCGAGCGTATCCGCGAGGTGGCGCAGGAAAACGCCTGACCTCAGCGGTTCGCCCAGTCCGTCAGCGTCGATTCAAGATCGCCATAACCGGTCAGGCGGCGCTCAAATTCCAGGCCCATGCGTTCGGCGCATTCACGGGCGCGTTCGGTCAGGGCCGGATCATCGGTTTGGGCCTGATAGATCAGCTTGGTGTAATTGCCGAAATACATGTCGCGCAGCTCGGGGTGGCGGTCCAGGCCCAGAGGTTTCCAGACAAAGGCATCGAATTGCCGGGCCAGAAAATCGGTCAGGTAAAAGGCGGTGGTCTCATCTTCACCTCGGGCCTCAAACTGCTGATTGCCTTCGAAAAAGGAATAGCAGTGCGGGCCCTTCACTATTTCGATTCCCAACTCGTTGCAGGCCCGTTCCAGCAGCCCGCCCGTGCCACAATCGGCGTAGACGACATAGATCGTCTCATACTGCGCACGATGTTTGGCCACAGCATCCTGTACCGCCTGCGTGATGCGGTCGGGATGCACATGCAGGATGGCGGGCAGGCAAGTCAGTTCCATATGGTCCCAGCCATTGCGCTGCTTGAGGTCCAGAATCTCGCGCGCAAGGGCCCCGCAGGCCAGCAGCAGAATTTTGCCCCGTTCGCTTGAGACATATCCTTCGGTCGTGAGGCTGGCGTCGTCTGGCAAGTCGCTGTGCTGCATAGGTTACCCCTCGGTCGTTGCGCATCAGATAGTCAGGGCTGCGGCGCAAAAAAAGGCCGCCCGAAAACCGGACGGCCCCAGAACAGTCAATTTTGTCCGATCAGCCGGCCAGTTGGTTGTGCTTGCGCGATACCATGTCCTTGGCCATTTCCACAGCAACGGCTGCGTCGCGGCAGTAGCCGTCAGCGCCAATCGCTTTGCCGAACTCTTCGTTCAGGGGCGCGCCGCCAACCAGAACGATGTAGTCCTCGCGCAAGCCCTGTTCGACCATCGTGTCGATCACGACCTTCATGTAAGGCATCGTGGTGGTCAGCAGGGCGGACATGCCCAGAATGTCGGGCTTTTCGGTTTCCAGCGCCTCAAGGTAGTTTTCGACCGGGTTGTTGATGCCGATGTCGACAACTTCGAAGCCTGCGCCTTCCATCATCATTGAAACAAGGTTCTTGCCGATGTCGTGGATGTCGCCTTTTACGGTGCCGATCACCATCTTGCCCACGCGCGGTGCGCCGGTTTCGGCCAGCAGCGGCTTGAGGATGAACATGCCGCCCTTCATCGCGTTCGCGGCCAGCAGAACTTCGGGGACGAACAGGATGCCGTCACGGAAGTCGTGGCCAACAACGGTCATGCCGCCGACCAGCGCTTTGGTCAGGATGTCGTAAGGCGTCCATCCGCGTTCCAGCAGGATGTTCGTACCTTCTTCGATTTCTTCCTTCAGACCGTCGTAAAGATCGTCGAACATCTGTTCGACAAGCTCTTCATCATTCAGTTCGGACAGGACGATGTCTTCTTCATCGGACATGGGGCGTTTCCCTGAGCTGTTCGGGCACTGCGCCCGTGGGTGGCATTTTCCTCGTTTTGACCAAAACGCCGCAGTTGGACTGTGACAATTGCGACGTCGTTAGTTTCGAGACCGACCTTTATGTCAAATTCTTGATCACTTCGATGTCATTCTTTGCATCATGATTTTGCATCACATTCATTTTCCAGAAATTCTGCAAAGAAACGCAGGGTTTTCAAGTTAAGATCGACCGGGTTGTTTCGCTTGTTCTCCAACGGTTTGCGCGTTACACAGTGAAAATGAACAAAACGGGAACAAATGGTAAGGCATCGCCTGTTCGGGGGCGGGGTGTCGCCAGCAATATCGCAGGTCGGTTTGAGGCGTATCAGACCGACCAGATCGATGATGGGTGGGAGGGTGAAGAGGATATTCCGCCCCTGCGCACTGAGGTCGTAGAAGAGATCGCGCGCAGTGTGATCACCTATAACCGGTCGCCTGATTTGCCGTTTGACCGTTCGATCAACCCGTATCGCGGGTGCGAGCATGGCTGTGTCTATTGTTTTGCCCGCCCGACGCATGCGTATCTGGGGCTGTCGCCGGGGCTGGACTTTGAAACCCGGTTGGTGGCCCGGCCAAACGCGCCCGAGGTGCTGCGGCACGAGCTGTCGTCGAAATCCTACAAGGTGGCGACAATCGCCTTGGGGACCAATACGGACCCATATCAACCGGTTGAGAAAACACGTTTGATAACAAGGCGCTGTCTGTCTGTTCTTAAGGATTTTCACCACCCGATTGGGATCGTGACCAAGGGCACGTTGATCGAGCGGGACTTGGATATTCTGGCCCCCATGGCGCAGATGGGCCTGGTGCGGGTCGGGATTTCTCTGACGACCCTGGACGCGGATTTGTCACGACGGATGGAACCCCGTGCGCCGTCACCCAAGCGGCGTCTGGCCACGATTCGTCGGCTGACAGAGGCGGGTGTGCCGGTGCGTGTCATGACCTCGCCCGTGATTCCCGGCCTGACGGATCATGAGTTGGAGAACCTGCTGGAAGCCGGCAAAGACGCCGGGGCGGATGCCGCCAGCTGGATCATGTTGCGCCTGCCGCGCGAGGTCTCGGCGCTGTGGCAGGACTGGCTGAAAGAGCATGAGGCCGCGCGGTTCGAAAAGATCATGTCCAAACTGCGCGAGATGCACGGGGGCAGGGAGTATGACCCGCGATGGGGCCACCGGATGCGGGGTGAGGGCGAATACGCCACCCTTATCGCCAAACGCTTTGCCATTGCGGTCAAACGGTTGGGCTTGTCGACCCGGACGCCTCCCCTGCGCAACGACCTGTTCGCGCGCCCACCTCAGGTGGGTGATCAGTTGAGCCTATTGTAAGAAAAAACCCCGGAGCCGGGTCCGGGGTTTCTGGGATCATCGGTTTTCGATATCCGTGTAATCGCGGGTGGTCTCGCCCAGATACAACTGGCGCGGACGGCCGATTTTGTTTTGCGGATCTGCAATCATCTCTTTCCACTGGCTGACCCAGCCAACGGTGCGCGACAGCGCAAAGATCGGGGTGAACATCGAGGTCGGGAAGCCCATCGCCTCAAGAATGATGCCCGAGTAGAAATCCACATTCGGGAACAGCTTCTTCTCGGCGAAATACGGATCTTCCAACGCCTGCTTTTCCAGCGCCTTGGCGACCTGTAGCTTGGGGTTGTTTTCAACACCCAGCAGGTCCAGCACTTCGTCCGCAGACTGTTTCATCACCTTGGCGCGCGGGTCAAAGTTCTTGTAGACGCGGTGGCCAAAGCCCATCAGGCGGAACGGATCGTCCTTGTCCTTGGCGCGGGCGATGTATTCGGGGATACGATCGACCGAGCCGATCTCTTCCAGCATCTCAAGACATGCCTGGTTCGCACCGCCATGGGCGGGGCCCCAAAGACAGGCGATACCCGCCGCGATACAGGCGAACGGGTTGGCACCCGAGCTTGACGCCAGGCGCACGGTCGAGGTCGAGGCGTTCTGCTCGTGATCGGCGTGCAGAGTAAAGATGCGGTCCATCGCGCGGCTGAGGATCGGGTTCACCTCATATTCCTCGGCCGGGACGCTAAAGCACATGCGCAGGAAGTTCGACGCATAGTCCAAATCGTTTCGCGGATACACGAAGGGCTGACCAGTGTGATACTTATAAGCCCAGGCCGCGATGGTCGGCATCTTGGCGATCAGGCGATGCGAGGCAACCTCGCGCTGATGCGGGTCCGAGATATCGGTCGAATCGTGATAGAAGGCCGACATTGCGCCGACGACGCCGACCATGATCGCCATCGGGTGCGCATCGCGACGGAAACCACGATAGAAATACTGCATCTGCTCATGCAGCATGGTGTGACGGGTGATGGTGGATTCGAATTTCTCAAGATCGGGCGCGGTCGGCAGCTCTCCGTACAGCAGCAGGTAGCAGACCTCGAGGAAATGAGATTTGCCAGCCAACTGGTCGATCGGATAGCCACGGTGCAGCAGTTCACCTTTTTCGCCGTCGATATAAGTGATTGTGCTGTCGCAGCTGGCGGTCGAGGTAAAGCCGGGATCATAGGTGAACACACCCGCAGTGCCGTACAGCTTGCGGATATCGATCACATCAGGACCTGCAGTCGGCGAATGAATCGGCAGCTCATATGTTTCGCCATGGACTGTCAGAGTGGCTGATTTCTTGCTGTCGGTCATAGTGTCCCTTCCTCATTCATGCGCAGTTTGGATCGCTGTCCGAACCTGCGGGCAACGGATGCGCGCAGGCGCGCAGTCCGGGTGTTAGCGGAGCAGCGTTACCCAAATGTGAACCTTGGTTTAGGTCGCTGCGTCAGAAAGCCGTGCAAGGGTTTCATCGCGCCCCAACACAAGCATCATGTCAAAAACTGATGGGGTCACCGCCCGACCCGCCAAAGCGGCGCGCAATGGCCCCGCCAGCTTGCCGAACTTGAGCCCGTTGGCTTCCGCAAAGGAATTCAGGGCCCCCTCCAGTTCGCTCCGCGTCCAGCTAACATTTTGCAACTGCGGCGTCAATTCATTCAGTATACCGTCGGATACTGAGGCCAGCGCCTTGGTGGCCTTTTCATCCGGTTCAACTGGGCGCGCAGTCAGCGCAAAATGGGCTTTTTCAAGCAGTTCCGGAAAAGTTCGCGCCCGATCCTTGAGGCAATACATCGCACGTTCCAGATCACCAGATTGTGTGTCACTGAGAGCAGGCTGGTCTGAAGCAGCCAAATACGCCTGAATTTCCTGCCGCAGCGCAGCATCATCTGTGATCGCAATATGCTGACCGCACAGATTCTCCAGCTTTTTCAGATCGAACCGCGCCGGGCTTTTGCCGATTCCGTCCAGATCGAACCATTCCTTGGCCTGTGCGTCAGTGAAAAACTCGTCATCGCCGTGGCTCCAGCCCAGACGCGCCAGATAGTTCCGCATCCCGGCTGCCGGATAGCCCATCGCCTGGTATTCCTGCGCGCCCAACGCGCCGTGGCGTTTCGAAAGTTTCTTGCCGTCGGGGCCGTGGATCAGCGGGATATGCGCCCAGACAGGAACGTCCCAGCCCATCGCTTCATAGATCATCATCTGGCGCGCGGCATTGTTCAGGTGATCATCGCCCCGGATCACATGGGTCACGCCCATATCGTGGTCATCCACTACCACGGCCAGCATATAGACCGGAGTCCCGTCCGAGCGCAGCAGGATCATGTCGTCCAACTGGTCATTGCGGATGGTCACATCCCCCTGCACCTGATCGCGGATCACCGTTTCGCCGTCCTGCGGGGCCTTGATACGGATCACAAACGGCGCGTCGGGATAGGACGACGGGTCGGCATCACGCCAGGGGCTGCGGAACAGGGTGGATTTGCCCTCGGCTTTGGCCTGTTCGCGGAATTCGGCGATCTCGTCCTGCGTAGAGAAACACTTATAGGCTTTGCCCTCGGCCAGCAGGTGATGCGCGACTTCGGCGTGCCGCGCGGCACCCTCGAACTGGCTGACCACATCGCCGTCGTGATCCAGCCCCAGCCATTCCATGCCTTGCAGGATTGCCGCCGTCGCCTCGGGGGTTGACCGTTCGCGGTCCGTATCCTCGATCCGCAGCAGGAACTTGCCGCCGCGCCCGCGGGCATACAGCCAGTTGAACAGCGCAGTGCGGGCACCGCCGATATGCAAAAAGCCAGTGGGGGACGGGGCGAAACGGGTGACGACCTGATCGGACATTGTGTGGATTAACCTTTTGGTAACCGTGTCGGGCATAGTTTTGCGCCTGTCTAACGAGCCCGAAGGACGGGGGCAACCATGCGTGTTCTGGCACGGGTTGAGGCCGCATTGCTGAACCAGACAGGGTACCTGTTCCAATGGTCTCCGGTCTGTCTGGCAATTGGTATCGGCTTGTACTTCTGCCTTCGGTTTGAACCCGGCTGGCAGGTCTATGCAGGCGTGCTGGCGGGGATCGCGGCCCTGATCGGGGCAGGGCGCGCGATACAGACCGGATGGGCTGCGTTGGCAATGGGGGGCGCGCTGATTGCGGCCGGGTTTGTCCTGGCTGGCGCACGGGCCCACACAGTGGCAGAGCCGGTCCTGTCCTGGCGGTACTATGGCCCGATCGAGGGGCGGGTCGTCGCCATGGATCGCTCTGCTTCGGACGCGTTGCGGGTGACGCTGGACCGGGTGCGCATAGGGGATGTGCCCGCAGACCGGCGGCCGCAACGCGTCCGGCTTTCGCTGCATGGCGACGCCCCTGCGCTGGCCCCCGGTCAGCGGATCATGACCACCGGGCATTTGTCTCCGCCACAGGGGCCTGTTGAACCCGGCGGTTTCGACTTTCGCCGCCACGCCTGGTTTCAGGGACTGGGCGCGGTGGGCTATACGCGCGTTCCCGTGGTGACTATCGCACCGCCCGAGGCCGCCGGGGACGGCGTTCGGATTACTGCGCTGCGGATGGCGATCTCGGAACGGGTGCGCGCGATCCTGCCGGGTGAGGTCGGGGGTTTCGCAGCCGCTGTCACCACTGGCGACCGCAGCGGCATGGGGCAAGAGACGCTGAAATCGCTGCGCGCTTCGAATCTGGCGCATCTGCTGGCCATTTCGGGCCTGCATATGGGGCTGCTGACAGGGTTCGTGTTTCTGGTCTTTCGTCTGGCCTTGTCCGCCATCCCAGCCGTGGCCCTGCGTGTCCCTGTGCGCAAACTGGCGGCGGTCTTTGCGTTGATTGCGGCGGTGATCTACCTGATGCTGTCAGGGGGCAACGTGGCCACGGAACGCGCCTTTGTAATGGCAAGCGTCATGTTGGGGGCCGTGCTGATCGACCGCCGGGCCATATCTCTGCGCGCTGTTGCCGTTGCTGCCCTGATCGTGCTGGTTCTGCGCCCGGAATCGTTGCTTAGCCCCGGTTTTCAGATGTCTTTTGCGGCCACAACAGCCCTTGTCGCGGTGTTTGGTCAACTTAGAGAGTTCGGGCCGATGCCGGGCCCCAAATGGACCAAGCCGGTTGTCGGCCTGCTGATGTCCTCGGCCATTGCGGGGTTGGCCACCGCGCCGATCGGGGCGGCGCATTTCAATACGATGTCGCATTATGGATTGCTGGCCAACATGCTCTCGGTGCCGGTGATGGGGACCATTGTTGTCCCCTCGGCCTTTGTGGCCGCGCTGCTGTCGCCCTTTGGGCTTGAGGCGCTGCCGCTGCACGTCATGGGGCTGGGGTTGGAGTGGATTTTGATCGTCTCGGACAAGGTTTCGGGGCTGAGCGGCGCGCAGGGCTATGTGGTCAGCCCGCCGCATTATGTGCTGCCGATGTTTGCCTTGGGTGCCCTGTGGATGGCGTTGTGGCGCGGGCGGGCGAAATGGGTCGGGATCGCCCCGGTGATCGCGGCGTTTCTGTTATGGGGGCAAGGCCATCGCCCCGAGGTTCTGATCGCGGATTCCGGCGGATTGGTGGGGGTCATGACCGATGCGGGCCGGGCGCTGAGCAAGGAAAAAGGCAGCGGATTCATCGCAAATGTCTGGCTGGAGAATGACGGCGACGGCGTGGATCAGCCCAAGGCGGCAAGCCGCTGGCCCTCTGGCAATCTGGTGCAGCGCTATGTCTGGCAGGGAAAGGAACTGATCCATATCACCGGAAAACGTGCGGCTAAGGGGTTTTCGGAATGTGCAGAGAACCAGATCGTGGTCTCTGCAGTGGCTCTGGACCTGACCGGAGAGTGTGGGCTGTTCGACCCGGAGACGTTGAAAGAAACTGGCAGTCTGGCGCTATCCGGGGACCGCGTCCTTTCCAGCCGTGAGGTCAGCGGCCAAAGGCTGTGGTCCCCGCAGGAAAACAGGGACCGCAGATCAAAGCAGTTTCAGTAGCTTCGGATCAACCCGACAAGCCGGCCCTGCACCTTGACCTTGTCTTCGGGCAGAACGCGGGTTTCATAGGCAGGGTTCGCCGCCTCAAGCGCGATGGCGTTGCCCCGGCGAAAGAAACGTTTCAATGTGGCTTCCTGATCCTCGACCAGAGCAACCACAATATCCCCGTTATCGGCGGTCTTGGTCTCGCGAATAACGACAACATCACCGTCATTGATGCCCGCGTCGATCATCGAGTCGCCCCGAACTTCCAACGCGTAATGCTCGCCGCGGCCCGACACCATGCTGCCCGGAACTGCAACCCGGTGGGAAACATGGCTGATCGCCTCAATCGGAACACCGGCAGCAATCCGCCCCATAACCGGCAGTTCCATCGCATCGACAGTCACCGGTTCGAAATTGGCGAGCCGCGGGCCTTCGGGCTTGTCGCCTTCGATCACGCGCGGCTTGAACGCGGCCGTCGGCTCGCCCCCCAGACTTTCCGGTAGCTTCACAATTTCAATCGCGCGGGCGCGGTGCGCTAGGCGGCGGATAAATCCGCGTTCCTCCAGCGCCGTGATCAACCGGTGGATGCCGGATTTCGAGCGCAAGTCCAGCGCGGCCTTCATTTCGTCAAAACTGGGCGGAACGCCGTCCGCTTGTACGCGATTGTGGATGAATTCCAACAAATCCAACTGTTTCTTGGTCAGCATTGCTCACACCTCGTCGGTCATGCGTTTTCTTTTGTTCTACGCATGTTCACGTTTTGTGTCAACGGATTTGAGCGGTGCCTAGATCGGCAGGTACAAGACCTCATCCCCCGCAGCACGAGCCGGGTCATGCGGTTCGCGCACCAAAAGAGCGTTCGCCTGCGCCAAAACACTGAGCAGTGAGCTGTCCTGATCGGCACATGCGCGGATGCCCGACCCGTCAAGTACCGCCCGCATATAATGCTCGCGTGGACCGTTCTGACCAATCGGTTCAGCCAGTGGGGCACGTTGGAAGGGCGTCAGAACACGGTCTTGCCCCAGCATGCGGCGAACCATCGGAAGCAAGAAGAGATAGCCGCAAACCATTGCGCTCACAGGGTTTCCGGGTAATCCGACCATTGCGGTATCGCCCAGCCGCCCAGCCATCAGCGGTTTGCCGGGACGCATGCGGATTTTGTAGAACGCGCGCTCCATCCCCAGCGCGTCGGCAACATCGGCCACCAGATCATATTCGCCAACCGAAGCCCCGCCGATGGTCACCACCAGATCGGCCCCTTTGGCCAGGCTAAACGCCGTTTCAAGCGAGGCGACCGTGTCGCGTGCAATTGGCAGAATGCGCACATGCGCGCCAGCGTTTTCCAGCAAAGCCTTCAGCCCGAAGGTATTGGACGCGATGATCTGATCCGGCCCCGGCGTTTCGCCCGGCATCACCAGCTCATCCCCGGTTGAGATCAAAACGACCTCGGGTTTGCGCGTGACAGGGACCGAGGCGATGTTCATCGCCGCCATCAATGCCACGTCTTCGGGGCGCAAGCTGCGCGGGGCAGAGATAGATGCACCTGCCTTGAAATCGACACCTGCCGGGCGAATGTTCGATTTGGGACCGGGATCGTCTGTGATTGTCAGAAGATCTCCGCGACGGTCGGTATCTTCTTGAATAACAACAAAGTCCGCACCTTCGGGAACCGGTGCGCCGGTGAAAATCCGCACCGCCTGACCAGCGCCGACCTTGCCCTGAAACCTGCGTCCTGCTGCCGCTTCGCCAATGACCTTGAACATGGCGTGCAGCTCAACTTCGGTCGCCTTGAGCGCATAGCCATCCATGGACGAGGCCGCGAAGGGCGGTTGATCGCGGTTTGCTTTGACCTCTTGCGCCAGAGTGCGCCCGGCTGCGACCGCTATGGGGACTGTTTCGGCCGCAAGCGGCGAAACAAGGTCAAACAGCAGGGCGCGGGCGTCTTCTACCGAAATCATGTCGCCTCATAACGCCCTGATTTACCGCCATCTTTCAGAAGAACGCGAATGCCGCCGATCTCCATGGCTTTGTCGACAGCCTTGGTCATGTCATAGACGGTCAAGGCCGCGGTGGACGCGGCAGTCAGAGCCTCCATCTCAACCCCGGTTTGGCCCGAGGTTTTGACAGTGGCCTCAATCTGAACACCCGGCAGGTCGGGATCCAGGGTCAGTTCAACGGCGACCTTGGTGACCGGCAGCGGGTGGCACAGAGGAATCAGGTCGGGCGTTTTCTTAGCACCCATAATCCCGGCCAGACGAGCAACGCCCAAAACATCACCCTTCTTGGCCCGGCCTTCTGAAATCAAATCAAAGGTTTCCCGCGCCATTTTGATGTGACTCGCAGCCACGGCAACCCGGTCCGTGACCGCCTTGTCCGACACATCGACCATATGCGCCTGACCTTGCGCATCGAAATGAGTGAGCGGCATCACATTCCTCCGGGCATCAGCGGGCTGGCTAACAGCGACCGCGTGGCATGGGCCACGTCATCCTTGCGCATCAGGCTTTCCCCGATCAGGAAGCTGCGCGCGCCGTAACGGGCCATATCGGCAAGATCTTCCGGAGACCCCAGACCGCTTTCACACACGATTGTCCGATCACCGGGCACCAGTTTCGACAAGCGGCGCGTTGTATCAAGAGTGGTCTCGAACGTCTTGAGATTGCGGTTATTTATCCCGATCAGAGGGCTTTTGAGTTGAACAGCCCGTTCCAGCTCTGCCTCGTCATGGACCTCGATCAGAACGTCCATGCCCCAGTCAAACGCAGTTTGCTCAAGCTCAGCCGCTTGGGCATCTTCGACCGAGGCCATGATGATTAGGATGCAATCTGCACCCAAGGCGCGCGCTTCGACCACCTGATAGGGGTCATACATGAAATCCTTGCGCAGCGCGGGCAGAGAGGTCGCGGCGCGGGCGGCGGTCAGATACTCTTTGGCACCTTGGAAACTGGGCGTGTCGGTCAGCACGGACAAACAGGCCGCGCCGCCATCTTCATAGGCTTTGGCCAGAACAGGCGGATCGAAATCCGGGCGGATCAGACCCTTGGACGGGCTGGCCTTTTTGACCTCGGCGATCAGGCCATAGCCTGTGCGGGCGGCTGAATGAAGCGCTTCGGCAAATCCTCGCACCTCGGATGCCGCGCGGGCCTCATTTTCCAGCGTTTCCAAAGACTTATGCGTCTTGTCTGAGGCGACTTCCTCAAGCTTATAAGCTTTGATCTTGTCCAGTACCGTCACGGTCATGCGGCCTCCTGCGTCATTCGGGCCAGTGCGGCGATTTTTTCTTTGGCTTTGCCGCTATCGATGCTTTCGACGGCTTGTGCTACGCCGTCTTTCAGGTCCGAGGCCGCATCGGCCACCACCAGCGCTGCCGCCGCGTTCAGCAGAACCGCATCGCGATAGGCTGACGGCGTGCCATCCAGCAGCGCGCGGAAGGCGACGGCATTCTCTTCGGGCGTCCCGCCAAGGATGTCTTCGAACGGATGCACGGGCAGGCCCGCGTCTTCTGGATGCAATTCGACATCCTTGACACGGCCATCCTCCCAGGCGGCGACCCAGCTTACGCCGGTGATCGTCAACTCATCGGTTCCGTCCGAGCCATGGACCAGCCACGCGTGTTCGGCCCCCAGTACCCCAAGGGTTTCGGCCATGGGGCGGATCAATTCGCGACTGAACGCGCCGGTCAGCTGACGTTTGACACCGGCGGGGTTGGTCAGAGGCCCAAGGATGTTGAAAATCGTCCGCGTCCCAAGCTCTTGCCGCGAGGGCATGACATGGGCAATCGCCGGATGGTGCATCGGGGCCATCATGAAACCGATACCGACCTCTTTCAGCGCATTTTCAACCACTTCCGGGCCGACCATCACGTTGATTCCCAGCTGACCCAACGCATCAGCAGCGCCGGATTTTGAGCTGAGATTGCGGTTGCCATGCTTAGCCACGGTCACACCGGCGCCTGCGACGACAAAGGCCGTCGCGGTTGAGATGTTGAGCGTTCCTTTACCGTCGCCCCCGGTGCCCACAATGTCGATGGCCCCGGCGGGTGCGGCCACGGCGTTGCACTTGGCACGCATCACGCCAGCTGCGGCGGCATATTCATCAACTGTTTCGCCACGGGTCCGCATCGCCATCAGCAAGCCGCCGATCTGGCTGGGCGTGGCAGCGCCATCAAACAGGATGCCAAAGGCTTGCTCGGCCTCGGCGCGGGTCAGGGGCCGTTCGGCGGCGGCTCCGATCAGCGGTTTCAGAGCGTCGCTCATGCGGGTACTTTCATCTCGGACAGGAAATTCTTGAGCAGGGCGTGGCCATGCTCGGACGCGATGGATTCGGGGTGGAACTGAACGCCGTGGATGGGCAGCTCTTTGTGCTGCAGGCCCATGATGGTGCCGTCTTCCAGATGCGCAGTCACCTCAAGGCAATCAGGCAGGGTGTTCGGGTCAACCACCAGCGAATGATAGCGCGTCGCCTCGAACGGCGAAGGCAGACCGGCGAACACGCCCTTGCCGGTGTGGTGCATGGTGCCCATTTTGCCATGCACGATCTCATGACAACGAATGACGTCGCCGCCGAACGCCTGGCCAATGGTCTGATGACCCAGACATACACCCATCAAAGGCGTTTTGGTCTCGGCGGCGGCTTCGGTCAGAGCCAGGCAAATTCCAGCCTGATCCGGGTCGCAGGGACCGGGGCTGAGAAGGATACCGGCGGGGTTCATGGCCATGGCTTCCTGGACGTCTACGGCATCATTTCGCCGAATGACCATTTCGGCGCCAAGTTCGCCTAAATAATGTACCAGGTTGTAGGTAAACGAGTCGTAGTTGTCGATCAGCAGCAGCATTTGGGCACTTGTCTCGGCTTGGGCATTTCGGACTGGCGATGCAGCCCCGGGCCACGGTATAATGTCGGGACATACATGCTCAGGCTTGCGCAGCAGCGTCAAGGGGACATCCCGATCTTGGCGCTGCGGTAAGTAAATGCCGCAGCAGACGGCGAATATGCGATCGAAGCAGGACCAGGACGAGAGGCAATTGGAATGGGCGGATTTGTCGGTGGAATGATCGTGGGAGCGATCGTTGTTCTTGCAATGGGGGCAGTGCTGTCCCTGAGGGCACCGTTGACGCGTGAACCAGAGGTCGCGCTTTCAGCGCCGGAACCGGAATCGGCAGACGTGGCTGAGACAACCGCCAATACGCCCGAGACTGATGGTGACGGCGATGTGGTGGATCTCGCACCCGCGGTCCCTGATTCTCCGGTTGAGCGCACCGATACACTGGCTGAACTGTCGGATGTCGAGCTTGAGCCGGAGTCGCAACCCGAGGTTCCGCAGCCCACGGCCCAAGGTGAAGAACCCGGCGCGACCGAGTCGACCCCGGTGACCGTTTCGACCGAAGCGCCGGTTGCACCGCAGGCTCCGTCGGTGACACAGGCCGCCCCCGACTCGGGAGCTGCACCAGAAGTGTCGTTGGTGGTCCCGGAACCTCAGCCCGCGCCGCTTGAGACCGTGGAACCGCAACCTGAAGTGTCGACGACGGAACCGGATTTGACCGAAACCGCCCCGCAGTCTGAACCAGAAACCGTTGAAGATACGCAGCCTGAAACCGTTGAAGAGCCGCAGCCTGAACCTGAAGTCGCGACTGTTACTCCCGAACCCGAAGTGAACACAGAACCCGAAGTGGCCGCGACCCCTGCGCCCGAGCCACAGGCCGATCCGGTTGCTGACAGCCCGATTGCAGTCGAAGGCGATGAAGACACGGCGCCGCGCAATCTGCCGCGGATCGCTTCGGTTCCTCAGATTGGGGGGGTGGACAGCACAGGCGGAGCACCGACGATTGGCAAACGCGTTGTTCCGCTGACCGAACGCTCGGGCAGCGATGAGCCAACCGGCGATGCCGATGCGGCCCCGATTGTGCCCGGAAAACCGATCGAGGCTTATGCCGCCGATTTTGACAACCCAGACTCCAAGCCGCTGATGTCCATCATCCTGATCGATGATGAGGGCGCGTATGGGGCCGAGGCCCTGCGCGATTTCCCCTATGCGCTCAGCTTTGCGGTCAGTCCCTCAGACCCGGAAGCCGCTGAAAAAATGGCACGCCATCGCGAGGCTGGGTTTGAAGTTTTGGCGCTGGCCGATCTGCCCGAGGCGGCCAGTGCGCAGGACGCCGAGGTTTCTCTGGCCGTCTGGTTCGATACGCTGCCGGAAACCGTGGGCATTCTCGAAGGGGTTGAGTCGGGCATTCAGGGCAATAGAAAACTGGCCGACCAAGTGGCTGCGATTGCCGCCGGCACGGGCCGGGGGCTGATCACGCAGGATAACGGGTTGAACACCGTGCAAAAGCTGGCGGCGCGCAATGGTGTGCCGTCAGGCGTGATTTTCCGCGATATCGACAGCGCCCGTCAGGACCCCAAGATCATGCGGCGCTTTCTGGATCAGGCGGCGTTCCGTGCCGGGCAAGAGGGCAGCGTTGTGATGCTGGGTCGCTTGCGGCCCGACACGATCTCGGCCCTGTTGTTGTGGGGGCTGGAAGATCGCGGAAACCGCGTGGCGATGGCCCCGATTTCCGCCGTGATGATGCAAGAGGTTCAGTAAGCGCCGAACTGAACAAAGCGGCTGACCCAGGCGGTCAGCCGTTTTCTTTAGCTGTTGCGTGATCCGGTGAACCGCGCCGCATCCGCCGCGGCCCGACGGATCGCGTTCGATTTGTGAACGGTCTCCATATATTCCGCCTCGGGGTCGCTGTCATAAACGACCCCACCACCGGCCTGAATATAAAGCTTGTGATCCTTCACGATGGCCGTGCGCAGGGCGATACACATATCCATATCGCCACCGGCGCTGAAGTAACCAACACCGCCGCCATAAACGCCGCGTTTTTCCGGCTCCAGCTCGTCTATGATCTCCATCGCGCGTACTTTGGGCGCACCAGATACGGTACCAGCGGGCATCCCGGCAAAGAACGCATCCAGCGCGTCTTTGTCTTCGGCCAGCTCTCCGACCACGTTGGACACGATGTGCATGACGTGGCTGTAGCGTTCGATGATGAACTCTTCGGTCGGGCGTACGGTGCCGATCTTGGCGACGCGGCCCGTGTCGTTGCGGCCCAGATCCAGCAGCATCAGATGTTCGGCCAGCTCTTTCTTGTCGGCCAGCAGATCGACCTCATTGGCTTTGTCTTCTTCGGGCGTCGCGCCACGGGGGCGGGTGCCAGCGATGGGGCGGATCGTCACCTCATTGCCGAAGACGCGGACCAGAATCTCGGGGCTGGCGCCCACGACCTGAAAGCCGCCAAAGTTGAAATAGAACATGAAGGGCGACGGGTTGGTACGCCGCAGCGAGCGATAAAGCGCAAAGGGGGGCTGCGGGAAATCCTGCGTCCAGCGCTGCGCCGGAACCACCTGAAAGATGTCGCCCGCGCGGATGTATTCCTTGGCTTTTTCCACCGCTTCCATATAGCCGGATTTGGTGAAATTCGACACAGGCGCGCCCGCCTCGGACGCATCGCCCAGATCGCGGGTTTCCGCAGGCATGGCCCGTTCCAGATCGCGCACCGCGTCCATCACACGCTCGGCGGCTTGCGCATAGGCCGCTTTGGCCGATTGCCCCTCGGCCACCCAGGCGGGTGAGACAACGGTGACCTCGCCTTTGACGCCGTCCAGAACGGCAATCACCGACGGGCGCAGCATGATCGCATCGGGCAGGCCCAGCGGATCGGGGTTCACATCGGGCAGGTATTCGACCAGCCGCACCATGTCATAGCCCAGATAGCCAAACAGGCCCGCCGCCGCCTGCGGCAGGTCATCGGGCAGGTCAATCCTGCTTTCGGCCAGCAGCGCGCGCAGGTTGTCCATCGGGTTGCCATCCTGCGGCGCAAAGCCTTCGGGATCAAACCGGGCCTGCCGGTTTAACTCGGACGTCTCGCCCCGGCAGCGCCAGACCAGATCGGGCTTCATGCCGATGATCGAATAGCGCCCGCGGATTTCACCGCCGGTCACTGATTCCAGCATGAACGCGTCTTTTTGCGCGCCCGTCAGCTTGAGCATCAGGGATACGGGCGTATCCAGATCCGCAGCCAGACGGGTATAGACGACCTGATTTTCGCCGGCCTCATAGGCGCGGGCGAAACTGTCAAACTCGGGGGTCAGGGCCATTCTGGGTCTCTTTTAATAGCTCGACTGCACGGCGTTCAGCGCGCGTTGATCCACGATGGGGCGGGCGCGTTCCTGTGCATCGCGCACGAAGGCGTCGAAGATGTTCTGGGCCAGCGCCTGATTCAGCTGCGCGCCAAGAGCGGTCTGGGCCTGACGCAGCTCATCCGTTTCGGCGGGCGGCAGGGTTTCATCCAGCCGGACGATAAAGGCGGCACCGGTTGCGGGGATCACGCGCAGCTCACCGGGGTCCATCTCAAAGACCTGAACCATGAAATCGGCGGGCACATCGTCCAGAAACGCGGTGCGGGTCAGGGCATTTTCGACCCGGAAGGGCAGTTCGGTCGCGGTGAAGTCACCATCGGCTTTCAGCCCCTCCATCACCGTTGCCGCCTGCGCGGCCAGCGCCTTGTTCGTTTCTGCCAGCGTCCAAGCGGCGGCAACCCGGTCACGGGCGCTGTCCAGCGGTTCGGGGCGGCGGGGCAGCACTTCGTTCAGGCGCAGGGCAAAGATCGAGCCGTCTTCCAGAAATGCGATCTCGGGGAAATCGCCTTCGTTCACCGCTGCGGCGGCCGAGCGGAAACCGTCATAGGCTGCAACGCCGTCATCGCTCTGCTGGCTCCAGTCGATCTGTCCCAATTCCATCTCGGTCTCGGATGCCACCTCTTCCAGCGTAGCGCCACCGGCCAACATGTCGTTGAAGTCTTCGGCCTGCGCCTCAATCTGGCGGCGGGCGCGGTCTGCGGCCAGTTCCTCGCGCAGGGCGGGGGCAGCATCTTCGAACGGAGTGTTGTTTTCGGCCAGCGACCCATTGATGCGGAACAGTGCCGGGCCAAAGGTCGAGGGCAGCGGGCCCACAACAGTGTCCAGATCGGCGGCAAAGACGGCATCGGCGGCTTCACCCAGATCATCGCGGGTCACGTCGCCCAAATCGATATCGCTCAGCTCCAGCTGACGGTCGCGCACCAGTTGTTCAAAAGTGGTTCCGCCGACCTCAAGCTGGGCCTTGGCGCTTTCAGCGTCTTCCTGCGACGGATAGGTCAGGCGTTCGACCAACCGGCGTTCGGGCTGGTAGAATTCCGAGGCGCGGTCGTCATACAAGCGGCGCACCGAATCCTCATCAACGTCGATGCTGTCCAACAGCATGTCAGGCGACAGGATCGCATAAGTCAGCTGCTTGGTGCGGGGCAGGGTGAACTGATCCTGATTGTCATCGTAATAGGTCTGGATCTGTTCATCGGTGGGTGCGGAAATCGCGACCTCCAACGCCTCAGGGCCCACGGTCGCAACGGTAAAGCTGCGGCGGGCACCGACGTAATCGGTCATGACCTCGGTCAGGACCGAGGGCATCTCAACCCCGCTGACAATGGCGTTTTGCACGATGGTGCGCGCAGATTCCTTGCGCAGGTCCGATTCGAACTCGGAATCCGTCATGCCGACCTGATCCAGCTGAAACTGATAGGCTTCGCGGTCAAACTCACCATTCACGCCTTGAAAGGCCGGAATGGCAAGGATTTCGCGTTGCAGGTTCTCATCGCCGATCGACAGGCCCAGCTCGCCGACTTCGTTGTCCAGCGCGGCCAGCGCGGTCAGACGGGACAGGGCCAGACGGTCCAGTCCGAACTCATGCGCCTGCGACATTTGCAGGGGCTGACCAGTCTGGCTTTCGACCGCGCGGATTTCGCGCTGCAATTCGCGCACATACTCATTGACCGAGATGTCTTCGTTGCCGACCTGCGCGACGGTGCGCACGGTGCCGGTCAGGCTGGTTGCGCCAAAGCCCGCAAGGCCCAGCATCAGCAGGCCCATGAGGATCCAGACAAATGTCTTCGATAGGTTTTTCATGCCTGCGGCCATGGTGCCCTCTTGTTCTGTGGCAAAGGTCTGCCCTGTCGGTTGCCGCCCTGAATACGACGGGCACCGCCGGGGGGCAAGATCATAAGGTCAGGGCCAGAAGCCGGTCGAACAGTTCCGTTATTCCGGTCCGGTCGAGATTGGCAAAGGCCACGCGCACCTGCCGTTTTCCGGCTGGATCGTCCTGCGGCATGAACATGGTGCCGGGCAGCAAGAGAATCCCGGCCTCGACCACCAGACGACGGGCCAGTTCGTCGGACGGAATGTCAAAGGGATGTTCAAGATAGGCAAAATACGCCCCAAGCCCCAGCAGACGCCAGCCTTTATTTGCCAACCGGGGCATTTGTTCCTCAATCGCAGCGCGGCGGTCCAGGATTTCTGCCCGTTCTCCTGCAACCCACTGCGACAGGTTCTGCATACCCCAAAGGGCCGCAAACTGCCCCATTTGACCGGGGCAGATGGCGACCGTATCCAGAAACTTCTCGATCTCGGCCAGCAATGCGGGGTCCGTTGCAATGGCGCCCACACGGTGACCGGTCAGCCGGTAGGATTTCGAGAACGAGTACAGATGTACCAGCGTCTGGTCCCAATCAGGCTGGTGGAACAGCGTGTGGGGCGAGCCGCTGCGGCTGTCGAAATCGCGGTAGGTTTCATCAACCAACAGGTGGATGCCGGTTTCGCGGGCCAGATCATAAAAGGCGCGCACCAGCTTGGCAGGGTATTCCACACCGCCCGGATTGTTCGGCGTTACCAGTGAGATTGCGCGGGTTTTGTCTGTGATCAGGGCGCGGGCCGCTTCGGGATCGGGAAGCAGATTGTCGTCAGTTTTCAGCGCCACGGCGCCCACGCCCGCCATATCCAGCCACATTTTATGGTTGAAATACCATGGGGTTGGCAGGATGATCTCATCCCCTTCATCGGTGAGGGCCGAGATTGCGGCGGCAAACGCCTGGTTGCAGCCCGAGGTGATCGCAACCTGCTCGGCGGTCACGTCGGCTGAGTAATGATGGCTGATCTGAGAGGCCAGCTCGGCCCTGAGGTCCGGATTCCCAAGAACCGGCCCGTAGAGATGGGCGCTGTCTTCGCTGACCGCGAATTCTGCCATGGCCTGACGCAAGGCCAGCGGCGGCGGGTCCACCGGGGCCGCCTGACTGACATTGATCAGGGGACGGTCTTTTGGAAACACCACACCGTCCAGCCAGCGCCGCGCCTCCATCACCGGAGGGGAAAAGGTGGCGGCGGTGCGTGTCCGGTTCATTGGGTGGTCCAAATATATGGGATCAGTCGGTACCGCGATAGGGTTCGACATATTGCAGGGCCATATCCCACGGGAAGAAAATCCACGTGTCCTGGCTGACCTCGGTGATGAACGTGTCGACCATCGGGCGGCCTTTGGGTTTGGCATAGACAGTGGCGAAATGCGCCTTGGGGTACATGGCGCGTACCAGTTCCAGCGTTTTGCCGCTGTCGACCAGATCATCGACGATCAGAATGCCCTCACCATCGCCCATCAACTCGGCATCGGGGGCCTTAAGCACTTCGGCCTCGCCCTGTGCCTGATGGTGGTAGGAGCGCACGCTGATCGTGTCGACGGTGCGGATGTCCAGCTCGCGGCTGACGATCATCGCGGGGGCCATGCCGCCGCGTGTGATCGCGACAACGGCGCGCCATGCGCCGTCATCCGGGCCCTGTCCGTCCAGCCGCCACGCCAACGCGCGCGAGTCGCGGTGAATCTGGTCCCAGCTGATGTGAAAGCCCTTTTCGTGGGGCAGACGGTCCTTGGCGCTCATGTTCTTAACCTTTTTCAACGTCCGGTGCATCGACAGCCTTCATGCCGACGATGTGATAGCCCGAATCCACGTGCAGATTCTCTCCGGTCACGCCGCTGCTGAGGTCGGACAGCAGATAAAGTGCCGACTTGCCTACGTCATCAATGGTCACGTTGCGGCGCAGGGGCGAGTTATACTCGTTCCACTTCATGATATAGCGGAAATCGCCAATCCCGCTGGCGGCCAGCGTCTTGATCGGACCGGCCGAGATCGAGTTCACGCGGATGCCGTCCTTGCCGAGGTCTTCAGCCAGATATTTGACCGATGCCTCAAGTGCTGCTTTGGCAACGCCCATCACATTATAATGCGGCATCACCTGTTCGGCGCCGTAATAGGTCAGGGTGATGGCGCTGCCGCCTTCGCCCATCATCTTTTCGGCGCGCTGCATCACGGCGGTGAAGGAATAAACCGACACATCCATGGTCAGCTTGAAATTCGCCCGGCTGGTGTCGACATAGCGACCGCGCAGTTCGTTCTTGTCGGAAAAGCCGATGGCATGAACAACAAAGTCCAATTTGCCCCATTTTTCCTCAAGCGAGGTGAACAGCGCATCAATCGACGCCTCATCGCTTACGTCACAGGGCAGGACGATTTCGCTGCCCAATTGGGCCGCCAGCGGATCGACCCGTTTTTTCAGGGCATCGCCCTGATAGGAAAAGGCCAGCTCGGCCCCGGCATCAGAAAGCGCGCGGGCAATGCCCCATGCGATCGATTTATCATTGGCCAGTCCCATGATGAGGCCGCGCTTGCCGGCCATCAACTGATTTGACATGTTCGGTTCTCCGCCTGTCTTCGCGTCATGTTGAGTTGGTTTATGCCATTGGTTGCGCTGCTTCAAGGCCGTGGACTCTTGCTCGCAGCGGGTTCTCGCCTTAGATTAACATTAAATGTTTCCGGGGGATGGAAATGACCGAGCGTGGTGGCATTTTCGCTGGCTCCGATCCGTTTGAAATAGCGGGGCGGTGGTTGAGTGAGGCCGAAGACAGCGAGCCCAATGATCCGAACGCCATAGCGCTGGCGACGGTGGATTCGGATGGCATGCCCAATGTCCGCATGGTGTTGTTGAAAGAGATCGAGCCCGATGCGTTCGTCTTTTACACCAATTACACCAGTGCCAAGGCGGCCGAGCTCGACTCGGCGGGGAAAGCCGCTTTTGTGATTCATTGGAAATCGTTGCGGCGTCAAATCCGAGTTCGTGGTACAATAACCCGGGAAAGCGGGCCGAAAGCTGACGAATATTATGCGTCCCGTTCTTTAAAGAGCCGTCTTGGGGCCTGGGCGTCGAAGCAGTCGCAGCCCCTCAGTAGCCGGTCGGCGTTGATGGCAGAGGTTGCGAAAGTGACAGCGAAACTGGGACCCAATCCTGAGCGGCCACCTTTTTGGGGAGGGTACAGGCTGGAGCCCACCGAGATCGAATTCTGGGCCGATGGGGCGTTCAGGCTACATGACAGGTTCCAATGGCGGCGTGAACAGGTGGACTCGGGTTGGCAAGTGCAGAGGCTGAATCCATGACATTCACGTATCGTGAAATGCAACACGCAGGAATCAAACAGTTTTTTCAGCTTGAATTTGCGCGCCATTCCCATACACATCGCACCCTTAACGAAGTCTTAAATTTCATGATGGGAAGACAGTGCCGGAAGATCTGAACAACATGTACCGCGTCAGTGGACACGTGAAATGGTTCGACCCTGCCAAGGGGTACGGATTCGTTGTGTCTGACGAAGGCGGCCCGGATATTCTGTTGCATGTGAACGTGTTGCGCAATTTCGGCCAAAGCTCTGTTGCCGATGGCGCGGGCATTGAGATCATGACCCATCGCACAGATCGCGGTGTGCAGGCTGTTGAGGTGATCAGTGTCGATCCCCCGGCCCGAACCGACTCGATGATGCTGGCCGATTTCGCCGAGCTGGACCCGGTGGTCATCGCCGAAGCCCCGTTGGAGGCAGCGCGGGTGAAATGGTTCGACAAGGGCAAAGGATTCGGATTCGCGAATGTATTTGGTCGGGGCGAGGATGTGTTTCTGCACATTGAGGTTCTGCGCCGGTCTGGTCTGGCCGATCTGCAACCGGGTGAGGCGCTGGCGATGCGTGTCATTGACGGTAAACGTGGACGTATGGCGGCGCAGGTCCTTGCCTGGGAAGCCGCATTGGATGACTGATCCAAAATGACCAGGTTTGTTGCGGTTCTCACAGTCTTGACGGCGCTTTGGGCCGCACATGTACAGGCGGCTTGCCGCGAAGATCGGGTTGGGGTGCGCAATGACACGACTCAGATCTCATTCAACATTGAATTGGCCATAAGCCCGCAGGAACGGTCGCGCGGGCTGATGTTTCGCGAATCCATGCCACAGCGGTCTGGCATGCTGTTTGTGTTCGACCCACCGCAGCGCGTTGCCTTTTGGATGAAGAACACGCTGATCCCGTTGGACATCATTTTTCTGGACCGCACCGGGACTGTGACTCGTGTGCATGAAAACGCGATACCGCATGATGAAACGCTGATTGAAGGCGGCGATTCGGTTTTTGCGGTGCTGGAAATCAACGCGGGTTTGGCGGCGCGCTACCTGATCACGCGGGGCACGCAAATGCAGCACGAAGTTTTTTCGCAAGGCCCCGCAATTTGGCCCTGTTAGGGCTTTTCAAATCAGATCGGCATCGTTAGGAAGGCGCACGGTCCGGGGCGTGGCGCAGTCTGGTAGCGCACCTGTTTTGGGTACAGGGGGTCGTAGGTTCGAATCCTGCCGCCCCGACCACTTCTTTCCTTTATCTAGGCGATCCACCCATAGCTTGAAAAAGCGCGCTGATCGCCTGATCCACTGCCGTGCTTTCCACCGGAACCTGTACTGAACTGCCGTTCCTCTGCGGGACATTAAAGAACAACTCGGCATCCACTTGGTAGCCCGAGCTGTTTTTGACCGTGGTCATCCGTGTGATGCTCTGGGGCAGGTCTTGCGGATAGCCATCATAGTTGAGAATCAGAAACGCGGTGGTTTCGGGGGGGAGAAGCTCTGTGCATTCGAACACCCGATTCCCGGCTTTTCGGAATTCTTCGCCGGGTCCGCTGCATTGTGTTTCAAACGCGTTCAGCAAACGGTCAGGAAACGTATCGAACTGTGCACTGCGCGTGGGCGGTGGGACATCCTGTGGTGTGCAGGCCACGATCAGAGCCATCACTGGAAGAAAACGAAACCCAGACATTCAGACCGATCCTTTTACTCAAGCGTTACGCGTGCCTGATAGCGGCAGAGAGCCGTTTGGCCGTCGCGCTGATTCTGAACAAGCCTACCCATCATATGTCGGGTTTATCAAATGCCGGTAACTGTGCCGCAAAACACAGTTAATTGAGATGGGCGCCGCGCTGTCCCGATGGCTGGGCCTGTGGTCAAACCTGTGGAGGAATCGCAATTGTCCGCCTGACGGCCAAGTTCTGAATTTTGGTCAATATAAAAGTTTTCAAAAATCACTGAAAAAGGCCGTTGACGATCTATGGCCGAATACGCCAGATTGTATGGGCCGAAAGGAGTGCCACTAAATCTGGTAGGTCAAACCGGGTAAGGCACTGGGCGAGGGTCGGACAGCACATCAATTACACGTGCAACCGCATGAATGGTTCTGCGCTGTTGAAAGACAGTGCCCGGTCTCTTGCGCCCAAATTTCAGGCGCGGTGGAAGATACTCTTAGACGTGTCCGACGCCAAAAGGGAAGTTGATTAAATCTAGGGCGGCGGACATGAAGATTGAACGGAAATTCACTAAATCGGGCCAGGACGCATACGCAGATTTGGATTTTGTGTCCGTAACCTCTGAGATTCGGAACCCGGACGGCACCATCGTCTTTCGTCTGGACGACATCGAAGTCCCCGCAAAGTGGAGCCAGGTCGCAAGCGACGTGATCGCACAGAAATACTTCCGCAAGGCTGGCGTTCCGTCCGAGATGAAAAAGGTCAAGGAAAAGGATGTTCCCGAGTTCCTGTGGCGCTCGGTCCCGGCGGAAGGGGCAGAGTTCACGGGTGAGACGTCGTCCAAGCAGGTCTTTGATCGTCTGGCCGGCGCGTGGACCTATTGGGGGTGGAAAGGCGGCTACTTCTCGACCGAGGAAGACGCGCGCGCTTACTTTGACGAGATGCGCTATATGCTGGCGACCCAGCGTGCCGCGCCGAACTCGCCGCAGTGGTTCAACACGGGTCTGCATTGGGCCTATGGCATCGACGGCCCGGCTCAGGGGCACCACTATGTCGACTACAAGACCGGCAAGCTGACCAAATCGAAATCCGCCTACGAACATCCGCAGCCGCATGCGTGCTTTATCCAGTCGGTCGATGATGATTTGGTGAACGAAGGCGGCATCATGGACCTGTGGGTGCGCGAGGCGCGCCTGTTCAAATACGGCTCGGGCACCGGGACCAACTTCAGCCACCTGCGCGCCGAAGGTGAATCGCTGTCAGGTGGCGGCAAGTCCTCGGGCCTCATGGGCTTTCTCAAGATCGGCGACCGCGCCGCGGGCGCAATCAAATCAGGCGGTACAACCCGTCGAGCAGCAAAGATGGTGATCGTCGACGCCGATCACCCCGATATCGAGCAATTCATCGAATGGAAGGTGATCGAAGAGCAAAAGGTGGCCTCGATCGTTGCCGGATCGAAGATGCACGAAAAGATGCTGAACGGCATTTTCGAGGCCATCCGGTCCTGGGACGGCGCGGCGGATGACGCCTATGATCCGAACAAGAACGACGCGCTGAAATCTGCTGTGCGCGAGGCGAAAAAAGTCGCGATCCCCGAGACTTACATCAAGCGCGTGCTGGATTACGCCAAGCAGGGTCACGACAGCATCGAATTCCCGACCTACGACACGGACTGGGATTCGGAAGCCTACAGCTCGGTTTCGGGTCAGAACTCCAACAACTCGATCCGCGTGACAAATGCGTTCCTGACGGCTGTTGAGAAAGACGCTGATTGGGAGCTGATCAACCGCACCGATGGCAAGGTTGCCAAGACCGTCAAGGCGCGTGACCTGTGGGAAAAGGTCGGTCATGCGGCATGGGCCTGTGCCGATCCGGGCATCCAGTTCCATGACACCGTAAACGAGTGGCACACATGCCCGGCAGACGGAGAGATTCGCGGCTCGAACCCGTGCTCGGAATACATGTTCCTGGACGACACGGCCTGTAACCTGGCGTCGATGAACCTGCTGACCTTCCTCAAGGATGGCGAGTTCCAGGCGGCGGACTATATGCATGCCTCGCGTCTGTGGACGCTCACGCTGGAAATCTCGGTGACCATGGCGCAGTTCCCGTCGAAGGAAATCGCGCAACTGTCCTATGATTTCCGCACCTTGGGTCTGGGCTATGCGAACATCGGCGGCCTGCTGATGAACATGGGTTACAGCTATGACTCGGATGAGGGTCGGGCCATCTGTGGCGCGCTGACCGCGATCATGACCGGTGTGGCCTATGCGACCTCGGCCGAAATCGCCGGTGAGCTGGGTGCCTTCAAAGGCTATGAGCGTAACGCAGATCACATGTTGCGCGTCATCCGCAACCACCGCCGCGCGTCGCAGGGTGTGACCGAGGGGTATGAGAAGCTGGCGGTCAAGCCGGTGCCTTTGGACCACGGTAATTGCCCGGACAAGCGTCTGGTCGATCTGGCCATGTCGGCCTGGGATGAGGCGCTGAGCCTCGGCGAGAAAAACGGCTACCGCAATGCGCAGGCCACCGTGATCGCGCCCACCGGCACCATCGGTCTGGTGATGGATTGCGACACCACCGGGATCGAGCCGGATTTTGCGCTGGTTAAGTTCAAAAAGCTGGCCGGTGGCGGTTACTTCAAGATCATCAACCGCTCGGTGCCTTCGGCGCTGGAGAAACTGGGCTATTCCTCGTCTCAGATCGAAGAAATCGTGGGTTACGCAGTCGGTCACGGCACCATCGGTAACGCGCCGGGGATCAACCACACCTCGCTGACCGGTCACGGCTTTGGCCCCAATGAACTGGCCAAAGTGGACGCCGCGCTGGAAAGCGCCTTTGATATCCGGTTCGTCTTCAACCAGTGGACGCTGGGCGAAGATTTCTGCACCGGCGTGTTGGGCATTCCGGCGACCAAGCTGAATGATCCGACGTTTGATCTGCTGCGCCATCTGGGCTTTACCAAGGCGGATATCGACGCGGCGAACGATCACGTTTGCGGGACCATGACGCTGGAAGGTGCGCCGCATCTGAAGGAAGAGCACTATTCGATCTTCGACTGCGCCAACCCGTGCGGCAAGAAAGGTAAGCGTTTCCTTGGCGTTGACAGCCACATCACCATGATGGCGGCAGCGCAAAGCTTCATCTCGGGCGCGATTTCCAAGACGATCAACATGCCGAATGACGCGACCATCGAGGATTGCCAGAAGGCTTATGAACTCAGCTGGTCGCTGGGTGTGAAGGCCAACGCGCTCTACCGCGACGGCTCGAAACTTTCGCAACCTCTGGCAGCAGCGCTGGTCGAGGATGATGACGAAGCAGCCGAGGTTCTGGAAAGCGGCTCGCCCGCCGAAAAGGCCGCCGTGCTGGCCGAAAAGGTCATCGAAAAGGTGGTCGTGAAGGAAATCGTCCGCTCGCATCGTGAAAAGATGCCTGAGCGTCGGAAAGGCTACACGCAGAAAGCCATCGTGGGCGGCCATAAGGTCTATCTGCGGACGGGCGAGTATTCGGACGGTTCGCTGGGCGAGATCTTCATCGATATGCACAAGGAAGGTGCTGGCTTCCGGGCGATGATGAACAACTTTGCCATCGCGGTCTCAGTCGGTCTGCAATACGGCGTGCCGCTCGAAGAGTTCGTGGATGCATTCACTTTTACCAAGTTCGAACCGGCGGGAATGGTGCAGGGCAACGACTCGATCAAGAACGCGACATCGATCCTGGATTACATCTTCCGTGAACTGGCTGTGTCCTATCTGGACCGCACCGATCTGGCCCATGTGAAGCCCGAGGGCGCGACCTTTGATGACATTGGTCGCGGTGAGGAAGAGGGCGTCTCGAATGTGTCCGAGATCAGCGAAAGCGCGGCGTCCAAGTCTTTGGAAGTGTTGAAGCAAATCAGTTCCACCGGGTATCTGCGCAAGCGGCTGCCGCAGGATCTGGCCGTGTTCAACCCGCAGGCGGACGCGACCGGCATGGCCGAACAGGCCGCCGTGTTCGAAGCGCCAGTAGCTGAAACCGCAGTTGCAACCGGGATGGACGCCCGCACCAAAGCCAAGATGCAAGGCTACGAGGGCGATCCTTGCGGTGAATGCGGCAACTACACGCTGGTGCGCAACGGCACCTGCATGAAGTGCAACACCTGCGGCGCGACAAGCGGGTGTAGCTGAGTTTAGCGCCCCGGCACCCCGGGGCGCAGGGGTCGGATAGCTGCCACAGGTACCGACCCCGACGAATACGGAGAAAGGCGCCGAGACTTACCGCCGATGCCTTTCTCCACTCGGCCGACATGCCCGTGTTGGCCGGGAACAGGGTGGGGCGGAATATTGCTCTTTCCCACTCTTCCACGGGGCGGGTGCGCTCGCCCCATGCGCAGTCCAGGCCGCAGGCAAAAAAACACCGGGCGGTCAACGAAATGAGCCTGGAAGGCGAAACTACAGGGGGCTTCGGCCCCCTTTTCTTTTTTCGGGTTGAGGCAGGCGGATTTGAGCAGAGCCTTGCCGGAATTGCGGTCCTGCACCGGGCAAGACCCGCCGAGGCCGCTTGGGGGATTTTTGCCGAGCAACTTGCCGCAGGTGCGACTCGGCCGAACACGCAAAGATTGGCGCGAAACAGGCGGATTCCCTCAGTACGGGTGACAGCGGGGGTGCTGGCGATGTTTGTGGTCGGTGTCCGGACGCAAAACCAAGCAGAACTCAATCAGGAGGCATCACAATGAAACCGCAAACACTGACAGTTATTTCCACCCTTATCCTTGGACTGCCGATCATGGCCGCCGCTGACACCACAGCCGATGCAAACGGAGATGGCGTGCTGACCATCGAAGAGGTTCAGGCCGTTGTGCCCGGTGTTGACGCCGATACATTCTCGGTCATGGACGCCAATGGCGACGGCGCGCTGGATGAGGCCGAGATCGTCGTGGCACAGGAAGCAGGGCTGTTGCCCGCCACCGACGGCTGAACAAAAGAAAGCGGCCAGAGATCTTCTGGCCGCTCTTCAATATCTTATCAGTTCAGGTGAATGTTGAATTTGCCGCGCAGCTCAGCATCCAGCAAGGGATCGAACCGCGCGGGTGACGGAGTGGCGAGGATTTCCTCTTTCCGTTTGACGGCCTTTTCGATCAGGTCCGGCTTGCCCAGTTCAACCCATTCCTTGGGTGACGTCCGATCGCCGAAGGTGGGGTAGACATAGTCTGCCTGCATCCGGCTGAGCGTGGCATCCGTGCCCAGATAGTGGCCGGGTCCGCCCATGCAGACCTCGGCGATCTGGTCCAGCGCCAGGGTTTCATCCGTCACCTCAATCCCGCGCACGCATCGCTGCGCCTGACCGATCAGATCATCGGCCAGGATAAGGCTTTCGTGGCAGAACCCCAGCAGTGAGGCATGCATCCCCGCCGCCTCGTACACCATGTTCAGCCCCGACAATCCGGCCATCACGTTCGAGCACATCTGCTCCCACCCGGCCTGCATGTCGGGCAGTTTCGAATCTGAGGCCCCCGCAGCCGCGCCGCCGGGCAGGTCATAGAACCGGTGCATTTGGGCGCAGCCTGCGGTCAGCAGCGCCTGTTCGCCCGACCCGATGGACATGGCCCCCGTGCGCAGGTCCAGCCCGAAGGGCCAGGTGCCGAAAATCGCCGGGGCGCCGGGACTTACCGCATTTACGTAAACCAGCCCGGCCAGGCATTCCGCCGTCGCCTGTGTGATCGCGCCTGCAATCGTAGAGGGCGCCGTTGCGCCCGCCATACCGGCGGACAGCAACAGGATCGGCATTCCGGCCTTGATGCACAGCTCCATCACTTCGCAGCTTTCGGTTGCGAATTTCATCGGAGGCACAACAAAGCAGTTTGTGTTCGAGATAAAAGGCCGCTCGCGGTACTTATCCTCGCCACCTGCGATCATATGGATCATCTCCATCGCCGGGGCGACATGATGAGGTTCGGTGAACGATGTGCCGATATGTTTGAACGTGCCGGAACAGGATGCGTAGATCGTGTTCAGGTCCATCTCAAGGTTGTCGGCAATATCGCGGCAGACCATAGGGCGTTGAACGAAATGGATATTGTCCAGCTGTTCGCAAATCCGCGACGCGTCATGCAGGTCCTGAACGGTGGAATCCCGGTATTCCTGCCCGTGAACGTCGACCATGCTGACTGCCGCGCCTGCGGTGCCGTAATGCACTTTGGTGCCGCTCAGATCTAGATCGGTTTTGCCATCCCTGCTGTAGAGTGTGACGGATCGGTTTGCATTGGCCAGCGTGTCTTCGACCAACGCGCGCGGAAACCGGATGCGCCCGTCATCCCCAAGGGTACAACCCGCACCGACCAGATAGTCGATCCCGCTTTGGGGCGCATCGGCCAACCCGATGGTTTCCAGCGCGGTCAAAGCGGCCTCGTGGATGCGTTCGACCTGCGCCTGTGTCAGGACGTTGAGAACGCCGCCCTCCATCCCGGGGCGGACGGGGCGCAGATGGTCGGGCAGGGCAGTTGCGCGGGCGGCACGACGGGCGGCACGACCACCACTGCGGGAAGAGCTACGGGTTTGTTCGTTCATGGTTTGGAATCCAGTTTGCTAGGCGTCGCAGAAAGTTGAGAGTTTTACGCCTGAAACGGTCTGCCCCGCGCTGCACGACCCCTATCCGCACCGATGGTGCGGCTCACCAGCCGGATTTTCCAAACATCATTTTGCACGCGGTTCATCCCTTGTTGCTGCGCAGTATTCCGGTTGGGCAGTACATGTTCTGTTCTGTTTGCGACCTAGCCATTCAAAAGCGAAGTTCAATTGCGCAGTTTAGGCCAATAGCTTCTTTCGCCAAAGTATTTTCCAGCCGCGACAGAATTCTGTTATAGTACCTTCACTTATTTTAGAGCGGTTCGTGAAAGCAATTGATTCTTAACCATTGCGAACCATGTTTTGAGACGAAGACGACCCGAATGACCAAACGCTACGGCAGAAGGTTAAGTAGGAGAGATTGATGAAAGGCCTTGTGACCCTCAGCGTCCTTTGGATGGCGGCCCTTGCGGCCCCTTCAATGGCTGAGGATTGGACAGGGGCCTATGCGGGTTTCAGCCTTGGATACGCCGATGCTGACGGCCCAAACGGATCAAGCGGCAACGACATCGCCTTTGGCCCTCATATCGGATATGACCGGGATTTCGGCAATTTCGTTCTGGGGGGTGAGCTGGAATATAACCGGCTGTCGCTGAACCTGGGTGACGGAGAGGGCAGCTTGGACAGCATGACCCGCCTGAAACTGCGCGGCGGATATGATTTCGGCCCCGCGCTTGGCTATGTTGTAGTCGGTGCCGCGCGAGTGGATGCCTCGGCCGACAACGACACAGCCGCTGTTTACGGTATTGGCGTGGCCTATCCGATCAATGACCGCTTTATCATCAGTGGTGAGGCGCTGCGTCAGGAATTCGACGATGTCACCCAGTCGGATGGCGGACTTCAGTCGAACGTGTTCAACCTGCGCACCTCGTTCCGTTTCTGAGGTGTCATCCAACTGCTGCCGGACGGTCGGCTTTTTCGGCTGCGAATTGGCAAATGGTTTCGAGGGCGGCCTGAAACCTTTCGTCATCAATTGTCATCGCCACTCGGATATGTCCGGCCGCTGCCGCACCAAAGCTTTCGCCCGGCATGACAGCGATGGAATGCGTGTCCAGCAGGGCATTGGCAAAGTCTTCTCCGCTGAGCCCCGTGGCCCGAATGTCCAGCATCAGATACATAGCACCCTGTGCGGGGACCAGTCTGACGGTATTCTGGGCCTTCAGCACCTCAAGCGCCAGCGCGCGACGCTGGCGGAAAGGCGCAGCGATGCGCTGTTCCAACTCGTCCCCTGCGCTCAGCGCAAAACTGGCGGCGTCCTGAATAAAGCCCGGTACGCCATAGGTTGTGTGGGTGGCCAGATTGATCAGGTGGCTGATCACCTCTTCCGGTGCAACGATCCAACCGCACCGAGACCCGGTCATGGCGTGGGATTTGGACATTGAGCCCACCACCAATGTCCGCTCGGCCATTCCGGGCAGGGTTCGGGGTGAGATATGTGCGCCTTCCCAGACCTGTGTGTCGTAAACCTCATCCGAAATCAGCCAGAGGTCGCGGGCCTGACAGACCGTGGCAATCCCCTCCAGCGTTTGCCGGGAATAAACCACGCCGGTTGGGTTGTTCGGCGTGTTGACCAACAGGGAAACCGCACCTTCTGCGGCGGCCTCAATCTGTTCGGGGCGGGGCTGAAAGGCGTCTTCGGCCCGGGTTTGGATGGCCCGCGCCGTGGCACCCGCGCCCCGGATCGTGCCGGGATAGGTAGCATAGTAGGGGTCCAGATACAGCCCGACATCGCCGGGATCGCAGACCGCCACATGGGCGGCAAATAGCGCCGCTTGGCCCCCGGGTGTGATCAACACGTTGTTGCGTGTGGTCAGTACTCCGGTGCGGGCCTGCACCCGTGCGGCGACCGTATCGCGCAGCAAATCCGTGCCGGGCACCATGGCATAGCCGGTGTGGCCTTGCCGTGCAGACAGGTCCATCGCCTGCAGAATCGAAGGGTCGGTGCGGATGTCATGTTCTCCGATGGTCAGTTCGGTCACGGCGTGGCCTTCGCTGATCATCCGGCGGGCGCGATAGAACACGTCCCACCCGTCACTGCCGCCTTCTGTCAGGTGAGTGATCCGCTGCGACAGTTTCATGATGCGCCTCCGTCTGGTCTTTGGCGCTGACTGGGCCAGAGGCGCGCGGGAAAGTCAATCAGTGACGCCGGGGCGCAAAACTGCGGGCTTGGCGTCGGGCCAGCGGCGTGATAAATCAGCCTTATGAACCGTATGACCTGCACCATTATCTGCTGCATTACCTGCTGATTTATCAAGCGGGCCGGTTTCTTTCGTTTTCATCCCTGAGACAAGTTGCTAAGCCCGCGCCAACGCGACACTGCTTATGCTGTCTTTAGGAGCCGACCGATGACGACGATCAAACTGCACAACACACGGACGCGGACGAAAGAGGCTTTCGTGCCGATCAGCGCCGACAATGTGCGGATGTATGTCTGCGGTCCCACGGTCTATGACCGCGCGCATCTGGGCAATGCTCGGCCCGTGGTGGTGTTCGATGTGCTCTATCGTCTGTTGCGGCACGCCTATGGTGCGGATCACGTCACCTATGTGCGCAATTTCACCGATGTGGATGACAAGATCAACGCAACGGCTTTGTCCCGGCAACAGGCCGGGGCCGAGGGCACGTTGGAGCAGCTGGTGCAGGAACGCTCGGACGAGACCATCGGCTGGTATTTGCACGATATGGGCGCGCTGGGGGCGCTGGAGCCGAACCAGATGCCGCGCGCGACCGAGTTTATCCCTCAGATGATTGCGATGATCGAGGGGTTGATTGCCAAGGGCCATGCCTATGCAGCTGAAGGGCATGTGCTGTTCGCGGTCGACAGCTGGAAAGAGAATTATGGCGCGCTGTCCGGGCGCTCGGTCGATGACATGATTGCGGGCGCGCGGGTTGAGGTTGCACCTTACAAAAAGAACCCGATGGATTTTGTGCTGTGGAAACCCTCGACAGACGAACTGCCCGGGTGGGACAGCCCATGGGGGCGCGGGCGTCCGGGCTGGCACATCGAATGCTCGGCCATGAGCTATGAGTTGCTGGGTGAAAGTTTCGACATTCACGGTGGCGGCAATGATCTGATGTTCCCGCACCACGAGAACGAGATTGCGCAAAGCTGCTGCGCCCACCCTGAGGGCGAGTTTGCGCGGGTCTGGCTTCACAATGAGATGCTGCAGGTTGAGGGCAAGAAGATGTCCAAATCACTGGGCAATTTCTTTACCGTCCATGACCTGTTGGAACAGGGAATTCCGGGTGAGGTGATCCGGTTTGTGTTTCTTCAGACCCATTATCGCAAGCCGATGGACTGGACCCAAAAGAAAGCGCGGGATGCTGAGGCCACGCTGCGCAAATGGCGGGCGCTGACAGCGGGCATCGAACCCGCAGCCAGCGCAGCACCCGCCGTTATCGCTGCGCTGAGTGACGACCTGAACACTGCGGGTGCTGTGGCCGAACTCCACCGTCTGGCGGCGGACGGGGATGCGGCGGGGCTGTTGGCCAGCGCGCGTCTGCTGGGTCTGTTGACGCCTGAGATGGGGGCGTGGGCGGATACTGCGGCGGTCGATTTGTCCGCCTTTGCAGATCGGTTGGCAGAGGCGCGGACGACGGCCATGCAAAGCAAGGACTTCGCTGAAGTGGACCGCCTGAAAGCGGCTTATTTGGCTGCCGGTTTGGAGGTCCGCATGAGCAAGGACGGCGTCGAACTGGTACCGGGCGCGGGGTTTGATTCCGCCAAGCTGGAGACGATCTGAACCGCGTTTTCTAGACGAAAGACGCAATAATCTGGGCCAGCGGGAGCGAGCCATGACCAAAGAACGCCTTTACCTGTATGACACCACCCTGCGCGACGGGCAGCAAACGCAGGGTGTTCAGTTTTCGACCGCGGAAAAAGTGCAGATTGCGCAGGCGCTGGACGAACTGGGTGTGGATTACATTGAAGGCGGTTGGCCCGGTGCAAACCCTACGGACAGTGCCTTTTTCGAAGCCGCGCCCAAGACCTCGGCCCGTTTGACCGCGTTCGGGATGACCAAACGCTCGGGCCGGTCGGCTGAGAATGACGATGTTCTGGCCGCCGTGATGAATGCGGGCACGCAAGCGGTGTGTCTGGTCGGCAAATCGCATGATTACCACGTGACCCACGCGCTTGGGATCGCGCTGGAGGAGAATGTCGAGAATGTCCGCGCGTCCGTCGCGCATATCGTAGCGCAGGGGCGCGAGGCACTGTTTGATGCCGAGCATTTCTTTGACGGCTATAAGGACAACCCCGCCTATGCGGTTCAGGTCTGCCGGGCAGCGCTGGAGGCGGGCGCGCGCTGGGTGGTGCTGTGTGACACGAACGGCGGCGCGCTGCCTGCTGAGGTCTCGCGTATCGTCGCCGAAGTGATTGCCGCAGGTCTGCCGGGCGACCGGCTGGGTATTCATACGCATAACGATACCGAAAACGCGGTGGCCTGTTCGCTGGCTGCTGTGGATGCAGGGGCGCGGCAGATTCAAGGCACGCTGAACGGCTTGGGCGAACGGTGCGGCAATGCCAATCTGACTGCGCTGATCCCGACTCTGCTGTTGAAGGAACCCTATGCCTCGGGGTTTGACACCGGTGTCAGCCTGCAGGCGCTGGCCGGATTGACGCGCATCAGCCGGATGCTGGACGATATTCTGAACCGTGTGCCCAGCAAGCAATCGGCCTATGTCGGGGCCTCGGCCTTTGCCCATAAGGCGGGGCTGCATGCCAGCGCGATCCTCAAGGACCCGTCGACCTATGAGCATATCGAACCCGGCGCGGTCGGTAATGCGCGGATCATCCCGATGTCGAACCAGGCGGGCCAGTCGAACCTGCGCAAGCGCCTGACCGAGGCTGGGCTGGTCGTGGAAAAAGCGGACCCGGCGCTGGGGCGTATCCTCGACCGGATCAAACAGCGCGAGGCCGAGGGATATTCCTATGACACCGCGCAGGCCAGTTTTGAATTGCTGGCGCGCGATGAACTGGGACAGTTGCCCGAGTTCTTTGAGGTCAAGCGCTACAAGGTCACCGTTGAACGGCGAAAGAACAAGTACAACCGGATGGTCAGCCTGTCCGAGGCCGTGGTCGTTGTGAAGGTTGACGGGGAAAAGAAGCTGTCAGTCAGTGAATCCCACGACGAACAGGGCAGCGACCGGGGGCCGGTGAACGCGCTGGCCAAGGCGCTGGCGAAGGATTTGGGGCAGTATTCGCAGATATTGGCCGATATGCGGCTGGTCGACTTCAAGGTGCGGATCACGCAGGGCGGGACCGAGGCGGTGACTCGCGTCATCATCGACAGCGAAGACGGGCAGGGGCGGCGCTGGTCAACCGTGGGCGTCAGCGCGAACATAGTCGATGCCTCGTTCGAGGCGCTGCTGGACGCGATACAGTGGAAACTGGTGCGCGATTGCGGGCCAAACGCGGCGGTGGCTGAGTGACAGTAGAGTTCGACGACGACGTCAAAGCCTGCGCCGCGCTGGTGCACAAGGCCGACCCGGATCGGTTCATGGCGGTGATGGCTGCTCCGGTTGCCGTGCGCCCCGTGCTGTTCCCGCTTTATGCGCTGAACGTCGAAGTCGCGCGTGCGCCATGGGTCACGCAAGAGACGATGATTGCCGAGATGCGGCTGCAATGGTGGCGCGATGCCTTGCAAGAGATTGCCGAAGGGCAAGCCGTGCGCAGGCACGAGGTTGTGACGCCGTTGTCGCGGGCCCTATCCCCGCAATTGGCTGCCATGCTGGACGAATATGTGGCTGTAAGGCGTTGGGATATATACCGTGATCCGTTTGAGGATCAGGAACATTTTGATGCTTACATCAACCACAGCGCTGGCTCTTTGATGGTAGCAGCGGCGCAGATGTTGGGTACCGCCGATGAGAGTGTCTTGCGCGATTTTGGCTTTGGGGTTGGGGTAGCAAATTGGTTGCGGGCCATTCCCGATCTTGAGGCACGCGGGCGCATTCCCTTGCTGGACGGCACCCCGGATGGCGTGCGCGCCCTTGCGCAAACGGCTTTGGACAGGCTGCACTGCGCTCGCACTAACGCGACCGTCGTTTCACCTGACGCGCGCCCTGCGCTCTATTCCGGTTGGCAGACCGATTGGATTCTGCGCCGGGCCATCGCGCGACCAGACCGTGTGGCGGCAGGGGATTTGGCGCAGGGCGAGATTCGCCGTAGGGCGTCATTGATGTGGGTTGTGGCCAGCGGACGCTGGTGAGGATCAGACTGTTTCCGGCTCGGACGGTTTCAGAACCAGCCACAACAGCGCCGCGCCCGCCAATGTCAGCAGCGGGATCATGGCCAGGTTTACCGCTGTCCAGCCTTCAACCGCCGATCCGCCCGAACAGTTCATCAACCCGCCCGAGGCGAGCGAGGCGATTGTGACGCCTCCGAACACCAGCAGGTCGTTCAGGCCCTGCATCCGGCCACGTTCGCTGACGTCATGCGAGGCGGCCAGCATGGTGGTGGCACCGATAAAGCCAAAGTTCCAGCCGATGCCCAGCAGGATCAGGGCGATGAAAAAGTTTTCCAGCTCAACGCCTTGCAGGGCGACGACGCCCGCTCCGGCCAGAATGGCAAGGCCAAGGGCAACGATCTTCTCAACCCCGAACCGGGCGATCAATTGGCCGGTGAAAAAGCTGGGGATGTACATGGCAAGTACGTGACCCGTCACCACATCCGCCGCGTCATTGGCCGAATAGCCGCATCCGACAACGGCCAGCGGGGTCGAGGTCATGACCAGATTCATCAGCGCGTAGGACACCATCGCGCAGATGATCGCCACGGCGATACGCGGTGTTTTCAGCATCTCAAGACGGCTGCGGCCCTTGGGGGCGCCTTCCTCGGCCTTGGGGGGGGTGGGGATGTCCAGAAAGAAGAACAGGGCTGACCCGATGACGTTCACCGCGATGACGGCGATATATGTCCCAAGGAAGGGTATGACATAAGCCGTCGACGTCAGCTTGACGATCTGTGGTCCAATGATCGCCGCCGCCAGACCGCCTGCCATGACATATGAGATCGCCTTGGGGCGGAAAGCGTCCGAGGCGGTATCCGCAGCGGCAAAGCGGTAAAAACCATGCGCGCTCATGTAGATGCCAGTCAGCAGGCTGCCCACAAGGAACACGGGGAACGATCCCAGATACAACCCGTATGCTCCGACCAAACCGCCAAGCGCGCCTGCGGTTGCGCCGACCAGAAACCCTGCGCGTCTGCCCCAGCGCTGCATGATGGCGGAAATCGGCGTTGCCGCCAGCATCGATCCCAGCACGATCAATGAGATCGGCAAGGTCGCCAGACAGGCATTGGTCGCCAACGACTGTCCGGCGAGACCGCCAACGATAAAGATCATCGGCATCTGCGCGCCAAGCACCGCTTGTGCCGCAACCAATACGGCGACATTGCGTTTGGCCTGACTGTCGTTTGGGGCAGTTGAGGTCATTGTCATGCGCCTATGGGTATCGGTGAAAACCCAGACGCACAAGCGGGTTGCATATGCGGCAAAGCCGCCTAACGTGCTCGTGACCTTGGGGGCCAGAGAGCAGATGTCCGTCGGACGTATCATCGAAACCAATGACTGTGTAAGCGAGGGCGCCGCGTGGCTGGCCGATGCGTGCCCGCGTATGTCCTATGCGATGGACCAGACTGGCCCGTTGCCGCTGCGCCGCCGCCCGGACGGGTTTGCGCAGCTGCTAAGCGCGATTGTCAGCCAGCAGGTCAGCGTGGCCTCGGCCAATGCAATCTGGAAGCGGTTGCAGGATGCGAAACTGACGGGCCCGCGCAAAATCATGTGGGCCACGGATGACGATTTGCGGGCTGTTGGGCTGAGCCGTCAGAAAATCAGATACGCGCGGGCCTTGGCCGAAGCGCGCATTGATTACAAAGCGTTGCGCGACGTTTCTAACGAGGAGGTCGTCGCCACACTGACCGAAGTGCCGGGCATTGGCATTTGGACGGCCGAGATTTACGCGATGTTTTCACTGGGTCGCGCTGACGTGATCGCGCCCGGTGATCTGGCGCTGCAAGAGGCGGCGCGCATCCTCTATGACCTGCCCAAACGTCCGACGGATAAAGAACTCCGCCAAATGGCTGAAGCGTGGTCGCCCTGGCGGTCGGTTGCGGCGCGGGTGCTGTGGGCCTATTACCGGGTGGCCAAAGAACGAGAAGGGATCAGATGACTCGAGTTTTGAATGCGCTCCGAAAAGAGCCGGTTTCGGGCGATATACGCTCGGTCGTGGTGTTTGTGCACGGCTACGGGGCCAACGGGGCCGACCTGCTGGGTCTGGCCGATCCGCTGGGGGAACATCTGCCTGATACGCTGTTCGTGGCCCCCGATGCGCCGGAACAGATACCCGGAATGCCCAATGGGTTCCAGTGGTTTCCGATCCCGTGGATCGACGGCTCATCCGAGGAAGAGGCGCGCCGGGGCATGGAGATGGCCGTTGAAGACTTCAACGCCTTCCTCGACGCACTGATGGTGGACGAAGATGTCCTGCCCGAGCAGGTGGTTCTGTTCGGCTTCAGCCAGGGCACGATGATGAGCCTGCACGTCGCCCCGCGCCGCGAGGACCCTGTGGCGGGCGTCGTGGCCTTCTCGGGCCGGTTGCTGGAGCCTGATCTGCTGCCGGATGAGACGGTCAGCCGCATGCCGATCCTGCTGGTGCATGGTGATGCGGATGACGTGGTGCCGCCGCAATCCTTGCCCGAGGCTGCCGAAGCCCTGCAAGCGGCAGATTTCAAAGAGGTCTACGCCCATGTCATGAAGGGCACAGGCCACGGTATCGCCCCTGACGGGCTAAGCGTTGCGCTGGCGTTCATGCGTGACAAGCTGAGCCTCTGAGCGTGATCTGAATTGAGAGGGAATGCAATGCTGGTTGTCACCGGAACGGTTGAAGTCGCGCCAGAGGGCGTTGAAAAGGCTGCGAAAGCGGCGTTGGAGATGGTTGCGGAAACCGTGAAAGAAGAGGGCTGTCTTACCTATGAGTTCAGCCAAATTCTGGGCACCCCAAACCGCTTTCGTGTCTATGAGGAGTGGGAAAGTCAGGCCGCGCTTGAGACCCATTTTGAAACCCCTCACATGGCCAGATTTCGCGCAGCCCTTGGCGAAGCCGGCGTCAGCGCGAGCGACATTTGCCGGATCGTTGGGGGTGAGAAACTGCCGCTGAAATGAGCTAGCCCCAGAGGTGGGGCTCGGCAAATTCGACCGAGTTTCCCGCGGGGTCTCGGACGTAAAGCGATCGTGCGCCGCTGGGCCAGTCGAATTCGGCATCGACAGGGATGTTCCAGTCCAGCAGGTGTTTGCGCATGGTGTCGATCTGGGTACGCGTCAGGGTCAGGCACACATGCCCGGGTCCGTGCGCGCCATGCGGTGGGACAGGCAGATCGGGATTTGTCGGAGGTTGCGCGGTCTCTTGCGCGTTGAACAACAACAGAACCGACGGACCCACCCGGTAGAACACATGCCGGTCTGCCACCCGCTGGATTTTCTCAAGGGTCAGAACATCGCCATAGAAACGCTCGGCCTCATCCAGATCGTCGACGTAAAGCGCAGCCTCAAGAATCCCGGCGGGTTGGGGTATGTCCGGCGTGATCTTCATCCGGTAAGCCTATCACAAAGCGCGGTTTTTGTCACCTGCGTGGGCGTCGGTCCCGCTTGCGCTGAGGGGCGGCGCTCAGGGTCGGTGCTGGCAGGCTGTCCCATTGGCCCGACTCAAGCCCCTCAAGCGACCAATCGCCAACCCGTGCCCGGATCAGCCGCAGCGTGGGGTGCCCCACGGCGGCCGTCATGCGGCGGACCTGCCGGTTTTTCCCTTCGCGCAGGGTCAGTTCGATCCAGCAATCAGGTATGGTCTGGCGCACGCGAATGGGCGGGGTGCGCGGCCACAACCCCTCGGGTTCGTCCATCAGACGGGCCTTGGCGGGGCGGGTCACGCCGTCTTTCATTTCAACCCCGTCGCGCAGCGCCTTGAGGGCCGCTGAATCCGGCAACCCTTCGACCTGAACCCAATAGGTTTTGGCCATCTTATGTTTGGGGTCCGAAATTTGTGCCTGCAGCCGCCCGTTGTCGGTCAGCAGCATCAGCCCTTCGCTGTCGCGATCCAACCGCCCGGCCGGGTAGACGCCCGGCAGGTCGATATAGTCAGACAGGGTGCTGCGCGGTGTATCCGCATTGGCGCGGTCGGTGAATTGCGGCAGCACGTCAAAAGGTTTGTTGAATCGGATGAACCAGCTCATGGATCACGCCATAGCCCGCAGGCCACAGTCGCGCAAGCTGTGGATAACTGTCACGTCTCTGTTACGGATTCGCCGTAACCAATCCCGAGATATTGTGGAAACTCAGGGCTTGTCAGAGTTTTAACACGATATATAGTTGAACCAAGGCCGGGGCGGGTGTTCCCCGCTCTGATGCCAAAACGGGCAGAGCAGAGCGAGGAGCGAGTCAGATATGGATGGAGATTTCAGAACCGAATTTGTCAGGGAACCCGGTGCGCTCAAGCATCATCCGGCATTGGTTTTGAACGCCGATTATCGCCCCTTGTCCTATTACCCGCTGTCCCTGTGGCCCTGGCAAGAGGCGATCAAGGCGGCCTGGCTGGACCGGGTCGACATTGTGGCCGAATACGATGAGGTCGTCCGAAGCCCGAGTACCGAGATACGAATACCGTCGGTCGTTGTCCTCAAAGACTATGTAAAACCCAGAAAGCGCGTGGCCTTCACGCGCTTTAATTTATTTCTGAGGGATGAATTCCGCTGCCAGTATTGCGGCAGCAAGGGGGATCTGACCTTTGATCATGTGGTGCCGCGCGCCGCCGGCGGTGTGACCAGCTGGCAGAACGTGGTGGCGGCGTGTAGCCCGTGCAACCTCAAGAAGGGGTCGAAATCACTGAGGCAGGCGGGCATGACCTTGCGCAAACCGCCCCGTCAACCGGATGCTGAGGCGTTGCGGAATATCGGGCGCAAGTTCCCGCCAAACCACCTGCATGACAGCTGGATCGACTTTCTCTACTGGGATGCGGAACTGGACGAGTTTTAACGGCCCGCGCGCCACGCCGCGAGCCAGACAAGGACCAAAGCGCCCGACAGAACGGCGTTCCACCCGGCCATGGACAGGCCCAACATCTGCCACGGGATGTCATCGCAGCGTACCAGTGGCGCGGACATGATCTGATCCATCAGGTCCTGTGTGGACAACCCACCTATGTCGCCCGAAGTACAGCTTGACGGACCTTCCCACCACGCAAGTTCTACCCCGGCGTGAAAAACACCGATGGCCGCAGTTGTCAGGGCGGCTAAGGCACCCAGCAAGGGCAACAGGTTCACGCGGGGCAGGGTCAGCGCCAGCACCCCGATTAGGGCTGCTGCCCCATGCGGATAGCGCTGCCAGATGCACATTTTGCAGGGGGCAAGTCCGCCGATGTATTGAAACGCCCACGCGCCAAGCAGCAGGGCCGCAGACCCGCCTGCCGCAACCAGGACCAGAATGCTCTTGCGTGTCATAGGTATTTCACCGCCAAAAAGCCGCCAAACAGCAGGATGATGAACAGGGTGAACATAAGACCCAACCGCTTTTCAATGAAGTCTCGGATGGGTTCACCGAACTTCCACAACAGACCGGCGACAAGGAAGAACCGCAGCGCACGGGCCAGAATCGAGGTGGCGATGAACGTGCCCAACGGCATGCCGGTCCAGCCCGACATGATGGTGATTACCTTGTAGGGGAAGGGCGTGACACCGGCTGCAAGCACGGCCCAGAACCCAAAATCATTGAACCGCGTATTGAACTCTTCCATCGCGTGGGTCTTGCCCATGGCCTCAAGCACGGGCTGTCCGATGCTGTCATAGAAAAACGCACCAATCGCATAACCCAGGATGCCACCCAGAACCGAGGCCACCAATGCCACCGTTGCGATCAGCCAGGCCCGTGATGGGCGCGCCAAAATCATGGGAATCATCAGCACGTCAGGTGGGATCGGAAAGACCGAGCTTTCGATAAAGGCGACAATAGCCAGCGCCCAAAGAGCGTGCGGATGTTCGGCCAAACGAATGGTCCAGTCATAGAGCGATCGCAACATATGGTACTAAAATCCTGATTAAACCTTGCCTATGCCAAACCATGCGCCTTTAGGGCCGTCAACCATTGCGGTGAAAACAAACTGTATTTGGGTTGGTTTTTGCCTCTGGACCTTCCCGGTCATGGACGCTAATCCAGTGTTCGTGGCCCAAGTGGCGGAATGGTAGACGCAGGGGATTCAAAATCCCCCGGTAGTGATACCGTGCCGGTTCGAGTCCGGCCTTGGGTACCATAGTAAAAACAGAGGGTTAGGGAAGCTGATCCTCTGTTTTTTCTTATCCGCCATTTCGTTTACTCACACCGCTAACTCAAACTTTCACGTTCTGGTCTTGTGTCAGAGCTGACGGGTTTGGGTGTGTGTCTGACGTTCCCCGTCCCGCATCGTTTACCAGTTTTTTATCAAAGACGTGGCAATTTCTTCCGGTGGAGAAAGCGGCCGCAAACAATTTTCGTTGTTCAAGCCGCATCTTGGCTTTAGGACGAGTGAAACCACTCTAATTAAGTCTAAAGGATTTTTTGATGAGAACGGTGCTGATATCCGCAGGCTTCCTGGCCCTGGCAGGATGTGATACGATACAAGAGACAACAAGTTCAGCGAGCGAACCCCAAGGTAGAGCCGCTGTCTTTTCAATGTCTGAGCTGCAACCTCTTTTGGCCGAATGTATAAAGGTCGTAACCCAAGCAAAAGCTCCGAATAAGAGTTTGGGAAAAGAATCGCGGGCAAGCGTCGCAATACCACCGCTGAACGTAACTGGGGCCAAGCGTCGCTGCCTGGTAACCATGCCAAATACAGGACCAAAACCTCAGGAAATTGCAGAAGAAACTGCTGCTCTGTTGGCAAAAAATGGATTTACACCTGCGAGTAATCCAGAAATTTCAAAAAAGTGGAAGAAGCACGCGTCACCGTATATTTTCTCCAATGGTGATGACTATATTGCTGTTTCGGGTCAAAAGTTCTCGGACTTCGTCAATAAGAGTCAGTTGTTTTTTAACCTGTTTTAACTTTGATCGGAAAAGGACATCCTGCAGGGGGCTCTATGTAAGTGTCTCTTTTCCCCTCGTACACTCAGGTTTAGTTATTCGCCGCAGTTTCCCGAGCCCCGAATGCGCTTTGCTGGCACCACCGCATCTGTAAAACCCTGTTTCTGTTTCAACAGTTTGTGCGAGGCATCAGGCTGTGCGTTCCGAGGGCCGATACGGGGAAGCCTCTGCAACGTGCCTCAGATCTGAGGAATGAACGCATCCAGAAATTCGCGGGGGTTGACAAGAGCAGTCTCAATAGGAAACGTCGAATATGTTGGGAGATTATGGAAATTCAGACGCTTGGCCCGGTGAAAAACAGTTCCGGGCTCGTCTTGGAAGACGTGCCCTTTTGGCAAGCGCTGAGTGATCTCTCATCCACCAAAAATGGGAGTTCTCAAAATGAAAAACAGCAGCAAGCTTAGCCTCGGTGCGGTTGTGGCGTCAGCCCTTATGGCCCCTGCCGCATACGCCGAAGAGTTTATCACGATTGGTACGGGTGGTGTTACTGGGGTTTATTATCCGACGGGTGGCGCGATTTGTCGGTTGGTGA